>JBHELZ010000001.1:0-195140 GCA_046262835.1 Pyrinomonadaceae bacterium
GCGCTGCCACCTTCAATGACGCTTGGCTGCGGATCGTGGGGCGGCAACGTGACCTCCGATAATGTGTCGCCGTTACACTTGATGGACATCAAACGCGTAGCTTTTGAAACGCGTCCAGTTGCCAGCAAGCGGCCCGCAACCACGCCCCAACCGGTCGCCATGTCGCCATCTCCAATCGCGACCAGTGCGCCCGCGCCGGTTCTGGTGCAATCGTCAGGCGCGCCCAAAGTAAGCCGCCGGGAGATCGCCGCGATCGTCGATCGCTTCCTTGCGAATCGTCAGCCCGAAGCGGCGCCTTTGCCCGATGCGCCGGCGCAAAGAAGCAATGACTCGCCGCGTTCCGTAAGCAATAGCGGAACTGCCAAACCACGTACGGCCTCGTCGAACGGACACGCGGCCGCTGAGTTTGTCAGTGAAGACGATGTCAAGCGCGCGATTCAAAAAGGCGAAAAGATTTACGTTGGCCCGAAAACAATCATTACGCCGTCGGCTCGTGACATCGGTGATCCGGCGGAAGTTTTTGCCAAGGCATGACTTTGAACTTCGTACTTTGTACTTAGTTCGTTGTGCCTAAATTTTTTTCAAAGCCCAAAGTACAAAGTACAAAGTACGAACCACAGTTTTATGTTTCTCGGCAAAGTTGTCGGCACAGTTTGGTCAACCAAAAAGGCCCCCGATCTCGAAGGCGTGCGCTTCCTGATCGTCCATCCGTACGACCTGGATCACGAGCCCACGAAAAATGTGGTGGTGGTTGCCGACCGTTTGGGGGCGGGTACCGGTGAGACGGTGATGTGTGCTTACGGCAAAGCGGCGCGCACCGCAATCGGAAATCAGGACATGTCGATCGAGGCTGCCGTTGTTGGCATCGTTGATCGAGTCGACCTGACTGAAACCGCGTCGGAAGATCTGCGTGAGGCAGCGCGGTCACTTGGACACGACAATGGCCGGCGTTAGAACAAAGATTAGCCACGAACAGGCACAAAAGGCACAAGATTTAAAAGAGAAGTTTCGAGGTTGTCCTAATATTTTCTTGTGTTGTTTAATGCCTGTTTGTGGCTAAGATTTATTAGACTCGGAAATGGCGAATGAAGAATTAATTTATCGCATTACACGGGCAATCTATGACCGGTTAGGTGCAGCGGCAAACGAGCGCATGGTCGAGCAGTTGGTGACTGACATTTATCGAACTGTCCAGCCCGCGATTGGTCAGAACAGCGCAGCCCGATCAACGTCGGCGCAGGTTCGTACGACGTTCGGCGATGCCGCCGCGCAGGAAGGGTCGGCTAATCGAATTGTCATTTCAGTTTTCGGCGTTGATCATCCCGGCATAGTCGCAGGGGTTGCAGAAATCCTCTCGGAAGCACAATGCAGCATCATCGACATCAATCAGACAGTCGTGCAGGGAAAATTTGCGATGGTAATTATTGCTGACGCCGCGCGCGCGCAATCGTCTGTCGCCGATTTGAAAAATCGCTTGCGCAGCGAAGGCGAGAAACTCGGTGTGCATATTTACGCGCAACGGGAAGATTTATTTAATGCGATGCATCGGATCTAGTCATTGCCGATTTGCAATTGCCGATTGCCAATTGTGGAACCAGTCTAATCAGCAGGAATGTGGGTGACTTGGGCTTTTCAAATCGGCAATCGGTATTTGGCAATCGAAAATGAGTTATGACTCCTGAAATCTCTCATCGTTGTCCTGCTTGTGGGGCATCGATTCGTGACTTTGACGAACGCGCCTTGTTCTGTCCCGAGTGTGGAAAGCCGTTGGCGACTGATGAGTCGCCTGAGGCGAGTGTCGTGGCTGAGGAATCACCCGAGACAATTCAAGCCGAGCCAGTCGTATCCCGCGCTGACGACAGCGCGACCGCATCTACTGCCGTCACTGATCCCGGTGATGCGGAGGCCGCAGGGGACGAACCGCCTAAAAACGAAACTCCGAAAATCGCCTCCCGCCAGGTCGCCAGAGAAACCATTAATCCTTCCAAAGCGCCACGGCCTGGCGCACGCGAGCGGACTCGGGGGACTTTGCATCGCGCCTCGGACGCGGCGCGGGGCGCCATTGAAGGTAACGTTAAGCGCGTGGAAAAAATTCATCACGCCTCGACAGTGATGTTCGAGGAAGCTCATTACGATCCGAGTCTGCGATTTGTTTTGGTTGCGCTGGGACTGTTCGTTATCTTCGTCCTGCTGCTGGTCTTGAGCAAGGTCATGGGCTAGCAAACCAGAAATGTCCCAGAGACAAAGAGGCATAGAGATAGAAAAATTTATCAACTCCGCTACTCTTTTTATCCGTCTCTCTATGTCCCTGCGGCAATCCTAATGGAATATTCTCAGACCGAAATTCTGCAAACCGTGCGCATGACCGAGATGGAGCATCTCGACATTCGCACGGTGACACTCGGTTTGAGCCTGCGCGACTGCGCCAGCGAATCAATCGAAACTACCGGGCAACGGGTGCGGGAAAAGATCGAGCGGGTTGCATCGCGCCTGGTCAGCACGGTTGATGAAATTGGCGACGAGATTGGGATTCGGGTCGCGAACAAGCGCATTGCGGTCACTCCGGTTTCGATCATCACTGAAGGCGCGCGCGGCAATCCTATTGATCTAGGAAGGGCAATTGATGAATCAGCGGGGGCGGTTGGAGTCGATTTTGTCGGAGGCTATTCGGCGCTGGTGCACAAAGGTTTCACGCGAAACGAAAGTGAATTTCTTGACTCGATTCCCGAAGCGCTCGCCTCAACCGCAAGATTATGCGGCTCGGTCAACGCAGCGACGACGCGGGCCGGAATCAATATGGACGCTGTCGCGCGCGTGGGCCGTCTCATCAAGGAGGCGGCAGAACGGACCAGTGATCGTGGCGGACTTGCTTGCGCAAAGTTTGTCTGCTTCGCTAATGCGGTCGAAGACAATCCATTCATGGCCGGCGCATTTCACGGCATCGGTGAACCGGAAGCCGTCCTCAACGTAGGCGTCTCCGGTCCCGGGGTTGTCAATCACGCGGTGCAACATGCCGAACGCCACCTGCCGCTGCATGAGCTCGCTGAGCTAATCAAGAAACTTTCATTCAAACTGGCGCGGGCCGGCGAGTTGGTCGGGCGTGAAGCCGCACGTCGTTTAGGCATCCCGTTTGGCATCATCGATCTATCGCTGGCGCCCACTCCGGTGCCCGGAGATTCGGTCGCGAACATCATTGAAGCAATGGGATTCGAGCGGGCCGGAACTCATGGCACCACGGCCGCGCTTGCATTGCTCACTGATGCGGTAAAAAAGGGCGGCGCAATGGCCAGCAATTCGGTGGGCGGCATGAGCGGCGCGTTCATCCCCGTCTCCGAAGACGCCGGAATGATCGAAGCCGCGCGCCTCGGCGCGCTCAGTTTGGACAAACTGGAAGCCTGGACCAGTGTCTGTTCGGTCGGCATTGACATGGTCGCGGTGCCCGGCTCGACCTCGGCGGAAACAATCGCCGCCATCATCGCGGATGAAATGGCAATTGGCGTAATGAATAACAAGACAACCGCAGTACGGATTATTCCCGTGCCCGGTCGAGACGTCGGAGAGATGGTCGAGTTCGGCGGGTTGCTGGGCAGTGCGCCGATCATGCCGGTGAATCGTTTCTCTTCCGATGGATTTATTCATCGCGGTGGGAGGATCCCCGCGCCGGTGCAGTCGTTGAGGAATTAAGGCGTTAAAGAAATGCGCATCGACGCGATTGTAGTTTTCATCGTGATCTTAGCGTGTGGGAGCAGCTCTTTCACACAATCGACAAATCAACGGCAGAGTGACCGCCTCGGCTTCTCTGGTTCGTGGGTCCTCGATGAGACAAAGAACAAGTTGATTAAGCAAGGCCGAACGCGAATTGTCACCGGTCTGGAAATAGTCATCCGGGAGCCGGAGATCAAGATTAAGGAGACCGTTAGAGACAACGGGACTGAGCGAACTGAAGAATTTCTCTTTTTCAGTGATGGTCGGGGCGAATTGAATAAGTTGCCGGCCCTTGCCAGAAGTAAGGAAAAAGAGGAAGTTAAGTCACACACAAAATGGGAAAAAGACCGACTCGTAATCAACTACTCCCTTCGTTGGCAGTTGGCCTCCGACACTATGTACTTTGATGTACAGGAGACCTGGCAGCTTGCTGGGGGAGGTAATGTATTGGTTCACACTAAGAAACTCGGCAATCCGCAATCGGCTTTTCATAAGACTAGGGTTTTGCCTGAAGTCATGGAAACGACCACATGGGTTTATAATCGTGCGCCCGTGCAAGTAAGTAATTGATCTTGGAGCGTTCTTTTATGCAAGAAGCACTAGGACTGATAGAGTGCCGCGGATTGGTCGCGATGATTGAAGCTGCGGACGCGGCGGTGAAATCCGCGAACGTCGTGCTGGTCGGCTGGGAAAAGATTGATGCTGGTTTGGTCACCGCGATCGTGCGGGGCGAAGTTGGCGCGGTGAAAGCTGCGGTTGAGGCGGGCGCGGCCGCGGGGCGAAGAGTTGGTGAAGTTATCAGCACGCACGTTATCCCTCGTCCGCATGCGGAAGTCGACGAAGGCATTCCGGTACTCCACACCGGCGAAACCACGCGCAAGAAAATCAGCGGCTCAGTCCAGGCTAAACGTTAGTGCCGTCAATCGATCCAGGAAAGCCAACCTCAGTGTCAGAATCAACCGCCGATAACTCGCCAAAATTCGATCGACGGCCGTGGGGAACGTTTACCGTCCTGGATGAAGGCGAGAACTTCAAAGTCAAACGCATCGAAGTTTTGCCGGGCAAGCGTTTGAGTTATCAAAAGCACGCGCGAAGAGCAGAGCACTGGGTCGTGGTCCAGGGCACCGCAAAAGTCACTCTTGATGACCGCGATTTGATCGTCACGACCGGACAAGCAATCGACATCGCCGTGGGCTCGGCCCACCGGGTCGAGAACCCCGGGGATCAGTTGCTCGTCTTTATTGAAGTGCAACGCGGCGATTATCTCGGGGAAGATGACATCGTGCGTCTCCAGGATGACTTTGGCCGCCAGGGATGAACACCCAGAAGTGCGATTTTAAGGCCGGGATTCTAGCCAGTAACAGCGCGTAGTATCATATCGCCGATGAGACAGCGCACCGGCATTGCCTTAATACTTACCCTGATCTTAGCGATTGGATGCGTAATGGTGAGCCGACCTGCTGAAGGTGAACAGGGTCAGCGGGATCAACAGGGTGAACCATTCGACCCGCCGCAGTTCTACAGTAAGAATTGCCTGGGCTGTCACGGCAGCAAAGCGCAAAAGAACTTCAACACCGAGCTTCCGGAAGGTCAGATGGTCGATGCAATTGTTAACGGTTTTCCGATGCCGGAACCGCCGGACATGCCCGCTTTTGCCGAAAAAGGCATTAACGAAGAGCGCGCTAAGGCACTCATTACTCATATGAAATCGCTACACCGTGAACCGTAGTTGATTTTTAATTAACGACTTTGACGGTGGTGAGTATGCGAAGAGAGCAAAGTCTCGAGTCGGCCGATCAGACTTACTGTGTTTGCAGCCGCGCGTCCTGTAAGTGCGCTTTTAGTAAACAGTCGTTGAGCACTCTCGCCAATTCGCCGACGTGTGGTTCTTTGATCATGTCCAGGTGAGTTCCGGAAATTTCATGTAACTCCATTCCGTCCCGAGCCAGGGTCATCCAACCTTCAATCATATCGAATTTCGCCCGCAAATCTTTGCTGGCCCAAAAGAGGGTCACCCGTCCGTCGTATAGTTGCGGACGATACGACTGCGCGGCCAGCCAGTTAAACTCTTCCACGTCCAGTAACCCACGCGGCAGCTCGCGTCCGAGATTTTGATAAGAGCGATAAACCGTCCGCCAGACTTTGCTCTTCACGCGCACCGGCCCGTATTTCGATTTGTCGACGATGTACACGAGCTTTTCTCGCCCGCGCAAGCGGCTCAGGTTCGAAACGTGCGCGCGGACTCTTTTGAGTAAGCGCCGCGTCTTCATGCCTGGTGAATCACCATCGGGTGCCAGCCGTTCATAACCAACCGGATACGAATCAAGCAAGGCCAGCAGTCCGACTTCGTGACCCTGGGCGCGCAACTGGCAAGCCATTTCATAGGCGATAATTCCGCCGAGCGACCGTCCCCCGAGAAAATATGGCCCGTTTTCCTGAACCTCGCGCAGTTCTTTAATGTAGTGCGCCGCCATTACGTCAATTCTTTCATCGGGCGCGTCACCGTCATTCAAGCCTCGCGATTGCAGACCATAAAAAGGCTGGTCTGAAGGAAGTTTGCGCGCGAGATCGTAATACTCGAGCACATTGCCGCCGACCGCATGGACGCAGAAGAATGGCGGACGGGCGCCGCGCGGCTGAATGGGCACCAGCGACGACCATGTCGATCCGCTTTCGCTTTGAAGTAATGCTGCCAGCTGGGCCACCGTCGGCGCCTGGAACAGAGTCGCCAGCGGCAGGCGCTTTCCGAACTCCTTTTCCATGAGCGCGAAAAGGCGCACTGCAATCAAGGAGTGTCCACCTAACTCGAAAAAGTTATCATGAATGCCGACGTCTTGAATCCCGAGCACATTCTTCCAAATCGTGGTTAGCGTTTCTTCCACACCAGAACGAGGTGAGGCAAGTTCGCAGTGTTTCGGAAAATCGGCTGGAGCCGGCAAGGCGCGACGATCGAGTTTTTTGTTCGGGGTGAGTGGTAAAGCTTCCAGCATCACGAAACTCGCCGGGATCATATACGCGGGAAGCTTCTCGCTCAGGGCCTGGCGAAGTCCCTCAAGTGTGACCGCTGAATCATTCGGAACAACGTATGCGACAAGATTGATTTCACCTGATTCGTTCTTCCGAGCGATTACCGCGGCTTCGCGCGCATAGGCGGTTCTCACGATTTCGGCTTCAACCTCTCCGGGTTCAATGCGAAAGCCGCGGATTTTTATTTGACGATCGGCCCGGCCCGCATGCTCGACATTTCCGTCAGGCAAGTAGCGGCCTAGATCACCGGTGCGATAGAGCCTATCGCCTTCATCATCCGTGAATGGATTTGCCATGAAACGTTCGCGGGTCAGCGTCTCATCGCCCAAATATCCTTTCGCAAGATGGCGACTGCGAAAATAAATTTCGCCGAGCTCGCCGATGCCGCAAACTTTCAGGGCTTGATTTAAGACGAGCAACTGAACATCGGCAATTCCTTTTCCCAGCGGCAGGACCTGCCGGGATGACTTTGTTCGAATGTCATTGTCGCCCGGGGCAATGTAGTAGCCGACTGCTCTTTGCGTTTCGGTCGCGCCATACAAATTGACGCAAGTGATCGATGGCGCCAGTTGTTTCAGTCGCGCTACATCGCGCTGGGTAAGAACGTCTCCGACGAGAAACGAGTAGCGAAGCGAACCAATAACTTGCTCATCATCGTTGACGCCGAATTGCTCACACAGTAGCTGGGCCATCGCAGGCGTGAGATTTGCTATCGTAATTTCCTGCTGTCGCAGCCACGCGCGCAAACGATTCGGCGCTTCGAGATACTTCTGATCTGGAATGCAAATGGTGCCGCCGAGCTGCAGGGGCGTGAAGATGTCGCGGTGCAGAGGATCGTGAGCCAAACCTGACAGCATACAAAAGCGATCGGATTTATTGAGGCCAAACGCATCGACCGCCCATGAAGTAAACAATGTGAGCGGGCCGTGCCGGCCCATCACGCCTTTCGGCAAACCCGTCGAGCCCGACGTGAACGCGATGTAGGCAAGATCATCGGGTTCGATGGTCAAGTTCGGATTTACAGTCGAGCAGTGCGCGAACGAATTAGAAGCGCCACGCATTGATATCTTCGCGCTACCTGACCAGTTGAGTGACCCGACGAATTGCTCCAGCGCGTCAGGTAGTGACCCGGCCGCTTCGATTTGAATGAACGCGCGTGGCGACGCCACTCGCAAGCAGTCGATCATTCGTTGCGCGGGATAGGCGGGATCCAGAATCGTAAAGGCGGCGCCTGCTTTGAGTATGCCGAGAATCGCTGATACCAGCGCCGCGCCGCGATGGGCGTAAATTGCTACAACATCCGGCGTTCGAATCCCGTTATCGATGAGATAGTTTGCAAGCTGATTACTCACTGATTCCAAATCGTGATAAGTCAAACTGTGGTTCTCATCGATTATCGCGATGCGACGGGGATGAGTTTCGGCCTGTTTCGAAAACAGTTGCGTGATCGGCTCGGATTCATGTGCGGCCAGCGACTGCGTCGAATCAGGTAGAGATGTTTGCGCTGCGGTGGTGACCAGGGAATAACTCCCGATCCCTTCGTATGGCCTTTCTACAATCTGGGTAAGCAAGTGATGGAACTGGCGCATCATTTCTGCGATTCGCGCCGGCATAAACAAATCGGTGTTGTAAAGAATCGCCAGCTTGATCTCTTTCTCTCCGACCCCCGCGTACAGCGTCAAATCAAATTTTGAAAGAGTCTCGCCGGACTCAAGCCAGGCATCGACGAAACTCACAGTATCGCCGCCGGGCAGCCGCACCTGATCCGAGAAACTGAACAGATTGAAATAGACCTGAAAGATGGAAGTGCGACTCAAGTCGCGCTCCGGCTTTAGCTCTTCAATCAATTTTTCAAACGGCACATCCTGATTCGAATAAGCGTCGAGCGCGGTTTGCCGCACCCGCGCCAGCAGCTCAAGGAAATTCAAGTCGCCGGACACGTTGGTGCGCAACGCCAGATTATTCAGGAAAAACCCAATCAGATTTTCGGTCTCGGCGCACGGTCGATTCGCGATAGGCGATCCCACGATAATGTCTTCCTGGCCGCTCAGGCGATGAAGCAACACGTTAAATGCCGCGAGCAAGGTCATAAAGAGGGTCGCGCCTGCGCGTTGACTCAAAGCTTTCAAAGCATCTGTTAATTCGGCGGACAGGGTCAGGGCGTCGCGTTTGCCGGCGTGCGTTTGTACCGGCGGCCTCGGCCTATCCGTTGGCAAGTCGAGCACGGGCAGTTCACCGCCCAGTTGCGTTTTCCAGTAAGAAAGCTGCCGCTCGATTACCTCAGCATGCAACCACTCCCTTTGCCACAGTGCATAATCCGCGTATTGAACGGGAAGGTCGGCGAGAGTCGCGGGCGTCTCAATTAGGAACTGGTCATACAGCGTTGAGAGTTCTTTGAAGAAGATTAGTAACGACCAACCGTCGCTCACGATGTGATGCATCGTGACAATAAAGATTGAATCCCGTTCCGCGAGCTGAATGAGTTTTGTCCTGATTAGTGGGCCGCGCGACAGATCGAAAGGGAGCAGCGCTTCACCTTTGACGAGCCTGCGGCTTTTTGTTTCGCGCGCGGCGGCATCGAGAGAAGTGAGATCGAATACTTCGATTGCCGTATCGCAGTCCGGCGAGATGACCAGCGCAGGTTCCCCGTCAGACGTGATGAATGTGGTTCGCAACGCCTCGTGACGGCGAATGATCTCATCAACAGCTTTTTGTAAGGCGTCGAGGTCGATTGCCCGCGACAGCCGCACCGCCATCGGAACGTTAAAGACGGCCGATGCCGGCATCAACTGATCCAGAAACCAAAGGCGTTCCTGGGCGAATGACAACCTTGGGGCCGCATCTGGCGACCGGCGCGGAATGCGCGCGGGGGAATCTGACTCGTGATCGATATCACCGCGCAGATACTTTTGCAGCAGCTGACGCTTTGCTTCAGACGCAGCGAGATGGACGTTGGGCTGTAGTTGTGAAATCCGTTCCAAAGGTAAACCCGCGCCGCTGATTATGTAGATCGATGAAAGGGACAGCCGCTTTCGCGATTTGAAATTTGGGGAACCATGACGGACGTGGAAGCCGCTTCGTCAAAGGTAATGTGCAAAGCAGTAAGCCCACGCAAACCAAGATTGTCTCGCCAGGTGATCGCCTGGTTCGGAGCCAGCGCCAAATTCGCCGTGCGGCGCGCAATCCCTTCGAATGTTAGTTGACCTTCAATGCGCGCGAGCGCGGCGCCGAAACAAAAATGACTGGCCCAACCAAAAGCCAAATGTCGATTGTCCGCGCGCGTAATATCCAGGCGATCCGGATCCCGAAAGCGCTCGGGATCGCGATTTCCGGCCGCCATGACCGCAATCACAGCCTGGCCTTTGCGAATTGATTTGCCGCCCAGCTCTGTATCTTCCGGACAAATGCGCGCAGTTTGCTGGCTGGGACTTTCGTAACGCAACAATTCTTCCACCGCGGAAGGAATCAGCGAAAGATCCTCACGCAGCCTTTGCGTTTCATCAGGATTTCGAATCAGCGTAAGCACACCGTTCCCGATTAGATTCGTGGTAGTTTCCTGGCCGCCCACCATCGTCACGATGCAATTTGCAATGATCTCTTCTTCAGTCAAACGGTCGCCGTCAATCTCTGCAGACATGAACGAATTGATGAGCCCCTCACGCGGATGACTTTTTTGTTTACGAATCGCATCGCGAAAATAATCTGTCATCTCTTCCACGCACTTAAGGGTGCGCGAAGCGCGATCCGGATTGTGTTGAAAGTTTCCGAGCACTTCCGCAAAATCCGCTGACCAGGCTTTCAATCGATCGCAATCTGACGTCGGCACTCCGAGCATCTCTGCGGTCACGATTGCAGGCAGAGGCGCGGCAAGATCGTTTATTACGTCCATGTGCCCACGCTGCAGTAAGGGCTCCAAAAGCTCTTCGAGAATTTCGCGGATGTGATTGCGCAGGATCTCTACGCGGGCCGGTGTGAAAGCCATTGACGCCAGGGTGCGCAGCCTCGTGTGCGCAGGGGCATCCATGAAAAGCATTTGCCTGGTCATCATCTGCGCGATTGGGCCCAGTTCACCCATGCCCATCGCCGCAAACTGTTCGGGGGTCGGAGTGCGGTTAGCCGAAAAGCGATGCAGGACAGTAATCACATCTTCATACCGCGTCACTACCCAGGCGTGCAGATATGGGTCCCAGTAGACAGGCGCCTCTTCGCGCAGCCGTCTGTAATGTGGATAGGGGTTTGCCAACACCTCAGGATCGAGGAGCTGATACAGACTAAGTACGGGCGCGGATTTGTTTGAAGAGTCTAATGGCATGCAGGCACTCGAATTGGGCTTTGTGGCCCCTGGTCTTTTGCGTGAGCGGCGAGGCGAGAGAGTCCGAACGCGTGTTCGTACGCTCACCGCTATGCCTCTCCAAAAGGGAAAGAAACGCCGGCATCAGGCAACTAATGCTTGCGCTTCGGCGTCGGTCATGTTTTCAACTCGCGCGACGATCATCCGCTCTATTTCTGCCGACAGCGCCGCGACTGTGGGCGCATCGAATAATGTGCGCAACGCGAGGTCTACGCCAAAGGCGGCGCGAATCTTCACGATTAACTGCGCCCCGAGCAGCGAGTGCCCGCCGAGCAGGAAAAAGTTATCGTTGATTGAGACTTCATTCACGTTGAATAACGAACAGAGAATTGCGGCCAACCTTTCTTCAGTTGGCGATTGTGGCGCGCCGAAATCATCGTCGCGCAGCCGGTTCTCAGTTGAGGGATCGGGTAAAGAGGCTCGATCTATCTTCCCATTTGACGTCAGCGGCAACCGGTCGAGCTTCACAAAGATTGCCGGCAGCATGCAATCAGGTAGTGATGAGTGCAGAAAACTACGCATCTCTGTGGCCGACAAGGTCGACCCATTTCGCATCGTCACATACGCGGTCAAAAGCTTTTCTGAGCAGTCCGTTCTTCGTGCGACCACTACACTCGATGCAATTACCGGATGCCGGTCGATCGCCGCTTCGATTTCTGCCGGCTCGATTCGATTGCCGAGAATCTTTATTTGTTCGTCGGCCCGCCCCACGTATGCGATGTCGCCGTTGGGGAGTTGCCGCGCCAGATCGCCGGTGCGATAAAGACGCGCGCCCGGTTGAGTGCTGAAGGGATCATGGATGAATTTCTTTAAAGTTAGATCGGACTGGTTAAGGTAACCACGCCCGACGTTGGCGCCGCCGATAAAGATTTCACCTGCTTCGCCCGGCGGAACCTGAACCAGGTTCTCATCCAGAATGTAAACCTGGGTGTTGGAAATTGCGCGGCCAATCGTCGGCAGATCGCTCGTGTTCGAGTTTTGCACTCGGCCAGAGGTGGCCACGACTGTGCATTCAGTCGGTCCATAGTTGTTAACGAGTTCAAAGGGAAGATCGTTTTCGGGATAGCGATGCAAGGTGTCGGCGCCAGTCAGCAGAAAACGGAGCGCCGCATCTCGCGGCCAGTCCAGAATCATGACGCGTTCCGTCAGAGCGGTGGGTAGAAAGCTGACCGTGATCTCGTTTGCCAGCATCCAGTCGCGCAACCCCTCAGGCATCAATCGCGTCGCCTCGTCCGGCAGATACAGACTGGCCCCTGCCGTCAGGTAAGGCCAAACTTCCCAGACGGCGGCGTCGAAACCAACGCCCGCCAGATGAGTTGCACGATCTTTTGAACTGATCTTGAATTCGGATTGATGCCAGGCAACAAGGTTCAGCAGATTCCCGATAGTGATTTCAACGCCTTTTGGTTCGCCCGTCGATCCCGACGTGTAGATCACGTACGCGAGCTGGTCTTTGGCAATCTCGATCGACGGTGCGTTGACAGCACACTTCTCAATTTCTGCATCGCTGTCGATAGTGACGATGGAGCAACCTGGGCGCGCGATCCTTTCAGCATTATCCGAATTAGTAATCAACACTCGGGGCCTCGCGGCATTTAACATGACGTTCAGGCGCTCAAGTGGAAGGTTTGGGTCCAGCGGAAGATAGGCGCCACCGGCTTTCAAAACCGCGACGGCGCTAACCAGTGACTCAGTCGAGCGATTCAAACAAATGGCAACAATCGTTTCAGTCCTGACGCCTGAATTTATCAGGTGGTTAGCTAACTGATTTGCGCGCCGGTCCAATTCACCATAGGTGACCACGCGGCCATCAATCACGACCGCGGGGGCGTCCGGCTGGGCGTGCGCATGCGCGGCGATCATTTCCCCGATACTGTTGCTTATCGGCAGGCAACTTGTAGGATTCGTGCGTGACATCGCACCCTCGTGAACTGGTTCAGTAGTCATAGCTGACGTGTGATTCATAGACCGCTCGAGGCTCAAGCCCTCTTCCTGCATAAGTAAAAGCACAATCTCAGCTGCTTTCCTTAGTATTTCATCAACTTGCCAAAGACGCGGATGACAGTTTTTTCGCGATGGTTCCAAGCCATCCCGAACCAGCGATTCACGGCCATTTCTGGCAAGTACCCGCTTTTGCGCGTTTATTTTCCTGACGGCTCAGAGTGAGCGGGGAGGCTTTCATTGACTGCAATAGTGCTTTTTTCGTTGGTAGGGGGGGCGCTTGCGAGCTGGCTCAGCCAATTAAACGATCAGCTCTTGCTCCTTATCAATAGTGTCGCCGGCCGGTCGTGGCTGTTCGACAGTATGGTCGCGTTTTTTCTCGACAACGATCTGGCAAAGGCGGGCGTCATTGGTGGTTGTTTCCTCGCGGCGTGGTACGGGGGAAAATCCACCGCCAGTACCAACACGCGCCGGAAAATTCTCATAACGACTCTGATCGCGGCGGTCTTTGTGATTACAACGACCAAGGTATTGTCCAAAACGATTTTTCTGCCGCGGCCGGAGATTCAGACGCAGAAGATTTATCGGCTGGAAGGAGATCAACTGGTCGAGATGAAGCGTCTGCCGGTACGGGTCATGCTCGACGAAACCAGTCAAAAGGATTATCGCGCGCTACTGAGCGGTGAAATTGAGACGAACGACCTCGGCTCTTTTCCCAGTGATCATGCTGGATTTTTCATAGCGATCTCTCTGGGGATCTGGCTGGCATCGCGGCGCCTCGGATTGCTGGCTCTGGGCTGGAGCGTGTTTGTGATTCTGGCCGGCAAGATGATCAGCGGAGAACACACGCCGCTGGATGTCGCGGCCGGCGCTACAGTTGCAGTCGCTGAGTTGGCGACCATTCATTACCTCGTCCGCAAGAGATTGAGCGGATGGCTGGACAAACTTTCCGGATTGACTTTGCGCTACAGCGCGCTTTCGAGCGCGATCGTTTTCTTAATTGCATTTGAAGTCTCAAGCACCCTGATTCACATCCGCGCATTCCTGGGCTTGCTCGCCGCGATGCGCCGGCACGTACTGCTGGGAATGGGTTCATAGCCTGCGGGTTTCAAGCTTATGAAGAGATTCAGTTGTTTAATTATTGTTGTCGCTTGCGGCTTTCTCACGTCGTGCGGTGTCCAGAAAGAAGGCCTGGTGATCATGACTGATCACTCGTACAAAGCGACCCTGTTCGCCACTAACAAAATCGGCTTTGGATCGCCTGATGGATTAGCCTGGCACAAAGGCAAACTCTACTTTGCTGATGAAGGTGGGGTCGCCCTCGAATCGTGGGACCGCAGCGAAGGACTGAAAAAAATGGCGGACGCGGGATTTGGTTTTCAGTCGCCGGAAGATCTGGTCATCGATTCTCAGGACAATATCTTCTTCACTGACGACGATGCCGGTGGCCTTTGGGAGTTGGCCGCGAATGGCTCGCCGCGTCTGATTGCGGGCAAAGACAAAGGCCTGGTTTCAACCGAAGGCATTGCGCTTTCGCCGGATGGATCGCTGCTGGTCGGCGATGGTGAACAGCACAAAGTGTTTCGCGTCACCCGCGACGGAAATGTTTCTGATTTTCTCGGGAAAGATTACGGAATCACAAAGCCGGAAAGCATGGTCTTTGATGACCGCGGCGATCTGTATATCGCCGACAACGAAGACAACGTCCTCTACCTGCTTGACGCAAACCGAAAACTGCATCGAATCATCGATCGCAGTGATTCCTTTTCGCCCGAGACGATCTATTTTGCCGGTGGGTCGCTGTATATCACTGACAGTCATAACGGCAAACTCTACATCTACACCCCCGGTGAAGAGCTGAAAACAATCGCTGCGTTCAGCGGCCAATTGAAAAACGTGCAAGGCGTCACCCTCGACGATCAGGGAAACATCTTTGTCAGCGTGCAGAGCGATCTGAAGCGGAGGATTGGAAACCTGATTGAGATCAGCAAGGAAGAAATTGCGGTAGCCAAAAAATAGATCGCGTGCCGGCGCGATAGTCGAACATCAACCATGCCCCAATCAATCGTCGAGACGTCAAATCTCGAGGCGCGGACCATTAGTATTACTGCTTCCTCGCCGCTGGCCGAGCTTCATGGCGAGCGGCTTCCGCATTTTATCGAGACGTCCTTTCCGCGCTTGTTCGAGCATCAGGTCGCAACGCGTCCAAACGCGACCGCAATTATCTGTGAACAGCAGCAGCTGACCTTTCGCGAACTAAACGGGCGCGCAAATCAACTCGCGCGGTACCTGGAGGTCCTCGGCTGCGGCCGTGAATCGATCGTCGGTATCTGCATCGATCGATCGGTTGAGATGGCCATCGCAATCATCGCGACGTTAAAAGCCGGCGCGGCATATCTACCGCTCGATCCCGAGTATCCCAAAGAACGACTTGCGTTCATGCTCGCAGACGCCCGGCCCGCGGTCCTGCTTACCAAAGCCGGATTAGTCGCGCAGCTTCCCGAAACAAGTGAACCACAGGATTCGTCCCGGCCCCCGATCCGAGACGGTGCTCCACTTATTGTTCACCTCGACAAAGAATGGCCCGCGATTGCCCGGTGTTCGGATGCAAACCCCGGCTTGGATTCGGTAAGCGACGACCTGGCGTACGTCATCTACACCTCAGGTTCAACCGGAAATCCAAAAGGCGTGATGATTACGCATGGCAATCTGACTAATTACCTGTTGGCGCTCAATCACGAACTGAAAATCAAGGCGGGCGATCTTTATTTGCACACTGCTTCGATTGCATTCTCTTCATCACGGCGACAGTTGTTGCTGCCGCTCTCGCAGGGCGCCGGTGTCGTCATTGCGACTTCCGACCAGCGCAAAGACCCGCTCGCTCTGTTTCAAATGATCAACGCGCGCGGGGTAAGTGTGATGGATGCGGTACCTTCTTTCTGGCGCAACTGCACAGCGATCATCGGCGGGCTTCCTGAAAATGAGAGACGTGAGCTGCTCGATAACCGGTTGCGATTGATGCTTTCGGCGAGCGAACCATTGTTGAGCGAGGTGCCACGAAAATGGATGACGCAGTTCAATCATCCGGCGCATCACGTGCACATGTTCGGGCAAACCGAAACGGCGGGCATCGTCGCGTTGTTTCACGTGCCGCGCAATTTCGCCGGTGAGACCTACGTGCCCATCGGGAATCCGATCGCCAATACAGACGTCTACGTGCTGAATGAAGATCAGCGACCATGCGCGATCGACGAGCCGGGGGAGTTGTACATCGGTGGCGCGGGGATTGGCCGTGGCTATCTGAATCGGTCGCAACTTACCAAAGAAAAATTTATCGAGCTAAACGGCGTGCGGCTTTATCGAACGGGCGACTGGGCGCGTGTGTCAGCAAATGGCCAGATCGAATTTGCGGGCCGGCGGGATCAGCAAATAAAGCTGCGCGGCTTTCGCATCGAGCTGGGCGAAATCGAAGCGGCCCTGGCCCAGCATCCCGCGATCCGAGACTGCGTGATTGCGGCGCGCGAAACGTCCAACGGCAAGGACGATAAGAGACTGGTCGCCTATTTTGTCCCGCATAACGAGGGAGCATCCATCAGTGAGTTACGGGCATTTCTGGGCGCGAGGGTGCCGGATTACGCAGTTCCTTCCGCCTTTGTGAAAATGCAGGCGCTTCCCATGTCCGCTAACGGAAAAGTGGATCGACGTCGTTTGCCTGAGCCCGAAAACTCTCGCGTCACGGTTTCTGCTGATTTTGTACCGCCGTCGGACTCGATCGAAATTGGTCTGGCTTTAATCTGGTCTGAGGTGCTGTCGGTTGAAGTAATCGGCCGCGACGATAATTTTTTCGAGCTCGGCGGCCACTCGCTACTGGCCGCGCAAATCATTGCGCGCGTTCGGCGCCAATTCAAATTTGAACCGCCAATCAGCACGCTGTTCGAATATCCGACGATCAGATTGTTCGCTGAACGCATCAGCAGCAGCGGCAACAATGCGATCGTACAATCGATCCAGGCCCGCGGCCAAAATGGGGCTGCGCCACTGTCTTTCAATCAACAGCAGTTCTGGCTGCTCGACCAATCAAATGCAAACCGGGCGTCCTACAATGTGAGGACGGCGCTGAAGATTGCCGGCGCCGTGGACGTCGCAAAATTGCAGGAAGCACTCGACGCGGTGGTCGCGCGGCACGAAATACTCAGGACCAACGTTGTCATGACCAATGGATCCGCGACCCAGGTCGTCGCTCCGGCGAGATCGGTCGCAATTCGTGTTTCGGATTTTTCGCACCTTGCGACCGCGCAGCGCAAAGAGGAGCGCGCGCAGGCATATCAGGCAGAGTCGGGCTATGTCTTTGAACTAAGTGATGGTCCACTGTTGCGCGCGCGAC
This sequence comes from Pyrinomonadaceae bacterium, assembly GCA_046262835.1. Lineage (GTDB taxonomy): Bacteria > Acidobacteriota > Blastocatellia > Pyrinomonadales > Pyrinomonadaceae > UBA11740. The sequence goes on from JBHELZ010000001.1 coordinate 17,409, forward strand.
TGTTGAAACTTTCGGAAACTGATCATGAGCTTATCATTACGCTGCACCACATCATTTGTGACGGCTGGTCCATCGGCGTATTGCTTCGCGAACTGACCTGGCTGTACCTGAACGGCGGCGCTGATCTGCCTCGACTTCCGATTCAATATTCAGACTTTGCCATCTGGCAGCGGCGCTGGTTGGAAGGCGAAACGATCGCTCGGCAGCTGAATTATTGGAAGCGTCAGCTTGCTGACGCGCCGACGGTGTTGGATTTACCAGCGGACTATCCGCGTCCGGCAACCCGAAGCTTCAATGGCGGTCGCGTGTCTGCGCAACTTCCCGCCCCCCTTGCCGCGTCGCTTAACCTGCTGAGTCGAGACGAGAATGCCACGTTATACATGACGCTGTTGGCGGCGTTCCAGGCTTTGTTATTTCGGTACACCGGGCAGCAAGACGTCATTATTGGTTCGCCCGTCGCCGGCCGGACGATGTTTGAGACTGAGAACCTGATTGGCGCGTTCGTTAACACGCTGGTTCTGCGTGGAGACGTGAGAGGCCAGCCGACCTTCCGTGAAGTGTTGGCGCGCGTTCGTCAGACTGTCATGGGCGCGTTCTGTCACCAGGATCTGCCCTTCGAAAAACTCGTCGAAGAGTTGAATCCAGAACGAAAAGCGAACCGGTCGCCCCTGTTCCAGGTGATGTTTGCATTTCAAAATATGCCGGAGCCGCAACTCGCCGCGAACGGGGTCAAATTCACGCCGATCAATGTCGAGAATAGCGCCGCAAAGTTTGATTTGACTCTGGAAGTGCAGCAGGCAGACGGGGTGTCCATCTCTTTTGAATACGCCAAAGACTTGTTTGCGGCCGAGACGATTGAGCGGATGCTCACCCACTATCAGAACGTGCTGGCGGCGGTCATCGCCGATCCGGCGCAACGCGTTGACGAGCTGCAACTGCTGAGTGAGAAAGAACAACGTCAACTCTTAGTCGAATGGAATGACCACGGCCCTGACACGTCGCCGCAGGCGTGCATTCATAACTTGTTTGAGGCGCAAGTCGCCAAAACACCCAACGCAACTGCCGCCGAATTTAAGGGAGAGCGCATCACTTATACCGAGCTGAACGCCCGCGCCAACCGGCTTGCTGATTACCTGCGAGCACATGGGGTGGGCGCAGAGACCCTCGTCGGAGTAAGTGTGCCGCGCAGCATCGAAATGCTGGTGGCAACACTCGGCGTGCTAAAGGCCGGCGGTGGTTATGTGCCTCTCGATCCAAAATATCCGCGCGAGCGATTGCAGTTCATAATCAGGGACGCGGCGCTCGCCATAGTGATCACGAAACGGGAGTTGGCAGCCGAATTCGCCGGCGCGGCAACGGTCCTTTGTATCGACAGCGATTGGGCGGCCATCTCCTCACACAGTCACGAGAATCCAGTTGCAGACGCGGCTCCGAATAATGTCGCTTACGTAATTTACACCTCGGGTTCCACTGGCAGTCCGAAAGGCGTAGCGGTCGAGCATCGCTCGCTAACAAACTTTACGCAGGCTGCGATTGACGCTTACGGATTCACAAACAGAGATCGAATCCTGCAATTCGCTTCCCTCTCGTTTGATCTTAGCGCAGAGGAAATCTACCCAGCGCTTACCCATGGCGCGACCGTGGTGCTGCGAACGGAAGAGATGATCAACTCGGCGCGCGATTTTCTGCGCTATTGCGCTGAGTGGAATATTTCCGTGCTCGATCTGCCGACTGCGTACTGGCATGAGCTGGCGGACGCTCTGCATGGCGACGCGCTCGATCTGCCGTCGTGCGTACGCCTGGTGATTATTGGCGGCGAAAAGGCTTCGGCCGATCGCGTCACCGCCTGGCACAACAAAGTTCGCAATACTGTGCGCCTGGTCAACAGTTATGGCCCAACCGAAACTACCGTCGCCGCGACGGTGTGCGATTTGAAACCCGGCAACCCTTCGGTTTCCGGCGCCGTGCCGATCGGAAGACCGCTCAAGAACACGACCGTTTACGTTTTGGATCGATCACTTCAACCTTGTCCGGTCGGCGTTGCCGGCGAATTGTACATTGGTGGTCCGGGAGTGGCCCGGGGTTACATAAACCGGCCGGATTTGACTGCAGAGAAATTTATTCGCAATCCGTTTGCGGACGACTCCGGCAATCGACTGTACCGGACAGGCGACGTGGTCCGTTATCGTGTCGACGGCTCACTCGACTTCATCGGACGGGTCGACAACCAGATTAAGATCCGGGGTTTTCGGGTTGAGCTCGAAGAAATCGAACAGGCTTTGAGAAGTCATCAAGACGTCAAAGATTGTGTGGTGGTTTTTCGCGAGGATCGCGATGCGCGGCTGATCGCCTATGTGGTGGCGAAGGGGGCGGGTGTGATCGCAAGTGAGCTGCGGAGCTTCCTTAAATCCAAACTGCCTTCATACATGGTCCCGGCGACCTTTGAAACAATCGAAACATTACCGTTGATGCCGAGCGGAAAGATCAATCGCAGCGCGCTGCCTGACCCGAAATCGGAAGAGATCATTGGGGAAACGTTTGTTGCTCCCTCAACAGCGCTGGAAGAATTGCTTGCTTCAGCCTGGGGGCAAGTCCTGCGCGTGCCGCGCGTGGGGGTTCAGGACAACTTCTTTGATTTGGGCGGTCATTCCTTGCTGGCAGCTAAAGTGGTTTCAATCGTCAACAGAAGTCTGTCGGTTGGCTTTGGCATGGTTGACCTGTTTCAGGCGCCAACCATCGCCGGGCTGGCAGAAATCCTTTCGCAGCGCGTGGCTGAACGAGAGTTGCCCTCGGATCTGGAAAGCCTGCTGGAAGAAGTGGCCGCGATGAGCGAAGAAGAAGCGCGTGAATTTCTGGATTCAGAGTCAAAGATCAGTGAAGCCGCGGCCGCTTAGAATAATTGATGATTGAAACTGAACATCCCACAACTGACATTGGCCGCCAGATGGCTGCGCTCTCGCCCGCGCAGCGCGCCTTGCTTGAGCTGCGTTTGATTAAAAAGAACCAGCGGGAACATTCGACCCGCCAGGTCATATCTGCGCGTCAACTCAAGTCGGCACCGCTTTCGTATAACCAACAAGGTCTCTGGGTCCTCAACCAGTTAATGCCGGGTGAATCCGTTTATCACACGCCGACGGCGGCACGCTTAACCGGCGACCTGAATGTCGATGCCTTAAAGAAAGCTTTGCAATCAATCGTCGACCGTCATGACGCATTGAGGACTGTTTTTAAGACGGTTGAGGGGGTACCCACCCAGGTTATTCAGGAAGTGGAATTCGACGCGCCGCTGGTCGATCTGACTGGCATGCCGGAGGACGAACGTGAAGCGGAAGCCTTGCGAATTTTGAGACGTGAAGCTCGCCGTCCATTTGATCTGGCGCAGGGGCCGCTCGTACGCAGCGTCATCGTCCGCATTAAGAATGACGAACACATTCTGCTGGTGACTATGCATCACATCGTCACTGATGGTTCGTCGGTGGGAATTTTTCATCGCGAACTGTCGGCTGTCTACGACGCTTATTGCTCTGGCCGGTCGTCCCCGCTTGCTGAATTACCGATTCAGTACCCGGATTATTCTCTATGGCAACGCGAATGGCTAACTGGCGACGTTTATGAATCACAGCTCGCTTATTGGAAAAAGCAATTTCCGACCATGCCGCCAGCCCTTGGGTTGCCGACCGATCACCAGCGACCCAGCGTGCAGGCGTATCGCGCTTTTCGCGGTTCGCAGCAAACGATCATTTTACCCGCAGGCCTAACGCAGCGTCTCAAGCTGCTTTGCCAGCAGGAAAACGTGACGCTGTTTATGTTGCTTATGGCCGTTTATCAGGCTCTGCTGCATCGTTACACGGGGGAAGAAGATATTGTTGTCGGCACGCCCATCGCCGGACGTCAGGTCGGCGAAACCGAAGATCTGATTGGGTTATTCATAAACACGCTCGCAATTCGTGCGCAGGTTTCGGGTGAGGTTCCATTTCGCAATTTTCTCAATCATGTGAAACAAGTAGCGCTGGGAGCTTACGCCCACCAGGATTTGCCGTTCGAGCGGTTGGTAAAAGAGTTGCAGCCTGAACGAACGCTGGCGCACAACCCTGTGTTTCAGGTGATGTTTGTGCTCCAGAACGAAGAAATTCTCCCGCTTCAATTAACTGGACTAACCGCGCGCCACTTTCGTATCGACCATGTGATGGCAAATTTCGATCTGACGCTCGACATTGTCGAGCGGAACGATCAATTGGTTTGCTTGTTCGAATCCAACGCTGATCTGTTTGAGCCGGAAACGATCGCTCGCATGATGACGCACTTCCAAAATCTGCTGGAAGGAATTGCGGAAAACCCGGAACAGAAAATTTCTGAGTTGCCATTACTTAGTGAAGCCGAACGCCGCCAGTTGCTCGTCGACTGGAACGACACCCGGACTGATTACCCCTCGACGCAAACTATTCACCAGTTATTTGAGGAGCAAGTGGCGACTGCGTCCGACGCCGTGGCCCTGGTCTGGGACAATCAGGAATTCAGCTATGGGGAACTGAACGCGCGCGCTAATCAATTAGCGCATTACCTGCGCGAACGCGGGGTCCAGCCGGACACACTAGTTGCTGTTTGCCTTGAACGCTCGCCTGACTTGATCGTTGCCTTACTCGGGATTTTGAAAGCCGGCGGCGCCTACCTGCCTTTGGATCCTGTATATCCACTAGCGCGGTTGCAGTTCATGATAAACGACGCCGGTGCGCTGTTACTGCTTACGGCAAAATCGTCCCGGGGAAAAGTGCCGGCGCGGGCAGAGTCAACAATTTATATCGATGAGCTGCGCGAGTTAACGAAGCAGAGCAAAGACAATCCACAAACTTTTACCGGCCCTGACAATCTCGCTTACGTCATGTACACCTCGGGCTCAACCGGGACGCCAAAGGGCGTGACGGTGACGCATCGCAACGTCGCGCGATTGGTCAAGAATACGAACTACGCATCATTCTCGCGTGACGAAGTATTTCTGCAATCCTCGACCGTGTCGTTCGACGCTTCGACGTTCGAGATTTGGGGCGGCCTCTTGAATGGCGCTCGATTGGTGCTGTTGCCTGGTGACAAGTTTTCACTAAAAGACCTGGGCCAGGCGATTAAGCGGCACAGAGTGACGACGCTGTGGTTAACCGCCGGATTGTTTCATTTGATGGTCGAGAATCACCTCGATGATTTGCGCGGGCTGCGGCAACTATTGGCTGGCGGCGACGTGCTGTCGGTCCCGCACGTACAGAAAGTTTTCAAGGAGATTCCGGCCTGCCGCTTGATTAACGGTTACGGCCCAACCGAGAACACGACGTTTACCTGCTGTTATCCGCTTCATGACTTGTCGCGCGTGAATGGCTCAGTACCGATTGGCTTTCCCATCTCAAACACCTCGGTTTACGTTTTGGATCGTCACGTTAATCCGGTTCCGATCGGCGTGCCCGGCGAGCTTTACATCGGCGGCGACGGTCTGGCACGCGGATATCTGGATCGGCCCGAACTGACCCAGGAACGTTTTGTGCGCAATCCGTTTTCCGGAACTGGCGATCGTTTGTACCGCACCGGCGACCTGGTCCGATATCGTGTGACGGGCGAGATCGAGTTCATTGGCCGCATCGATAATCAAGTTAAGGTGCGCGGGTTCCGGATCGAACCTGGCGAGATAGAAGCCGCATTGATCGAGCATCCATCGGTCCGCGACGCCGTTGTGGTCGCCCTAAAAGACAGCGGTGACAAACATCTGGTCGCATATCTGGTGCCGCGCAACGGCAATCTCCGGATTGAAGAGGTTCGTGAGTTTCTGCGAACGCGCCTGCCTGATTACATGGTACCGTCAATCTTTGTTCCGCTGGCATCTTTACCACTCTCGCCGATGGGGAAAGTTGATCGGGAGGCCCTGCCGGCGCCAAACGAGCTCAAACGCGAAACCGATAAAGGCTTGACGCAGCCGAGTAATGAACTGGAACTGAAGCTGACGCGTATCTGGGAACAAGTGTTGAGGGTGCATGCGATCGGTGTGGATGAGAATTTCTTTGAGTTGGGCGGCCATTCCTTGCTCGCGGTAAAGCTGTTCGCGGAAATTGAAAAATCGTTTGGCAGGAATTTGCCGCTGGCTACTTTGTTTCAGGCCCCGACAGTACGGCAGCTTGCGCGCGTGCTGCGCGATGAAGGTTGGCAAGCCGCCTGGTCATCATTAGTGATGATTCAACCCGGTGGCGCGAGCACGCCATTCTTCTGCATACATGCCGCGGGCGGCAACGTCCTCGAGTACAACAATCTCGCGCGGCTGCTCGGACCGGATCAGCCATTCTACGGATTGCAGGCGAAAGGTCTCGATGGCAAGTCTGAGCCGCACACCAATATCAGGGAGATGGCCGCGCATTACATCAAAGAGATGCGCGAGATTCAGCCTGAGGGCCCGTATCTTCTAGGCGGTCGATCGTCCGGCGGCACAATCGCATTTGAGATGGCCTGCCAGCTGGAAGCGGCCGGTGAAAAAGTCGCGTTATTGGCCCTTCTTGATACCTATCCAGCCGGTTACTTCAAACTGTTACCTGAAGCCTCGTCTCTTAAAAGGCGCTTTAGTCGTCGCGCCAGGAAGTGGCTGTCGCACATCATCAACCTGCGCTCGCTTAATATGTTAGACAAGGTTCGCTACCTGCTGAACAAGCTGCATTACGCGCCCGCCAAAGCGAAACACAAGATCTATCGTCGTGCCTACAAAGTATACAAGAGGTTCGGCAAGCCTTTGCCACCGGTCCTTCAGAACATCGAAGAGATTAATTTTGCGGCGGTTAAGGATTTCGAGCCGCAAATTTACTCGGGAGACGTGACGTTGTTTCTGGCCAGCGATCTGACTTCCGATTACGATCTGCATGACGGCTGGCGCGAATTAGTGCGCGGGAAGATCGAAGCTTACGAAATTTCAGGCAATCACATCAACATCATCAAAGAGCCGCATGTCAGCGCGCTGGCTGAAAAGCTCCGCGCGTGCATTGCGCGTACTTGAGGAAAGCAAGACCTCCGGGGCCCGCCAAAAAAAGAATTCACCTCGAATTGTTCATTTATTCAAGGTATCGATCCGCTTTGTCTGAGGCAGTGGTATGTCCACGCGTTTTGGGGCTGAATCCGTGCACACAGAAACCCTTAAAAACCTCCTGAAGTGCGCGTTTTTCCTCGCCATTTTGGTGATGGTCATTCCCGTTAAGGCGTCTGCCCAGTGCGGAGGAGAGCGCTGGCCGGTGAAGATTGGCACCGATTCGGATGCGTCGGCCGTAAATTTGAATTCGCCGACCGCGACCACCATCGCTAACCTGATCGCCATGGCCACCCCAAGACCGCTTCAGGACAACAAACGACAAGCCCCCGAAAAGAAAGTCTACGTTGTCAACGCCACGCTCAAAAAGTACGCGCTGATGTACGACATGGACTACCACATGGTGATTGCCGACGCCGCGGGCCGTACGATGATCGCAGAGATACCGTCACCGAATTGCGTTCCCGACGGCAGTCCCTTCGCCGCCGGCATCGCGCACGCGCGCGCACAATTCGAGGCGATGTTTACAGCGACTGATACTTTTCAATCGGTCGACGTGCCGGTGCGCATTACCGGAGTCGGATTTTTTGATTATCTTGAAGGACAATCCGGTCAGGCGCCGAACGGCATCGAGCTGCATCCGATCATCGACATTACTTTTGACTCTACCTTCACTCTCTCTGCTTCACCGCAATCCTTGACGATCAACCAGGGCACTGCGGGAACGTCTGTCATCACGTCAAATCTTTCCGGGCCCTTTAATGCGAGCGTCGCCTTTTCGGTTTCAGGACTGCCCTCGGGAACGACTGCGAGCTTCAGTCCCACATCAATCACCGCGCCGGGTTCGGGGTCATCCACTTTAACGATGACGGTGGGCGCCGGCACGCCATTGGGCACTTACAACCTTATAGTCAACGGAACCGGCGGCGGCCAGACGCATTCAGTGGCTATCAATCTAACGGTAGGCAACGACGATAGCTCGACGCAGCAGTTATTGGGGAATCCGGGCTTTGAAAACGGCGCGACGAACCCGACTCCGTGGACGGCAACCGCAGGGGTAATTGATAATTCAACGATTCGCGCATCGCACACCGGATCTTGGAAGGCCTGGCTGGATGGCTACGGAGCCGCGCACACCGACACAATCATTCAGAAGACTAGCATTCCGACAAATGTGAGCGCGACGCTTTCATTCTGGCTGCATATCGACACCAAAGAAACGACGGCCACGGCGGCGAACGATACGTTGCAGGTGCAAATTCGAAACTCTACGGGCGCGGTGCTGGCGACGCTGGCGACGTATTCGAATTTGAATTCGATCGCCGATTACTCGCAGGTTTCGTTTGACGTGAGTTCATATCAAGGGCAGACCATCCAGGTTTATTTGATTGCAAGCGAAAACGGCAGCCTGCAGACATCGTTCATCGTCGATGATTTTGCTTTGACTGCGAGCACCTCGGGTGGTCCAGCCGGCGACTTCGCAATTTCAGCGAACCCTGCTGCGATTTCCATGTCGCAAAGCAGCTCGAGCACGTCAACCATCGCTACGACGATCTCCGGCAATTTTAGTTCTGCGATTGCGCTAAGCGCGTCAGGTTTACCGGCAGGTGCGACAGCGAATTTCAGTCCATCTTCGATTGCGGCGCCCGGCGGCGGGTCATCGACACTGACATTCTTTGCCGGCAGCGCGACGGCAACGGGCACCTACAACGTGATCGTTACCGGAAGCGGCGGCGCAAAAACTCATTCGACGGCGATTAGTCTCACAGTTGCGAGCAGTGGCGGCGGCTCGACGCAACAGTTGCTTGGCAATGCGGGATTCGAAAATGGGTCGTCAAACACTTCGCCCTGGTCCGTGACGGCGGGTGTAATCGACAACTCGACATTTGAAGCGGCGCACTCGGGTTCCTGGAAGGCCTGGTTGAACGGCTACGGCTCAGTCCATACCGACACCCTCTTACAGTTAGTGACGATTCCATCAACCGCGACCAATGCTTCGCTTTCTTTCTGGTTGCACATCGACACGACGGAAACGACGACGACGAACTCGTACGATACGCTGAAAGTGCAGGTGCGAAATTCGTCAGGCTCGGTGCTGACGACACTGGCCACTTATTCGAACCTCAACGCGGCCGCTGGATTCGCGCAGGCCTCGTTTGATTTGGGCGCCTATAAGGGGCAAGCAATTCAGATATATCTGGTGGGTGTCGAAGACTCGAGTTTAAAGACTTCATTCGTAGTGGATGACTTTGCATTGAATGTGACAACGCCATAATATCGGCGGGCACGAAACAGTCGGATGAAATTCAAATCGCTCATTTTCGTGATGCTCGCATTAGCCGCAACCACCGCGCGGTCACAGGAACCGTGGCCACAGGAGCGATCTAATCAGCGAGAAGAAGCAGTCATTAACGAGGACGGCGGTCGTTCTTATCTGGTCTTACCGGCGGCCGCACCGCTCGCCCGCGTGGCTAAACCGGGCGCAGGCTTTGGAGATTTACAGCAGCACAGCATCTTTCTCGGCAGCGGCTGGGCCGATCCCGCGCTTCGCGCGCGGGAAGTCAGACTGGGCAAGCTACTGGCGACCATTCACGATCACGCGCAAATGGACGAGATCGCGCAGGCCGGCTTTACGAATAGATTTGGCCCAACGTTCACCATCGAGAAACTCGACGTTACGGACAATCGGAAGATCAGCGACCTCGAGATCCAGCACATACTCGCGGGGTTGTTTGCCAACGGGCCCCTGACAGAACCGCAAGCGGATTCCGTTTACATCGTTTTCCTGGATCCCGGTTTGCAGTCGACGCTGCGTTCTTTGACAGCGGGCAAACATTATCTCGCCTATCACAGTTTCTTTAATGCTTCCGGCTCAAGAGTTCACTACGCCGTTGTTCCTTATCAAGCCGATCCGGTTGCTGCCTATCAAGTGGCCCTGCGAACCCTGGTGGTCGCCGCGCTGCATACGGAAGATCCTCAATAGTCAGTCGACGTGCTGGTTCCTAGTAATGGGTGAGCCGCGGATTATGCGCGTGGATTTGAGCACTAACGCCGCCACTTCTGACTCAATATCGATCAATTAATCCCGGCGCACGCCTCAAGGATATTTGTGGTAGACTCTGGCTCGGAAATACGAGAGATGGGAGTTCTGCACTGTTTCTAGATGTTGTTCGGTTCGTGCAACCAGACCCTCGCTGAACAGAGCATGGCTCGCGCCTCTTCTTTTCGCCACTTCTCTCCGCGGCTCACCCAAACTCGACAACTGTTGTTCTGGCTGGAGGTCATTATGAAAAAGCTTTTTGTTCGTTCTCTTGTTGTGTTCGCGCTCGTCTTCGCGGTTAGCGTGCCGGTTCTCGCTGATACGATTCGTCTGAAAGACGGAAGCGTTCTCCGTGGACAGATCATCAGCTTCAAGAACGAGCAGTTCACAATTCTCGTCGGTTCGGGCGCGCGGGGGCGAAAGAGCCGTATCACCGTCTATATGGAAGATGTCGATTCCATCGACTTCGAAACCAGCGGCAATACGAGCGGCGCAACTGAAGACAACACGCAATCGACCTATCAGCCTCCTTACCAGCAGCCGACGAATCAGCCTACGTATCAGCCACCGGCCAATCAGACTTCCACCCAGCCCAGCTATCAACCGCCGGCTAACACCACGACGCAGCCGTCAACGACTAACCCGGCGTTTTTTCAAATAAACGTGAAGGTGCGCTCAGACAATGCCAGTAACGGGTGGACCAACAGCGGACTGGTTGTACGGCGCGGCCAGCGCCTCCGAATAAGCGCTTCCGGCCGGGTTAGTCTCGGCAACAACCGATTCGCAACTGCGGACGGGCTGCCGAACATTCCTGATCGTGATAAATTGATGCGCAATCAACCAACGGGTGGGTTGATCGCAGTTATCGGCGACGACAACGATGACTTCATTTTTATCGGGCGCGGCCGCGATTTCGTTGCCCAGAGAGACGGCGTGCTGTTTCTGGGCGTGAATGAAGGAAATCTGGGCGACAACTCAGGCAGTTTCGACGTCGTAATCGAGGCCGAAGCATCAGGCGGGCGGTAGATTGACTGGAGCGCAACCGTCCCCGGTTGCCGGTGTGAGTTACGATGCAAGCGAGGACGCTTGCGCTCCAGTCCGTGAGCTCAACTCGGGGAAACGCGCGCTACATGTCCCGCATCTCACCCTTCACGCCGCTGCCGGGTCAGCTTGACCACGCTCGGTCGCGCGCCATATAGTCACTTTCAGCTGCATCGGCCTGCCTCAACGTCAATAAGGATCGTTTATGAGCAATACACCGCGTCGCACTCTCTTCTTAGTTCTGGTACTCGGGTTTAATTTTTGGGCAGGTTCCACCTTACAGGTTTTGTCTCAGGCAAGGCGGCAACCGCCCTCGTCCGATCAAAAAAAGAATAAGCGGCCTGACCCGGCGCAGCAGACCGAGGAAAAAAAACCGGACCCGTTGCCGCCCGATATCGCCGGCAAACAGCAGGAAGCTGAGAAACTTAGCGTTACGACGAACCTGGTAAACGTTGACGCCGTTGTCTATAACAAAAAGACCGGCCAGCCACAGATAAATCTGAAACAGGGCAACTTCACCATCTTTGTTGATGGCGTCAAGAAAGACATTACGAACTTTGCAACTCCCGAGGCGCCCATCACCGTCAGCCTCGTGGTTGAATACAGCAAGCTTGCAGAGACCCTCGGTTTCTACGGCAGCAGTGGCATGGAGGCAGGGCAGTTGGAGGTCATTCGTCCAACCGCGATGTTTCTTTCACAGTTCATAAAACCGGAAGACTACGTTTCCGTAATCGCTTACGACATGCGGCCCACGCCGCTGACGGACTTCACCAACGATCCGAATCGGATTCAACAGGTTATCAGCCTGTTGCTGCACAATACGCCGGCGTTCAGTGACAGCAATCTCTATGACGCGCTAAAGCTAACCCTGGTCGGTGGTCACGGCGACGCTGTCGTACTTGAAGACGCGAAACAGCGAAAGATGGATTACGCCGGAATGGTTGCGGTGCCGGGAGGCCGTCGTAAGGCGGTGTTGCTGGTCGCGTCGGGCATCGATACCTTCAGCAAGATAAACATGGACCAGGCGCGAAAGATCGTGCAGAACTCAGGTATTCCTATCTATATCATCGGCACGGGCCAGCTGTTTGCGAAAAAGTTTGGGGACTCGATGGATCCGGGTCGCGGATCAAACATCCGTGGTATTCCGGTCGATCGCATGACTTTCCTGCAAGCCGACAACACCATGAAGACCTTCGCCAAAGAGAGCGGGGGAGCTTTTTATCCAGTAACTTTCGAAGGCGAATTACCGGAAGTGCTCGGTTCAATCAATGCCTTGCTTCGCAGCCAGTATAGCCTCGGGTTCAAGCCCGATGATGTTGCTGACGGTAAGTCACACAAGATCGTCGTTAAGGTCGATGTTGACGGCGACGGACAATATGACGATAAGGCGTATGCCGTGCGCGCGCGCGAAGTTTACAATGCGCCGAAATCTGAAGCGGCCGCCACCGGCAAGACGGGCGGAGAAAAACAGTAACGCGAGCCGCGGCGGAAAAGAAGCACAAGAAGGCGGAGGCTGAAACTAATCAGCCTTCGCTTTTACTTTTCGGACGCCTGGACGAATATCATGCGTCATTCGACACCGTGGCCGGCTCGAGATGCCCTGGTTGGGCTAGTCTTCCCGCCCGCAAACCCTTTATCCCCTGCACGGTGCGGGGCATGATCTCTTGCCCTTGGGCCATAGCCGCGTGTAAAGTAACGGTGTCTTTCCCTTAATTCCCCGCTTTGCCGAAACTAGTTGGAGGTCAAAACTGATGTCTAGCGAAAGCATCAGAGCCAACGAGGCTGCAGCCGCACAGGAATTTCCCGATCGAATCGGGTTCAAACCGGACAATCCGTTTCTGACGAATTTTCGTCCCTACATCCCGGCGGGAGTGCATCTGCGCGAGTTGACGGTTTTGCCGCTGATTATGGGCACCTTTCTCGGCATGGTCTTTGGCGCGTCATCGCTTTATTTGGTTTTGAAAGTCGGGTTGACCGTCAGCGCCTCGATTCCGGTCGCGGTGATTTCGATCACCCTGTTTCGCGTTCTTTCAAAGCTTGGTTTAAAAGACGCCACCATCCTCGAAAACAATATCGTGCAGACCGCCGGCTCGGCGGGAGAGTCGATCGCTTTCGGCGTCGGCGTTACGATGCCGGCCATCATGATTCTGGGCCTGGACCTGGAAGTCACGCGGGTCATGTTGGTAGCGCTGCTCGGCGGACTACTCGGCATTCTCATGATGATTCCGCTGCGGCGGGCGCTGATCGTCGCGCAGCACGGCTACTTGAAATATCCGGAAGGAACTGCCTGTGCTGAAGTTTTAAAGGCCGGCGCTTCAGATGAATCGCGTGCGGCCGCACACCGGGCGGGCGATGTCGTCGACGAGACTGAGCAAATGGGGGCGAAGACAATCTTCGCCGGGTTAGGCGTCGGCTTTCTCTACCAGGTTCTGATGACGGGTTTGAAAGGTTGGAAAGATACGCCGGAAAAAGTTTTTGGCGCCCCGTTCAAGGCAGGATCGATCTCTGCAGAAATTTCTCCGGCCCTCCTCGGCGTTGGTTACATCATCGGTCCGCGGATCGCTTCGATCATGTGCGCGGGCGGTGTGCTCGCCTATCTCGTTTTGATTCCGGCGATAAAATTTTTCGGCTCAGGAATGACTACGCCCCTTGCGCCGGGAACTGTTCCGATTAGCGAGATGAGCCCTTCGCAAATTCGGGGCGCTTACGTCCTGTACATTGGCGCGGGTGCGGTCGCGGCAGGCGGCATCATCAGCCTGTTTCGGTCGCTGCCGACAATTTGGAGTGGTTTGAAAGGTGGACTCGCGGATCTTCGCGGAGGGCAAGCCGCCACGGCCGGAGCGCCGCGCACCGATCAGGACATGTCGATGAAGGTCGTGATCGGCGGAATCATCGTGCTGGTAGTCATGATTATGTTGTTCCCACAGTTGAACCTCAGGTTCAATCTGATAGGGGCGATTTTGATTGTGGCCTTTGGTTTTCTGTTCGTCACCGTCTCTTCGCGACTCACGGGCGAGATTGGATCGTCTTCAAATCCGATTTCAGGAATGACAGTAGCCACGCTGCTGTTGACGTGTCTGATCTTCTTAGTCATCGGCTGGACCGGGCCGAGCTACTACATCACGGCGCTTTCGATCGGCGGCATTGTCTGTATCGCGTCGTCGAACGGCGGCACCACTTCTCAGGATTTGAAGACTGGTTTTCTGGTCGGTGCGACTCCGAAGTATCAGCAGATTGCGATTCTGATTGGCGCGTTGGCGTCGGCGCTAATTCTGGGTCCGATTCTTTTACTGCTGAACGATTCGGCGACTGTATATGTGCCGCGGCTGAGTTTCGAGCCGGCGACGAAATCTGTAATGGTCGATCCGGGCAAGCTAAATGCGTTGCCAAACTTTACCGATCAAATTAAGCCTTCGACCGCAGGCGACTATCGAGTCCTGAAAAACGACGCGGCCAATCCAATCGTCACCGGACTCGATCCGGGAGAATATCTTGTCGATGCTTCCGGCAGGGTCGCTTACAAAATGTCGGAAAATTTTCCGGCGACACTGCATATCGATCCTGCGCAAGCAGGCACTCCCGAAAAATTGAAAGGCCCGCAGGCTAACTCGGATACGGGATTGTATCGGCCATATCACAAGACCGATGCGGCAGGTGGGCCGGCCGGCCGCTACCTGGTTAACGATCAAGGCGTGCCGGTTTATCTCGCGGATCCCGGGATTAACGGCATACACAAAACGCGGCCTGACGGATCGCAGGTGACAAAGTACGACGCGCCGAAGGCCACGCTGATGTCCTATATCATCAAAGGCATTTTGAACCGGCAATTGCCCTGGGGTCTGGTGCTTCTCGGTGTGATGATTGCGATCGTGCTGGAAATGAGCGGCATTCCGTCATTGGCGTTTGCGGTGGGTGTTTATCTGCCGCTGTCTTCGTCGAGTCCAATCTTTATCGGCGGCATGATTCGGCTCCTGGTGGATAAGTACCTGCGCAATAAGTTGAAGCACAGGAACCTCAGCGAAGATCAGTTGGTGGCTGAAACGGACAAGAGTCCGGGGGTGCTGATGGCCTCAGGTTACATTGCCGGAGGCGCGCTGGCAGCGATCGTCATCGCTATTCTGCAAGGGGTGCCCAAACAGGGTCTTGCCAACTTTAATAGGGCAGTGGAGGATTGGTCGACCTTGCATAATCCACTGTTTAGCGATGCTAACGGGGATTTGCTGTCAATGATCCCATTCATCGTGCTGATGTTGCTGCTTTATTTAGTCGGTCGCGAAGCCATTCTCAGAACCAAAACGCGTGGAGCAGGTTGATCAAACCTTTTCCGCTCAATTCGAATCTGATTATTGTAATATTCCGAGGCGCGCTTATAGTTTACAAGTTGAGCGCGCCTCGCAGTCTATCGACGCCGGGTATCAATACTATGTTTGTTCACAGGCTCGCGAAATTGAATATTTCAATCGCCGCACTCGCTGTGCTCTTATTGACTTCGTCTTTCCCAGCCCGGGCACAAACTCAGCGTTCGCCTTCAGGCGTGGTTCGCGAATTCTATAAGGCCATGCGCGAGCATCGCTTCAAAGATGCCTGGGCCATGACTATTTACAAGCCTGCCGTGGAAGACTTGAGCGCTGAAGAACTAGAGGATCTGCGAGCCGATTTCGAGCAAAAAGCCGCGCAGGTTCCCGCCGAAATTGAAGTCACCGGCGAGCAGATTCAAGGCAACACTGCGACCGTGTTCGTCCGAGTCCCGGTTACCGAAAGCACCCCGCAGGTCACTTCTGAACCGGTTAACTTAATCAGCTCCGGCGGTGTTTGGATCATTGGCGACGAAGCAAATCAGGCAATCGTTAAGAAGGGCGGCCGCCGGTTCTTTCTCGACGCGCTAATCGAGCAACATCAGAGTGACGTTGAAGATTTGCTGAAACGTCTGATTGCGGTACAGATCGTTTATGCGGCCCAACACAATGGCGCGCTGGGCGATCTTCAGGCCTTAATCGCGGCGGATTTAATCGTCCGCGAATCCGCCGATCCGAAAGCAATTGGATACCATTTTCACATCGCTATTGCGCCCGACGGGAAAAGTTACGTCGCGAGCGCCGAGCCCGCGCGCTACGGTCACACGGGGAAGCTTTCATTCTGGATGGACCAGACAGGGGCGATCAAAAGCGCTGATAACAACGGAAAACCAGTCCAACCAAAATAATATTGCAGTCCTAAGCGGCAAACCGCTAGAATACGGGTTGGACGCGCCTCGTCCTTGCCTCGCATCAATTGATTACTTCCCACCCAAGCGAAAGAGGTCAGCCATGCCCGAGTTAGTTCGTTCCGTAGTGTCTCGTGTTCGAACTTATTTTAAAGACCGCCGGCAATCGCCGCGGCTCCGGGTGCGCCTGCTTTTCACGGTCGGTATCCATCGCACCGGAAATGGCCATAATTCACCTCGACGCGCCCAGGGCTTGATGGGCCACACACGAGACATCAGCTGCAATGGATTGGGATTGCTGCTGCCGCAAATTCATGTTGATGGTCATCATCTGACCGCGGAAGGACGCGAACTGGAATTACGTCTTGAAATGGGAAATAACGACCCGATCTCGATGCTGGTCCTGCCTCGACGTTATGAGCGATTGGAAGATGCTGAACTGGGTTGTATGTATCTGATCGGTGCCCGCATCGTAAGTATTGACGAAGCGGATCGCACTCGCTATTTAAGTTTTATTTCTGAAGGTTTACAAAATCGCCCCGCCTAACCGGCGTTTTTAAACGAAAACCAGCCAACCGAAAACCTGAGGTACATGAAAATTTGGTTTCGGTGTATTCGTGGCTCGCCAGGCAAGATAACCGCGATCAGGATCTTTGCCCACGCAGCGAAACAGGTTGATGCGCCAGCGCTCATCTTTTTGCGGCTGATGGATTTCATGGCCCCAGGGAATGCGCATGGCGATCGTCACGCGCTCTGTCTCCACACGCGTGGCGGTTGTCATATTCGAACTGAAATTCCAATCTGATTCGCGGGTCTCCGCCCTCCACTGAATTCCTACCTCCATCCATTCTCCTGTGGGCGCCGCTTCGAATTCAAAATAGCGTTCGACGTCATTACTGTCAGGCGCGATAAAGATTTCGCAAACGTCCCGGTCCCAGAGACCCATCGTCTTCCTTTCGCCTTGCGGGTTAAGGTTAACTATCAGCGGTTCAGCTTGATCTCCTACGAAGCGCAGGTGCAGTGCATTGTCTGACCAGAGTATGCGCGCTTCACAATGTCTCGACCTGGGCGCAAACTCCCCTGACCAGTAGCGAACGATTTTTACGGGGTCCGCGCGCTCCCAACTGGCGCTGTCAAGGTCAGCGACGTTTAGATCTGCATTCAGATGGGGTGCGGCTATCGTTTTATCGTCAACCATCGGCAGTCTTTCTACGCGCCGCAGACACGACATGTTAATAGCTGTTGACTAAGTTTCTAATTCGGCAGCACCTTTATCGGGCGGAAGAGATTGCACTACTAGAGAGCTACGAATGATCTCAACGAATATCATAAAAATTTCGTCACTAAAGAGACGGAAGGCTTAGTAATCCTCTCTTAAGCAGGAACTCAAGGTGGCCCGTTCAAATCTCAGCGATAAACGGCCGTTAGGCGGGACGGCTGTCGTGCGATTCATCAACCCATCCCTTCACCAAATGAAAAGCCGGGCGCCCGGGGTCGATAAGTGATCTGCTCTTCTTCCTCTTCCTTTGCTTCCGTTAGCCACGTCGGATCGGAGTACTGCAACTTGTAAAGCTTCCAATATAAGCCCTGCAACGCCAACAAGTCCTGGTGCGTTCCCTGCTCGCGAATCTCGCCATGGTGCAGCACTATGATGGTTTCCGCGCGCTGAATCGTCGACAGGCGGTGCGCCACAATGACCGAGGTGCGACTGCGCATCACCCTCGCGATGGCTTCCTGAATCAATTGCTCAGTCTCGGTATCAATCGAACTGGTCGCTTCATCAAGAATTAAGAGCGCCGGATCGAAAGCCAGGGCGCGGGCAAAAGAGATCAATTGTTTCTGACCAACTGATAAGCCGGCGCCACGCTCGCGCACTTCCGATTTATATTCCTGCGGCAAGCGGCGAATGAAATTGTCGGCGCGCACCTCAGTGGCGGCCCAGCGGACGCGTTCGTCCGAAATGTCTGCTCGTCCGAGGCGAATGTTGCTCTCTACGGTGCCGGTGAATAAGAAAATATCCTGTAATACGACTGCGAAATTCTCTCGCAAGGACTGCAACTCCCAATCGCGCACGTCCACGCCGTCCAGCAGAATGCGTCCCTTCTGAACGTCATAGAATCGCATCAACAGATTTGTGATCGTGGTCTTCCCTGAACCGGTGTGGCCGACGAGGGCGACTGATTGTCCGGGCGAGACCGCGAACGAAACGTCTTTCAGTACCCACTCTTCGTCATTATAAGCGAACCAAACATTTTCGAATTCGATGCGTCCTTCAGCTCGACCTTTTTTCAAAGGTAGGGCCGGCGTGGTAATCAGAATCGGCAGATCCAGCGCTTTGAAAATGCGATGGGAAGCGACAACCGCGCCTTGCAGCACATTGTATTTGTCGGAAATGTCCCTGATCGGCTGAAACAGAAATCCCGAGTATTGAATAAAGGCCACGAGCGCGCCGAGCGTTAAGGCGTTGTGCGTCACGCGATATCCGCCGTACCAGATGATCAGCGCGATTCCTACAGCGCCGATGAAATCAACCAGCGGAAAGAAGACCGCGTAATAAAAAATCGTATCGACATTGGCGTTGCGATGCTCGTCGTTTATGTTTGCGAACTGGCGCAGCGATCGCTCTTCAGCATTGAAAATCTGAACCGTCTGCGCCCCGGAAAATCGTTCCTGGAGAAAGGAATAAATGCGCGCGACCTTTATTCTTACGAGGTCGTAACCCCGCCTCGCGTTCTTGCGGAACCAGGTGGTGGCGGCAAACAGCATCGGAACGGTCAATAAAGTCACCAGCGTCAAACGCACATCCATGTAGACCATGACCGCGATGATGGCCACGATCATCACCAGGTCCCCTAACAGATCGGTGACGCCCGAAGTAAACAACTCATTCAGAGCGTCCACGTCCGCCGTCAGTCGCGTCATGATCCGGCCAACCGGATTGTGATCGTAATAGGAAATCTCCTGATGCTGGAGTTTGTCATAAATCTCGCGCCGCAAATCGAACATCACGTACTGTCCGACAGTGTTCAGCAGAACGACCTGAAAATAAGAAAAGATGAGGCGCAGGAATTGCGAGAGGACATAAAGAAGTGCGAATAGTGCCAGGCCGTTAGTGTTTTTCGGAATGATGTACCAGTCGATCGCGTATTGAGTGAACTTTGGTTGCAGGATACCGAGCAGGTTCAGCAGCAGGGTCAGGACGAGCGCGGGTATCAATAGCCTGACGTACGGTTTCAAATAGCGCAGCAGCCGCCGCGCCACCTGCCAGTCGTAAGTCTTGCCGATCTGTTCTTCTTCGTGAAACTGTTTGACGGCTACTGACATTATCCAGATCAAAACTCCTTGTTCGAAGCTGCCAGCAAATATGACCTTCGTGGAAAATGCAAAAACATTCCGATTAGCCCCAAGCCAAATCCTAGGTAATAGTCCCTGGAGCCAGTCAGGTAGCGACTCATTAGACCCAGCAGCGCCGACATTTCACACAATGCGAATGCGAGGACGTAAGCGACCTGCACCAGACCGAGCCGCCGGCCCTCAATCGCTTTCTGCAAAAGTCTTATTTTGAGAACGAATGATAACGCGACGGGTAAAATACCGATCGCGTTAAGCGCCAAACTGAGTTTCGGATTAGGGACCGGCTTCACTGTTGAAAGATTGATGACCATAAAAGATAGAACGGACAGGAACATTGCCCCCACAGTACCAGCAGCGTGCGATATCGCCCTTCGATGTCGGGTTGGTTGTTAACAATTGGTTGCATCCTGGATTACGTTGCCGCCAACTCCTCCTCCAACAACTGGCGCTCGTAAAGATTGGCGTACTCGCCGCCCTGGCTGAGCAGATCGTCGTGCGCTCCTCGCTCGATGATTTCGCCTTCCTCGAGCACACAAATCAAGTCCGCGTGCCGCACGGTCGAGACGCGATGTGAAACGATGATGCTGGTACGCTGACGCATAACGCCGCGGAGTTGAGACAGAATTTTTTCCTCTGTGTAAGTATCAACTGAAGATAGAGCGTCGTCGAGGATCAGAATCTTCGGCTCGCGCAAAACTGCGCGAGCAATAGCGGTGCGCTGTTTCTGTCCCCCGGAAAGCGTTATGCCGCGCTCGCCGACCATCGTGTCAAAGCCCTCGGGAAAATCGCTTACGTCGGTGTCAAGACCTGCGATTTTTGCCGCGCGTTCGATTGCCGGATGCTCGACCTTATTGACGCCGAAGGCGATGTTCTTTGCCAGGGTGTTACTGAATAGAAAAGTCTCTTGCGGCACATAACCTATGGCGCCTCGCAGCTGCGCGAGCGGATAATTCGAAACCGGAACGTCGTCAATGAGAACAGTTCCCGGGGGTGCGTCCAGAACCCGTGGCAGCAAATTCACTAAGGTTGATTTGCCGCTGCCCGTGCGTCCGACGAACGCTACAGTTTGGCCGCTTTCAATCGTCAGATTGATTTCACGCAACACTGGCTCGCTGTCAGCATGATAACGAAACGTCAAATTGCGAAATTCTATACGTCCATTTATCGG
Organism: Pyrinomonadaceae bacterium; assembly: GCA_046262835.1. Taxonomy (GTDB): domain Bacteria; phylum Acidobacteriota; class Blastocatellia; order Pyrinomonadales; family Pyrinomonadaceae; genus UBA11740. Next base: position 38,257 of record JBHELZ010000001.1, read on the forward strand.
CGGTTGTTGTTCAACATCGGGCGCATCGGCAATCAATGGTTTGATGTTGGTTATTGCTTGCATCCGCTTCCAGCTGGCGCTGCCGCGTTGATACAGATTTACCACATAGCCAATCGCGATCAGGGGCCAAATCAAACGGAACAGGTACATATTGAATTCCGTAAATTGGCCCACCGTTAACTGGCCACGGGCCGCCAACGGCACGCCGACCCAAATGATCAGCACGAATCCAAGCCCAATCAAGAATGTCATCAATGGCCGCATCAAGGCGTCGATTTTCACCAGCCCAAGATTCTTCTGCGCGTATTCGTAATTCAGTCGATTGAAGGCTTCGATCTCAGCCTGTTCCTGTGCGTATGCGCGCACCACCCGGACGCCGGTAAAGTTTTCCTGGGCCCGAGCACTGATTTGCGCAAAGAAATCCTGGATCTGCTGAAAGCGAGTGTGGACCTGTTGGCCGAAATACTTGACGGTCAGTGAGACCAGCGGCATCGTTACGAACAAAAGCAGCGTAAGCTTCCAGCTAATGGCAAAGATGATTGGGACGATCACGACCACTACGAACAGCGTCTGTAGCGAATACATGATCATCGGGCCCGCGAGTTGGCGCACAGCCGACAGGTCATTGGTCGCCCTGGCCATCAGATCGCCGGTTCGATGCTGGTGAAAGAAGGACTGGGGCTGCTCTACCAACGCAGCATAAAAATCGTTCCGCAGGTCATACTCGATATGCCGCGACATGCCGATGAGGATGCGTCGCTGAAGAAAAAGAAACAGACCGCTTAGCGCGCTGGCGCCCAGCACTTTGGCTGAGGCAATCGCCAGCTTTTGCCAACTTACTTGCTGCCAATTCGCATCAATGGCTCGGCCGACAATCAGCGGGATGCTGACGTTGAAAACGACGCCCGCCATGATACAGGCGATGCCGATGATTAATGAGACTTTGTACGGCCGAAAATAGCGGAACAGTTTACGCAGATCTTCCATGAAATAAGACAACAAACTCCGGCCCTTGCTTTAGTGCCTGAGAAATTCAGCAATAGTTGCGGAGCCCTGATCTTAAAGTTTAAGTGAGATCGATCGACGTGGCAAAGCGGGTAGCTGAAAGGAAGATGATCGCCGACTTATATTCACATCACGACGTCTTCACTGGGTTGCCCCGTCGTGTCGTTCTGACGGACGCGCGAAACATCATTGTTGGGATCGTGAAGTGAATTGTCCGCGACGCAGACCCGGTTACGTCCGCTTCGTTTGGCCACGTACAACGCGTCGTCCGCGGCGCGAAACAAATCTGCTCGCGAGGAAGCGTGCATCGGGAATGTGGCGATGCCGATTGAAGCCGTCAGGTTACCAAATCCGGAAATCTGTATTTGCTCAATGCGGGCCCGCAGCCGTTCGGCAACCATCAACGCCCCGTCGGCGTAAGCCTGCGGCAAAATCAGAGCAAATTCGTCTCCGCCAAACCGGGATGCAGAGTCCACACCGCGCAGTTCGTCGCGGAAACAGTCGGCCAATTGCCGGAGTGCGTGGTCACCCGCGTCGTGACCAGCCGAGTCATTCAAATGCTTAAATCGATCCAAATCCAACATGATTAGAGACAGGGGCTGATGCGACCGTTTGGCCATCATCAAGTCTTTGTCCAATTGCATTTCAAACGAGCGGCGGTTGTGGCAGCCCGTCAAAGCATCCGTCAATGCCTGTTGCTGGATTTGCGCAAACAGTCCCGCGTGATTTACTGCGACCGCGGCTTGATCGGCTACAGTGCGGAGCAAGAGAATCTCGTTTTGCTGCCATACGCGTGTATAGTCCGCCGACGTTACCTGCAGCGCGCCCATTAAGCGTTCATGAAAGACAAGTGGCACGACCGCAACCGGAAGCCTGTCAGAACTCACTTCAGTTTCATCGTCGCAATCGCGAATAATAACTTCCTGATGCTCGGCTAAGTAAGTGCAATGTCGATCCAGATCAACGCGCATCTTTTCCGCCGTCCCAGGCGGCTGCTGGTTTTCATTGTGATAAGAATAAGTAAGCGCTTGTTCGCTGTTTGATCCTGCGACGCGCAAGGCACAGCTCGCAACATTGAGCGCCGCCCCGACCTCATCAACCGTCTTCTGCAAAATGACACCCAACTCCAGCGACTCTCTAATCGCTGTCGCAATGCGATTGACCGCGATCTCGCGCCCGGCTTGCTCTTGTAACAAATGTGCCAGCTTGGTAGTTACGCTCACGGTCAATTGCAGCGAAGTAGCTTTAGGCATGGAAGCACGCACCGCCGATTCAAACACCGCGGCCTGATATGGATGTTCGGCTCCGACGCGGGCCATTAAGTATTCGAGCGCTGAGTAAACTATGTCAGGTTCGAACGTCCAGATGACTTCATCGCTGGCCAACCGCGTATCGTTTACGCGGCCGCGAACTGTCGCCAGCAAAGCTGAGAAGCGCGCGTCGGCAATGACGATGAAGTGCTCATTTGCCCGGACGGTTCCTGATTGCGGCAGAATGACAGGTGCCGCCGAACCCGCGCCGAGACCCGAAACAATCTCATTCAATGCATCGGCCGGATGCGCAAAAAAGAAAGCGTGGCGGCCGCCACGTGCAAGCTCACGGATGCGACCCTTTTCGCGGGCCGATCGCTTTGGAGAAAACGCCAGCGACTCAATCAGCAAGGCGCTCAAATTGTTTTCAAGCACCACGTCTTCAAAGTAGCGGTGAAGCTGAAGCACAGTCGAATATGCGCACCTGATCGGCGTCAACTGTCGCGGATGTTGAGCGAGAAGTATGTCGTATAGAGAGTGCATATGTTAGCGAAGATGAGGGAAGACTCGGATGGGAGCGAGCCATTTCTATTCTGGCATTTTGCGAAGTGTATTGTCTACGGTTAATTATAGCGAATTTGTTAAGGTTTTTAACGTATTTCAACCAAGCTTAATATAAGTTGTGACCGCCGTTGCAACCAGGACGCCGGCATCATTCGTCACTTCTACCGAGAGGACGAATAGACGCCGGCCACCACGAACTACGCGCGCCATCGCGGTCATGCGCCCCGACGTGATCGGGCGCAAATAATGAATCGTAAGATCGGTCGTCGTAACTTTTTCGTCTGTTTCGATTTGGGTGAGGACCGCAAAGGCGGATGCGGTGTCAATCAATGAAGCAAGAGCGCCACCGTGGACCACCCCCTGGTTCTGTTTCAGTTCATCGCGAACCTCCAGATGAATACTGGCCTGGCCGCTCTGCATCTCTCCCAGGCGGAGACCCAGGAACGTGGCGTAAGGAACAGCAGCAAACGCGGCGCGAGCTCGTTCGGCTTTCTGGGGATCTAGTTTTGGTTCGCTCGTCCGCGGTAACTCGAGTCAGTCGGTTCGACAATAACTGCGGTTCCATAACAGAGCACCTCAGTTACGCCGGTCGAAATTTCAGTTGTATCGTACCGCACGCCGATGATGGCATTCGCGCCAATCTCAGAAGCGTGCTGGATCATGATGTCAAACGCGTCGCTGCGAGTCTCTTCACACATTTTGGTCCAAATCGTGATGTTACCGCCGACAACCTGTTGGAAAGTCGCGCCCAGAGTCGCAAAAACATTTCGCGATCGCACGACAATGCCGCGGACCACGCCCAGGGTTTGCATTATGCGAAAGTTCGGCAGTTCAAATGCCGTGGTGGCCATCTGATGCGAGACTGAGTAATGCCGGGGACTGACTTCGTATGGCACGCGAGCCGGAAGCGGATCGATATTCATGAATTCTCCTTGTTTGCAGTCTGCTTTTTAGGCCGTCTTTGCAGTATCGCCTTAGGCCAAACTTCTTGTCCGTTTAAGGCTTGAGGGGCGGAACTCGGGCATTGCTAACGTCCATACAGAGCAGCACGCGCTTTTGCCTCGTCAGGCTTATGCGAGGTTCTGGCGCGCGGCTTCCAAAGAAATGCTTTTAGATCACAACGACCGGCGTCATCAAACTTTACGCCGTCGCGCTCCAGTAGACGCTGCTGTTTGTCGGCCGGCAACACGACGCGAGCCGTCGAACATTTGCCTTGCGAATTAATTACGCGGTGCCATGGCGTGTTGCTTTCATCCGCTCCGTGCATAACGAAGCCAACCGTGCGTGGCGTGTACCCTTCGCCGAGCATGTAAGCGATTTGGCCATAGGTCATTACGCGGCCGCGAGGTATGCGTCGAACAATGTTGTAAACGCGCTCGCGATAGAGTCCGGCAACTTTCAGCTTGTCGTTGGCTTTGGCCACCACACTCCTCGATAGAAACTCAAAAACTATAGGTTGTCGGAGATCGTTCGCAAAACGGCGCGCGCGGGCGCTCCATCACCTGCACCTTCCGCAATTTTCAGGGGCAGACAGATTAGCTCGTAATCGCCTTCACTAACTTCGGAAAGGTTCAGACCTTCGACGATTACAACCTGGTTCGACAGCAAAGTAAGATGGGTTCGATGATGTCCCGAGTGAAATTTCTCGATTGAAAGATAGTCAGTCCCAACCAGCTTGATGCCGCGGTCGATTAACAGCTGCGCGGCCTCAGGCAGGAGATGCGTGAAGTCTTTGCGAAATCCTTCGTTCCAAAAACCTGAGTTGCGCGTATGAAAGAGCACCCGCTCTATGTTGTTCAAATCGCAGCCGGCGATAAATGCTGGCTCGATCTCAGTGACGTCATCGGGAACCCTCAGCACACGTGCGCGCCCAATTAACACGTCCAGCGACAAAACGTCGATTTTGCGCGCTCCATCGATGAAGTGGGCCGGCGCATCGACATGCGTTCCCGTATGCGCCCCGAACTCTAACATTGAAACGTTCGAAGAATCGCCCTTCGCAAAAGCAGACCAGGCATCGATCTTCACCCCGGGATCGCCCTCATAAACCGGCATGGCCGACCGAATCGGCACGGTGATGTCGTAAATTTTCATTAGCCAGACAATATAAACGTAAACCGCGAACAGCAAAAGCGGCGTCAGCGCGCGAACTGCGGTCGCGTAATGCGGGTGCTACAAAAAGCGGGCTAAAGTGGGTACTCTAACGTTTGGCGTCACAAATCAATCATGAATGATGAGGCAACACTTCGACCGCGGATCGCGGCTTCAAGTTATCTGAACACAGCTCCACTCATCTGGAGCTTCACTCATGGCTCTTATTCGCGCGCAGTCAAGCTTTTGACCGACGAAGCGCCCGCGCGCTGCGGTCTAATGCTGGCGCGGGCTGAAGTTGATGCGGCCCTGGTCCCAGTGATCGAGTATCAGCGCCTAAAGGACATTTGGCTGGTGCCTGACGTCTGTGTCGGATCGAGGAGCGCAGTGCGCAGCGTCGTGCTTGTCACGCGACGAAATAATTTGAAAAAGGTCGAGCGGGTAGCGCTAGATGAATCATCCCGGACTTCGGTGGCGCTGGTGAAGATAATTTTTCGCGAGTTTCTGGGATTTGAACCGGAATGGATTAGCTCGCCTCCCGATCTGAAGTCGATGCTCATGCAGGCCGACGCAGCGTTGATCATCGGGGATCCGGCAATGAAGATTCTGCCCGAGCAATTTCGCGTCTTCGACCTGGCGACGGTCTGGCATGAATTTACCGGCTTTGGATTTGTGTTCGCGATGTGGATGGTGCGAAACGGGAGCTACGAAAAACTTCGGGCCATCGATTTTGCCGCCGCGCGCGATGAAGGAGTAGGGCATCTGGACGATATCGCTGCTGAAAATGAGCTGCGACTCAACGTGTCCCGAGAAGAAATCAAAACTTACTTAACCGAAAACATTGCCTTTCGGATGGATGAGGAGATGGAGAAGGGGCTAGCCCTTTATTTCGAATTGGCACAAAAGCACCAGTTGATCGGTGAGCCAAAGTTGCCCGATTTTATTTCGTCTTGAAAGGATGTCTCCCTTTCTCACCGCACGTTAGTTTTATTGGCGGCGCGCGGAGTGACGCTCTTCTGCAACCGCATGGCGTTCGGCAAGCCGGCAACGCCCTAGTTTTCAACGACCTCAACACCACTCATTCTGCAGCGCAACCGTTGTTTAGATCGCAGGCTCACTTCGCCATTACTGCTTCAATCTCTTCCAAATCTTTCGGCACTTTGTGTGTAAGCACGCGCGCGCCTTTCTCAGTGACCAGCACGTCATCTTCGATTCGCACGCCAATGCCGAGATATTTCTTGGGGATCTCTTTATTGAAGCCGTCCGGAATCCGGCTCGTGTCGGGTGAGACGTAGAGGCCTGGCTCGATTGTCATCACCATGCCCACCTCCGCGGGTCGCGATTCACCTTTGAAGTAATACCGGCCCGCGTCATGCACATCAATCCCAAGGTAATGACCAAGGTTGTGCATATAGAATTGCATGTACTTTTTCTCTTCGATCAATTTCTTTGGATGACCTTTTAGCAAGCCGAGCCGGACCATGCCTTCGGTCAGGATTTCGATCGAATGAGTTTTCAAGTCTTCCAGACGCACGCCCGGGCGGACCATGTCAATGCAGGACATCTGGGCCTGCAACACCAGTTCATAAATGTCACGTTGCGCCTCGGTGAATTTGCCGTTGATGGGAAAAGTGCGGGTGATGTCCGACGCATATCCCTTGTATTCGGCGCCCGCATCCACAAGTAGCAAATCTCCATCGCGCAACTGGTCCTGATTGCTGATGTAGTGCAACACGGTGGCGTTCCCGCCGGCGCCCACAATCGACGTGTAAGACGATCCGGACGCACCGTGGGCGCGGAAATATGCTTCGAGCATCGCTTCGACTTCATATTCCATCATGCCCGGCCGCACCGACTTCATCGCTTCGACGTGCGCTTCCGCGGCGATGTCGGCGGCACGCTGCATAATCTCGATCTCTTCCGCGCTCTTTAGCACACGCATCTCGTGGAGAATCGACGTAGGATCGATGATGGTGGCGGGCGGTTCGAGGGGCTTGCGATTGCTTTCGCGCATCACGGTAAGCTGGCGAATTATCTTCTGATCCATTTCCGGCGTACCGTGACCGAATGCGTAATAAAGAACGGATGGTCCATCAAGGATTTCCGCCAGCTTTTGGTCAAACTCATTGATCGAAAACGCTTGATCGGCGCTATAGTCGGCCACGGCGCCTTCGACGCCCGCGCGATAGCCGTTCCAAATCTCCTGCTCCAAATCCCGCGGCCGCACGAACAGCGTGAACTTCTTTTCTCTTGCCGGAGCGATAATGGCGATCGCGTCGGGCTCTTCGAATCCGGTCAGATAGAAGAAATCCGAGTTTTGGCGATAGCGATAATTCGTGTCATGCGAGCGCACCGCTTCGCGCGCCGCGGGTATAATCGCAACCGAATTTTTATCGATGCGACGCATGAATTCGACAAGTTGCGGCTTAAGCATTTGCTTCTCCTCGATGCTGGAAATTGGAGTCGTATTGTAGCCGACACCATTCGGTCAGCACTACCCGCGGTAGCCGCTGGCTGGAGCTGAAATCAGGCCTCGCTAATATGCCAAACTAATAGTTTGCGTTACGGAACTTCTAAGCGATAATCGGTTCGATGGCCCAGACCATTCCTGCCAAATCCCGCGGCGCTGAAATCATTTCTTACGATCCGGCTACCGGCGAGGAAATAGGCCGCGCGCCGCTCGTGATGCCGGAAGAGGTGGCGCGCGCCGTTGGTCGCGCGCGGGCCGCGCAGCCTGCCTGGGCCGCTCGGGAATATATCGAGCGTGGTCGCGTGATCATGCAGGCGCGGAAGATAATTCTCAAAGAGTTGGAAGAGATCGCTTTTCTCATCTCAATGGAAACCGGCAAGCCGGTAGCAGAGGCAATCTCTCTCGAACTGACGCCGGCGCTTGATCTTATGCAGTACTTCGCGCGCAAGACTGCAAATCTTTTGAGCCCCCGGAGAATCAGTGTCGGTCAGTATTGGACGATGGGACGCTCGTCGTACGAGATCTATAAACCTATCGGTGTTATCGGAATTATTTCGCCGTGGAACTTTCCGTGGGCCACACCACTCGACGAAGTGGTGATGGCTTTGATGGCTGGTAACGCGGCTGTCGTGAAGCCCAGTGAGCTGACGCCCCTCACGGGTTTGAAGATTAAAGAAGTATTAGTGCGAGCAGGTCTGCCCGAGGGAGTTTTGGAGGTCGTGACCGGCGACGGTTCCACCGGGGCGGCATTGATCGGTTCAGGGGTGGACAAGATCATATTCACCGGCAGCGTCCCCACCGGCCGTCGCGTGGCAGAAGCTGCGGCAAAGTATTTGATTCCCGTGGTGCTGGAACTGGGCGGCAAAGATCCGATGATAGTTTTGGATGATGCGCACATCACCAATGCTGCCCGTGGCGCGGTATGGGGCGCGTTCGCGAATTGCGGCCAGTCATGTTCGTCCGTTGAGCGGTGTTATGTGCATGAGAGCATCGCCGATCAATTCATCGCAGAGGTGGTGAGGGAAACCAAACGGCTGCATCAGGCTGCGGGTACCGAGAAAAACGCTGACATCGGTTCGATGTCCAGCGAGCGACAACTACGCGTTGTCGAGCGACATGTCAACCAGGCAGTCGATCATGGCGCAGTAGCGTTAACGGGGGGCGAGCGATTGCGGGAAATGGCCGGACCTTTTTTCCCGCCTACCGTCCTGACTAATGTGAATCACGAAATGGATGTCATGCGGGAAGAGACCTTTGGACCGGTGCTTCCAATCACAACCTTCCAAAATGATGACGAAGCGGTGCGCCTGGCGAATGACAGCCAGTTCGGTCTAACGGCGAGCGTTTGGACGAACAACATCGCCCGCGGACAAAAGCTGGCGAAAAAGATCGACGCCGGCACCGTGATGATTAACGAAGTCCTTTATACGCACGGCATTGCGCAGACGCCCTGGGGCGGCATGAAACAAAGCGGCCTGGGCCGCACGCATGGTCGCGCCGGCCTGCTTGAGCTGGTCCGATCTCAACATATACATATAAATCGGGTTCCGTTCTTTCCCGACCTTTGGTGGTTCAACTACACCGAAGACGCCGGCCTGCTTTTCCGAGGCTTCGCCCGTCGATTCGCTTCTGGATCTCTCTTCCAAAGCATGCTCCTGCTGCCGCAGATTATTCGCCGGTGGCGTGAGCCCCGCAGTTGAGCATCAGCTAAGTTGCAAGCCTTAACAGACGTGAGATTTTTCTTGCGTTTACGCGCCGGTCGACTTATTATCCCGGTCACTCAAATATTGGCTCGCTCCCGACATAGCGCTTGCTCCAACCGTTTTGTAGTCGATAAATAGAATATGGAGGCTTAAAGATGAAGAGTCGGAAGATGTCGATTATTATGCTCGCAGTAATCTTACTACTCACTGCGGTAGCAGTACTCCCGCGAATTATTGAGGCGGGACGATCAGCAGCGTCGGCGCCTGAGAAGAGCACCTCGGATACTTCTGGTGTCAGAACTCGTTCCACCCAGGGCAAGAAAGATGATGTCACCGTGGGCGCGTCGATTCACAATGACACGTCACCCCCGTTGCGTGATATGAAGCAAGAGAAGGTGGCCAGGAAAGCCGAGAAAGAAGCGAACGAAAACCCTAAAGTTCCGGCCACGCTCAAACACAAAGATAGCTCTGACGCCGCCGTCCAGGGGGCGAGCCTTATGAGCCTGTTCGCTCCGAGCATGCCGGCCACCTCGCTTAATTTTGACGGTGTGGCTTTCCCCGGCGTGGCGTGCAATTGCGCGCCGCCTGACACGAATGGTGAAGTGGGCGCCACGCAATACGTGCAGATCGTCAACGAAGGTTATCAGGTCTTTAACAAAGCGACGGGCGCCTCCCAGCTAGGGCCCGCCGGTATCACTACCTTGTGGAGTGGTTTTGGCGGCGTATGCCAAAGCAATGGAAGCGGAGATCCGGTGGTGCTCTATGATCAGCTGGCCAACCGCTGGGTCATTAGTCAATTCGCGGGCGTAAACGTTCCCACCGACGAATGCATTGCCGTGTCGACAACCAGCGACGCAACCGGTAGTTACAATCGGTATGACTTTCATCTGGGCTCGAACTTCTTTGATTATCCACACGTCAGTGTGTGGCCCGATGCCTACTACATGAGCATGAACGTATTCAACTCAGCTGGTACTGCTTTTTTGGGCCCGCAACCGTTTGCATTCGATCGGTCAAAGATGTTGGCGGGATTGCCGGCAACATTCATCACCACCGGAGTAACGGGAGGATCGAACGAGGATGTTTACTTGCCCAGTGATCTAGACGGCTCAATTCTTCCGCCGGCCGGCGCCCCGGCAACGTTCGTCGAGTTTCCCAGCGCCGGCGCTTACCGGCTGTTCCATTTCCACGTCGATTTTGCGACGCCTGCGCTTTCGAGCTTTACTCTTTTCGCCAGTCAGCCTGCAGCAGGCTTTTCGCTGCTGTGCGCGACAACCCGCAGTTGTGTGCCGCAGTCGGGTACGACGAATAAGGTGGATGGAATCGGAGACCGTTTGATGTTCCGTCTGGCTTATCGCAACTTTGGGGACCACGAGGCACTCGTCGGTAACTATAGCGTCAGCTCAGGAGGAGTCGCGGGTATTCGCTGGTTTGAGTTGCGTAACGTGACGGCGGGGCCAGTCACCTTGTTTCAGGAGAGCACCTACCAACCCGATACTACCTGGCGTTGGATGGGTAGCGCGGCCATGGATCAACAGGGCAACCTGGCCATTGGTTACAGCGCCTCAAGCGCTTCTATTCATCCGGAAATTCGTTACTCGGGGCGACTCTTTACTGATCCGGTTAATACCTTGACGCAGGCTGAAAGTACTCTGTTCGCCGGCGCGGGCAGTCAAACCGGGACGCTGAATCGTTGGGGAGATTACAGCGACCTGACGGTAGACCCGGTCGATGATTGCACCTTCTGGTACACACAGGAATACATACCGTCGAACGGCAGTTTCAATTGGCGCACACGCATCGGTGCATTTAAGTTTCCCGGATGCGGCGGTTCGCCTACGCCAACACCGACGCCAACTCCATCACCCACAGGAACTCCGACGCCGACACCAACACCCAGTCCAACACCGACGCCGGCTCCTGCGGCTCCCGGCAATCTGACAGCGACGGCGGTTTCCACGAGTCAAATCAATCTGGCCTGGACCGACAACTCGAATAACGAGGACGGCTTTAAGATTGAGCGTTGTCAGGGTAGCGGTTGCACAAGCTTTGTGGAGATTGCTCAGGTTGGTCCGAACGTCAGCAGTTTCAGCAACATCGGCCTGGCCCGCAACACGAGGTACCGCTATCGGGTTCGCGCTTTCAATGGAGGAGGAAACTCTGCGTACTCGAATATTGTTGCTGTGAGGACGCTAAGATGATCATGGGCTTGAGAGTAATGAGTAAGTTAAGCTCGTAAGCCCACGATTTTTACAGAACGGCCTGACGGCAATCACGGCAGGCCGTTTTCCATTATTAACCTCGGCGCGGATGTTTCAGCATAAAGACAAAGATAGATTCCAATAGGGTAGTGAGATCGAATGAAGAAGCCTTCGCGAAGGACAATGATTTTTTTCCTGGTTCTCGTCGGCATTGCTTTCCTTTCTCTCGCTCAGGGTGACAACCTTACGGCTTATCCTGCCGGGAACAGTAATAATTTCACCAGAATCACAACCAGACTCGATGAAATGATGGGCGATTTAACCGGGCGAAAGAGTCGAACTAAGGTATTGCCGCCGGGCCTGTGGGGCGGACAGCACATCAGCGTGGAAGTTAACGACCAGGGTGCCGCAGTCGAATACGACTGTGCTCACGCAACCATGGAGCGAAGAATTACGATCGATCGACACGGTCGGTTCAGTGTTCCGGGAACGCAAATTCCAGAACGCGGCGGTCCGGTCCGTCGAGACCAGTCTTTAGGGTACGCTGTAATTTTCAAGGGTCAGGTTAGTGGGAAGAAAATGACGCTCAGCGTCTCAAACAGCCTCACCAAAGAGTTGGTCGGAACCTTCACTCTGCTTCACGGCGCTCAACCCAAACTGATGAAATGTAAATAGCAAAGGTCAGAATCCTGCGCTTGATCTTAGTTCAGGAGGCGGATCAAAAAAGCGGGGTTGCGCGCGCCTGTGAGTGCAACGGGTTCTCTACATCCTAAAGCGTAACTGCGATCCCAGAATTGTAATGTCTCCCGGCCGCGAGCGCCCATCATTCTGTCGCATGATGTACAGATCCAGCGTGAAATGTTTATTGAAAGCATGATTCGCGCCGAGGCTGAACCTGTTTCTCACCCAGTCGTGAATACTCCAGTCATAGAAGACCTCGTCTGCAACGTAGCCGATAAACCTGGCTTTATTAACAGCAAAAGGACGTTCGAGCTGGATGCGGTTACGATAACGCCAGGCATCCACTTGTGGCTCGCGCCACCGGCGTTCGAACCAGTTGCGGTCCGCCAGCGTAAACTTCTTCAGCGGCCAGCGAAGGGTGGCACCCAGTGTCAAACGATCCTCTCTTTCGTGTTTCAAATGCGGCGGATCAGCCTCGCGATGAAAATAAAACGGATTGAGACTCAGGTACCTGGTGGCCTTAATGACCCAGCCCACGCCCCAGCGTTCATCGGCCAGCACGGTAATGTTTCGTCTCGTTCGCGTGGTGAGCGTGAGCACAAAATCAACTTGCTTGTTCGCCGGGACCGTAAATTGGATGTCATTCCAAAACTGCGTGTCACTCTTCAAAGGGGCGTTTGACTGGGCGTAGATAGGCATTGCCCCCAGACTTAATGCAGTCATGAGGAGAATTCGAATTGTGAGTTTTTTCATCCTTGCCGCGCGAGCATGTAGTTTGGCAGCACCCTGAACGAAGTTGATCCGATGGTTTAAGATCACCACGCCGAATGAACTTGATTACGATATCACCAGCAGCAACGAACACGGCACGCGCTCAAGCAGCACTTTTGCCTTCGGGCCGAAAAACATTTTTGCTCCCGGGCGCACGTTGACGCCCAGTACGACCAAGTTGTGCTTACCCTTCTTGATCTGTTTGAGGATAACGGGCTCAGGCGCTCTGCGAACCTTCACGATTGTTTTTACTGGCACTCCTTCACGTTCTCCTAGTTTCAACAAATTCTGCATCAGCGCGCGCGCTGGTTCCAGATGCTCATGAATTCGCCGCATGAGCAGACCTTCATTTTGCGGTGGATAGATGTGCAAGCCAGTGACGGGGCACCGACAGGCTTTTGCAATAGCGATTGCTACCTCGCCCGCGCGCCGCGAATACTCTGCTCCGGAAGTGGGCACAAGAATATTCATTGTGCCCATGCGAAATTCCGGATCCATTTTGTCTTTTGCCACTATGATCGCCAGTACTGCTTTCGAGTTTGTAACGATCTTTCCGATTGAGGCATGAAACGTGTCTGCCGTTTCGCCATTACTCAGCAACGCCTGCTGGAGCCCGATAAAGATCATATCGTAGCCCTTCTTAATTTCCTTCAAGACTGCCGTGGACGGTTCTTCGGTTGATAATTGTGTGTTCAGTTGCGCCGGAGGACTAGCAGCTTTCTGATCGCCACCGTTCAGCTGCACTTCTTTGCTACTCGCAAATTCGATTGACAGCTTGACCAAATCTTCGATCTTCTCTCTGACTACGGAGGGAGTGTCGTGCTCCTTCAATCCCACATCGAGCACTGTCGCAATGATTTTACGCGAACCCGCGAACAATCCGCCCAGAATTGACGCGAGCCTGCCGTCTTCACTTTGATCGGCGGTGATCAAAAGTCTCTCGACTTTGGGAACAAAATCTTTCTGTTCGGCTACTTCGCGTTCCAGTCGCTGTTTTTCTTCCCCCGTAGCGGGTATGCGCGCGAGAGCCCAACGGAGCATTGGCGGCATCACCGCCGTCGTGGTTACAGCCATCACCACGATCAAGGTGTAGATGTCCTGGGAAACCACACCGATTGAAAGTCCGATAGTTGCGACGATGATCTCAGTCGTGCCCCGAGCGTTCATTCCAATTGCCAGCGCAGTTGCTTCACGTGAACTTAATCTGCCAAGGCGTCCTCCAACATAACAGCCAACCAACTTGCCAAGGCTGGCAATCAAGATCAGTCCGACTGCGAACTCTAAAAGATACAAATGTTTCAAGATCGTCAAATCGACACTGAGACCTGCCACAGCGAAGAAGATAGGAGCGAACAGAGCGATGATTAGGCCGCGTATTTGTTCTTGAATTTGTTTTGTGAGAATCGGCGATTGTCCAACCAGTATGCCGACTACGAACGCCCCCAGTACCGTATGTACGCCAATCAACTCTGTCACCAGCGCCATCAGGCACATCAGCACGAGAATAGCCGAGAGCACTGCGAACTCGATCCGCAAGTTATCGTTGGTCCAGCGAATGACGTGGGCAACTATTCTCCGGCCAAAAGTAAAACTCAGCGCGAGGAAAATGAATGTGCCGCCGACCGTCAAGCCCACACCCTTGAGATTAAACACGCCGTCGGCCGCTATGCCTGAGATCATCGCAATGATGATCCAGCCGACGGTGTCGTCGATGATCGCCGAAGCCAGGATTAGCTGGCCGATATTCCGGCGCATGAAGTCTGCTTCCATTATTACCATGGCCACGATCTTGACGGATGAGATCGATAGCGCGGTCGCCAGAAACAGCGCTGTGACTATCCGCTTATCGGGCTCGGGAAGCATCGCATCCGGCAGCATTTCTCCCAGAAATAAGCCACACGCGAAGGGAAAGACAATTCCCGATAGCGATGAGAAGAATGCCGTGCGCCGCATGCGGTTGACGATTGCGAAATCAGTTTCCATGCCAGCAATCAAGAGAAGCATCAGAATGCCCAATTGCGAGATGGCATCGATCATCTTCTTTGATTCCGGTGTGTTTGGAAAAATGGCTTGATGCGCGGCGGGCCACAGATTTCCCAGCGCGGTTGGGCCAAGCAAGATTCCGGCCAGCAATTGGCCGAGGACAGCAGGCTGCCCAAGGCGTTGCATCACCTCTCCAAGCAACCTTCCGACCAGCAGCATCAGGAGGATTTCAGCAACAAAAATGGTCGTCGAACGGTCGATGTGCGGGAGTTGGCGTCCCTGGCTCAGCGCTAGAATGGTGCTGTGGATAATTAGCGACATTGAGTAACCGTTTTCGATCTGGTGAATGAACGGGCTGCCTGACAATAGAGCTTTTCCGCCTGAATAACTGCGGATAATCTTCTCTGGCACAATTGCTTGCTTGATTTTGCTGTGGTCTCAACTTTAGGATGACTGACACGAAATGTGCAACATTCGATTGCGGTTGTGAACCGAGCGAGGGTCAATTTGTTTGGAAAATGGATGCGGTCGCGCGAAATCGCGTATACGAAAAGAGACGACAATCGGGTCGTCCGTCCGTTTGCATGGGGGCTGGAGTTTATCAGCGACCACGTTAACGGCGCTGATCCGCGAGCTGTTTTGCGTGAACATACAAAGCGGGCCATGCAGCACAGCGATGAGTTCTATTCAATTGCTCAAATCGAAGACTGGAAACTGACCGGCGATCGTCTGACATGGACGAGCACGGTCGAAACGCCCTCACCGATTAACAACATCGTCCATGCGCGACTGTTTACACCACGCCGTGAGCGCAAGAATAAGCCACGTGCGGCAGTCGTGGTCCTGCCCCAGTGGAATGCCCAACCCGACAGCCATGTCGAAGCTTGTCGTATTTTCAACGGTCTGGGTATGACGGCGCTTCGTCTGACCCTCCCTTATCACGAAGACCGGCGGCCGCCGGAAATCGAGCGCGCGGAGCATCTTGTGAGCTCGAACATCGGTCGCACAATACAATCGATGCGGCAGGCCGTGGTCGATACGCGCTCCGCAGTCCGTTGGCTGAAAGAACAGGGATTTGAACGGATTGGAATTCTGGGCACCAGCATCGGATCGTGCACGGCTTTTCTCGCGTTCACCCACGACGAGGCGATAGACGTAGGCGTCTTCAATCATGTGTCCGGCTTTTTCGCGGATGTGGTTTGGAAGGGAATCTCGACTGATCACGTGAAGCAGGGAATTGAGACAAACGTCACCCTCGAAGAGTTGCGTGAGTTCTGGAAACCGATTAGCCCAGTGCCTTTCGTTCCACGGTTGCTTGAAATGAAGCCACGACCAATGCGCTTCATCGCCGCGCGTTATGACTTAACATTCCCGGTAGATCTATCAAAGCAAGTCATTGCCGAGGTTAAGTCGCGGGGCATCGATTTGGACGTGGTGTGGCTTCCCTGCGGGCATTACACGACTGCGGAGATGCCGTGGAAAGCGATGGACGCATGGAAGATCGCGACCTTCATGCGGAAACATCTATAGCCGATTGATTACGCGTTCCAACGGAGTTCGGCCGCGTCTATCGAAGGGAATAGTGCGCTTGCCTGTGTTGCGTGGACGAATATTGGTAGCTACCCGATCCACAGACGGCAACCGGTGAGCCTGCAAAGTCGCGACTAGCGAAGACGCCCCCGCCGTTGAAGGTTGTGAAATCGGAATGGAAGGGCCGTCGATCTGTCCGATATCGAGCGCCGTCAGTGTTGGTTTTGCAAATAAGCGCGGCACCACCAGGAACCATTGACAGCAGCCGCCACATGCCATTATGAACCATGCCGTTATGTAATCAGATGGATAGTGAGCAGTGCCGGATTGCAGAGAGAGCATCGATAGGAAAAGAAAGACGACGCCAAAAGGAAAAGACAGTACGAACATCAAAGGGAACATCGTCTCACCTGCCGCGAGACAGGCCGCATCGGTTGACGCGCACATATTCGTTCCCATAAACAAAATCGTCAAAGCAGCAACGAACCATGCAGTTTTCAAGCACAATATGATC
This sequence comes from Pyrinomonadaceae bacterium, assembly GCA_046262835.1. GTDB lineage: Bacteria > Acidobacteriota > Blastocatellia > Pyrinomonadales > Pyrinomonadaceae > UBA11740. The sequence continues at coordinate 55,020 of JBHELZ010000001.1, forward strand.
TTGCTTCTCATGTTGCGAACTCTCCGGCTCAATTACAGTCTTAGACCGTCTGCCCGTTAATTTGTTCCGACGAATCCAGTGTCGAATGCTACCAACCAACTGCTGGACCAGCTCGAAGCTGCGAAACGAGCGTTTGATATTCCGCAAGCGAAAATAAGCTCGACTCTGTCACGTTTACTGAAACAGAAACTAGAGCTTGCCGATAACCTCATCCGCTTTCACGAGATCCTGCTGTTTTTTCGCGCATACCCGAGGGGGCGGCAGCTTCTCAAAAAAACCGAGAAGGCCTTAAAAGCTTTTGCCAAACGCGTCGAGGAACTGCGCGCGGCGGATCTGAACCTGTCCGCATTTGACGATCCGGAAGTCTCTGGAATCGCCGGCGGCTCGGTCACGAGCAACTTCAGCTACGCGATCGTGCGCTGGCTGGTCGCGAGATATCCGGCGCAGCTCTCGATCGACTGGGATTGGTTCGAAGAAGAAGATCGCTTTGGGGCTACCATGCCTCGCTTCCTGCCGCTGCTCGAAGATGACGCCATGGTCGAAGCGCACGTTCCTTTTCGCGAGTGGCTGGACGCTGCGAAGGGCCGCCGTCGCGAACTTGTCTGGCTGATCGAAAGATTTGAGTCCTTACCGTTCTCTGACAAGCTGAGAGCAAACCTCTACGACAGCTTGAAGCTTCACGTTACCTGGCAATACGGCTTTCGTGCGTCCCGAACCGGAATGCGACTTGCGGTGCCGATCATCTTCTTTCATAAATCTCCGTTGATTGCGCGTCGCGATGTGTCCCTCACGCGTGAGCTCTCGTCGCCACCAATTCCGACCAAAAAACTCTCGCTCGCGCAAGGCGAAAAAGTCCTGGATCTGGCGCGCGAGACTTCTGCCGTGCGCTATCGCGAATTGCACGGGTTTACCTATGGAGACCCTCAACGCATTCTGAAGGCCGACCTTGGTCGCGGCACGAAAGTGTTCGTGACGGGGGTGCCGCCCGAATATCGCTTGCCCTTGCGCGCTTATCACGCCGCGTTGATCTTTAAGAACGGTGTGCCGGTTGCTTATTTTGAAGGATTGTCTATTTGCGAGCGAATGGAGAGCGGCTTCAATCTCTATTACACGTTTCGCGATGGCGAGACCGCGTGGTTGTACGCGCGAATTCTGCACCTGATGCGCCAACTGTTCGGCGTTACTGTTTTCTCGATCGACCCTTACCAGGTTGGACACGAGAATGAAGAAGGGATTGAATCGGGCGCCTTCTGGTTTTATCGCAAGCTCGGATTCCGGCCGGTCAAATCTGAGTTGCTCAAATCAACCATCGCAGAAGAAGCAAAGGCGATTAAGCAGCCGAAGCACCGAACATCCGCCGCCAGCTTACGGAAACTCGCAGCCGGTCACATGTTGTTTGATCTGTTCGAAGCAGAATCGCGAAAGCGCTGGGACAATTTCGAAGTGCGCAGAATCGGCCTCGCCGTGCAGCGGCGCATGGCGCGCCACTTTGATGGAAACGCGGTCGAAATTCGCAAACAGTCCATGGGTGTTGTTAAGCGGGCATTGGGAATTGTAGGCCGCGGATGGAACCAGAGTGAACGTGCCGCGCTGGAACATCTTTCGCTTGTGCTGGCAATGATTCCCGATTTGGAAAAATGGGATACCGAGCAAAAACTGTCGGCAGTTCGAATTATTCGCGCCAAGGGCGGCCCGGATGAAGCGCTTTATCTGAAGCTAATGCAAAAACACGCCGCTTTTCGCGACGCGTTGATGCAGTTAGGTTGTTAACCTGCTTATATCGGAGCTAGATCGAGCGCGCGGTTGAAGGGACGATATAGATCGTTATAGTGGCGGATGGAAACTTCGAGTGCTTCCGGCAATTGCTCTACGTCAGAAGGATTGATTACCAGATTCACGTTCTGAAGAAAAGCAGCGTGCACGTCCATTGTACGTACGCCGGCTGTTACATAGACAAGGAAAAGTCTTCGGCGTTCAGAGGGCCGCATCAAGCGCACTTCGCGCGTGATAAATGCGACACCTTGCTCCACGGGATCAAAATTCGCATCTAGTACTACGACATCCATCCGTTCTTCTCGCATGCGTCCCAGTCCCTGCACCATGTTATCGGCGATGAATACTTCATAATCATGATCGACGAGCAACTCAGCTATGGTTTCGCGATACGCCGGGCTGCCGCAAACCAGTGCCTTGCGTCGATCCCACGCCGGTCTCTTTCGACCAGTTCCCGGGCCACGGTCTGAATGCTGTAGCGCCTCGGCCAACAATCTCGCAATCTCGTTTAGACCAGAGGCGTTTTCCTCAGCCGGTAGTGATTTCTCGACCGGCGGCTTGAAAGCCGGCGCCGCGGTAGGCCGTTCAAACGGCATAGCTGACGATTCGGCGGAAGGTGTGGTCGCGAGTGGGGGCGACGCCTGGGATTCCGAAGTTGATGCCGGCGCGTGGTTCACGTTCGCCTGACACTTCGGACAACGCACCGAAAAAGGGCGCGACGGAGCCTTGGCATCGTCAAGCTGTAAACGCGCATTACACTGTGAGCAAATTAGCACCATGGTTTTAAGAAACTATGAGTTACTCGGTAAGACTAAACCCTGCGGGCAGTTGCGAAGCGTGATCGGCAACCAGGTTTTGCGCCTGGGTCCGAATAAAATCCTCGCCAGAGGTCAGGCCTTTGAGTGAAAGCAGCAGATTGTTTTGATTCGTTGCGAAACCCATGCCGTCTTCGAGAGTAATCACATTGCGCTCAATTAAATCTTTGATAACGGAATCGAAATCCTGCATTCCGTCCAGCTTTCCGTCTCGCATTGCATCGAGCAGAGACTTGCCGTCGGTCTCTCCATTCTCGATGTACTCGCGGGTGCGAGGCGTCGATAGGAGAATCTCGACGGCCGCCACGCGTCCGCGCATGTCTGCTCGCGGAATCAAACGCTGTGAAAGAATGTAACGAAACGTCTGGGCCAGGCGCGTCCGAATGACCGGCTCTTCATTCTTCGGATAAAGTCCGATAATGCGGTCTACGGTTTTGGAAGCATCGATAGTGTGCAGAGTTGAGAGGACCAGGTGGCCCGTCTCGGCCGCCTCGAGCGCAATTTCGGTTGTTTCATAATCACGCATCTCGCCGATCAGGATCACCTTTGGAGCTTGTCGCAAAGCGGCCCGCAAAGCGGAAGGAAAATCTTTCGTGTCGTGTCCAACCTCGCGCTGGTTGATTGTGGAATTCTTGTGCGTATGCAAGTACTCGATTGGATCTTCGATTGCGACGACGTGGTAGTGTTTCGTCTCGTTGATGATGTCGATGATCGCGGCGAGCGTGGAGCTCTTGCCGGAGCCAGTCGGCCCGGTGATCAAGACCAGGCCATTGCGCAGTTCCGCTATTTCGGCCAGCTGCGGCGGCAGATGCAATGAACCAAGCGACGGAATGTCAGTGGGAATCACGCGCATAACGATTGAATACACCCCGCGCTGCTGAAAGATGTTGCACCGAAATCGAGCGCGGGACGGCAGCGAATAACTAAGATCAGCAGTGCCGGTCTTGACCAGCTTCTCCGCGGCTTCAGGGTTTTCCTGCAGCAGCGACATGGCGATGACCTCGGTCTGATAAGGCGTCAGCTTTTGCAGGCCAAGCGGTTGGACGGGCGTAAGCTTACCGTTGATTTCAACCTGTGGTAGCTGGCCAACCGAAAAATTCAAGTCGCTGATCTTGTCAGAAACCAGCAGCATGCGTTCGATGATGGGTGGCAGATCGAAGAAGCTCATTTGATCGTATGTATGTTGTGAGATCGAATAGTGCGTTGAGGGAGGGGCCTTAAGTACGTCGGCCAGAGCCATTCTGAAGGATCGAGGCGTAGAAACGCAAGTAAAAATGTTTAGCTTCGTTGAATGTTCGCCAATGTGAAGAAATCATGAACATTTTCCGTGATTTGCCCAGGGTCATTAACGATGGCCGAAATGATGGCAGCGGAATCGGCCCCCGCCGACATTGCCCTGGCCACGTTCGATCTGTTGATTCCGCCGATGGCCACGACGGGCAGATGGCAGCAAGACTTGATTAAGCGGAGCGCCTCGAGACCGGTGATCGGATCCGGGTTGGTCTTGCTCTCCGTCGCAAAGATGGGACCGAAAGCGAGGTAATTGATGGGCAGGTCGAGCGCGGCTCTGACCTGCTCGATCGTATGCGTCGAAAAACCAATAATAGCGTCGGTGCCGAGTAGCCGGCGCGCGGCCGCCACGGGAATATCCGTCTGGCCGAGATGGACTCCGTCTGCGTCTAATGCAAGCGCGACATCGACGCGGTCGTTGATGATGAGCTTTGTACCGGCCAGCCGGGCAATGCGAATCGCCTCGCATGCGTCATCATAGAAGGCACGAACAGAATTATTTTTTTCCCGAAGTTGGATAAGTTTCGCGCCGCCTGCGATCAGACGTCTAACTTGTTCAGTATGACTCAGCGATGAGAGTCCGGTATCGGTAATGGGATATATTTTTGGAAGATTGAATCGCACCTGTCAGTTATGATGGAGCATCATGGGTGAAGCACAAAATGATAATGCTGACGAACGGAAGAACCAGAAAGAGCCCGCCAAGCCTGACGAAGAAGCCAAACAGAAATCGGTCTCATACTACTATGATGATTCGACGAATTATGAGACATACAGCGAAGACGATGAGGACGAACCGGCAACGACGGACGAAGCTGACGATTAAGAACCAGGCACGCGAGCTTGTCGCAAAGCTTCGTAGAGAGTTATGGCAACCGCATTCGCCAGGTTCAAGCTTCGCACGCGGGGATTGAACATCGGAATCCTCAAGCACCGTTCCCAGTTACTTCTCAGCAGTCCTTCCGGTAGTCCGCGCGTTTCGGGACCGAACACGAGGCAATCTCCGACGTCGAATTTATAATCCCAAAGTGATCTTTCTCCTTTTGTTGAAAAGTAAAGCAGCCGTCCCTGCGGCAGTGCGTGTGCAAGTTGCGCCAGGTCGCGATGCCGGCTGATCGAAACCTGGTCCCAGTAATCGAGGCCGGCGCGGCGCACGGCCCGGTCGTCCAGGCGAAACCCTGTTACGCCAACGATATGCAGAGGTGTCCGGGTGGCCGCACACAGTCGCGCGATGTTTCCGGTATTCTGCGGAATCTCTGGCTCAACAAGAGCAATGCTGAACATCGGCGGAGGTGCAAACCAGTCGCAAAGAAGGCAAAACTTTCACGAGGATGATGGGTTGCTAAGACGCTGGACAAAATAATAGGAACGGCGTCGCTTGGAAAGCATTCGCCGTTCCTCTTAAAGGACCTTCAAGGCCTCATAGGATGTGCGCCACTGGAACGTGGTCGTTGTTTCCTGCTTGAACGAGCTATCTCTTCTTCGCGGACTTCTTGCCGCCTTTTTTCGAACCGCCCTTTTTAGCGGCCTTCTTCTTAGTTGCCATATTGTCGTTTCTCCTTCTTGAGTTTCGAGTAAGTGACCACAAGATGCTGTACTTCAATGTGTCTTGTGGCCTAGAGAAAACGGCGCACAACATGTTGCTATATAAACCTTAATTAGATCGTTGTCAACAATTTATTACAGCGAAGCAAGAATTTTTGCTGCTCACTCCGGTGTATTTGAACACTCACGCATCAACGAGAGCGCGCGCGATGACTGATGATCACGATCGTTGGAGAGCGATTGTCGTTACTTGAAGAGTGGAGTGAACAGCCAACCGTCATGACGATCGATTCCATAGTAAGTCATGACTGCGTTCCGTTGACTGCGACTGGCAACGCCCAGGAATGGACCGGACGAGTTTGATGAGTCGTCTTCGCCGCCGGGAGCTGTGCTCGTCGATTCGGTGTTGAGTACATTTGCCATTTGCGGAATCAGCGATGCGAGCCCCGCCATGTCTCCGCGCGGAGTCGGTGGTTGCCCGCCTGAGTACACCGTCAGAGATTTTACGAATGCGCCGACGTCTGGTGAAGTTGGCCCAACCAATTTCCACTCGCCGGAACTTGAGAGCGGATCGTGCGCAGCTTCGCTGCGGAGAATCTGAAGTTTCTTAGTTTTTCCTGGAATCTGAATTCCATCGAGCAACTGGTCCATGCTGGTTGGCAGCGCATTGACGCCTCGTCCTCCCTGGTATTGCACCCGAAATTGGACGTAAGACTGGATCGCAGCGCTTACCTGTTCTCCGCGGAAAATGGCCTCTTTTTCGCGTTCTCGCTGTGCTTGCTGACGAATATTCTGGGCGGCCCCCATGGCAAAAAGTGCGACCAGGCTCATCATGAGTAGTAATGAAACCAGCGCATAACCGCCTTCTGAAGACCTTCTCGCAGACTGCAATCGGGTTCGCATTATTATGGCTCGTCGTCAACCGTTCTTGTGGGCGGCCGGTATGGACCGGTCGAATTCGGATCTGTCGTAAAAGGAATTCTGGTGGTGATCTTCAAAGCGGTGTCGATCAGCCTGACTTCTTTTTCAGAGATGCTCACCACCCGAAACCGTCCACCCACGGCATCGCCGCGCTGCACGTTGAGTAAATCTTTGTTGCCCTTGTCCTGAAGCACCGCCGTGTCGTTGAAGTGCGGCTTGCCGATAAGGCCCACATAATTGTAATTCGGAAGCGGCGGGGGAGAAACATTCAGGGCGATGGTATTCGAGTAAAGCTGTCCGTCGTTGCTGCGGGCCATGACCTGGCGGACGCCGGGGCTACTGATGAGCGTGGCGGACACGGTGGCAAACAATTGCTGTGGACTGATGAATCTAGTTGGCAGATCACGACCGTCGAGAACAATGTGAAGCGCCGGCGTGAATCGGTCGCCATTCAGTTGCAGAGTGAAATCGCCGGGCGTGGTCGCGTACACATTCGATGGCGAAAGCGATGAGGCGGTTACCGGTGGCGTGGGCGTCGGAGTCGCCGGGGCAACGTAGACCGGCTTGGGAGTTGGCGAGGGCGGTATGTAGAACGCAAAGACGTTCCGGTTCGCTTCGGACACGGGTGGTACAGGTACCGGATAATTTATTGGTTGATAGATGGATAATTCTTCGTCGATCTGTGGTTGTACCGGTGTGGCGCCCATTCGGGGGGTGGGCGACGGGCCGTGCGCGATCGTTTTATTGGATGGCTTTGATGATCCGCCAAAAAACACATAACCCAGAACGAGGATTGCGATGAGACCCAGCGCCCCAGCGGCAATCATCTTCTTCTTTTCGTTCGGATTGTTTGGATCGAAGAACTTCATAGATCCTACTATTCAATTACGGCGCCGAGGTGGTAGCTCCAGGCCTTTGGAAATAGGTGGCCATATCGAGCCGCAAACTAACTAGTCCGCCACGGCCGGCCGCGATCGCCGGGCCCTCGGCGCTTGTGCTGGTTCTCCCGGCCCTTGGCTGAACCGGCGCATTGAACGGCTGCTGCTGCTCCGCAGAGCCGGACTGTCTCACTCCTTCCAATTCGATCGCGTTGATAATCAGAAACTGGCGGCTGGTTTCGATGTCACGAACAAAATGGCGGATATTCTGGTAGGCGCCTTCGACTGTGACGCTCACGGCAATGCCCGGATAAATACTTTGCCATTTGGCGTTGTTTTGCTTCTCGGCGCTAGCGCCGGGTTGCACCTGCGTCTTAGCGCCAATCAGATCGAGCTGCGAGTAAGTCGGCCCTGCAGTATTTCGCAAACCATTACTTTTGATTAGACTATTCAAAACCGTATAAAGCGATGTGCGACCCGAACTCTGCACTGGCAACCAATTACTCTCAAAGTCTTCCAGGCTCGCGTTGATTCTATCGACGCTTACCTTGGTGCTCTCCCCCTGGTTGATCGCGACACCCAATGACTGGCGTTCCCCCTGCAGTTGAGTGCGTTCAAGTTCTGCTGATTTCAAATGCGCGTTCGCCGGCAAGTAAAAATAAAAATATGCAAAGACCACGGTGATCGCGAGCAAGGCTGCCCCGGCGAGTCCTATCAATTCCGGCAGACCGATAACGCTCAATGCGGGCGCCCGGCCCATCTGGCGGAATGGAATTGAAATTTGCCCCCGAGAGGCTGCTGGGCTGGCCGGCATGGGCCGCTCCTGACTCATCGACTTTTGCCTCCTTCGCTGGCCGTGTCGACAGGTCGTTTGGATGCCGCAGGCTCAATTGCAAATCCCGCGCGTGGCACATAGTGAACATTCAATTCGTATTCGGAACCGATCTCGCCTTTCCCACGCTGTGGGTTCTGCGCAACCAATTCCGCGCGGAAGACGCCCTGCGACTCCATGTCCACGATCATTTGCGTGACGTTTGACGGCGCCTTGCTGGCTACAACCAAATCGAGATCCGCCGCCGGACGATCACCCTCCATGCTGACACCCTTTACCAGGATGCGGGTAATCTTAATATCCCCAGGGAGGGAACTTTCCAGATCAGCAAATAAGCGGGACCACGAGAATCGCTTGCGATCCACCAGGGCGTGCGCGTATTTCAATTGACGTTTTTGCTCGGGAGTGAGCGCCGTTTCAATGGCCCTCGCCTCTTGATTGAGGGTCTGAGTTTGCTTTCGCAAATCCGCGATGTCTCGCTCTGTGGCGACGATCTTGGCGTTGGTCCGAAATGTCGATTGCGCTATGAATAAAAGGGCAACCACCGACAACACCACCACCAGAGCGGTCACCGTCCACGGTACAAAACGATTGCGAAAGGGGTTACTGGATAGGTTAAGTTTGACGCTCATTACTTCGATGGACTCAATACATCATTAAAAGGATACACGCCAGTTGGGAAACGGCGCAAACGAGTTACGCCCGGCGGTTAAGACTGTTACACGTTATTAGATGAGGAAGGTTGCGGAAAGAGTTGGCGCGCTCACGCGCTGGCGGTCATTTCCAGGCGATCGAGCTTTAGATAGAGGCCGCGACGGGTGAGGCCAAGCTCGCGCGCGGCGCGCGAAATATTCCCTTTGTGTTTACTCAGGGCTTGAGCGATCATGCGGCGCTCGACTTCGCTGAGCGCCTCGGCCAGCGTCATGTTTGGTATTGAACCGGCGCCTGATTGGCCAATCCCTCCAATCGAAGTAACCGTACCCGCGGGCGTCACGGGGGCCCGCATCTGTCGCAATTCGGGTGACAACTGTTCCGGAGTAATCACACTGCCATCTTCCGCGCGCGCGATCACCCGTTGAATTTCGTTGCAAAGCTGTCGCACGTTACCGGGCCAATCGGCAACCATCAATAAGTCTGTCGCCTGGGGCGCAATTTTGATTTCGCGTCGTCCGAATTTTGCCGCGTAGTGATTAGTGTAATAGTTAACGATTGTGGGAATTTCCGAGCGCCGCTCGCGCAACGGTGGCACCCGCAAACGAATTACGTTCAAACGATAATACAAATCTTCGCGAAAGCGTCCCTGCGCCACCATCTCTTCCAAATCAGTGTTGGTCGCAGCGATGATTCGCACATCGACTTTGGAAGGTCGCTGCTCCCCTAATGGTTGAATCTCACCCTCCTGAAGAAAACGAAGGAGCTTTGGTTGCACATCGATTGGGAGATCACCGATCTCATCAAGGAACAACGTACCGCCTGCAGCGGCCCGAATCACACCGTCCGAATCCTTAACCGCTCCCGTAAACGCGCCGCGCCGGTAACCGAACAGGTAGCCTTCAGAAAGCTCCTTAGGCACAGCCGTGCAGTTAAAAGGCACGAAAACTTTTTCGCGGCGCGAGGACAGGGCGTGAATCGCGCGCGCCACCAATTCTTTGCCAGTGCCGGATTCACCGGTGACCAGAACCGTAACGTCCGACGAGCGAATCTTATGTACTTCTTCAACCAGTCGCGTCATCGCGGGACTCGAATGAATGAAGCCCGGCATCAAACCTGAGCCGGCGAGATCCGTCTCCTCACCGCGACCCTGACTAGTGCGATTGCGCTCTCTGAGCGCGCAAACGTCCAGGCCCAACTCAACTATCCGCAACAGCGGATCGAGAGATAGTCCGCCCGTGAGTTCCGCCGCTTCCCGGGGCGAGATAATCAGTGTTGCGGGCGCAGCATTACTCGCTTTCAAAGTGATGATGGCGGCGTGGAGCTTTCGAGCAAGGGATTCGCGTTGCGTATTGCTCGTAACCGCGGCGATTCGCGTCGCCAGCCCGGAGCTCTGCTGCTGATCCAAACCGTGAGCAATGACGATCCGCTGCTTTGAGTCTGACTGCGGCTCGAAAATGACCACACTATCGCAATTTGTTTCCTGCCTTATTACTGCGGCCAATTCGTGCAATAACAATTCTCTGGAGGCCACAGCTTCGGCCAACCGAAGTGTCAGGAGTTGCGCGACGGTTTCGCTCTGGCGTGGTTGCTCGGCGGTACTGCCATCCAGGGCCGCAGTTGCTTCTTCCGCTTGCGCGAGATCGAGACGGGCCCCGAGTTCGCGAAAAGTGTTAGACGCCCTCGCAAAATGCTCGGCGGCGCGGTCGGGTTTCGCCAGTGCGTAGGCCCTGCCCAATTCACAATGCGCGCGCGCGCTACGGTAGCGATCGCCGAGCAGATCAAAAATCGAAACGCTTCTGCCAAAATGTTGCGCTGCCAATCCGGCTTGGCCGGCGGCCATTTCCAGCAGACCGTGTAGTCGTTGCGCTTCGCCGGCGAGCAGCAAATCAGTCTCGGAATCTGTTATTAATGTGGTGACCTTTTGCAGATCGTCATTGGCTTCGTCCACCAGCCCGGCCATGAGCGAGGCCTCAACCAACAGTAGTCGTGATTCGCAAATCGCCTGGCGATCGCCGATTAAGTCTGCGAGCGCAATAGCGTCCTTTGCCTGTGCGAGCGCTTCAGCGCTCTGTTTCATCGCCAGATAACAGCGCCCCAGGGTGCGGTGAGTCTGGCAGCAGTACCAGTTGTTCCCTTTCTCAGTCGCCAGTGCGGCGGCCCGTTCAAGGACGGCGTGGGCCTCTTCCAATTCACCGCGGAGCATCAAAAGCTCTCCGAGCGAATCCAGAATCATCGGGAGCGTGGTTCCACCATCGTCAAGCTCGGTAACGATCGACAATGCACGCTCCAAAGCATCTTGCGCCCGGTCCCAGTGGCCGAGTAAAACGAGGTTGAGGCCGAGGTTGTTGTAGGCTTCGGCGGCACTCGTCTTATGATCGGTGCGTTCGTAATAAGCGATCGCTTTTTCAAGATAACGGATGCCATCGTGGGGCCGCTTAAGAAACCAACAGGCGCCGGCCATGTTTGAGTAAGTACGGCCCAGCAGATAACTCGCAGGATGATCGCCCACGAGTTTTATCGCCTGTCCAAAATTATCCAGCGCAGCTTCGTACTTGCCTTCCTGAAGGTCTGCAATGCCCAGTCCGAAGTAAGTTTCCGCCAGTCCACGCCATTCCCCCGTCAGGCGATAGGACTTGAGCGCGCGATGTGAATAGTCGCGCGCGATTGGATATTCGGTAATGGTGCGATAAACGCGGGCGAGCGCGGTGTACGCGGCCAGGGCGATGGCGCCCCCTTCAGGCGCTTCGCGCAGTGTTGATTTCAGTAGCGAGATTGCTTTTGGATGATCGCGGTTATAGTTATAGGCGAGAGCTATTTGAATCTGCAGTTTGGCGCTCAACTCAGGATCGAGCTTCGCGCGGGCGTCGGGGTTTTCATACATTAAGACCGCGTCGAGAGACTCTCGAAACTGCCCCTGCATCTCGAGCGCCGTCGATAAAGCGCAACGGGCCTGGGCAACCAGGGCGGGGTGCTGGCGTGCCGAGGACAGCAGCAGGTTGAGGCGCTTACGCGCCTCGCTACTCAAGCCCTGATCGAGTAGCTTGCGAATCTCATCAAGCTCAGTCGCTCGTGACTCCGGGATGCGCTTGCCACCGGTCGAACCGAGGCGCGCGCGCGCGTCCGCTAAATCGACTACAGCGGAAGAGGGGCGATGTTTCTCGTTAGTCAAACTGGGAAAGTCCTATATTGAAGTGCATCGAATGTGCCCTTTATTGATATGTTACGTATCAATAAATGCCCAATAAAGCGTGTATTTCACCTCCGAATTGTCGGGCGGGCAGCAATGCTGAATACCATGACCAGCAGAATGTAAAGCAACATAGCACAGTCGGGTCGCCCCGTCATTACTTTCCCTGCAGGTCACGTTGGGCGCGATTGGGAAACCGGTGGGGAAATACACAAAATGACCTGGGGGCCCGGTGGCTTGGATGCCCAGTTCGCAACGCCAATATTCCTATCTCCAAATTCTCATTCAAGTGACGGGCACACGGAGTATTTCGTCGAACATCTCTAGCGTTAGCCGGTGGTAATTGGCAGGCGCAGTTTGAAACGCGGCACGGGCACGCCCGTCCTTGATCGAGCGGAGCACGATGCGGGTGCCACCACAAACTGCCCTCGTCACCAAAGTAAATTGCATTCCTTGACACCCCTCAGACCCGCACTTATCATGCTTGTTTCCGCATTGCCCGGAATTGTTGTCTGATGTATGTTCGAATCTCTTTCCGACAAGCTAAAGCGGACGCTGAAGAACCTGCGTGGCGAGGGCGTCCTGACGAAGGAACATGTCGACGCCGCCTTGCGCGAAATTCGGTTGGCCCTGCTCGAAGCCGACGTAAACTATAAAGTCGCGAAGGACTTTATTGCTTCGGTCAAAGAAAAAGCGGAGGGACAACAGGTTTGGTTGGAACTGAAACCGTCTGAGCAAGTCGTCAAGATTGTTTTTGATGAGCTGGTTGAACTCCTGGGCGGGCAATCTTCCCGGCTGGTCTTCACGAAGACGAGTCCGAACGTCGTAATGATTGTCGGCCTGCAAGGCTCAGGCAAGACAACCTCGACGGGAAAGATAGCGCGCTGGCTGTCGCAAAATCAGCAGCGCAAGCCGCTGCTGCTCTCGACTGACGTTTACCGGCCCGCCGCGCGCGAACAATTGAAGGTCATCGCCCGCGCGACTGGCCAATCGATCTTTGAAAAGCCTGAAACGAACGATCCCCTCGAGCTGACCCGAGGTGCTTTACAGCACGCGCGTGACGTTGGTTATGACACGCTGCTGATCGACACGGCCGGCCGCTTGCACATCGATGACCAGTTGATGGAAGAGTTGGTCACGATTAAGAGCGAAACCCATCCCGTGGAAATACTGTTCGTAGCGGATGCGATGACCGGTCAGGATGCCGTGCGATCAGCCGAAGAGTTTCATCTTCGTATCGGCATCACCGGTGTCGTGCTGACCAAGATGGATGGCGATGCGCGTGGAGGCGCCGCGCTGTCGATCAAACAGGTCACGGGTCAGCCGGTAAAGTTCGTCGGAGTGGGCGAGAAGTATGACGCGCTCGAGCCGTTTTATCCTGATCGCGTCGCCCAACGCATCCTTGGCATGGGTGATGTGCTGTCCTTGATCGAACAGGTTCAGGACAAGATCGATCAGACGGATGCGGAAGCGCAATTAGAAAAGCTCCAGCGGAACCAATTCTCGCTCGATGATTTTCGTTCCCAGCTCAGGCAGGTAAAGAAGCTCGGTTCCTTTTCGAAAATCTTGAAGCTCTTGCCGGATCAGTTGCTCGGCGGCGTGGGTATGCCGGATCTGACCGATGAGCAGTCAGAGATGATGGAGAAGGAGTTGAAGCGCACCGAAGCGATTATTGATTCGATGACCCGGGAAGAGCGCGTGAATCATATGATCCTGAACGCCAACCGGCGACGGCGGATTGCACGCGGGTCGGGCACAACGGTCGCACAGGTAAACTCGCTGATCAAGCAGTACACCGAGATGCGTCGCATGATGCAGGGCATGTTCAGCGGCGGCGGGCTGAGAGGCAAGATGTTGCGCCGGGCCGCGGGTCTTCAGGGAATGGATGGCGGCGGCGATCCGATGGGCTTGGCCGCCGGCTTGCCAGGATTACCGGGATCGTCAAGACGGAAAAAGAAAAAGAAGAAGCGGCGAAGATGATTTTCTCCCTCTCCCTTTTGGGAGGTGGGAACGAACACTTGAAGGAGAGACACTTTGTTAGCAATTAAATTAATGCGCACCGGCGCGAAGAAGCACCCATCATATCGCATCGTAGTAAAAGAGAAGCAGTCCAAGCGCGATGGCGCATATCTCGAGAATCTCGGGATCTATAACCCGACGCGCGAGCCGGCTGAGATCAAGCTTAAGGCGGATCGCGTTGAGTATTGGATTGGGAAAGGCGCGCAGCCGACCGATACGGTACGCCGCTTGATCAAACAAGCCGCCAAAAATCAAGTGACGGCCGAATCGCACGCCGAAGCCGCGTAAAATATGCAACTGCCGCCGAAGTGCCGGGCTAAACCAAAATCGAGTTTAGAAACGAGTTGATTATCGAATGCGCGAAACGATCGAGATGGTAGTGAAAGCGCTCGTCGACGACGCCGACGCGGTCGAGGTGCGCGAAGTAGAACGCGAAGGGACTACGCGCATTGAGATTCGCGTCGCCCAACCCGACATGGGCAAAGTAATCGGCAAGCAGGGGCGCACGGTGCGGGCTCTTCGTTCTCTGGTTTATGCGGCCGGCATAAAGCAACATCGCCGCTTTATGCTGGATGTGGTTGAGTAGCGCAAGTTGTTTGCTTGCGTCGCTAATGAATGACTCCGAAGATCTAGTCGTCGTTGCGCACGTAGTCAAAGTGCGGGGCTTGCGGGGCGAAGTTGTCGCGGACCTCTTAACGGATTTTCCGGAACGTTTTGAAAAGCTAACGTCGCTCCTCGGTGTTTCGCTGGATGGGAGTCGTCGATCTTTGCAAATTGAAGAGCAGTGGTTTCATGGCAATCGCATTGTCCTTAAGTTTGGCGGTTTTGATCGGATTGAGGAGGCCAAAGAACTCGTCGGCTACGATTTAGCGGTGCCGGAAGATGAGCGCATGGAACTCCCGCCGGACAGCTTTTACGAGTGGGAGTTGATCGGCTGTCGCGTTTACACGGTTGGTGAAAAAAAGATCGGCGAGGTCAAAGATGTCATGCGCACAGGAGGCGTAGAGATTCTTTCAGTGGTCGACGACGAGGGGCATGACAGGTTGATTCCAATGGCAAGTGACATAGTTGTCGAGATCGACAAGGAGAAGAAGTTAATTCGGATCGATCCGCCGGAAGGGTTATTAGAATTGTGAGATTGATTCATCGATCAATTGTTTCGCCCAAGTGAATCAATGAGCAAGTGACTCAATTGTCGTGCTGCGCGTCGATATCATTACTATCTTTCCGGATTATTTCCGTGAAGCGTTTGATTATGGGATTATCCGTCGCGCCCGCATCGCGGGTTTGGTAAGTATTCAGCCGCATGACTTGCGGTCGTGGACTTCGGACCGCCATCACGTCGTAGACGATCGCCCGTTCGGGGGCGGGGATGGGATGGTGCTCAAGCCTGAACCGATCTTTGCAGCAGTCGAGTCGCTCGCCGGCGCGCGCCGCCGTGAAGATATCGCGCCCACGAAACGCGTCGTTTTGCTTTCGCCCCAGGGCAAACGCTTGACGCAATCGATCGCGGCTGATTTTGCCGCAAGCGACCAGTTGGTGCTGATCTGTGGTCGCTATGAGGGGGTCGATGAACGCGTTGCAGAGACGTTGGTTACCGACGAGATTTCGATCGGCGATTATGTTTTATCAGGTGGCGAGCCGGCGGCCCTGGTGGTCATCGATGCGACTGTACGGTTAATACCCGGCGCGTTGGGCAGTGAGACTTCAACTGCCACCGAGTCGTTTTCCGAAGCGTCGAATGGTTCTTTTGATTATCCGCACTATACGCGGCCTCCGGAGTTTCAAGGGATGCGAGTGCCCGAAGTATTGCTGACGGGTCATCACGGGGAAATTGCGCGCTGGCGGCGCGACGCAGCAGAAGGAAAGACGAAACGAAACCGGCCGGACCTTGTGAAATGATTTTGGACTTTAGAATTGCGATTTTGATTTGATACGGTGCTGTTCAGCCACGCAATCGCAAATCTAAAATCTAAAATCCAAAATGGAGCAGCTGATCATGAATCGTTTAGATAAGGTCGAGCAGACACAGTTACGAACTAATATTCCGGAATTTCAACCGGGCGACACGGTTCGGGTTCACGTCCGTATTAAGGAATCGGAAACCAAAGAACGTTTGCAGGCCTTTGAAGGCGTCTGCATCGCTCGCAAGCACGGCGGCGCGCGCGAAACAATTACGGTGCGGAAAACGAGCTTTGGTATCGGAGTCGAGAGAATTTTCCCTCTGCACGCGACCATCGTCGATCATATCGATGTGGTTAAGAAAGGCCACGTGCGCCGGGCTAAGCTCTATTACCTGCGCCAGTTGCGCGGCAAAGCGGCGCGCATTCGCGAGCGCGATACTCGTCCGAATGCCGAGGCCGCTAACGGCGCTGCCGCAGGACCGGAAGGCAAGAAGTAGCCGGTTCGTAAGAACCGCGTGCGGTAACGGGCGGTTCAGTCTCACAACGGTGTACGACTCATGACAGAGACGAACCACCTGCCCAACGCAGGTGGTTCTGACATGTAAAGCCCCTTGCGCATCGCCATCGACGCTCATTCCGTTGGAGCCCGCCTCGGCGGAAATGAAACATATGCGATCAACCTGATCGAAGCCCTGGCGGAAGTCGATCAAACAAACCTCTACACGCTATATGTCACTAAACGGGAAGCGATTGAGCGCTTCGCAAATCGTTGGCCCAACTTTTCTGTCAAGCAGACCTTACCGCACACACCGTTGGTCCGGATTCCGCTCATCCTGTCGCGTGAATTAAGACGAAAGCCGGTTGACGTTCTGCACGTGCAATATACGGCGCCTCCGCTCGCGCCGTGCCCTGTTGTTACTACGATTCATGATCTGGCTTTCGAGCACCTGCCAGAGACATTCAACCGGCGCAGTTGGATGCAACTACGCTGGACGGTCCGCCGTACCGCGCGCCAGGCCGCGCAGATTATTACGGTTTCGGAGTATTCTCGACAGGACATCAGCAAGACCTATCGGATCCCGTCTGATCGCATCGCAGTCACGCCTGAAGCTGCTTCTGAGAAATTCTTTCCGGTAGCGGACGTTGATGAACTGAAAGCAGTTCGAGAAATTTACGGCATCGAGGGTGACTACATTCTTTCGCTTTGTTCGATCCAGCCGCGCAAGAATTTAATTCGGCTCATCGAAGCATATTCTTTGCTGCGCAGGACTTCGCTGGACATCAAGCTGCCTCGGCTTGTGCTCGCGGGTAATCGCGGTTGGCTCGATAATGAAACACTGCGCGCGGCGCAGACTCAATCTATCGCCGGGGACATCGTGTTGGCCGGATACATCGCCGAAAAACACCTGACTGCGCTTTACAGCGGCGCGACCTGTTTTGTTTATCCTTCATACTTCGAAGGATTCGGATTGCCGATTCTGGAGGCGATGAAATGCGGAACGCCTGTGATTGCGGGAAACCGAACCAGCATTCCCGAGGTCGCTGGTGGGGCTGCCCTGTTGTTCGATCCCTTTGACACAAAATCTTTAGTCGACGCGCTGCAACGGTTGTTAAGTGATCCCGGATATCGCGCGACCCTGAATTCAGAAGGATTACGAAGATCGACGGCTTTCAGTTGGAAGACAACCGCGAGACTGACGCTGGGGGTTTACAAGAAAGCGGCACACGGTTGCTAGCAATCCGCATTCTCTGATTATTCCAAAACCATTGCGGCGCGCGCTGTTTGCCGAAACAGAATTGGAAAGATTCGAGGCATTGCGCGTCGAAGCAGATTATTTTCCGCCGGTCACCGGTGCATCCACACGGGAGATTCTTATTTTCATCAATCAAAGTCAGATAGTGCTTGCGCCGATTCAAGCGAGAGGTTAAGCTTCCGCACTGGTTTATGGCTTGAAATGCAAAATGTCCTTAGTTGCGGCGGAGACCCTTGCTTTCTGTGAAGTTGAAGACCTGCCGCGACTAAAAGTGAATAGTGACCCCTGCCTCATTCACTTCATATTACGATGCGCATCGCTATCTTAGGCACCCGGGGCATCCCCGCAAATTACGGCGGTTTTGAAACTTTTGCTGAACATCTGTCGACGCGATTAGTCGCGCGCGGACATGATGTCACTGTCTATTGTCGCGCGCATTACGTCAGCCCGCGGCAAATTGAGTTTCAGGGCGTTCGCCTCAAGGTCCTGCCTACCATTCGTCACAAGTACTTCGACACGGTCGTGCATACGTTTTTGTCCGCGCTGCATGCGACCTCGCAGCGCTATGGTGCCGCGCTGATCTGTAATGCCGCCAACGCCCCTTTTGCTTCAATACTTCGTCTGGGTGGAACGCCGGTCGCGCTGAATGTAGATGGCCTCGAGCACAAGCGAAAGAAATGGAATTGGATCGGCCGCAAGTATTACTTGATGGCAGAACGTCTCGCGACGATTCTTCCGACCGAAACCGTCACTGATGCAAAGGTGATTCAGGATTACTATCTGGCACAGCATCGGGCCGAGTCTACGATGATTGCCTACGGGGCCGAGGTCGAACGGAAAGTCGATCCTTCGGTGAGACGCTGGCGCGTCGAGCCAAACCGCTATGTGCTTTATGTTTCGCGGCTCGAGCCTGAGAACAATGCGCACCTGGTCATCGAAGCTTTCAAACGAGTCCGTACCGGGCACAAACTCCTGATCATTGGGGATGCTCCGTACGCGCGTGAATACATCAATGATTTGAAGGCCCGCGCGCGCCGTGATAAGCGCATCGTCTTCACTGGGTTTGTTTTCGGCCGGGACTATCGCGTGCTGCAGCAGAACGCGTATTGTTATGTGCACGCGACCGAAGTAGGGGGCACGCATCCGGCGTTGCTGGAAGCCATGGGATTCGGTAATTGCGTCCTCACGCTGGCGGCGCCAGAGAATATTGAAGCGATCGGCGAGGCCGGTATCGCTTACGCCGATGAAACGGATCTGGCGGAAAAATTACAGCGCGTCTTGCGTGACGGCTCGCTGGTCCATGCCTACCGAAATCGCGCTCAGGCCCGGGTGAAAGAAGCTTACGATTGGGATTACGTCGTCGATCAGTATGAAAATCTGTTCGCCAAGATGGCCGGGCTGACGTTGCCTGTCCGAACGGCTCCATGCCCAACCCGGGCTGCCTCCGAAACCATGAAAACTGCCCGCTCCGCCTCTGCTTAACTTCCTGTTTACTTAATTGCTTTAATACTCGCCGGCTTGGCGAAAAGGCCGTCGGCAACGGGTTTGTTGTATTCGACGGTGTCGTAGGCGATGCGGCTGGTTTGAACTTTGTTGCGGTAGTGATCGATGATAAAGGGAGCGGTAACGCCGTCAATCGCAATCAGTTTGTGCAGGCGATCTTCTTCCGCGCTGGATTCTATTTCCTCAGTTTCGCGGTTTTTGTGCTTTCGTTCGTAAAGAATCTTTGCAGGCATTCCGTCATCCGCCGCAAATTCGTAGTCGATCCAAAATCCATCCGGGTAAGTTAATCGCACAGTTTCGTTGCGGCGGCCAATAACTGCTGCTTCACGCCGGCCCGCATAAGTCAGCTTTGCCCCCTGCTCTCGCCACCAGCCATGGAGAAGATTTTCAACCCCAACACGCATCGTAATCTTGAATTCTTCCAACTCCTGCGCGTTTTGATCCTTCAGCGTTAATGCTGCGCCATCATAAATCCAGCCGCCGTCGCGAAAGTTCGTTTGCACGATGCGGGCCCCGCCGCCGTTGAATTCTGTCCGTTCCTTGTCAGGATAAGAAATGTAATCGACAAATTTCATCGGGATCTGTGACATTCCGTCTTTGTAATCGGTAAAGAACCCGCGTCCGATTACCGTTTTGACTTGTAGATACCGCTCATCACCAAGTGCTTTCAGGGCGCGCTGAACAATCTGTCGGGCTTTTTCGTCGTCGGTTGGGGATGGCTTTTCAGACTGCGCCGGCGAGAGACTCGCCGAAGAGAAAAACAGAAATGCGATTACAAGTTTTGTAAGGACGAGGGGCTTCATTTTTGGTTGATCGCGGCGTTGGCGGACGCTTCAGCAAACCAGACTTCAAGAGCCTCGGTGCTGCTGAGGCTCTGAAGACGTAAAGCTGGCACTATTTAGTTATTGGCGCTGTTATCGCCATCGTCGACAACCTTTGCGACAATCGCGCCGTCCTCGACATCGACCAGAAAACTCGAGCTTGTCTTCCACATGGTCGTGATTGGCAGCTTGACGTACTCGTCAATATAGCGCTTCAGAAAGCGGGCGCCGTATTGCATGCTGTAGCCTTTTTCGGTTACGAAATCGATTGCCTGACTGCTGACCTCGAACGATTTACCCTGGCGCTTCATCTGGCGATTTGTCTTATCGAGATAAAGCTGCGCAATCTGTCGCACTTCATCCATGGTCAGCGGCGAAAAGACAACGATCTCGTCGATCCGATTACGGAACTCAGGCGAAAACCGTTGCTCGGCGGCTTTCAAAACTTCGTTCTTGATGGCTCGGAAGTCACTGGCCGTCTTGGTGCCGAAGCCCAGAGGCTTTTCGAACTTCTTGAAATTGTCCGAGCCGAGGTTTGACGTCATAATCACAATTGCGTCCGAGAGGTAAACGCGGCGGCCGCGGCCGTCCGTTAACCAGCCTTCGTCAAAACCCTGCAGGAAAAGATTCATCAAGTAAGGCGAAGCCTTCTCGACCTCGTCAAGCAACAAAACCGTGTAAGGGTTCTCACGCAACTGCTCAGTCAGGATTCCGCCGCGCTCTGATCCGACAATGCCGCGCGGCATGCCGATCAGTTTCTCGACACCAACGGTGCCGTCGCTGTATTCCGACATGTCGATACGGACCATCTTCTGCTCATCGCCAAACATAAACTCGGCCACGGCTTTCGCTAATTCGGTTTTGCCTACGCCGGTCGGTCCAAGGAACAGCAGGACGCCGTCGGGCTTGTAGTGCGATTCCTTCAGCGGCCCCTTATTAAGTCGCAGGCGCTGCGCGACAGCCTTAATCGCTTCCTTTTGGCCGATCACGCGCTGGGACAGTTGTACTTCCGTTAGAGCGAAACGGTCGCTGGTATCGCGAAAGATCATATCGCGCGGAATGCGCGACTCCTGGGAAATTACGTCAATCACGTGCTCCGGCTTGACGATCATTCCGGCAGGCTCATTTATCTCGACTTTGACCGCCGCCGTGTCCAGCCAGCCAATCGCTTTGTCGGGTAGATGCAAATTGCGAATGTACTTTGGCGCCATCTCCAGGGCCGTGTTGATTGCTTCATCGGAGATTTGCACTGAATAATTTCGTTCAAGCCGCGGCCGCAGCCCCAGAAGAATCTCTCTCGTCTCGCCGATAGAGGGCTCGTCAACCTTTACCAGACGGAAACGGCGCGCCAGCGCTTCGTCTTCACCGATATATTCTTTGTACTCGTTGAGTGTGGTCGCACCGATGATGCGCAACTCACCTTTTGCCAGCGCGGACTTGAACATGTTTGCCGCGTCGGATGAAGTTCCCAGCGCAGCCCCGGCGCCGATAATTGTGTGCGCTTCATCGATGAAGAGAATCAAGTTGTCGCGTTCCTTGACTTCGTCGATGATGCCCTTAATGCGTTCTTCGAACATGCCCCGCAGCATAGTGCCGGCAACGATACCGCCCATCTGCAATTGAACCACGTGCGAGTTTCGCAAACGCGCAGGGACTCTGTGCGGCTCGAGCTCGATCATCCGGGCGAGCCCCTCAATGACTGCAGTCTTGCCGACTCCCGGTTCCCCTACCAGCATCGGCGAGTTGGCCCGCTCGCGGTGACAGAGAATCTCGACGATTTGCTGAATCTCTTTTTCGCGGCCAATCGTCGGCGCGATCTTATCGGCCCGGGCCATTCGATTCAGTGATAGACCAAAGTGCTTGAGGTAAGGCGGCAGTTCAAATTTCTTTCGATACTGCTCGTCCTTTTGCTCGCGCTCGTCGACGTTGGTCCGCACGTGTTCTACTACCGCTTCAGGGTTTGCGCCGAGGCTGCGCAGGACGTCGACAAACAAGCTGTCGTATTTGGAAAGTACATCGAAAATATCAGTCGCCTCGATTGTTTTGCGTCCGCGAGATCGGGCCCGCTCCAGCGCACGTTTAAAAAGATCCGTCGTATCCGGAGCGATCCGAACACCTTTTCCGACGTGCTGCCGCGCATTGTCCAGCCGGTGCTCAATGGCCCGCGCGACCCGGAGTGGATCCAGAGCGAGAGCGTGCATAGTGGAATTGAAAAGGTCCGGTTCCTCTTTCGAGAGGGCGCTGACAATATGTTCGACCGAAATGTAATTCTGATCGCGACGGCGCGACTCGTTCAAAGCGTTCTGGAAAACTCTCTGTCCGCTCTCACCGAACTTGTCTTTATATGCTTCTAATTCAGCCATTCCTTTAATCCGTTTATATCAACACTGCTTGATCTGCTCCTGAATATGTTACGGAGCGAATCACTTTGATGTTCTGAGCATATTCATCGTTGCGTTTCAGTGCAACAAGAATCTGCGGGCGACCTTAACGCAATTTCCTTGCCAGCGGGGCGGCGCATCGACGACTTAACATTCCCGGCTGCTTAAGCCGCGATAGCCTGTGGCCGAGTTGCAAATTCCATCTGGCCGTCTCGTGCCTGGACAACAACCGTTTGACCCGGAAGGACTTCGCCGTTTAAGAGTTTCATTGCCAGAGGGTTCTGAATCAGGGTCTGGATAGCCCGTTTGAGTGGCCGCGCCCCGAAATTGGGATCGTAGCCCTCTCGTGCGAGCAACTCTCTAGCTGAATCCTGCAGTAGCAAAGAAATATTGCGCTCGTGCAACATGGTGCGCAGCCGCTCAAGCTGCACATCGATAATCCTGGTGATCTGTTCGCGCGACAGCCGGTGAAAGATCACGATATCGTCGATGCGGTTCAGAAATTCAGGCTTAAAGTGCTCACGCAACACTTCAAGAACAGCCTCGCGTACCTGTGTCTCGTCATCGCTCACTTCCTGTATTTCCCGCGAGCCCAAATTTGAAGTCATGATCAAAACCGTATTCTTAAAATCGACCGTGCGGCCCTTCGAATCAGTCAAGCGCCCATCGTCGAGAATTTGCAACAGCACATTGAACACGTCGGGATGCGCTTTTTCGATCTCATCGAAAAGAATTACCGCATACGGCCGCCGGCGCACCGCTTCGGTAAGTTGTCCACCTTCCTCGTAACCGACATATCCGGGCGGCGCACCAATCATGCGCGCGACGGCGTGTTTCTCCATGTATTCAGACATATCGAGCCGCACCATCGCACGCTCATCATCAAACAGGAATCCGGCCAGCGCGCGCGCCGTCTCGGTCTTGCCAACACCGGTGGGGCCAAGAAATATGAACGAGCCGACGGGGCGATTAGGATCCTGTAAGCCAGCCCGCGCGCGGCGCACGGCATTGGCAACGGCTTCCAGCGCCTCATCCTGTCCAATCACGCGCTCGCGCAGCCGATCCTCCATCGTCAGAAGCTTGTGCATCTCGCCTTCGAGCATCTTGGAAACCGGAACCCCGGTCCATTTCGCCACAACTTCGGCGACATCTTCTTCGTCGACTTCTTCCTTGAGCGTGGCCCCGTCCCGCTGCAGCCCCGCTAGCTTCTCCTGCTCCGTTTGCAATTTTTGTTCGAGTGCAGGAATCGTCCCATATTGAATTTCAGAGGCCCGGCCGAGGTCTCCCGCGTTACGCGCCTGGTCCAGCTGCAGCTTCAGTTGTTCCATCTCGGCTTTGGCGGTGCGAATGTGCTCAATGATCTCTTTTTCGGATTGCCACTTTGCCTTCATGCCCGACGATTTCTCTTTCAAGTCCGCGATGCGCGTTTCGATCTCTTTCAATCGAGTTTTTGAGCGGGTATCTTCTTCGCGCTGCAAGGCCTGTCGCTCAATCTCGAGCTGCATTATCTCGCGCTCGACCACATCGATTTCCTGCGGCAGCGAATCAATTTCTATGCGCAGCCGCGAAGCCGCTTCGTCGATCAAATCGATCGCCTTGTCCGGCAGAAAACGATCGGTGATGTAACGATTGGAAAGCGTAGCAGCGGCTACGATCGCCGAGTCTTTGATGCGCACGCCGTGATGAACTTCGTAACGCTCTTTCAAACCGCGCAGGATCGCGATCGTGTCTTCGACCGTGGGCTCACCCACATAGATCTGCTGAAAGCGGCGTTCGAGGGCCGCATCTTTTTCAATATACTTCTTGTATTCGTTCAACGTGGTTGCGCCGACACAGCGGAGTTCGCCGCGGGCCAGCGCCGGCTTCAGCATATTCGACGCGTCGATCGCCCCTTCGGCGCCCCCGGCCCCAACCAGAGTGTGCAGCTCGTCAATAAAAAGAATGATCTGTCCCTTCGCGTTTTCGATCTCTTTGAGCACAGCTTTCAAACGATCTTCGAATTCGCCGCGATACTTTGCGCCGGCTAACATCGAACCGAGATCGAGGCCGATCAGCCGTTTGTTGCGCAACGTCTCAGGCACATCGCCGGAAACAATGCGTTGCGCCAAACCTTCGACGATCGCAGTCTTGCCGACCCCAGGTTCGCCAATTAACACGGGATTGTTTTTCGTCCGCCGGGAGAGGACCTGAATGGTGCGCCGGATTTCATCGTCGCGGCCGATGACCGGATCCAGTTTTCCCTGACGCGCGAGATCCGTGAGGTCGCGCGCGTACTTCGACAGCGCTTGATAGTTGGACTCCGCATTCTGATCGGTAATTCTCGTTCCGCCCCGGGTTTGCTCGATCGCGGTTTGCAGGTCGTCGACATTTACGCCGTGTTGGCGCAGGAGTTTTCCGGCCGCTCCGTCTTTTTCTTCCGCAATTGCGAGCAAGAGATGTTCGGTCGAGACAAACTCGTCCTTCATCGTGTCAGCGCGTTTCTGGGCCGCGGTAAAAATTTGTGACAGCCGTGGGCTGAAATATTGTTGACCCCCCTGCACGCGCGGGAATCGCGCGACGCCCGCCTCGCAATCATTCTTAATAACTTGAACATTCGCTCCAAGTTTGCCGAGCAGCGGGCGCACAATGCTCTCGGGCTGATCCAGCATTGCGCAAAGAATATGCTCCGGCTCGACCTGCTGATTCTGATTGCGCTCAGCAAGTTCAATGCCCGCTTGAATCGCTTCCTGCCCGCGTAAAGTAAATTTGTCTAATCTCATTCTTGAAACCTATCGTGGAACAATCTTCTTTCAATATCAATACTGCTAAGAAAAGTTGGCTGCGAGAAAAACAAGGGGCGACCGGACAAAACCACGTCCCTCGCCCCCCATTGCAAGTTGGCCCAGTCAGGTTTAGGCTTTGACGGATGCCGCCTTCGACCCCTCAGTCGTCGCCTCAATCGTTTTCGGCTCAGCGCCGTTGGTTCTAATTTCGATGCGATGAGCTTTGGTTTCTTCGCGCTTGGGTAAGGTGACCCGCAGGACCCCATTGCGATATTCCGCGGTCGCGCCTTGGGCCGAAACGGTGTTCGGCAAGGTAAAGGATCGCGTAAAACTGCCATAGGATCTCTCCACGCGATGATAGTTGTCGGACTCGTCCTTTTTCTCGAACTGCCGCTGACCGCGGAGAGTAATCACGTTGTTCTCGACGGATAAATCAAAATCCTCGCGGTTCATGCCAGGCAATTCAGCCTCGAGCACAATCTGTTCTTTGTTTTCATAGATGTCCACGCTGGGACTCCAGGCGCCTCGCGCAATACTCTCATCGTCAAAGGCGCGCGGCACACTGCCGGTAAAAAGCCTGTTCACTTCTTCCTGAAGCGTTCGCAAGTCGCGAAACGGGTCATAACGCACAACACTCATAGTTCAATGCCTCCAAAATCTTGGTTTGCTCCGATCGCCCTCAGTGGAGCGCCTGAGCGTGAGGGCATAATAAATGCTGAGTCCCTTGTTGTCAAGTCCCCAAAGGCGGTTCCGGCGCGCGCAAACTGGCCGAGTTTGCGCGATTGTTTAATGAAGTCCGAAAAAGCGCTTAATTGAAGACAATAGGCCGTCAGTTTCCTGAATGCTGGGTTGGGTAGAATCAGAATCCTTGGCAAGGTCGGCTTGTCGTTCGGCAATTGTCCAACTTATCGATTCGGCCAAGCCTGGGTTTGTCTGAAACAAGTGCTTCATCGCCGCATGGCCGATCTCTAAAACCTCGGTCTCTTCCAACGCTATGATGTTCGCAGTGCGAGGTTCGCCGGTAAAAAGGGCCATCTCGCCAAAGAAATTGCCTTCGGTCAGTTCAGCAACGGTGCGGGGACCGCCGCGGTTGGCAACCTGGACGGCAACCCGGCCGTTGTGAACCACGAACATTGAAGAGCCCTCGTCGCCGGCGCGGATCAACGTCTCGCCGGGAGCGAAGACGTGGCCGGCTGTTGCCTTGGCGAGCTGCCGCAGCTCATCGGGGGAAAGCGGTGAAAAGACATCGACTGCGGAAAGGCGATCGGCGATTTGATCTTCGGCTGTGATCGGTCGTACCGGTACGTTGCGTTCGAGATGAAGAGTGCGGGTTGGGAAAGCGAAAGTCAGGCCGTTGCGGCGCAGGGCGTACCAGACTCGCTGGCGCACCAGGGCATCCGTGTCGTTATACTTCGCGTAATCATCCAGCCAATACTTTATTTCCCAGTCGACGGACGAGTCTCCCAAATTTCTTATGCGCACGATGGGTGTGATCTTTTCCGAGACATTGTCGGCGTCGCGCACTGATTCGCGCACGACGTGGATGGTCTTGGCGGGTGAGTCTGTATAGATCGTGCTGAAGAAAACCAGTCGCGCGTTCAAATTGTCGCGCGGCGCGACTTCGATTGCTTCGCGCGCCGCGAGACTGTTACTGACAAGGATGATGTGGTTCTGAAAGGTGCGAATTTTAATTGCGCGCCAGGTGATGCTCTCAACTACGCCCGTAAGTTTTTGTTGCGTCACTACGATTACGTCCCCGACCTGAAACGGTCGATCTGCGTGCAAAGAAATTCCGGCAAAGAAATTCCCCAGCGTGTCCTGGAGCGCGAGCCCGATGATCACGCCAAAGAGCGCAGAGGTAGTGAAGAGAGCGCCCAGGTCATAATCGAAATAAACGTACTTGAACGCGAGAACAAAAAGGATAGTAAAGGCCAGGAGGGTAAAAATATTCCGAACCAACGTCGGTGCTTCCTGGCGTCGTCGAAAGCGGAAAACGAAATCAAATAAAGCCGCGTTTACAGCCCGGGCAACCAGGTACCCCAACAGTGCGGAAAGCAGCAGGATCGGCAGCTTTCGCCAGTCGCGATGTTCTCCTGAGGGCAGCTTGTACCCGAGGTACGACATGTAGAAGTAAAGCGAGAGCCCCACCGCTACCGTCGCGAATACAAAAAGAATGATTCGGTTTTTGGCTGATGATTTCGGCCTGGTCATTAAATTGGTTAGTTCCCGGCGAACGTACTTTTACCATCAAATCCAGGGCTTGGCGAGAACAATAAGGCGCGCGGCGAATCTAGAAGAGATTCGGGAACATTGTGGAAACGATGACCGCGACAGAAAGAACCGAGACAATGACAGTCGTCAACCAAGCGGCAATATTATAAAAAGGCCCGTTGACGTGATCGCCCATCAGTTCCCGATTATTAACGAGCTTCAAAACAACTATCAGAATCACCGGCAGTAGGACGCCGTTGATAACCTGAGTAACAATCAGAACGTGAATCAAGGAAAGGCCCGGCATCATTGCCACGGTCGCGCCCAGAACTATGAGAAAAGTAAAGACGCCCAGGAAGATGGGCGCTTCGCGAAAGCTACTCGAAACCCCTTTTTCAAAGCCGAATGCTTCGCTGATTGAATAAGCAGTCGCCAGCGGCAATACTCCGGCCGCCAGCATCGACGCGCCGAATAATCCAATTGCGAAGAGCATTTCGGCGTAGGGCCCAGCCAACGGACGTAATGCAGCCGCGGCTTGCGAAGCGGACTCAACGTGTGCGCCATGCACGTTCAAGGTCGCGGCCGTTGAAATAACAATGAAGAAAACGACCACAATGGCGAAGACAGTCCCGATCCAGACATCGATGCGAGTCAAATGATAGTTCTCTGTCCGCACGCCTTTCTCTACCACAGAGGATTGAATAAAGACCTGCATGTAAGGCGAGATTGTCGTTCCGATCACGGCGACGAAAGTAAAGAGGAACATGGGCGTGAGCTCAAAATGCGGATGGACAACTTCCACGGCAACAGTTGCCCACCGTGGGTGAGCGAAAAAAGCCGAGACGACATAAGCAAGAAAGACGAGCGACATCGTGAGAAAGACGCGCTCCACTCTCTGGTAAGTTCCTTTGACAACCAGCCACCAGATGGCCGCGGCAGCAATCGGAACCGAAAAGTAGCGCGCTACTCCGAGTAGTTCCAGGGCTGCGGCAATACCGGCAAATTCAGAAACAGTAACGCCGCCGTTGGCGATCAGCAGCGCCAACATCACGAATGTCGTCCACCGCACTCCGAATCTTTCCCGAATTAAATCAGAAAGACCTTTCCCGGTGACGGCGCCCATGCGCGCGCACATCTCCTGGACTATGCCCAGGCTGATAGTGAGAGGAATCAAAAGCCAAAGTAGTTTGTAACCGTAATCCGCGCCCACTGAAGCGAAGGTCGCGATGCCGCCCGCATCGTTACCGGCAGCTGCGGTGATTACGCCGGGGCCGATGATGGCAAAGTAAGTAAAGAGACCGCGGCGGCGCGCCACGGTCCGGCGAACTGTCAATACACCCTCGGCCCCGCGCCGCAAGATACGGCGCCCAACGTTTTGCGCATCGGCACGGTGGTCGTTCACTTGGAGGGTCCTCAGTCATTCTCTCTTGCTTACTAATTGTTCGCGCGCTCCTTGTTCGGGAGAGAAGGTACTTCTCCGGGGCCGGCTCGCGGCCAAACAGACAGGGCCGGATTCTTAACCCAGCAATCGCGGGAGCCTCTGTCGCCAGTCCTTCGGTAAAAGTATTTCCATGGCATCATCGACAGTTACGATGCCCAGGATGTCTCCGCCGTCGTCGACTACCGGTAAAGCCAGAAGGTTGTATTCCGAAATCTTCTGCGCCACCTCAACCGCGTCGTCGTGAGCGTGTGCGACCTGGATGTCGGTGCGCATCACGTTTTCAAGCGGCGACGCCGGATCTGCTAGGATCAAACTGCGCAAGGCGATGACCCCTGTTAACTGCCATGATTTTTCGCCTTCGACTACATATAAGTAGTAGATCATGTTCGGCGTCTCAGCCATTTCGCGCAGACGCGCGAGCGCTTCACCTACGGTTAAGTCACGAGGCAAAGTCACAAATTCCGTGGTCATCAACCCGCCCGCCGTGTCGTCTTCATAGGGCAGAAGCTCTGCAACGTCGAGCTGTTCTTCGTCTTCCATACGGTTAAGCAGATCTTCTGCCTTCTCTTCCGGAAGATCGCCGAGCACGTCCGCCGCCTCGTCAGGCGACATGTGTTCCAGAATGTCCGCCGCGCGCTCTTTGTCCATGTCGCCGATAATTTGCGCCTGCCGTTCCGCCGCCATCTCTTCCAAAGTCTCGGCTGCGGTTTCATCATCGAGTAATTCCACGATTTCAGCGCCCTGCTGATAAGAAAACGCTTCCGCGAGCCGCGCAATTTCCACCGGATGCAGGCGCGCAAGTTTTCCGCGCGACGATTTCAATTGCACAGTTGCGGCGTCCGTCGCAAGGTAGCCAACGTCAGCCCAATCTATTACTTCGACGGGTCGGCCGCTGCGCATAAACGAGGGCGCCAGCCGCCGCCATAGTCCAGTCAGACTTACATCAGCCCCCGTCACGCGCCATTCATTTGCCGCTTCGATGATTTGAACATCGTTAACTCGGACGACCCGTTTGCCGTCGACGTCGATCAGTTGCTTATCCAATACGTCGCGCGCCAGCAACACTTCTCCGTCCCTTCTCATAAAGGGGCGCAGATCGAGAATGTCTGAGTTCAATCGAACGCCGTCTTCAGCAAAGTGAGCAATGCGCCATCGTGGCAGAAAAAAATCGCGGCGCCGATAGCGCGCCACAAAGCCGGCGACGGGGGGATAGTCCTCTTCACCGAGACGGACGATGACATCGCGAAGTGTCGCCACACGCTCGCCATCAAGGTCGAGGATAGGACGACCCAACACTGGGGATAGATAGAGCATTGTTGTATTCGCGCCCGGCGATCATCCGGATAATAGCACGCGATCTGCTCAAAAATGACTGAATGAATCCGACCCTGGAAGAGGTACGAGCGGGGAGACTTGATCCGCGTGCCGGCCGGGATGCACAGGGCGATTACTTCGCGGGCTTGCGAAAGTTGTAACGCAGCAGCACGCGCATTGGAATCGCTATGCGATCGCGCATGGCGGGAAAGAAATGCATTTGCTTTACGGTATCGATCACTGATTGGTCCAGGCCGTAACCGGCCCAACGCGCGATTTCGACCTGCGCGATCTCACCGCGCGCGTCGATATTCACCAGCACATCAACGGTCGCTTCAACTTCCGCCGCGGCCGCAGAAGCAGGATAGGGTGGCTTTAAACGGCGATAGGGCCGCGGCGCGCGCGTATCCGACGCGTCTTTATCATCAGACATTACTTCGATCGAAGCTGGCGCGGGTGCCTCTACTGCAAGGGTGCGTTCAGCGCTTTCATCTTCCAGCGCGCGAATAATCGAAGCTCTAAAACCGGGAGCTGCGTCATGGACACCGAGCGTTGCGAGCAGCGCTCTCTCGGCCTCTGCGGCGGTGTCCCGTCGCTCAAGTGGCCGCTCCCAATATGTGAGACGCCCGGTGCGTGCGCTGACGATGAAAATCGAGGCATACGACTCAAAATATGCCGCGCCGCTCGAAGGCGAACGACGCACGGTGTCGCTCTCGCCGATAATGAAAAAATCACATCCAATTGCGGCGCCGATATCGCGCGCTTCGGCAGTAGTCAGATTCAGCGAGTTCTGGAATCCCGCTCCGCGTGCCGCCACTATGGCGAGGCCCGAGTCGATCAAGACGATTCCGTTGGCGACCGAGCTGCGATCAAGAAGTGTTTGCCGCACTTTCTCAGAGGCGCGTGCAGCGGTGGGACTGTTGCCAAAATTGAGTACGGCAACACGTGCTCGCGGCGTTGTCTGAGCGTTCGCGAAAATCGCGAGCGCGCAAATGCACGTAAGTGTGCAAAACGAGCACCAGGTGGTCCCTATCCAGCGACGATTCAATTCACTATTCTGATGTCCCAAGTTTTCAACCAACGCTGACCGTGACTGAGGATTTAGCGGACGGCATCCGATGATACAAGCGATAGACCTCATCTTTGACCTCGGTGGGAAAACAGATGCGATGCAACTCATAACCATGACCCAATCCACGGACGACCTCGCTGACTTCGCTGATCTCCCGAATCGAAGGACGCGCGTAGCCGTCTTCAACATATATGCGCGTGCGTGGCTCCAGCCCGTCTGCTGTGTAGTAGCCGTAATAGGGAACATCGCTGGCACGATCTTCGATAAAGTAATAGTCAGGTGGGAAGCCCGCAGCTTCGATCACCGCGCGTGCTGCCGTCAGAAAATCTTGCCGTTCGTCTGGTGGCATATCCACGTCGATTGCCTTGAACAGGCGACGATCGACAAAGCGGCGGCTGAGATCGCCGAGGACGCGGTCCTTCGATTGCTGCCATTGCTTCATATGAAAGATTACGTCCGAGTCGTCCATGCTAAGGTGTTCGGTCACGGTCAAGACCCGGCATTGCAACATCTTTTCAAAAGCCGATCCAGCAATACACCACACTCCTTCGCCCTCGTTCATTAACTCCAGCGAACGCCGCAAAGCAGAACGCAAAACCGCTTCAGCCGATCGAAGCGTGCGGTGAAAGTAGACCTGACGAAACATGTAATAGCGTGCCTGTAGATATTCTTCCACCGCATGTATGCCACGCGCTGCCACGTAGACCCGGTCCGCCTGTTCATCGATGTGAAGGGAATTAATGATCCACTCGAGATCGTATAAGCCATATTTGGCTCCGGTCATCAATGAGTCGCGCAACAGGTAATCCATTCGATCGACGTCGAGTTGCGAGGAGACGAGTTGCGCGAGGGCGGCTGGTTTGAAGGTGCCGTCAATAATTGAAGCCACCCGATGCGGCAGGTCGTCAGAAAACGATTTGAGTGTTGCGTTCAACCCGGTCTCTGGCGAGGTGACCGCCAGCATCGTCATTTGTTCGTGATGCACGCCGAGCACTTTCTCCATCGCATGTGAGAAGGGCCCGTGACCGATGTCGTGCAAGAGTGCCGCTGCGCGCGCCGCCGCGCGGTCCGCCGGCGCAATCCGATTGCCGAGCTGGTCGAGGACGCGGGTCATCAAATGCAGCGCGCCAAGGCTGTGCGTGAATCGCGAGTGTTCTGCTCCCTGATAGGTGTATAGACCGAGGCCGAGTTGTTTGATGCGACGCAACCTTTGAAATTCAGGCGTATCGACCAGCCGAATCATCAACTGGCCCTCGGCGTTATCATCACGCAAGGGAATGATGTTGTGGACGGGATCGCGGTAGATTCGTTGGGGCACTTCGTCCGACCTGCTGCGCAAATGGAGGCGCAGTCTACCACAGGTATTGATTCGAGGTTTGTTGGTGGCCAACACGGCCGAACCTCGGCCGAAATCTTAATGCATTTACGGAATTTCGGAATAAAACCGAATTTTCGGATTACGAGGCGTCCAACAAGGCCCTAAATCGGTGCATTTGCGGCACCGATGTGAGGTTTAACTTATGGCACCGCCATTGCTTCTACGGGGGTCAGGATTCGCACGTGATCGCGGCTAATAGAAAGAGAAACGTTAAATTGTTAGCGGAATCCAGAGACAACAGCCGCGAAACAATAGGAATATTATTGCCAACTGCCCCCAGAATGGTTGGAGTGGTTGGCTTTTTAGATCGAACGCAGAAACCCTTAGGCGCCTCGTCAGAAGCGCTAATTATGAAAGGATAGAGATGATGAAAAAACTTTTTATGTTCGTCGCGGCCCTGAGCCTGGCGCTCTTTGCAACCAGCGCATTCGCTCAGAGTACGACGACGGGATCGATCGAGGGATTGATCACCGACCCGAATGGCGCGGCTGTTAAGGGCGCCACGGTGACCGCGACGAGTCCTAATCTGATCACAGCACAGACGGCGACCACCGGAGACGATGGCCGGTACAATATTCCGGCGCTGCCTCCGGGTAATTACAAAATTACGGTAACCGCAGGTGGATTTGCCAAATTCGAGTCAGCTGAACTCGCGGTGAATCTAGGTCGGACGTCAACCGCGGACGCGACGTTGCAACTAGGCACGTCGACCAACGTGGTTAATGTGACCTCCGGCGCTGCGGTTGATGCCGCGCAGAATACCACTGGATCGAATGTGTCTACCGATCAGTTCTCGAACTTCCCAACTCAGCGGACAGTGCAGAGTCTTTATAACCTCGCACCGACTGTTACCCGTTCTGGCTTGAGAGATGCTGCCGGCCGCGATCGCGATCCTTCAGTAGCCGGCTCGTCTGGTCCGGAAAACAACTACATTCTCGACGGCGTTAACACGACCGACCCGGCGTTTGGCGGATCGGGCGCAAACCTGCCGTTTGAGTTTGTGCAGGAAGTGGAAATTAAGACCGGCGCATACGGCGCCGAGTACGGCAAAGCTACTGGCGGGATATTTAACGTTATTACCAAGAGTGGCGGTAACGAATTCCACGGTGACTTATTTGGCTATGGAACCACCAAAGGTTTGGTACGCAGTGTGAAGAACTTCCCATTTACCGGTGCGGCCGCAAACGGGTTTTCGGAAACTGACATCGGTGGCGACATTGGCGGACCGATTAAGAAGGACAAGCTTTGGTTTTTTGGCGCCTTCAATCCGCAGCGCCGCACGAACTTCTATTTGACGCAAACGTTCCACACTCCGGCACAGAACAAAGTGACGATTCCATTTTACGCCGGCAAGCTTACCTGGGCCCTCAACGGCAAGAATACGTTGACCGCCTCGACGTTCGGTGATTTCACCAAGATCGACGGATTTTTAGCAACCGGCGCCCTGGCCAATGCTTCCGGCTTTGGGTCGGACATTAACGCGTTTCTGGGTAGGCAAGAGACCGGCGGCCACAACTATACGATCCGTCTGAACTCAACCATTAAGAATAACTTCATAGCTGAAATTACGGGAGGCATCCACTTCCAAAGAGCGAACACTATCCCGCAGGCAATTGACCAGCCTTTGATCGCCGATAACTTTGCGGTGTTGAGGGGCGGCGCGGTATTGCCGGTGACTCAAACCGGGATTGACTCGGGAAGCACTGCGACGGGTTTCATTGACTTCATCGATGGTCGCGGCGGGTCCTTACAGCGCGGTTACTTGCGTGGGCCGGGTTTCGGTCTTTACTCCACGCAGGATCGTAATCGCTATGAAATTAACGCACACATGCAGAATATCGCCGGAAAGCATACGGTCAAATGGGGCGTTGAATGGTTCAAAGTAAGATACAACATCAGTACTTTGTCCAGCGGTCCGGCAGTGACCTACGCGAACCCGCTGGGTGTAGGGACTGTAAACTTGCCGCCAGGAGCGGTGGCGACAAACGGCGTTCGCATCACGAACAACTTTAGCGTTTGTACGACCCGCGGAACCCAGGTTGTTTGCCCGAGCGGGACAGCCACGGCCCGCTTGGCGAATGCAACTGCTTCTCTGAACGCGATTGGTCTTACCGGCGGTGTCGTTACCGGCGGCATCACCAGCGCCGAAGCGTTCGGCAACCCGTTCCTGGTAAGAACAAGTACGCGCGTGCGTGACTTCGAGCTTGTTGCCAAGACCTACACGAATTCGGAAGCTTTTTACATTCAGGATGACTACAAGTTCGCGCGTAATTTTCAGTTCAACATTGGTGTTAGGTGGGACTACGAACAAGCCTATAACGCTGACGGCGCTACCTACATCAAGTTCAATAACTGGTGGGACAATGCAGCCCCCCGTCTCGGCCTGACCTGGGATTTCACAGGCAAGGGCAAGGGCAAGCTGTTTGCTAATTACGCAACCTTCATTGAAACCCCGATTCCTCTGGATGTGAACGTTCGCGCAGCCGGTGGAAACAGCCAGACCGACAAGAACTTCAACGTCAATCGGTTGAATGCTCCGGCGAATGCAACGATCGCCACGGGCTTCGCCCCGGTGAACCTGGGCGCGGACGCTACGCCGCTGGATCCGGGTCTGAAACCACCCAGCATCGGTGAATATACGGCCGGATTGGAATATGAAGTCGTCAAAGATCTGGCATTGGGTGTTCGTGGCGTATACCGGCTTGAGCGAAACGTCGTAGAAGATGGTTCGTTTGATGACGGTAATACCTACTTCATCTTTAATCCGGGCCGCAACGAGCCGGGCACAACCGAACGCGCCGCTTGCGAAGGCGACATAGGCACCGGCCGCGCTCCGCGCTGTTTTGGCCGCGCACAGCGTTTCTACCGTGCAGTCGAATTCACCGCTACGAAGCGATTTACTCATAACTATCAGTTCATCGCTTCTTATGTGTACTCGAGTCTGACCGGTAACTATGAAGGCTTATTCCGTAACGACAACGGCCAGTCTGATCCGAACATTACTTCGCTGTTCGATCTTCAGAGCCTGCTCGATAACACTTACGGACGTCTGCCAAATGATCGTCCGCACCAGTTCAAGTTCAATGGCAGCTATCGGACTCCGTTCAGGCTTCTCGTGAGCGGGAACTTCTACATTCAGTCCGGTAGTCCGTTTAACCAGCTGATTCCGCACCCCGTTTATGGAAATAATGAAGGGTTCGCGGTCCAGCGCGGCACGGCTATAGTTCCGGCAGTTACTGCAACGCAGGCTGGATTCCCGAACATCGTCAACAGCATCGGTTCAAACCGAACGCCGACAACGATGAACCTGGATCTGGGTTTGTACTATCCGATTAAACTTGGTGAAAAGCGCGAACTGCGTTTGACGGGTGACTGGTTTAATGTTTTCAACAGTCAACGTGCAGTGACTCTCGACCAGACTTATTCGCTCAACAGCGGCGTGACAGGTGTTCCGCCAGTGCTCAATCCATTCTATGGAGCGGCGCTTCTGGTTCAGGCACCCTCGTCGTTTAGGTTTGGTGCGAAGTTCACCTTCTAACCTCAATGCCTCCGTCCCATTCGGACGGTTGATATTGATTCAGACGGGGAGAGGCGATAAGAAATACGCCTCTCCCCTATTTTTTTCTTATTCCTCTTGACATTTGTATCCTCAAGCGTTTGAAATGCTCAGCCTGTTCCGCATACACGAGGTTGTCTGATGTATTCTTTTCCGACCGGGCTTTTACATCGCCTAAATACCCACCGAAAATCTTTGGTTCTGCTAATCGTTGTTTCTCTGCCGGCTGCCGCGGCCGCACAAGGGAGCGGTAGAGAGGCAACGGGCAACGGTGGGAATCACATCATTCAGGGAAAGATATTCTTCCCTTCGGGTCGCCGCGCCGAAGGCAATATTCAAATTAAGCTGCAGAGTTTTGGCGAAGGCGAAATTTCCACAATTGCAGACTCGAGCGGCTCTTTTATCTTTACTTCGCTTTTGCCTGGCAATTACACCATCGTTATCAACGCCGGTGATGAATATGAAATTGCCCGTGAGGGCGTGACAATCGACAGCGATCTAAACCTTTCCCGCTCGGGAGTTTCTCTCAATTCGGGAAGCCGGCGGTATACGGTTATGGTGACCCTGCAAGTGAAAGCGTCGAATCGCGCGAAACCTTCAGTCGTGAACGCCACCCTCGCAGAGGTTCCGCAGGATGCGCGCGCACTTTACGAGAAAGCTTTGCAGTTGGGAAAGTCTGGTGAGCCGGAAAAAGCAATTGATAGTTTGAGAGCTGCGCTTTCTCTTTTCCCCAGGTTTCCCCTGGCGTTGAACGAGTTGGGCGTGCAGTATCTGATAATCGGTCAGGCGGCCAAAGCGGTCGAGCCACTTAAATCAGCATCCAAGCTGGTTCCAGATGCTTTTAGTCCTAAATTGAATTTAGGAATCGCCTTGCTCGAGACAGGTCAAATTCCGGAGGCGGAAGCCCAACTGCGCGACGCGCTGAGAATTACCTCGACCCCTACGGTGCACATGTACCTGGGTCTGACGTTGATCAGAGCTAAAAGATTTGACGAAGCGCGGGCTGAATTGGAGACAGCGATTGCCGGTGGCGGCGGAAATCTTGCGCAGGCGCACAAGTTTCTCGGCGGTATTTATTGGCAGAAACATGAGTATCGCCGCGCGGTCGAAGAGTTTGAGGCCTATTTGCGTCTGACGCCCAACGCCCCGGATGCCGAGCGCATCCGTGGCACAATCAACGAACTTCGTGCGAAGATATAGCCCGATTTCGTGAATTATCATTTGCTCTCCTTCAATTTAGAATTATCCTTTGAGAGGAGCCCGGCTAAATGCTTACCTCAATCAGAACGACGCCACTTGCGCTCGCATCCACGCGCCTGTACTTCTTTGCATCTGTTTTGCTTCTATCTTTGACCTCTCTTGCGAGCGCGCAAGCGGTCGGTAGCACACGCGGATTGACGACTGGCGAGGGTAATAACACGATTCAAGGTCGAATTTACCTGCCTGCCGGGGAAGGCGGCAAAATCTTAAAAGTCACGCTCGAAAGCGAGCAGGATGTAGGCGGTCAATCTACCGCCAGCGACCAGGATGGCGTTTTTCGATTCAATAGTCTCCGCCCTGGCCGTTACACGGTGGTCGTCTCGGGCGGTAAAGATTTTCAGGACGCTCGTGAATCGGTGACTATAGATCCCCTCGGCTCATCACGAGTGGCCCAGATCACGATTCAAATGCGGGCCAGGATCGATGCTGCAAATCCCGCTTTTGCCGGCGTGCCGCAAGCAACCCTGGATTTATATCAGAAGGGTTCCACAGCCGCCCAAAAAGGCGACGCCAAGGGAGCGGTTGAATTTCTTAGCAAGGCCGTCACTGCTTCTCCGAGCTTCACGATGGCCTTAAGTGATCTGGGATCCCAATATCTAAAACTCTTTCAATGGAGCAAGGCAGAGGAGACTTTTGAGGCCCTGATCAAACTGAAACCGGCCGACGCGGGCGCTCAATTGAATCTCGGCATTGCGCTTTACAATGAGGCTATAGAGTTAATGAGTCAGCAGAAGTTCGAGGACGCTGAGAAGAGGTTCAATGGCTCTGAAACTCATCTTCGAGAGGCGGTTCGATTGAAACTTCCCGGGCCGTCCGCGCACTACTACCTCGGCATGATGCTGATCAAATTCAAGGCCTACGAAGACGCACAAAAAGAATTAGAGTTGGCCATCAGCAACGGTGGCGAAAATTTGGCTCTGGCTCATAAGTTTTTGGGTGGCGTGTACATGAGTACGCATAAGAATAAAGAGGCCGCGGACGAGTTGGAAAAGTATCTTAAGCTTGAGCCCAAGGCTCCCGACGCCGAAAAGATTAAGGCCAGCATTAAAGACTTGCGAAAGCAGTAATTCGGGCATGAAACTCGGGACAACTTATCATCGCGCCCTGGTGTTTTTTTGCGCGCTTCTGTTTGCGCCGGAGATCTATGCTCAAACTAAACCGCAGAAACCCGCGGAACAGGATGACGTCATTCGTGTTAGTACCGAGTTGGTGCAGACGGATGTCATGGTCTTTGATAAGAATAACCATTTCGTCGATGGACTGACGGGCGAACAGTTTGCCCTTAAGGTCGATAACAAGCCGGCTCCTATCTCGTTCTTTGAGCGCGTCACCTCAGGCAAAGAGAGCACGGCGCGTAATTCGACCGCTTCTGCCGCTTCTTCGGCCGAGACATCCAATCCTGCTGCAGCGGTCGTTCGCGGGCGGACGGTGATTTTCTTCGTCGACGATCTTCACCTCGCCCCCGACAGCCTGGCCCGGACGCGTAAAGCACTGCTCGAGTTTATCGAACGCGGAATGAACGAGAAGGACCAGGTGGCGATCACCTGTTCGAGTGGTCAGATTGGTTTCCTTCAGCAATTCACTGACGACAAAGTAACTTTGCGGTCTGCCGTCGCCCGCCTCAACTACCGCGCGAATACCAAAATGGATATGGACAGTCCTCCCATGTCCGAATACATCGCCCTTAAGATCCGCGAAGGCGATGACCAGGCAATGAATTACTACGTTAAGGAACTGCAGAAGCAGAATTGCTTTAAGTCTGGGGTGGAAATGATCTGTACCATGTCACCGCAAGCCATGGTACAAGCAGTTCGGTTACGCGCGCAGGAAATGACTGTTATGGCCGCGCCCGATACCGACAACACGCTGATCCTGCTGGAAGGTTTAATGCGGACCGCGGGGCAATTGCCGGGACGAAAACTTGTCTTCATGATCTCAGATGGATTTTATCTCAACGATCGCAAGTCGGGGTCTCAGGGGCGCATCAAGCGAATAACGGACGCGGCGGGCCGCGCCGGCGTGGTGATTTATACGCTCGACGCCCGTGGGATCATCGGCGAGTCCCTGGACGTGACAAATAATAGACCAATCGATTCAGAGGGTCTGACGGTCAGTGCCGGTATTGGCGAGATTACTGCCTCACAGGATGGGCTTAATGCCCTGGCCGGCGACACCGGCGGCAAGGCTTTTCGCAATACGAATGCGCCAATGTCTGAATGGGTTGATAAGGTCCTGGACGAAACGGCGAATTACTACCTGATCGCCTGGCGTCCCGATACCGAAGAGCAAAAGCGTGGAAAATTTAACCATATCCAAGCGAGCATCATCGGGCGACCCGATCTAACGGTGCGTTTGCGCTCGGCGTATTTCAAATCGGCGCCCTTGCCAATTCTTTCCCTCAAAAAGAAAACCGACAAAGATCCGGCGAAAGCGCGCGAAGACGACATGCGCATAGTCATCGACGCGCCCGTTACCCAAAATCAAATCCCAACCAAGCTCGAGGTGCGGCTGGCCCAGATGCCCGGCGTTGGCACCCAGGTGCTGGCTTCCGTTGGAATAGACCGCAAAGCCTTGTCCTTCGATATCAGGGACGGCAAGGAAGCCGCCGATCTGGACATCGGGGGAATTTTCTACGATGACAAAGGCAAACCGGTCAACAGTTTTGTCGGACGCTTGCGCGTCTTTCCGGTGCCTGAAGATGCGTCTTCTCAGAAACCAAAGGAAGCCATTTACGGTTTCCGCGCGTGGCTGCCGCCTGGCTTATACCAGGTCCGCGTCGGGATTCGCGATCTCAACAGCGGGCGCCTCGGCAGCGCCATGCAATGGATCCAGGTTCCTAAGGTAGCGGGCCGCTAATTAATCTTTTGCTGGAGTAGGAAGATCAATCTGATTGTTTGATTGACTTGTCGATCCGGTTAAATCCTCTCAACTTTCTTAAATCATCGGACGCTGAATCTAGCGCTAATGAATCGAACCGGGGGTGGCCCTTCTTTTCTTCTGGTGGAGGACTATAAGATCACTGACGACAAATTCAGATTACCGAACTCCTGAAATAACAAACGTTGGGAATTAGAAGCGTTTCGGAGTAAAGGACTCAACTCACTTTGAGATCGAGCAGGTGTCCCATCTTTTCTTTCTTTGTGCGCAGGTACTTCGCGGCCGGCGCTGATGACTCAACTTCGATCGAAACGCGCTCAACGATTTCCAGGCCCGCTTCCTTCAATGCTTGTAGTTTGCCCGGATTGTTCGAGATAACTTTTACTCTGCACAGCCCCAGATCGAACAATACTTCGGCGCATTGCCTATAGTCTCGCGAGTCAACCGGCAAATCCAGGCGCTCGTTGGCTTCGACGGTATCGGCGCCTTCGTCCTGAAGCGCATAGGCGCGAATCTTGTTGAGGATCCCGATGCCGCGTCCCTCTTGTTGTTGATAGACGACCGCGCCGCGCCCTTCCTCTTGAATCATTTCCAGCGTCCGATGAAGTTGCGGCCCGCAATCACACTTGGTCGATCCAAAAACGTCGCCCGTGAGGCATTGCGAATGAATGCGGACCAGGGTCGCCACGTCTGGCCGCAACTCACCTTTGTAAAGAACAACGAACTCTTCTTCGCTCGTCAGCGAGTGATAACCTGCGATCTGGAAGTCGCCCCATTCGGTCGGCAACTTGGCTTCAGCCACTCGCTGTACCGATAGAGTAGTTGGGGAATTTGGACAAACGTACTTTTCAGCTGGAACTTCTTTGACGATGCAACCCATTCAGAACCTCAGTTACTGCGCGAGTTCGCGCGAATTTTCCAACCGCCAATCGATCAATTTCAAGAATTATAGAAGCAGACGGACATTCACTTCAAGCACCCCGGTTCTTCAAACGCCCCGATCTATTGCCGTGTCATCAAGTTGCGGGATAAGATACGCGACTGTTTGAAATTTTTTCGGCTCGTGACATAGTTGCGCGAATAGCGATGGTAAACAATCCTGACGATACTTCTCTGGTGAAGGAAGAACACGACATCGAGACGTTCTCCGCCCAATACCACGGGCGCAGTGACCGCCGGCCGGCACTGGTCTTTTTGCGCGGAGAATTGTTGGCCGTGCAAATCCCGCTCGAGCGCGAGCAGGTAACCCTCGGCCGCGCGCTGGAGGCGGACATTCGTATCAACGACTCAAGGGCCTCGCGGTTGCATGCGCGTATCAGTACCGAGCGCGACGAAACCAGTGGTGAAGTGTCCTACCGGTTGACGGATCTGGAATCAACGAATGGCACGATACTAAACGGCATTCGGATTACCTCAGCCGTCCTTGACGACGGAGACAAATTCGAAATAGGCGATCAATTGATTCGCTTCGAAATGCTCGACGAGATCGATCGCGAGTTCCAGCAACAAATTCATCGCTTGCTGGTTCACGATGAATTGACGGGGTTATTGACCGGCAAATCTTTTTTTTCAGAACTGCGTCGCGAAGCCGCGCGCGCGGAAGCGGAAACAATGCCGTTCTGCGTGCTGATGATGGACATTGATCATTTCAAGGAGGTCAACGACACTTACGGCCATCTGGTTGGCAGCGAAACGTTGGAAGAGGTTGGCGCGGTGATCAAGAAAGCCCTGCGCGCCGGCGACGTCGGCGCGCGATTTGGCGGCGAGGAATTTGCGGCCTTCCTGCTTGATGCTGACTATGCGCAGGGAATGATTGCCGCCGAGCGCGTGCGATCGGCCATCGAGAAGCATGAATTTCCGGCGGTCCGTCGCGATGGGACCCAGGTACCGCGGACGCATCACATCACCATCAGCGTCGGCGTCGCGTCGTATCCTGCGGATGCGCGCGATCCGATTCAACTTGTCGAGATGGCTGACTCTGCGCTCTACCGCGCAAAGCGAAGCGGCCGCAATCAGGTGTGCCCGTATCAACCGGCGGCAACCACTGAAGTGGTGAAGCTGCGGCCACGAAACGTCAATTCCGATGAATAGCGCGTCGAAATCTTTATGGACAAGTAGCGTATGATGCAGTCTGGGGTGAGGAAAATTATTAACCTGTGTGTGTTATAAAGATTTAGTCGCGAAGCGGCTACTGTCCACAGGTCTTAAACGATTTTTTAAGGAGTGATCATGAAACGATTAATGTTGATGGCGGTGCTCGTCTTCGGCTCCAGCTGCGCGGCCCTGGGCCAACAAGCGAACGAACAACTGGCCCAGCTGGCGGGGCCGGCAATCGCCTTTGACGCGAAGTCGGGCCCTGCGCTTGAAGCGCGCTTGCAGACGCAGGTGCTGAATGGATCAGATGATTCCCCGGTTACGAACGTAAAGATCACCGTCAAGAACGTCACTTCGAATTTTTACACTTACGTTAGCGGCTGGGCGACGTTCTACGATTCGAGCGCCGTGCGATGCGGTGAAGGATTATTCAAGCTGGATGCGCTCGCCCCGCAGGAATCTGCGGAAGTTGATACGCCCGGTCTGCGGCTGCGTTGCTCGCCGTCAACTTGGCGCGTCGTGGCGACAAACCTGATGACGCGAACTGCGGACGTCGCGCCACTCGGTGCGTCCCAGACCCCGGTCGAAGCTGTTACGGAAAAGCCCGCGCCCGTGAATTTCATTATTAGCATCGACGGCGAGCAGCACCCGATACAGGTTAACAACCCGATCGTGCTGAAGATGGGCAATCGCAATCGGAAGATTGTCTTAAAACCTGTGCCATAGGCAAACGTTGAGAAACTGCGACGGGCTGAACGTTGGGTCGTTGCTCGCAGAGTCGCCTTTGAAATCTCGTTCGCACCGCACTGTCGCGAGGTGTGAAGTGGAGTGTGATCGCTCTTAGCTGCTTCAATCGCGTTTTAGCTGGAAACATTTAGTCAAACGGGTAACGTACCCACACCCTCGCCAAAACGCGAAAGTGTGAATCCGACTCATCTGGTTCGTCCCGCCGGTTCGCTTCACAATTAAAAATCAAAGTGCCCGGCACATCTCGTTTGGTGACCAGGGCGTCGCTATCGCCCGTTGATAAGTCGTTTTGATCTCGTTCGCATTCCAGTCCTTGCGCGTCCAACTTTTCCCGTCGGCGAACTCCACTCGATTGATAATTACCTTTTCCCGAAGCGAACTGAGAGGGGTTGCAACATTTCCGGCGCTGACTGTATCCGCCGGGCCGGACAAA
The DNA here is from genome assembly GCA_046262835.1 of Pyrinomonadaceae bacterium. Taxonomy (GTDB): domain Bacteria; phylum Acidobacteriota; class Blastocatellia; order Pyrinomonadales; family Pyrinomonadaceae; genus UBA11740. The sequence continues at coordinate 98,442 of JBHELZ010000001.1, forward strand.
CTCGAAGCCTGCAGTTCTTTGTCTTTGTCAGGTTTGAGATTGACGCCACAAAGAAACTGTCGCCGTGTCGGGTTGGCTGGAACGGCAGTATCGATAAATTGATATTCCCAGAAAATGATCTCGACAACCTGCTTGCTCGCGTTATGGATCTTCGCCTGATAAGCAAAGACGTCAAACGTCTTCGCCTCAGGCTTATTTGCAGAACGCACATTCTTTTCCAATGCAGCGCTTCGGCCGTCGAGCGTGTCCGCGTTCGGATCGCGAACACCGGCGGGATCGTTAACCCGAGCGTTGCGCTCATAATTCTTGTCGGCCTGCGTCATTGCGCGCACCGGCATGGGCTTTTCCGGCCCCGAAGTATCCGTCGTCTGACGGTTCTTGGACCATTTAAAACTTAGCACCGTAATCTGATTTCCGTCCGGTGTGGGTGTTTGGGTAATGCGATCCGGGAAAGCGGGCATCATTAGTAACACTGGAAGCAGCAAAAGAGTTTTCATAGCGTTCTTTCGGGTTTGGATTTCGCAGGCCGCGACGACGTACGCGATTGTCCCGCTTTGCGTCTTCTTCATCAAGTATTATCCCTTTGAAGCGACGCAATTATTCCTAAGCACCTCATGTTAAGCTGCGCGCTCTGCTTCCGCAGAGGCGAGTGGAAAACGAAGATTGTTTAGGGAACGTGGTATTTCGGTTGAGTGGCCGTCATTACTTGTGCGGTGGAAAAGTTGACCGCGAACGGCATTTACGACGTCCCGCCGCACGACGTTTTCATCGTTTGCAGCAAGACGTCACTTAGCTTTTTCAAATCTGGCGGCAGTTGGCCCCTTGTATTGTCGTACCACTGGACGGTGAATATCTCTTTGTGATCCGTTCCGGTTCGCAATTCGAGCTTGTACAGAAACGCATCGGGTGCCGCGACGTTTAATCCGGGCTTGTTCCACTCCCTGGGATTGGCTTGTGCGACGGCACCGCTGATCGGCTGGAACTGAATAGGATGCAAACTCCCAACTACACTCTTGCGCACATCCTGACGATCGGTTTGCAAGCAGTTGTACTTGCCTTCGGAGTCGACCGCCATATTTCCTCTGCCCATGCCTGCGAACCCGCCAGAGGTGTTAAGTTGTAGCGACCACGGAGCCTGGATCGCCGGCGAATGTCTAGAGCAAGAGCCCCCCAGCAAAATCAAAAGCGTTAAGCAGGTAACGAAAAAGCCGGGCACATTGATAACCATATTCTGGTGAAGGAACCGGCCCACTATCGCACTCCAACTTTCAAATTCTAGCGAATCGCCATGATCTCCGCTAGAATCGCCGGGCTTTGATGAACCTCGTGTCGGCTGGCACGCGTCCAGGCCGCTATGAAATCCGCGAAAGATCGGCGAAAGCGAAGTGTAGCGAATGACTTGCAACTTCATCTTAAAGTGCGTTCAATCCGAGCTTTCTTTGCAAAGCTGAGTTGTCAGTTGGGTCCAAGCACGAAACTCAATCGGCCAATGAATCTCATAGAGATGCGAAACGGTAGAACTGAGCGAGCTTCAGCGCGACGAGATTTCGCGAAACATTTTCACGTTTCGAAGCAATAAAATACAGATCCTCAGGAACAGTGACCTATGGCTCTGATTGGCGCGAATGAACTCAAACGTAAATTGCTGATCGCAGTTGAGGGCCAGCCCTACCTGGTCCTCGACGTTTTCTTTGCTTCGCCGACTGCTCGAGGCGGCGCCACGATGGTGCGCACACGTTTGCGTCACGTGTTGACCGGCGCCGTCATGGAAAAGAGTTTCCGTTCGAGTGAAAAGTTTGCCGAACCGGATATCGAGACGGTGCCCGCGTCTTTTCTTTATCACGACGCCGAAGGGAGTCATTTCATGGACGAAAAAAGTTTTGAGCAGTTTGTTTTCTCCAATGAAAGCGTCGGCACCGATCGCGGTTATCTTAAGGATGGAATGTCCCTGCAGGTTTTAAAATACAACGGGGCACCGGTTTCGCTGCAGCTCCCTCAATACGTCGAACTAATGGTTACGTCTACCGAGTTGGGCCTGCGCGGCGACACCGCCGCCGGTGGGGCAAGCAAACAAGCAACGCTCGAAACCGGTCTGTCGGTGCGCGTGCCCCTTTTCATTAAAGAAGGCGAAGTGGTGCGCGTGAACACGCAAACCGGTGAAGTTGCCGGCCGGGCTTAATCGGCTCATCCCTAAACTGCGCTCACATTTGCAGAGTAGCAAGCGCGCGGTTTTTGGTTTCTTCGAATGCCAACAATGACGGATCGAGATTTATCACATCGCGCGGAAATAGCCAACGAAATACGGCAAACCGGATATGCTCTAGTTCGCCGCTGGTGCCCATCGGACACCACACTAGAGGTGGGCTCGTCAATCGGTGCAGTGATTGAAATCGAGCGTCTTCTGCACACTCACGCAATAGCTACCGTTCAGACACTGAAACCTCGGCATTCAGCAGAATCGCTTAAGAATCGATATAGCGGCACATTTGGTATGGATGAGTTTCCACTACATACCGACCTTGCACACTGGGCTCGTCCACCCCGCTATTTTGTCCTGCGTTCTCAAAGTGGATCATCATATGTGCCTACCACACTTCTCGCTGGCTCGGCGCTCGTCGATGCTGTCGGACATTCCGTTTTTCGCAGAGCGTTGGCTCGACCAAGGCGCTGGCGGCGGGCCAAACCACGCTGCCTGCTCCCACTCGCCTTTTCTGCGAACGCGGTATCTGGGCTTCGATGGGATTCCATGTTCCTGATTCCCGTGAATCAGGCAGCTGTCGATGTATCCCGTGTCATGTCAACGGCAGTTTGGAGCGAGCCAGATTTTCGAGAAGTCGCATTGACTGATCCTGGAGACACACTAATTGTAGATAATTGGCGCATGCTTCATGGCCGTCGCCGCGTTCCTGCTTCTGAGACGAGTCGCACTCTAGAGCGAGTTTACTTATCGGAGCTTTGGTTATGACAACTGCACTTACCCTGCACCCATGGTCGGCTGATTCGCTATTCGCTAAGGCTCAACTTTACGTCGGACGCATGGAATCGTATCCGGCGGATGACTGGCAATATGGATTCTGGTCCGCGCTTGCTCTGGAACTATTGATTAGGGCCGCTCTCGCCCACATCTCTCCAATCCTACTCGCGGACATTACGAACTGGCGCAACTTGACGTATGCCCTTGGCCGCGATCCAACTGCAAAGAAGTTTTCACCATCGTCTATTGCAACTAGGGAGGCCTTGGCACGACTGAACGAACTGATTCCTGATTTTAGTCAGGAGATGGCCAGCTCTTGCGCTACGCATGTAAGCAGACGAAATTCCGAACTTCATACTGGGGAGTTGGCTTTCGAATCCTTTGGGACGTCTCAGTGGCTACCAAGATTTTTTTCGGCGTGTAGAGTCTTGCTTCGCTCGATGGACAGGGAGCTTTCGGATCTTTTTTCAGACTCGGCTGCAGCTGACAGTATGATTAGCACTCTCGAAGACGCAGCGGCCAAGGCAGTGGAGCAGGACATAAAGGCCCATGCCCAGGTTTGGACTAATCGAGATGCTAAGGATCGTGAAGCGGCAGCACTCCAAGCAGAGTCCTGGGCAATAAGACAGGCGGGCCACCGCGTCGGCTGTCCATCTTGTGAATCGCGCGCGTTAACACAAGGGAATCCTTCCGGTCCGGTCAGCACGGAAATCGGAAATGACGAGGTGATACAGCGTCAAACGATGTTACCCTCGTCGTTTGAGTGTATAGCGTGCGGATTGAGAATCCTTGGTCTATCCAAACTTTCCGCGTGTGGTCTCGGCGATGCATTTTCTGCGCGCTCGACATACTCAGCCGCGGAATTCTTTGATCTTTACACTGCGGACGAACTTGAGGAAGCACGAAAAGAACATCCCGAATACGAGGTTGACTTTAACGAATATTAAGACGGATCGGACGCTTGATAATTTGCGCAACGATGAACATTCGCGGAAATTGTTTGACGCGTGGGCTTTCCGATGAAAGCCTCATACTCTTAAAACCTCACATGTTCTTCGGGCGCGCCTTTCTTACAATCTTCGCAAGCCTCGGCTGAGTCATAATACTTCTCATCAAATTCCACTAAAGATTTTATCGGCACGTCGGCGATGGACTCGGGGGCCGAAGTAAAGCGGACAATCGCGCCGCAACCAATGATCGGCGCGCCCAGGCTGCGCACCAGTTCCACGGTTTCTTCGATCGCGTGCCCGCTGCGAATAATGTCGTCGACGATGATGCACGGATTGATCTCGCCTTGATTCACGTACTGCCGAAAAGCCCGTTTGCCGTTTTCATGCTCGGCCCAGTAAATCTGTTCGGCATTGAGGGCGTCCCGAACTCCGAAGGCGACGGGGATACCGCCGGAAGCGGGGCTGATGACGGAAATCTTTGGCAATTGACTTGCGATGTCGCGTTCGACGCGAAACTTGCGGCTCAGGGCCACGGCCAGGACCCGCGCCGTATCGTAATAGCGAAACGCCAGCGGCATCTGAAAATAATGGGCAGTGTGTTTGCCGTTCGGATAAACGAAATGACCTTCGCGGAACGCCGCGGTGCGTTTCAGGATTTGCATTACTTCTTCAGATGATGGAATCAATTGCACGCCCTGTGCTGCCATAGAGTCTCCTTCAATTCAACCGTTAATGGTGAATCGTAAAGCCAAACATTACAGATGCCGCAAGAGTCTATTTACGATTTACCATCCTGCGATTTTGCGAAATCGTTGGGTAGCATAACACCATTGTCAGGACTTTTCATCGCGCGATATCGCTCTTTCAATCAATCGCCGCTGGTCCTTCGAAAGATCAGGCGGCACCCGATCCAGCTCGAACCACTGCGCGCTTTTTATCTCGAAGCTGGATGGTTTGGGATCGCCGACGACCCGCGCGCGGAAATAAATCTCGACCTGGTTTAGCTTGCCGAGCGTCCTCGTAAAAACCATCTTTACGTCTTCGAGTTCAACGCCAATTTCCTCGCGCAATTCCCGCCGAAGAGCTGTTTCGGGATTTTCACCCCTGGTGATAAACCCGCCGGGAACTCCCCATCCTTCGTCTGCGCGAAACACGTGCTCTAGTAGAAGAATGCGTCCGTGATCGTCGAAGAGCATGGCGGCAACCGTTACCGTGAAGCGAGCTTGCCCAAATAGCGCTGCGCGACGGCGAACAGCGGCTGGTAAACGTCGCCAGATTGCGCCGGCAATTTTTGAAAGCACGCATCAAAGCATAGCACGGTAAAATCCACGAGGGACCTGGAACTGTCATTCAAGGCGGCGTGAAATCTTGCGTCATGTCCGCTTTTGGCCGCAAATTTGGCATGACGTTTTGCTGGGTCGTGGTTAGCGCGTCGATCTTCCTCCGCACGCTAATATCGCTGGTAGCGAAGGAAAGGTTCGGGCGCCGCTATGACATTGACGTTACTGCGCTGACTCTTTAAGATTCCGGACGGAATTCTTTAAGACAATGTCCGTCAACGTCTCAGCCACAACCGAACCCGGCCCGGCGGCCGGCTCGACGCCAGTCCCCAAGCGCATCACCAACGCGCAAACCGTCTGCAATCAGCGAAACGAAAAGAACAAACTTTGTAATGGTCATCTGAAGCAGTTGAAAACTGCCGGAGAATCGTCCGAGGTGCATCTCCGCGGCGACGATGTCTTATCTAAATGCAACATATGCGGAACGCTGTATATGGGCCCACCGCTGGGCCATGTCCGCGACCCGGACAAACAAACACGCTTTGTCGAAGCTGAACTGTCGGCGTTATTGCAAGCGGCGGGCGGCACCTTACCGGTAATCAAAAAGAATGAAAAGGGCGTGTACGTGATGATTGAGCCCGCGGGGGCCGAGCCTGCCTACGGCGCGGCAGCCAAACCCGCAACTCCGCCCGTATTAACCCAAAAAACAACCGCGCCCGCCGCTCAAGCAGTTGCCGTCGCTGAGAAAGCGATGACTCCGCCGGCGCCCAAAGCCGCGGCGGAACCGAACCGTCATTTGAACCGTCGCTCGACGTACGCTGGAGTCGTGGATACCGGTCCCGTGGCGGGCGAGACGAAGGAACAAAAAATCGCGCGTTTGCAGAAGGTTGTCGGGGCCGCAAAGCAACGGTCGGAAGAAGGGGGCGCCGAGCGCGCGGTTGCTACGGTGGTGGATTCTTCGCCGAGTGCGGATGCGCATCGGCCAGCAGCCGAAGCACAAGCCTCGACGGGAGCAGCCTCGGCCGCGCCGCTTAGTGAAGCTGCCGCAAGTGCCTCACCCGTCGCAGGTGCCGAGACGGCGGCTGAATTAGCTCCTGATAATGTGCAAGCGACAACCACGCCCACGCCAACTACTTCGCATGCGACCGCGGGAGAGCCCAACCGATCTTTGTTCAAGCGATCGACTTACTCGGGTGTTGTTGATACCGGCCCGACGCCGGGCGAGACCCATGAGCAGAAGATCGAGCGGTTGACCGCGGTGGCCGCCGGCGCCAAGCAGCGCGCCGACGAATCAGGTTAGAATAGAAGTGCATGAACAAGTGGCTTGAAGGCGCGACTGATCCAGCGAGATTTCAAATGCGGCGGCAGAGCCGCACTTTTTTTGTTTACTCGTTGGTCTCTTGTATTGCCATGGCCTGCTGCGGTTGCAATTCGAGTGTGCGTCGCAGTGGAATTCCGGCCGGTGCCCAAACGGCATTGGATACGGCGATTGAGGACGTTGACGCGGGTCGCTACGATAAACTCTATCAGGAAGCGTCAGATGAATGGCGAGGTCAATCTTCCCTTGAGGCGTCGAAGGCGACATTTCAAAAGTTGCGCGACAGGCTGGGTAACGCGCGCACGCGCACGCAGGAAACGGCTCGCGAAGAGCAAACTTCAACAGGCCCGGTTGCCGGCCACTCGGTTACAGTGATTTATCAGACCACCTTTGATCGCGGTGAGGGCATAGAAACTTTTACCCTGGTGGAACGCGGCGGGCGTTGGACCCTGGCGAAATATTATGTGAGTTCGAGCGGGCTCACGTGAGCAATGCAGCCATTACCGCGCGCGTTAGGATGGGTTCAAGGCGCCGGCCGGCCCAGGCTTGATGACTGATCCATCCGCCCACGCGGACGGTACTGACCCCTTTTACTTATGATCGATCGCTATACATTGCCCGAAATGGGCGCGCTCTGGTCTGAAGAGACCAAATTCCAGAAATGGCTGGACGTCGAAATCGCGGTCTGCGAGGTGCACGCCGAGATGGGGACGATTCCGGCCGACGCGCTCGAACAAATCAAGAGTCGCGCAAAGTTTTCCGTCGCCCGCATTAATGAAATCGAAAAGACGACGGATCATGACGTCATCGCTTTCACCACAAATCTTGCGGAATCGATTGGCGAGGCTTCGCGTTTCGTTCATTACGGCCTTACGTCATCAGACGTTGTCGATACGGCGAACGCGTTGTTGCTGCGTGACGCCTGCGAGATCTTGCTCAAAAAGGTTGATTCGTTGCTCGAGGTGCTGAAGCAGCGCGCAATTGAATTCAAGCAAACTCCGCAAATTGGCCGCACGCATGGAATTCATGCCGAGCCAACGTCTTTCGGGTTGACGTTTGCACTCTGGTACGACGAGATGCGCCGCAATCGCGAACGCCTCACGAGAGCGCGCGACGAGGTCGCGGTTGGGAAGATTAGCGGCGCGGTTGGAGCCTTTGCTCACCTCGATCCCCAGGTTGAAGAAAAAGTCTGTGCCCGGCTGGGACTGAAGGCCGCGCCGGTCTCGACGCAAATTATTCAGCGCGATAACTACGCTGAGTATTTGTGCATGCTGGCAATCATGGCCTCATCTTTCGATAAGTTCGGGTTGCAAGTTCGTCACTGGCAACGAACGGAAGTGCGCGAGGCGCAGGAAAAATTTAAGAAAGGCCAGAAGGGGTCCAGCGCCATGCCCCACAAACGGAACCCGATTCTATCCGAAAGAATCTGTGGCATGGCCCGCGTCGTGCGCGCGAACAGCATCGTCGGCCTGGAAAACGTGGCGCTTTGGCACGAGCGTGATATCTCGCACTCCTCGGCGGAGCGCGTGGTCTTGCCGGACTCGAGCATCGCCATAGATTACATGCTGCATAAGATGGCCTCACTCATCGATGGACTGGTCGTTTACCCCGATCGAATGCTCGAAAATCTCAACGCCACGCATGGATCAATTTTCAGCGGGCAATTGCTGTTGGCTTTGACACAGGCGGGCGCATCACGCGAACAAGCTTACGAATGGGTCCAGCGCAACGCGATGAAAGCGTGGGACGAAGGCAAGGATCTTAAGGGGCTTGTCTTCTCAGACAAGGAAATCACTGCGCTCTTGTCAGCCGCAGAGATTGATCGAGTTTTCTCGCTCGATACCTATCTCAGAAACGTCGATCAAATTTTTGCGCGCGTGTTTGGGTGAAGAATTTTTGACTGGAGCGCAAGCGTGTCGCTTGCAAAGCGCTAAAGGCCTTTAGCTTAAAATGGCAAGCCCGACGCTTCCGCTCCAGTCCATTCCTGGGACTGAGACGATTACTTGCTGGCGAATTTGTCGGCCATGTTTCCGATGACCGGCAGCTTAAATTGAACTCCCTGATAGGACTTGACCGCAGCGAAGATAAGACCGCCCACGTACGCCACAACTATCACCAGCCAAATCAATCCGAAAAGTAAGCTGATAATTCCGCCGATGGCGCCTCCGGCACTGCTGCTGGCCGCGCTGGCGGCGAGGCCGGCCATGACCAGGATAATGGTGAGTATCCAGACGGCGATCATGACCACGATAAAAGCGACGTGCAGCAGAATTGATTGCAGGGCATGAAACTTCACAAAGCGATTCTCTTTTTCCATTATGAGGCAGATGATCGCAATGATACCGATGGGGTAACCCAGTGCGGCGGCCAGATTTCCGTCAAGGCCGAGAGCAGACTTGCCTGTATCCATTTACAATTTCCTCCTATTCGGGGTGTGAAAAGTTACTTGTTAACTATGTTCCAGGCGATGTTGCCGATCACCGGCAGTTTGTAGTACTGCCCCTGATAGGCCTTGATTGCCGCGAGCAGTAAGAAGATCAAGAGGACGAGTGCGACAAATATCCTAACCAAAAGCAATCCCCAGAACGCAGCAAATCCAAGCGTGTCGCCCAGGGCAAGATCGACGATCATCATAAGCATTTTGAAGGCTATGCCCACGACAATCCAGACGCCGCCGTAAAAGAGTGCTTGCATCGCGTGAAAGCGAAGCAGACGGCTTGTCTTTTCCATAATGAAGAAGACCAGGCTAACGATGATGCCCAGCCCGCAGCAAATCATCGTCAAATAACAGATCATTGAGGCGAGATTTGCATCGATGCCGACACTCGACTTGCCGCCGGGCGCGTCCGATGGGGTGCTGGTCTCTGGATATGGAGAAGACATTTGCCGTTCTCTTTCTTAAAAAAAGTTGAAAAGCGGTCGCTACTTTGGCGGAGATAGTATGATATCAGCTACTGCTTGCGCAATGTTTTAGCGTAATATCTTCCTTCAAACGTGTCTGCGTTAGAGTCGAGCGATATATATTCCATGAAAGCGAAAGTTTACGTGACTCTAAAACCGAGCGTCCTGGATCCGCAAGGAAAGGCGATTAAGCATTCAGTTCAATTGCTCGGGTTCGACAGCGTCAGCGACATCCGGCAAGGGAAGTATTTCGAAATTGCGATTGACGGCTCGGTAACTGAAGAGAAGGCTCGCGCCGACGCTATGCGGCTGGCGCACGAGGTTCTGTCGAATCCTATCATCGAAGACTTTCGAGTGGAGATTGAGAAGTAGGGCAAGCTGTTTCGCGCGCGATTAATTCTGCGCAAATTTAACAGTTGCGTTACATGCTATGAAATTCGGTGTCATCGTTTTCCCTGGCTCAAATTGTGATCATGATGCCTATCATGTGATCTCGAAACACGTGGGCCAGCCGGTCGATTTCATTTGGCACCGCGATACCGAGCTCTCCAGTTATGACGCCGTAATTATCCCCGGCGGTTTTTCCTACGGCGACTATTTACGCGCGGGGGCGCTCGCACGTTTTTCTCCCGTGATGAATTCAGTGAAGGAATTTGCCGCTGAGGGCAACCTGGTGTTGGGGATTTGCAACGGCTTTCAGATCCTGTGCGAAGCCGGTTTACTGCCAGGCGCCCTGATTCGCAATCGTGACCTGCACTTCATCTGCGATTACGTGCGTGTGCGGGTTGAGAATAACGACACCCCATTTACGCATGAGTTAAAATCCGGCAGCGTCTTGCAAATGCCAATTGCGCACGCGGAAGGCAACTATGTTTGCGACCAGAAGACGTTTGACGAACTGCACAGTGAGCGACGGATCATCTTTCGTTACTGCGACAGGAATGGTGAAACCACCGACGCGGCCAACCCGAACGGTTCCCGGGACAACATCGCGGGCATTTGTAATCGTCAGGGAAATGTACTGGGGTTGATGCCGCACCCCGAACGTGCCTGCGAAGATCTGCTGGGTTCAAGCGATGGACGCGACGTCTTTCGCTCGCTCGCAGGTACCCTGGCGGCCGCTGCGTAGATGTAACGCAATGCTCATTGTTAGCGCGCAAGTCCACAGCTTGCGTTACGCGAAAGGACGCTCGAAATGAAACTTAATTCAGCCTGGTTGGCCGCGAGCCTGCTCTTATTCGCAGTCCTGGCGTGCAACCTCAGCAAGAACAACAACTCAAATAACTCAAATAACAGAAACTCAAACAGCAAGGCTATAAGCCAGCCGACGCGACCCGCGAACGCGGACGTCTATGTAGAGAACATCTCACTGGCAAACGACGAAAACGGCGAAGCCGGGCAATCAACGACTACCTTCGAACCGTCTGACAGCAAAATTCATTGCGTCATCACCCTTAACAAGGCAAAGGCCGGCACTAAGATAAAGACCGTCTGGATAGCGGTTGATGTCGCCGGCAGTAAGAATGACGAGCTTAAGACGCTAGACTACACAACCAATTCCTTTGAAAAGAACATCGCCGGGTATATCACTTGGAAAGGTGACTGGCCCAAAGGTCAATACCGGCTGGAAGTTTATATCAACGGGTATCTTGACAAGACCATCGACTATACGGTCGCATGATAAGCCGGTGCGATTAGCTCATGAAACGATTATTACCATTAGCAATCATCGTCATTGTGCTGGTGGCTGCATTAGTGGCGGGCTGGGTACTGCTACGTTCCTCCCGCGAACAAAGGAATGCGTCCACCCCGACTCCGGATCCGGCCGCTGAAGCCAAGGGCGCGGAGCCCCCGCACGTGCGTGGCAATCCAAACGCGCCGGTGACCCTGGAAGAGTTTGGCGATTTCCAGTGTCCGACTTGCGGCACTTACTATCCCGAAGTGAAAAAAATTGAAAACGAGTTCGGCGATCGATTGAAAGTAATCTTTCGCGAGTATCCCCTGCTGCCCATGCACGAGCACGCGTTGATGGCGGCTCAGGCCGCCGAGGCCGCTGGCTTGCAAGGTAAATTCTGGGAGATGCACGACAAGCTTTACGAGACGCAGACAACGTGGGTAGAAGCGAAAGATCTCGTGCCGGTTTTCGTGAATTATGCGAAAGAAATTGGTATTGACCCGGATCGCTTCATGAAAGATTTGAACGCTGAGGAGGTGGCTGTCCGAGTCTTTCAGGACGGCAAGCGGGCGCACGCATTCGGTCTCAAAGGCACGCCGAGCTTCTTCGTTAACGGCGTTGAAGCCAAAGACGATCAATGGAAGCCGGAAGGATTGCGGCAAATGATCAAAGACGCGCTGAGCGCCGCCGGCAAATAAAGGGAGCTGAATTTAGTCGAGCACCGGCTCGTTCGGAATCACTTCGCCCTTTGCAGTAATGATTAGTCGGCGATCCGCTGTTATGTGTTCGCCTTCCATCGTGACTTCCTCGCCGCTCGGCATTTCAATTGGCAAGTGATCGAGAAATCGTTCAGCATCGATTGCGGCCATGCAGCCGGTCCCCGCTGCGGTTACGGCCTGACGATAAATTGAGTCCTGCACGTCTCCGCACGCGAATACACCCGGAATATTGGTCGAAGTCGAATGCCCGTTGGTTTTGATGTAGCCGACATTGTCCATTTCGATCTGTCCAACGAAAAGATCGGTGTTTGGTTTGTGGCCGATCGCGATAAAGACACCTTCACAATCGAAGACCACATCTTTGCCCGTCTCACCATCTCGCAAGTGGACGCCGGTCACTCCCTGCTCTTGAGTGCCCAAAATGGCCACCAACTCTGTATTCCAAATGAATTCGATCTTGTCGTTGGCAAAAGCTTTTTCCTGCATGATTTTTGACGCGCGCAATTTGTCGCGTCGATGGACCACGAAAACCCGTTTGGCATAACGCGTGAGGAATGTGGCTTCTTCCATGGCGGTGTCTCCACCTCCCACCACGACCAGGTGCTTGTTACGAAAGGCCGGTAGCGGCCCGTCACAGGTCGCGCAAGCAGACACGCCATTACCGCCGAAGCCCTCTGGGGTTTTGGCTTCACCAGGTACGCCAAGCCATTTCGCCGAGGCGCCCGAAGCGATTATTAGGGTGTCCGCCTTTATAATTTTGTTGTCGGTGTAGAGAGTGAACGGACGCGATTGCAGATCGACTCTATTAATCCACTCTTCCAGAAACGCGGTGCCGAACCGCTTTGCCTGCTTGCGAAATTCCACCATCAAATCGGGGCCCTGAATGCCTTCGGAAAAGCCAGGATAGTTTTCCACGTCAGTCGTAATCATCAACTGGCCGCCGGGAGCGGTCTGTTTCTCGCTGTCCGCGGGGGCATCGACCAGCAGGGGGTCGAGATTTGCGCGCCCAGTGTAAATTCCAGCAGTTAGCCCGGCCGGTCCCGAGCCGATGATGACGACCTGACGGCGAAGTTCTTGTGTAGCCAAGCTTGTTAGGCTCCTTATCGAAAGTTAGCAATTCCTATTAGACTGGAATAACGACCGGCCGGCACCCGATCTACCGCCGGGTCTCGTCGCCCCCCAACGTGTTGGGATTCGGTAGTACTTAACAGGAAAATCAGTTGGCAATTTCGGTTGCGCGTATAGTATAAATAATAGCGTACAAGTTAGTCGAACCAGGCAGGCCCCTGACCTGAATGCAATCCACCTTTTGTTCGATTCTTTTTCGAATCAGTTGAGCATAGACTCGGAACAAAAACTTTTGGATGACTCGTCGCACCCGATTCGCACTATCGGTGTGCTTGGCGCTGGAACTATGGGCCACGGAATCACCCAGGTCGCAGCGTCGGGCGGCTTTGAAGTGGTCCTTCGCGATTTAAACGACGAGTTGGTTGCGCGCGGCAGGCAGGCAATTGAGCGTAATTTAGCGAAGGGTATCGAACGCGGAAAGATTACCGACGAGCAAAAGCAGAAAGCCCTTTCACGAATTACAACTACTTCCGATTTGCGAAAACTGGCCGCGGCGGATTTGATCATAGAAGCGGCGCCGGAAAATCTTGATTTGAAACGGGAGCTGCTGCGCGAATGTGAAGAGGTCACTCAACCAGGCTGCATTTGGGCAACTAACACTTCGTCGCTGTCGATAACTGAGATTGCGCGTGGTGCGGCGCGTCCGCAGAAAGTCATTGGCATGCACTTCTTCAATCCAGTGCATATCATGCGATTGGTGGAAATCGTGGTCGCCCCCCAGACGAGCGACGACACAATCGCCAGCGTTCGCCAAGTGGCGCAACAAATGAAGAAAGAGCCAATCGTCGTGCGCGACGTCCCCGGATTTGCCTCGAGCCGTCTGGGCATCACCCTGGGTCTCGAAGCGATGCGCATGGTGGAGCAGGGCGTGGCCAGCGCCCGCGACATCGACACTGCCATGGAACTCGGTTATAACCATCCGATGGGGCCCCTGCGACTAACCGACCTGGTGGGCCTGGATGTCCGGCTGAGTATCGCTGAATATCTGCACACCAAACTTGGTTCTGAAACATTTCGGCCGCCGGAGATTCTTCGGCGTCTGGTCAGTGAGGGCAAGTTGGGTGAGAAATCCGGCGAAGGTTTTTATCGTTGGAACGAGCATGACAGCCCGCAAACAGCTTATACTAGCTGACATTGTTTCAGGCGAGCTGACGGAGCGACGGATCAGGTGGCAACGGTTATGAGCACTCCCTACCAAAATGAAGAGAGACGTTTTGCTCTCCGCATGGCATTGCGGCTGCCCATCGTTGTGTCCGGTCGCTCAGATGACGGGGCGGCCTGGAGTGAACCGACTGAGACAGATGATATCTCCACCTCCGGGGCCCTCTTCCATTTGAATCAAAAAGTAAGTATCGGCGAAAAACTCTACATCCGCGCGCATCGTCCGGACGGTTCGGCAACGGAAGCTACCGCCACCGTCGTGCGACTGTCGCCGGCCATTTACGGAACTGCCCGCGTCGGCGTCCAAATTGCCGAGCCCTCTGAGAATTGGACTCGTCTGTTCGTTTCCTGGGTCGCCGATGAACAAGCAGCGGCCCCCGGTGACGCATAGCTCAAGCGCAGCGTACAAAGCCACAGATACAAAGAGATTTTCACAGATTAAGGTGAGCTGTGTAATCCGCGCTTATCTGTGGCTCAATCATTTTGTGCGTAAGCGATCTTTGTGTTTAACTTTTTCGTAAATCAGAGGAGACGGAGCAAATAAGTGAGCAATTCATACGAGACTATTCTGGTCGAGCGTCGCGATCGCGTCGCCATCGTCACCATCAATCGACCTGAAAAACGAAACGCGCTTAACATTCAGACCCGCGCGGAAGGCGCCGCCATTCTGGATGAGTTGCGCGCCGATGAGTCCGTGGGCGTGGTGGTGCTGACGGGTGCGGGCGATAAAGCTTTCATCGCGGGCGCCGACATCGCGGAGTTCGCTGAGCGCAGTGCGATTCAGCAGCGGGAGGTGATGTTGGATCGTTCGCTCTTCAACGCGATTGACAGCTTTCCGAAACCAATCATCGCCATGGTAAACGGTTATTGCCTGGGCGGGGGATGCGAAGTAGCGCTGGCGTGCGACCTGCGCGTGGCCAGCGACACGGCTTCATTCGGGCAACCGGAGATTAACCTCGGCATCATACCCGGTGGCGGGGGCACTCAGCGGCTGACGCGGCTGGTCGGTGAAGGCAAAGCGATGGAAATGATTCTTAGCGGTGAAATCATCGATGCGCAGACAGCGCTCACGATCGGACTGATCAATCACGTCGTCGCGGCCGATCAACTCGAGACGAAAACCCTGGAGATTGCGAACCGCATCGCGAAAAAGAGTCCGATTGCTTTGCGGTTAGCGAAAGAAGCGGTAAGACTCGCATCACGATCGAACCTGGATGAAGGGTTGCGCCGTGAAGTCGATCTATTTGCGCTTTGCTTCTCAAGCGAAGATAAAGACGAAGGGGTGAAAGCCTTTCTTGAAAAGCGTCAACCGCAATTCAAAGGAAGATAACGAGGGCCGCGTGCATTCTGGCCGCATCTTTTCATGTCCAGCGAATTCGAAATGCAGCGATGGTCAGTAATCAGCGAGCGCGGTTGTGAAGCCGGCGCGCTGACTTACGAGGAAGCTCGGCGATTCGTCCATCGACTCGGTGGCGAGGGCCGTCACGGGCTGTGCATCATAACTGACGAAGCGGCAGGACGGATGAAGACGGGGGGATCGAGTGCAAAGCCCGGAGCGAATGTGGATCGCAGATAGTGTAGATCCTGATCCGATCCAGGTGTTTCGATTCGCCCCTGTTAGGGGCTAAATTTTTACAGAAACCTTACCAGATGCATGAGGTGATCGCCCCTCTCGGAAGCCATAAACATGTGACTCGTGTGCGAGCGAAAGCCAGCCGCCAATCAACCGGAGGGTTACAAAGCCGGCAAGTTACGACCGCTAAATCATCAAAACTACTTTCCCAAAGCTTCGATTCGATTCGATTCGCTCGTGCGCCGCCCGCACTTCTTCCAGCCGAAAAGTTTGATCGATTACGGGACGAATTGCGCCGCTCGCTAACAACGGCACGACTTGTTCGGCGAACAAGCGCGTGACAGTCGCCTTTTCTTCCAGTGAACGCGTGCGTAGTGACGTCGCCATAATCCGTAAACGTTTGTGCATCGCTATTGAATAATCTATTTCGCCTTTGGATCCGCTCGTCGTGCCGACAAAGATGAGACGGCCTTTGGCGGCCAACGCCTGCAAGTTCGCATTCAAGTAAGCTGCGCCGACCAGGTCAAAGACCACGTCGACACCCGCGCCGCCGGTCCATTGCATGGACGCACCGGCGAATTTTGCCGGGTCGCCGTCAACGACCACCGACGATGTCAATCCAAATTCGGTCGCGCGTTCGAGTTTTTCTTTTGTGCGCGATGTGCCGTAAGCGAATGCACCAGCAGCCTTGACGAGTTGAATTGCCGCGGTACCAACTCCCGAACCGGCGGCATGAATTAGAACGTGTTCACCGATAGTTACTGCGCATTGCGTGAGAAGCGCGTCGTGAGCAGTCATGAAAACTTCCGGCACCGCGGCGGCCTCGGCCCAATCAAGATTATCCGGTACGCGCGCGAGGTGGTTTGCCGGAACCGTAACGTATTCGGCTTGTCCACCACCACCAATGATTCCAAAAACACGATCGCCAATCTTCCATTGGCGCGCCTCGTCCCCTACTTCCTCGACTTCACCGGCGAATTCGATCCCCGGAATGTCCTGTGGAAAGCCCTGGGGCGCCGGATACCGACCGAGCCGTTGCAAGATGTCGGCGCGATTGAAACCCGCCGCACGCACGCGCACACGTACACGATCAACTGAAGCGTGCGGCGCGTCGGGCAGGTCGCGAATCTCCAGGCCTTCGACTCCGCCGAAAGAAACGATTGTCACTGCTTTCATTAGGTAACGGCAGGCAGATGGCTCGAGTGTCTCATCACAAGCGTCGGCGTTGGCAAAGTTGCGTTAACCAAGTCGTCCAAGCAAAGGCTTTGCGCGATTCTATGGCCAGACGCTTTACTGCTGTTATGCGGATGCCTTCAGGACGGCGCGCGCGTGCTGCAAAACATTCTCAACATTGAATCCGAGGTTTTTAAGCGCCACGTCCCCCGGCGCTGAGGCGCCGAACCGATTGAGACAAACTACATCCCCTTTAAGTCCCACATAACGATCCCAACTCACACGCACGCCGGCTTCAATCGCGAGCCGAGCGGTTACCTTTGCCGGAAGAACTTCGTCTCGATATTCTTCCGCTTGCTCTTCGAAAAGCTCTATACAGGGCATTGAAACTACGCGAGTTGGAATACCCTCACGCTGTAACTGTTCGCGCGCGTCCAGCGCCAGCGAAACTTCGGAACCAGTGGCGATGAGAATCAACGCCGGTGAGTTACCATTTGACTTGCCCTCGCCCGCCGTCGAGCTTCTAACACCTTCCGCTTCAGCCAGCACGTACCCGC
This sequence comes from Pyrinomonadaceae bacterium, assembly GCA_046262835.1. Lineage (GTDB taxonomy): Bacteria > Acidobacteriota > Blastocatellia > Pyrinomonadales > Pyrinomonadaceae > UBA11740. Next base: position 115,851 of record JBHELZ010000001.1, read on the forward strand.
CGCGCCGCAGGCCTTCGGCCGAAGCAAAGGTTTTTCGGTCAATTAAAGCCACTTTCTGCCTGGTAAGTGCCAGGGCCGTCGGCGCATGACGCCGCAGAATCGCCAGCCGCCACGCCTCGCGGACTTCGTGAACGTCCGCGGGGCGAACCACGAACAGATGCGGAATCGCGCGCAGCGCGGCCAGATGCTCGATCGGTTGATGGGTTGGTCCGTCTTCGCCCAGTCCGACCGAATCGTGGGTGAACACATAAATGACCTGAACCTCCGAGAGACACGCCAGACGAATCGACGGCCGCATGTAATCTGAAAATGTCAGAAACGTGCCGCCATACGGAATCAGCCCGCCGTTAAGGGACATGCCGGTCAAGGTTGCGCCCATTGCATGCTCGCGTACGCCGAAGTGAACGATTCGACCATCGTAATGCTTGGGTTCAAAATCGCCTCCGTCTTTAATGTCAGTGTTGTTCGACACGCCCAAATCGGCTGAGCCCCCGATCAGCATAGGCATCTGCGGCGCTAGTGCGTTGATCACCTGGCCGCTGGCAACGCGCGTCGCCATTGGCTCGGCGCCAACGAAAGACGGCAGGTGTTGCTCCCAATCTTGCGGCAATTCACCGCTCGCGGTTTCACGCCATTGCTTGCCGAGGTCCGCGAACTGGGCTTCATACTTTGTGACAGTTTCATTCCACTGATCTTCAAAGCGGGCCCCGCGGTCGAGCGCCTGGCGAAAATGAGCCAACGCTTCATCGGGCACAAAAAAATGTTTGTCCTCGGGCCAGCCGAGATGCCGTTTCGTTTCGCGCACCGCTTCTTCGCCGGGCGGGTCGCTGTGTGCCTTGCGCGTGCCGGCCGTGGGCATGCCGAAACCGATGGTTGTTTTGACTGAGATCAGCGAGGGCCGATCGCCGATGGACTGAGCGTCCCGAATCGCGGCTTCAATTGCCCCAAGATCGTTTCCGTCTTCAACTGTAGAAGTATGCCAGCCGTACGACTCGAACCTCTGCGGCACGTTTTCTGAGAACGCCAGATCGGTGAAGCCTTCGATCGTGACGCGATTATCGTCGTAAAGATAGATCAACTTGCCGAGCTGCAAATGACCGGCCAGCGATGCGGCTTCGGATGTTAGGCCTTCCATCAAGTCACCGTCAGAAACGATCGCGTAGATGTAGTGATCGATGAGCGAAAAGTCCGGTTTGTTGAATCGTGAAGCAAGATGGGCCGCGCCCATCGCCATCCCAACACCGTTGGCAAAGCCCTGGCCCAACGGCCCCGTGGTGATCTCTACGCCCGGAGTCAAAACATTTTCCGGATGTCCGGGCGTCTTGGATCCCCATTGCCGAAAGTTTTTGATCTCATCCAGCGAAAGCTCGTAGCCAGTCAGGTAAAGCAACGAGTAAAGCAGCATGCAGCCATGGCCTGCGGACAAAAGAAAGCGATCGCGATTTTCCCATTTGGGATTGCGCGGGTTGTAACGCATGAACTTTGTCCAAAGGACGTAAGCCATCGGCGCCGCACCGAGCGGCAAGCCCGGATGGCCCGACTTGGCTTTCTGGACGGCGTCAATCGTCAGTGCGCGAATTGTATTGATGCAAAGTTGATCGAGTTCGGGGGTGCTGTTAGTTTCTTCCTGCATTCTGGCGCTCATGATCTTAGTTTCAGGTTTCACGTCTGAACTTTCAAGTCACCACTCATACTTTTATCTTGTTGCGGCCAGGGGCCACAAAAAGGCAATTTTAAGATTCAAAGTCGCGAAGGAACTTTCGCGCGGCAAATTGCCCGTGACGCGGAGCCGTTAACATCGCTCAAGCTTCGTTAATTCGTCCAGTTTTCGGGTGCTGGTTCAGTTCCTGGAAGCACGCGCATCGTGCGCGCGGGTCGAGGCGCGACAGGCGCGTGTCCCGACTCAAGCGGATGGCCGTTACTAATTTTCGATAGAAAATCGTTGGTTCTGGATGGTAAAGTCGGTGCGGGCAACATGGCACCGAGTGGGGCGCGGCCGCACCGGCCACTCGCCAATGTCGCACACAGTCATGCAAGCGCAAACTCTTAATTGTCCTAATTGCGGCGCGGCGATTTCATCTGACTCGCCGAAATGTCAGTACTGCGAATCGAAGCTCGCTACTGTAGCCTGCCCCTCCTGTTTCGGTATGATGTTCATCGGCAGCAAGCATTGCGCGCATTGCGGCGCCGCCGCAGTTGCGGCCACGGCGACTGCGCTGTCAATTTTGAAATGCCCGCGTTGCGAGGTTGACATGGCCTCAGTCGCGATTGCTTCCGAGAAAATGCGGGAGTGTGATCGCTGTGGCGGGCTTTGGCTCGAGGTGGTGGCTTTCGAGAATATCTGCAGTAACCGCGAAGAGCAGTCGGCGGTCCTGGGGGGAGCATCTCCGGTGCCAGCTCATGCGCTTGTGAATAACGAGACGCGCATTCATTACCTGCCCTGCCCGCAATGCCGTCAACTAATGAACCGGATTAATTTCGCGCATTGTTCGGGAGTAATCGTCGACGTTTGCAAAGGCCACGGAACGTGGTTTGATCGTGACGAATTAAGCCGGATCATTCAATTCATTCGCGGCGGCGGACTCGAGGTTTCGCGCGAAAAAGAGAAACGCGACATTCAGTACGAGCGCGAGCAGCTTCGCGCGGAACAATTCGCCGCCAGTCAACGGCCGAGCCCATTCGGACGGTTTGTTTCTGAAGATGAACGGATAAACGGGCTGTCCGCGGCGCGCGGGCTTTTGAAATTTCTGATCAACTAATTGGACTCGCGTGTTCCTTACTCATCGGCCCACCAAATTCGAAATTGAAAAATTCATTGACGAGTCGAGCAAGCTGCCTTTGTCGTACCATCCCGTCGGACTATCAAAAGATTCGCCGGCAGGATTTAACGTCGATTCCACGGAAGCAGTCGTGGGCCATGGCGCGCAAGAGTTTGCTTTTGCAAGGCAAGCGCTGAACGAATGGCGACACTTCCAGCTGGGATGGGTTGAGCTGTTTCCGCGCACGGCCGCGACCCGATCAGGGACGGTCGTGGCCGTATTGGTTCGTCATCTGGGCATCTGGTCCTTAAACGGTTGCCGCGTCGTCGTCGAGTTTAGCGGCGAGGATGAGTTTTCGCCATTTGGGTTCGCTTATGGAACATTAACCAATCATGCCGAAATGGGCGAGGAGTCTTTCGAAGTTTCAATTACTGAATCTGACGTGGTGACCTACCGAATCCGCGCGGTCTCGCGACCTCGCGCGGCCCTTGCGCGCCTTGGCTATCCGTTCGCGCGATTCTGCCAGCATCGCTTTCGCCAGGATTCGTTGGCGGCGATGAGACGCGCGGTCGCGAGAAACAGCAAATGATACCCATAAACAGGATAACAGGCGGTTTGATGAGGTATCTGCCGCTCACGCCGGCGATCTTTTTGGCGGTGCTCATCCCGCGGTATTGGGTAGATCTGCCCCAGTATGACGAATGGGATTCGGTCGCGTTCTTCGAACACCTTTCTCAGGGTTCTTTGACCGCGAGTCTTCTATTCAAGCAGGCAAACGAATATCGACAATTCTTTCCGAACATAATTATCGTTGCGGTCGGGTGGCTGACGCGCTGGGATATTCGCTATGACATGGTATTGATTTTTGTCGCAGCCTGCTTGATCTCCCTGTTTGTGTGGCGGTTAGCAACGCACACTGTCCAGGACGGGCCGCTCCGGTTTGCCGTGCTGATCTTTCTCGGGAACCTGATCATCTTCTCTCCGACACAATACGAAAACTGGTTACAGGGTCAGCAGCTCGTCTACTACATGCCGATTCTCTGCGTCACCGCGGGCATTCTGGTCGCCCAATCGAATTTAGCAATCTTGAACAGGTTCGTGATCTGCGCGGGCCTTTCGGTAATCAGCATGTTTTCATCGGCAAACGGTGTCGTGTGCTGGATTGTAATTCTGCCCATGCTGCTGGTCACAGGCTGGAAAACAAATCGTCGACTCGTAATCTGGTTGAGCCTGGGTTGGATTGCAGGCCTTGGTCTGTGTCTGGCGCTCTATCTTCATGGCTATCAGAAGCCCTGGTGGACGCCGAGTCCTCTGACTGCGTTCGATCACCCCCTAAAGGCTTGCATTTATTTTCTTGGCTTCGTCGGCGGCCCATTTGGGCTTGAGCGGGTGAGATTGTCTTTAACGGCCGGCATTGTGCTAATGATTGGATTTATCTGGTCAGTTGTTTACGTGATCAAACATCGCTGCGATCGGGTCCTAATAGAAAATACGATCGGTTGGCTGGTTATCGGCTCATATTCCGTGCTTACAGCTGCGATGACTACTGTCGGTCGCGTTGGACTACCGACTGGGCCATCGCAGGTGCCCCGCTATCTCGGTTTCTCGGCTTATTTGCCCCTGGCCCTGGTTTTTCTGGCGCACGTCATTTCTAGCGATATGGATCGGCGCAAGCCTCCCAAACAAATTAATCGATGGCCTCCGCTAACGGTCACGGCAGCGATCATCCTCATTCTGTTTCAGCCGTTTATGTGCTTTTTATCGTTACACCAGATGCAAAAGTGGCAGACAAGATTGCAACAGGCAAAGGCCAGTATCGTCTTGATCAACGGATTGCCGGACATGTGGTTGACGAAAAATCTTTACCCTAATTTGCAGTTTCTCACTGAGAAAGCAAACGCGCTCAACCGGCTCGGGTTTCTGCGGCCAAAGCTGGTCCAGGACAGGCATTTGAAAAATTTTTCCGGAGCCCTGCAAGACGAGAAAAATTATGGGGTGATCGAGAGCCTGCAAAAATCAGGTGAGCATCAGTACGTCGCAGCCGGCTGGGCCGTATTGCCAACTCAACAGAAAATGCCGGACGCGGTCATTCTTGCATACGACACGGGCGACGGCGATGCAATAGCTTTTCAATTAACGCATCCGCTTAGGACCGAAAGTTCGGTGCATGCGGGAAATGAGATTGGATCGTGGAATACGTCGTTCTCAACAAACCAATTGCCGAAAGTACCGGTGTCTATTACAGCCTGGGCGTTTGACGTTAGCTCAGGCAAGGCGTTTCGCCTGAGCGGGGGCGGCCTGATCGATGGATCATAAAACCGTCTTGCCAACTTTTCATCGGACCGGTTTTTCGCCAATACAGATCGCTGAAACTCCGAACGGCAGATCAATTTTTGTTAGCGCCTTAGCCTCGAGCTTCAACGGCAGCAACAGCACGCTGTTCAACCAGCGAAGGCTTTTCGGCCAGGGTTTCACCTCGGATTCCGCGTGGGAGGAACCTGACCGGGAAAAGACGAGGCGCTTGATCGCCGCGAGGGGCAGCAGCAAGGTGTTGGCATAAGTAGCGCGCCGAATGGAAAAACCTGCGCGGCGCATTTCGTCGCTTAACTCGGCGAGGGTGTAACGCCGCTGCACCGCCAAAGCTTCGTCGTGTCCGCTGCGGAGCCATTTGTACGCTGACACCCTGAAAAATGCGACCCCGCCCGGCCTTAGAACCCTGTATATTTCTGCAATCGCGCGCACGTCGCCTTTGTCGAGCACGTGCTGAAACACGTCAAAGCTCGTAACCAAATCAAAAGTTGAGTCAGCGAAGGGCAGTTCAGCAATCGAGCCTTGCGTCAACTCCCGCTGATTGCGCGCTCGACAAAAGGCAAGCGCCGTCTCAGATAGGTCGATGCCGGCCACTCGGTCGCTCCCCGTGTAGTGACTCAGCCACGACAACATTCCGCCGGTCCCGCAGCCGGCGTCCAGAGCGCGCAGGCGAGTTCCTTTTGCGCACACCTTTTCCAGGAGGCTTTTACTAATCTGGCGCATGCCCACAAACCACCAAAAATTTTCTTCGAGTTCGTAGAGATATGCGTAATCTTGCGCTTGCATTTAATTGAGAGGTCGAATGTCTAAGCTTGCCGGTGGATGAATGATTAGAGCAGCGACCAGTTGATTCCGCAATGGCGCTATGTCGCACGCACTCTTTTGCGCCGGTTCACGCGCCGACGCGCTAATTTTTTCAGAGTCGCAGCTTATGGCTTATCGTCATCACCGCGGTCGTCTGCATCCTTCGGGGCATTCGGATCGACTCTTCGATAGATCTCATAGTTGGTTAGCGACTCAACCTGTTCAAAATCATCTTCGAGCGCTGCTGTGATTTTGTCCTTCTCCTCGTCGACGGCATCTTCTTCGTTTTGCAGGTCCTGTTTCACGATCAGCCAGGTAATGTTTCGCTCACGGCAGATCGCGCGGATCTCTTCAGGCGAATATGGATTAACGGTACGATCAAACAACAGCACGGGAAACTGAGGGGTGCGCCCTGTCGCATAGTAAAAGGGATCTTCGCCCGGGAGGATCAGGATCCCTGCGTCCCCAGAAATATTGGCGCTCGAGTAGCGCACCAACTCTTCGAAGTTGGGAATCCAGTCGCCGCGCGTTGTCATTCCCTTAAACTGGGGCAGTGTCGAACGTTTCAATTCGCCATCATCCAGGTTGGCATAGCTTAGACGCTCGTGCGAGCGGACATAGAAGGCCCCGGCGACGGTCAGCGAGACCGCGATTATGGTAACGGTTAGGACCACCCAGTTAAAGTTATTAGATCGCGAAGAAGGTGGGCTTGCAAGCGCGTTTGACTGAGCGAGAAGTAACGCTGACAGGTCGGCGACGGTCATCGCGATTAGGATCATGAAGAATGGCCAGATGGCGTACGTGGATCCCCAAAGTTGTTGCGACATGAAGCAACCATGAATTGCCACGATGACGACGAACGGCAAGAGTTTCGAAATCCCCTGGCGCCGTTGAATCGTTATGAGGGTTGAGAAGAAGCAAACAATCAGCAGCACCGGCCAGAGGTTGATCAGCCTTTCGGCGCGCTCAGATGAATCTGAATCACGCAACAGATAAAGTGCCGGCCAAATGAACGGGATTGAAAACAGGACACCGCCAAGCCAACGCAGTTGGTTGTTCCTTGCCCGGCTAAGCCAAATCAGCACAACACCCGCCACCAGGACTGCCAGCCAAAGCAAAATCATCTTGTCAGCATAGATGCCCAGCATTTCTCCGCGCCCAGGCGTGCGCCGCTCGGCTGCGAACTGAATTGTCCAATGCCAGTAATTGTTGAGACCCGCTGCGCGCTGAATGATGACGACGGCAATGATTAGGGCGGCAGCCAGGGACAGCAGGCTGATCAGGTAATGACGCACCGGCGCGCGACGCATCGACTGCCAAACTATCAAGGCTATGATTGAGATTGACACGGCCGCCAGGAAGGCAAGGCCGGTGTTCTGCTTAACGAACAGTGGCATTGCTACGAAAGCACCTGTGACGACTGGAATAAGAACTGATCGGGGGTTCTGCTCCAGGCGTAGCATCAAAGCGGTAGCCCCCAGAACTGCTAGCGTGCAATCGGGATCATAGAACGGATGCGGAAAGATCGAGTAGATGCCCAAAGGAACCAGCGGAAGACTTAAGAGCAGCGCGATTGATTTCTGGTGTTTCGCGGGACCAAGGACTCTGCGCATGATGCGCCACGTGAGGAATGTGCCGGCGCTGCCGGCGACGGCACAATAGGCAACCTGATGCCAGAAGACGCGTCCCCCGATTTTGATGATCGCCGCCTGAATTAAGAAGGTGAGCGGCGGATGCGCAAACGGAAAATCGCGATACGGAATTTGACCGAGTGAAATTCGATATGAATTATCGAGAACATAGCTCAGGTCCCATAACACTGCGAGGTGCGCGTTTTGCCAGATGACAAGCAGAGCCGTTGCTGCCGACAGCCCGCCCGCCAGAGACCATTCGATTGACGTGGTCGGGAGCTGTTCGGTGTGAACAGCCAGGGGCGAATGCGGTCGGGATTCTTTGAAGAGCGCGTTCACAATGGGAAATCACGCACACGCCCATGGATGCAGCTTTCCGTTGCCGCCGATTTTACCGGGACGCCCGTTGCTGACGATGCGGCGATAAATTTCGAGCATTAGCGGCATTACAACCTTTGGTGAGAAAAGTTCCCGGTATCGCTGCTTCGCCGCGAGGCCCATCCGTTTTCGCAATTCGCTGTCACGCGCGAGCAGCAACATCGCGGACGCCAACTCTTTGACGTCACCGGGAGCCACCAGCAACCCGGCATCATCGCCAATCATATCCGGGATGCCGCCAACGGCCGACGCGATGATAGGTTTGCCGCACGCCATCGCCTCGACGATGCTGTTGGGAGTACCTTCGGTGAACGAGGGCATCACAAAAACATCGACGCTGTTCATGAAGGCCCGGCATTCCTCCGGGTGAGTATAAACGCCGTGGTAACGATAGTGACCGGCAACGTCCAATGCTTTGACACGCATTGCGATGTCCTGGCGTTGTGAGCCATCGCCGGCAACGTTTACGAAGATATTTGAGTCTTGCCGGCAAGCGAGTTCCAGCGCTTCGATCAATATGTGCGGTCCCTTTAGTTTCTCGATCCGAGCTGCGAAACCGTAGGTAACCTTGCCGTCTGCATCACAAGACGCCTGACCCTCGCCGTTATAAAATCCTTGCGACATGATTGGAAGGACTGATAGCGATTGACACGCCGGAAGTTTTTCACGGCAGTCTTCGATGAGCCTCGGTGAAAGGGCCGCTACTTCCGAACACAATGGCAGCACGGAAGTGAATTCACCGTAGTAGTCGAACCCCGGTGGGTGATAAGGAATGCCGAGTTCCTGATAGATCACCGATACGCCGGAATCGTGCGCAGCACGAATCATCATCGAGGCTCCCGCATTTGGCGTCATCACATGCACAACATCCGGCTTTTCGGCTGTTAGAAATTTGCGGCAATCCTGATAGTAACTATTCGCGACGGCGGAAAGCATCGGTTGGGCCGTGCGCCGGAAGAAAGGCCTGGCATCGGGGAATCTTTGAAACATTCGGGCCGCAAGCTTACGCCCGGCACCCAAAGAATTTTTGGTGAGATTTGAAGCAATCCAGGAAACCGGAACTTCCGCTTCCAACAAGCGCTGATAGTATTGATCCTCTTCCCCGTGGAGGTACATGAGGAGCACGGAGACTAATTCGCCTGCTCGATGCAACTGCGCTGCATAAGTTACCAGCGTTTCATCAGCGCCGCTGATGGGGCCGTCAAGGTGGCTCTTACATAGAATGATTTTCATGAGCGCGGCGAGTTGGACCGGATTTGTTTGAAGCGTATCTTCGCGTGCGCCAGATCGCTTCCGCTAGAACGGGTCGTTACGAGAGTAATGAAGGTTGCAGGACTCGTCCAGCGCCGGAGCACGGTCAAAAGTCCGCTTGGGTGCAGTTGTAATAATACATGAGCACTGCGCACTGCCTGACAGATCTCTCCTTTGCTCAGCGAATAAAAAGTTACCCACGCGAGATGTTCGGCGACGTTTTTTGAAAACCTGCGCCAGGTTTCCTTTCGCCTTTCTCGTTCAGCCTGCACGCGCGGCAGCTTTAACCACTTTTCGCGAAAGTATTTGCGGCCCCGGGCTATTAACCGCACCGTGTCTGAGCTTCCTTGTCCGGAAGTTGGGGTTGATTGACGCGAAATCAGCACGGGCGTCTGCACCGCGAGTACGCTGAAAAGCTCACTGATGCGGATCCAGAGGTCCCAATCGTCAATTCCGGGCATAACGTCATCCAGCAGACCGACGCGAGAAATGCAGGCTCGGCGGAACACCACCGTGCCGCAGGAAATGAAGTTTCTCACTAACAACTCCCAAAGGATGTCTCCCTGTGGACACTGTGCAGGGTACGGTTCGCCCTGCCTGCCTCTCTCTTCGGGAATTGCCTGGGCGTAACAGAACATCGCTTCGGGCGTTTTACAAAGTGCCTCGATTTGTTGGTCGAGTGAGCCACTTAAACGCAGATCGTCGTCGTCGAGAAAAGTAATGTATTCACCGGTACTAGCGACAAGGCCGACATTCCGTGCTCCGGCCACGCCCTGATTGCGTTCCAGGCGGACGTAGTTTACGTCAGGAATCAATTTGCAAAGCGCTTCGGTTTCGTCCGTCGATGCGTCATCTACGACGATAATCTCGACATCTGCACCGGCTGCGCGCGCGCTCGCGATGGCGCGCGGCACTAACTGGGGCCGGTTATGCGTCGTGATAATGATGCTGGCTCTGGGCATTAGACTGCGAATGTGACTATCAACTAGGAAACAACCAGGCGGGCAATCCCCGAGAATTATTGATCCTGGAACTTTTGGATCAATTTCTTCGCGACTGCCTTGTAGCCGTTTGGACGAAATGCAATCAACGGGTCGAGCTTTAGCGCAACCGCGATATTTGCCAGGGCGGACGACAAGCCGCCCTGCGGTAAATATTTCGTGCCGGCGTTCCAAACAAGGTTCTCGGACATGCGCTGGAGTGTTCGCCGGCGGATCATACGGCGCCGGCTTAGGGGAGCGGCCGCCGCACGGGGCAGCCGCAGGAGTTTCCGCTGATGACGTGCCGCGAGACTAAGTTGAATTGCGCGCGGCGACGAGCCCTGTCCGGAGAAGGCCGTAGGTTGACGATAAACTCCCACCGGCTCTTTAAGGACAATCACGGAATAAAATTCAGCAATTCTCGTGAATATGTCCCAATCGTCAATGCTGCTGACCTCCCGATTTAATAGTCCAACTTTCAAAAAACAATCTTTTCGAATGAGTGTACATAGCGGCATTACCGGAAAATCCAGCCCCAGCAATTCCCAAAACGCATCACCCCCCGCATGACGGGGACGAATGATTTCGCCCGTGGGCAGATAGTCCTGATCAGCCATGATCATTGCGCCGCAAACGAAACCGGCTTCCGAAGTTTGATCGAGGAGATCAGCTTGCCTGTCCAGAGACCCCGGTAGCCGGAGGTCGTCATCATCGAGAAACGCTACGTACTTCGCAGTGCTCTCGAAAATCCCGATGTTGCGCGCGCCGGCGACTTTCTGGTTTCGTTCGGCGCGCACGTACTTTATATTTTCCAGTCTCTGGCACGCGTCGGCTGTTCCGTCGCTCGACGCGTCATCAACGACGATGATTTCGACATCCCTCGCTGCGGCGCGGGCGCTATCAACGGCGCGCGCGAGCAACTGAGGCCGCTCGTGAGTTGGAATTATTACGCTGACTCTCGGCATCAAACTTCCGCATAAGCGGCGCCTTCGAGACCCGCTTTGTCACTCAAGATTCATCACGTCCCGATAATGTAACTTGTTTTTGGTTCGGACGGAATTCGCTGAGCGATTCTATATTGAGTCCAGCGGCGGAAGCCGCTCTTCGACCACCAGTAAAAAGCGTGCCATTCGAAAAAGGCGGCGCGCGATCTAAAACCGATTCTTGTTATCGTTTTTGCGAGATGCAAAACGCGGCCCCCCAACCAGGGGGTTTTATTTCCGGTTCTGCAGCGGGTTTGGTGGAGCCGAGGGGGATCGAACCCCTGACCTCATGACTGCCAGTCATGCGCTCTCCCAGCTGAGCTACGGCCCCAAAATACTTTCGGCCACGATCGGCCGAAGACGTGCGAGCAATGATAGAGGAGAACTACTGCAGATTCAAAGGTGTCTGCGAAAGCCGATGTCTTGCACGGCTGGACGCGCTCGATCCTCTGCGAAAACGTATTATGCTGAGCTGTAAGGTTTGCGCATCTGCCGGCAGCGCCGGGGACGCCTTCGCCGATAGGCAGACACCAGCCGCGCGCGCAAAGATTTTTTGGTACCCAAAATTATTTTTGCGACTTTTTTCGGCCGCGAGGCACTAACTTGTAAATCTGCTTGTCCAGGGAATCCGATTCTGATTTGAGGAGAACCATCATGACTAAGTCACTTCGCTACTCGTTGCTGGTGTTGGCCATCGCCGGCAGTACCGCCTGTGCCGTGTCCGCGCAAAAGAAAACTGAAAGCTCGTTGAAATGTGACGAGTCTCGCAACTACGATCGGCTGTACGGCCATTGCGATATCAAAGAACAGACGCTGCCGGCCAGCGGCGCCATCACGGTTGATGGAAAACAGAACGGCGGCGTGGCGATCAAGGGGTGGGACCGCAATGAAATCCTGGTGCGTTCAAAAATTGAAACGCGGGCGCCGACTCAATCTGAAGCGGATCTCCTGTGGCATCAAGTGCGGATTGAAACCGTCGCTCTCAACATTCACGCTGAAGGGCCTGACTCTCGTAACGATTATCAGTGGTATGTGAGCTACGAGATCTTCGTGCCCCGCCGGTCCGACCTTTCATTGACAGCGCACAACGGTGGCATTTCGATTAGCGAGGTGGCGGGAAGAATCGATTTCAAAACCCTGAATGGCGGCGTTTCCCTAACTCGCGTCGGGGGTGCGGTTCACGGCAGCACGACCAACGGCGGTGTGCACGTCGTACTTGGGGGAGCCAGGTGGGAAGGCGAGATGCTGAACGTCACGACAACAAACGGCGGGGTTAATCTGGTGATGCCGGATAATTATTCCGCGCACATTGAAACCAGCACCGTAAATGGAAATGTAAATTCAGAGTTTCCGCTGAACGTGCCGATGACTGACCGCGGGCGCCTGCCGAAAGAGATTAGCGTCGACCTCGGCTCTGGTGGGGCAACGATTCGCGCGACCACGACAAACGGCGGTGTGCACGTTACCCGGGCCGGCGTGACGAATTAGCGTCCTCTGCAGATGATTGAAAAATGCGGGTCTCTGAGACCGACACCAGGGCGGGCCGGCGAGCGGCAGACTTCGCGGCCCTCCATTTGTCTTAACTATTTGTTGAGTCCTTTTTCCGCCTTCTAAACGCTGCAGGCATACGGTTTTTTTGTGGCGTGCGACTGAGGACGATGACCTCGCTTGCCTGTCTTGTGAAGCGCGCGAACAGCGTACCGGTATAGCCGGTCCGTCTAAATTCCAACCTTCATGCTTCACCTTTTTTGCCCGAGCGTTGTAGGCCCCTTGACTCCATTCTGGTTTTGAAAAGATTCCGCGCTGGTTAATCCGTACGGTGAACACGCTCGCAGTAACTCAACGGCCCTTCGGGCGAAAACGCCACCTCAGATCTGTCAGTCGCAACAGATCAGCACCGGCAGAAGGTTCAAACTAACAATCAGGCAGCCGGCGAGCCAGCGGGACACGCCCGGGCTCTCACAGGTGGGTGGCTCATGTGGTAGATTTCAAGACTTCGCAGAAGCGTCGGTGTCATGGTCGAAAATCTATTCGCCCGATTGTTTCCATCCGGTCGCGCGTCGCGCGTGGCAATCCTCTGCGACCAGCGTGCACTTACTTACGGCGAACTCGGTGATGAAACAATCCGCGTCACTGCGGTATTGAAGCGAATTGATATCAAGAAGGGAGAGCGGGTCGCCATCCTGCTCGCCGATTCCCCCGAGCTCATTGTTTCTTTCGTCGCGATTCTGTCGCGTGGCGCCATCGCGGTCCCCATTAACCTCGCGCTCCGCCGCGAGGACCAGCTGTTTATCTTGAAGGACTGCGGAGCATGCGCCGCAATTGTTGAAGCATCGATAATGCAATCTGTCTTTGGCCATGCGGACGCGCCTTCGGAGCTAAGAAATATCGTGATTGTGCGGCGGAAAGTGGATTCACAAGTCTCATCCGTCAGGGGCATAAACACGCTCGATTTTAGGAAGGCGGCCACTGGCCCGCTTAATGAACAGGCCGAAAACGCGATGGCAAACGGCACTCTTACCGACGGGCGGCCGGCAGCCGAGGTAAACCAGGACGCCTTTATTCTTTACACGTCTGGCAGCACAGGCGAGCCGAAAGGCGCCGTGCACAGTCAGGCCGATATCTTTTATACAAACGAAACTTACTGCCGCGAGGTCCTGAGATTGCGCGACGGTGATCGTTTGTTTTCTTCATCGCGGCTGCCATTCGCTTACGGGCTCGGCAATGCGTTTACTTTTCCCTTGCTGAATGGTTTGACGACAATTCTTTGTCGCGACAAGCCCACCCCGGCAGTGGTTAGTGAAGTCTTCGCCGATTATCGGCCAACGATCTTCTTTGGGGTGCCCGTGGTGTACCGCATGCTGCTTGAACATCATCGCAACGTTGCGCCGCTGGACACGTCCAGTCTGAGGCTGTGTGTTTCTGCCGGCGAAGCTTTGCCCGCCCAATTGGGTGAAGAATGGGAGAAAACGTTTGGAGTGCCGGTACTGGATGGCATCGGGTCGACCGAGATGCTGCACATGTTCATGTCGAATCACGAGGGCGAAGTGTGTTATGGAAGCAGCGGAAAACTTTTACAGGGTTACGAGGCGCGGCTAGCAGATCATGATGGGTCACCGGCCGCCGCGGGTGGGGTTGCCAATCTCTGGATACGCGGGGCCAGTGCGGCCTCGCGTTACTGGCAACGACCTGAGACCTCGTCGCAAACCTTCGTCGATGGTTGGGTGCGCACCGGCGATCTCTATAAATGCGATAAGGACGGGTTTTGGTGGCACATGGGCCGCGGCGATGACTGCTTTAAACCGACAGGGCAGTGGGTTTCACCAATAGAGGTTGAGAATGTGCTGGTGAGGCATGAAGCCGTGCGCGGGGCCGCGGTCGTCGAGGGTTTTGATAAGGACGGATTAGCTTATGTTTGCGCGTTTCTGGTGCTGACCGACGGTTATGATCCCCAATCGGCGGAAGAAGATTTGCGCGCGTTGTGCGGATCAGGTTTGCCAAGGTTCAAACAACCGCGTAGTTATTATTTCGTTTCTGAATTGCCTTACACTGCGACCGGCAAACTGCAGAGATTTAAGTTGCGCGAGCGATTGATTGCGAAAATCCGACCGTAAGGGATGGCGATTCGAGTTTGCACCCCTCTCATCGTTGAATTTTCGCCGGAGGATTATGAGCGAAAAAAGTCTCCAGGAAACCTACGCGCCCAACATGGCGTGCTTTGGATGTGGACCGGCGAATGAAAAAGGCTTGCACATTCGCAGCTTTCCGCAAGGCGACGAAGTGGTCGCGACCTTTGAACCGCAGATTTATCAGGAAGCCTTTCCAGGAATGTTGAGCGGGGGAATTATTGGCACGCTCCTCGACTGTCACTGCAACTGGACGGCGACGTATCACTTGATGAAAAAAGCCGGTGCAGATCATCCACCCTGCACCGTCACGGGGGATTACACGATCAAGTTGATGAGGCCAACGCCCACTGATAAGCCAGTGCAGTTACGTGCGCGCGTGATTGAATCTACCGACGATCGCGCGATTGTTGAAGGCGAGTTGATTGCTCACGATAAAATCTGCGCCACGTGTCGCGGAACTTTTGTTGCGGTTAAGCCCGGTCATCCTGCTTATCACCGCTGGTAAGTGGGGCATAGACTTCAGTCTGTAAATCTCACCCGCGTCACACACTAAAGCCTATGGCAATAACCACTATCTTTTTTGACATCGGGGGCGTCCTGCTGACAGACGGCTGGGGACATGAGTCCCGGCGAGCGGCGGCCGAGAAGTTTGGACTGGATTGGGATGAATACAGCGACCGGCACGAAAAGGTCGCCCACGCAATTGAGATAAATCGCACGACGCTCGAGCGGTATCTTGATCGCGCGATATTCTATCGGCCGCGTCCATTCACCCGCGAAGAGTTTCGCGACTTTATCTTCGCTCAATCTGAACCAAAGCCCGATTCGCTCAAAGTTGCTGAAGAGCTTTGCGGGTCTGGCCGGTATTTCATGGCGACGCTCAATAACGAGATTCTGGAGCTAAACCTTTACCGGATCGAGAAGTTTGGCTTGCGGCGATATTTCCCGGTGTTCTTGAGTTCGTGCTTTCTTGGTCTGCGCAAACCTGACGACCGAATCTATCGGCTCGCGCTGCAGACTACTCAGCGCACACCTGAAGAGTGTATTTTCATCGACGATCGGGAAGTAAATCTGGAGTATCCGCGTGCATTGGGAGTCAAAACTATTCTGTTCAAAGACGCGTCCCAATTGCGCGCGGAACTGATTACCCAGGGTGTAGCGCTAGCAAGTTAACTTGATTACGCACGCTGCGATCTTAACAACGCACTAAAGAGTACTACTTCCTTTCGCCCATACAGTCAGCTTTCTTAGCCGATATTTTTGTCTTTTCGCCCTTTGCATCGACTGCGACGTAAACGACTTCCGCTTCGGTAACACGCTTGACCTCTCCCGGACGGCCGTAACGCTCAGCTTCCACGACTACCCGCACAGTTATTGAAGTCGTTCCGATCCCCTTAGTTTCGGAGTAGAAACTCACCAGGTCGCCGACGAATACCGGGGCGTGAAAAATGACTTCCCGCATGGCGACGGTGACAAAGCGGTCCATGCCCGTGTGACGATGTGCCTCAATCGCGCCGGCCATATCGATATAGCTGAGAATCACGCCGCCGAAAATCGTTCCCTGCGAGTTCGTGTCACGCGGCAACATCGTAATGCGAATTGCTGGATCAGAGTTCATGGAAGGATAGTAATCGTGAATTGTGAATCGTAAAAGTATCGGGTTCGCCGGGGGGCGTCTATTGGCCGACACGGAGGCGAGGAACAAAAGCAGTCGCTGATGTCTAGTTCGCAGGTCTTATTAGTGAGAGGGGCGCAGGATGTTACAACTCTTCGATTTGAACATGACTGTCCCAACAGAAGTTTTCAAGGTCGCCTTTAGACACCAGGTAACGTACGCGACGGTGGTTGTTCGATTGTGAAGAATGTGAAGTCAACGATTTGGGGTAAGCTGCTTTTCGGCGGCGTAGTCGCGGCGATCAAGTTGGCATCGCAGTTCCAATTCTCCTTCACGAGCCAAAGAACGTGCGGACGAATTCCAATTTGTAACGATTCGATCGAGAACCCAAAACAATGATTGTTTTATGGACGGGCTACGGCCCGCCCCCCTCCTTTCGAAGCCAGGTATCGCCCACCTCTAGACATCTACGACACGAAGGGATACCAGGGAGTGTTGCGGAAGAACCAAAAAGAAATCAGTAGAGAAAGCCACGCCCAGAGATAAATCGGCGGAATGAAGATGCGCCGATGGGGCTTGCCGGTGATCGCACTCTTCGTGAAACCCAGAAAGCCATAAATGATAAAGGGAAGCGTCATCACCATCAGCGGGTTCAGCTTGAAGGCGGCGACCGGATGCAGATGCAACAGTTGGTAGCACGCGCGGGTTGAGCCGCAGCCCGGACACTGCCAGCCGGTCAGCAGGCGGAACGGACATTTGGGAAACCATTGGTTGGAGGCGCTGGCGGGATTGAAAAAGAAAAGGAAGATAGTGATTGCGCCCAGACCCATCCAAATCACCGCAGCGAGGGTACGCTGTCTCGCTCGATCAACTACGACCGGAATGTAATGGAAATTCGTCATGATCTAAAATCCGCAGCCAACTCGAAAAAAAATAACATGAGCCGCTGCGGACAAGAAACGCGCTGCGTAATATCCCGCGTTATTTCCGTGATTAAGACCTATTGGCGTTCCCGGCCGTTTATATCAGAACCAACCCTTCCTGCCGTAGATATAAGTCCGCACAAAATCTTCATCGCTCTTGGTGAGGTACATTATCCCTTCGACAATTCCGATGACGTGCATGAACACCGACAAAGTGAAGCAACTTAGCACGGAGACCAGCAACATGATCAGGCCTTCTTTTTGATACCCGAGGATGAATTTGTGAATGCCCAGACCACCGACCACGATTCCCAGGATCCCGGCAACGATCTTCTTGTCGGCGCCCGCCTTTTGCCAGTCCTGCGCCGCCTGCGCAACCATCGGTGTTGGTGGTTGAATCGGCTGGTAAGTTGGCTCGTACGGGGGCGCATAATCAGTTGGTGGGCTGGCCGCGCGCGTGCCTATCAAAGGCAAAGTCGCGTAACATTGCGAGCAGTGCTGCGCGAAATCCTCGTTCTGAGTTCCACACTTCGTACAAAAAACCGCCATGGCAGTACCGTGACGCACCAATAAGATCGGCGGACAAGCGCAGATGCGCGCCCATAACTCCAGCGCCCAGAAAACCACTTGGTTTTCCGAACCCTCCAACCTGTCCGCCGACCGCGTGTCGCTTGTTTACCGGTTGGTCATCATGCTCAATCCTCCGAAGAAGACGATCATGACGACATAGATCAGAATGAGTACAACGCCGATCCCGATCGCGATAAAGCTGAACATTTTCGCTTTCTTCGAAGCGTCTTGCGCGCCGGCGATGTCGCCCGCTTGCGCTTTGTTGTTAACCTGCGCGGCAAAAATTATCGCCGGAATCGCAAGCGGCCAGCAACAGAAGATCGAAATAATTGCCGGCACCATATAGTTTGGTACGGTTGCCGAGCCTCCTCCAGCCGGCGGCGGGGTCCAATTCTGCGACATGTTTAGTCTCCTAAATGTTTTAGTTTGTAATTTAGTTTGTAACTGCGGTCTTTTCTCACGAGAGCGATCGAAGTGGTTTGACGATGCCCGCTACCCGGCGAACCAGCGCGGGCCTACTTGTTCGAATCGCGAAACTGTACAGCGGTTTATCAGGATTGCATCGCAAACAGCGGAAGCATAACTAACAAAAGACACGCTTAATTGTCAATGTAATTGAAAAAAATAAACGCCGGCCCTTACGGGCGGGTCCACAGTCAGCGCTGAAAGTGCCGGTTGACTCGTGAAAGGAAAATCAGGGATAGTTTGAATCGATATATCCTTCGGACGTTTGTCGAAAACGCCTTTTCAAAGGCATTAGCCCGCCAGATTCAATAAATGCTTAAAGTCATTAACGTAGCCGGGGCGCGACCGAACTTTATGAAGATCGCGCCCGTTGTTGCCGCCATGAAGCGACGCGCGTCCGAGTTTCAGCCCCTCGTAGTACATACCGGCCAACATTATGACGAGGCGATGTCCGAAGCATTTTTTCGCGACCTGGATCTGCCGCGTCCCGACGTGTATTTGAATGTTGGCTCAGGGACTCACGCCGCGCAGACCGCCGCGGTGATGCAGACGTTCGAGCCCGTTTTAATAAAAGAAAAGCCCGATTGGGTGGTGGTGGTGGGCGACGTCAATTCGACGCTCGCTTGCGCGATCGTGTGCGCGAAGTTAAACGTCAAAGTTGCCCACGTGGAGGCCGGCTTACGCAGCCGCGACCGCTCCATGCCGGAAGAGATTAATCGCCTGCTGACAGATCAAATTGCGGACTTGCTCCTGACTCCTTCTAGGGACGGCGACGCGAATTTGCGCGCCGAAGGAATCCCGGAAACACGCATTAGATTCGTTGGCAACGTGATGATCGATTCGCTCATGACGCAACTCGAGCGGGCTCGACAATCGGCGGTGTTGACTACGCTTCAGCTTCAGGAAAAGAGTTATGCGGTGCTGACTTTACATCGGCCCTCGAACGTCGATGATCAAGCCGCGTTCGTGCGCATTCTGGATGCGCTGGGGGAAATTGCGCGCCGCTTGCCGATCGTTTTCCCCGCACATCCGCGCACATCCAAGATGATTGACGAACTCGGTCTTAAACCCCGAATCCAAATCATAGACGATCTTCGCATAGTCGATCCGATTGGATATCTTGATTTTCTGCGACTCACAAGTTGCGCCCGGATGGTCCTGACGGACTCAGGCGGCATCCAGGAAGAAACTACGGTGCTTGGAATTCCCTGCATCACCCTGCGCGAAAATACTGAGCGGCCCATAACGGTCCAAATGGGAACAAACACGATCGCCGGCACTGATACCAACAAGATCATTGCCGCTGCCAATCGCGCGCTGAATAACCCGTCGGCCGGCGGGACTGTGCGGATACCTGAATTTTGGGACGGGAAAGCCGCTGACCGGATTTTAGATGCGCTGATTGCGCATTCCGGATAGACGCGTTTAGTGTGGCAAATTTCAATTGTGCTGTTTACATAAAGAAGACCCGGCTGAAGTCCGTATCCGGCGCGGGTTGCCCAATTGCCCTTTCTTCCTTTCGCCTTTAACCTTTTTCTCTTGAAGCTAATCTCCAAAGCAAAGCGAATCCTGCGGGGTGAGGTCAGCCCTCGCCTGGCGGTGCGCGAAGCGGCGCGGCGGGTGCGATCGCTGAACGAACGCCGGCGGGAGCGCGCCGCGCTTGCGGAGCTCGAGCGGCAACCAGCGCGGCTGCGCGAAGAGTTCGCACGCGTTCAGGCCCCGGATCTGCTCGCTCATTTTCGGTCGCGACTGCAACCCAGGCTTCTGCCAGGCTTTCAACACGCCGCGCGGTCCGCCGAACTTCAGCAAAAACTGGTTCCGCAGGCAACGGCGCAACTGATTGATCAGGCGCGACGAATTGTCGACGAGCATTCCTGGCCGCTGCTCGGGTTTGGCGAAATGGGTTTTGGCAAAGAAGGAATCGATTGGAATCGCGATCCTTTGTCCGGATTCAACTGGCCGCTGGATTATCACGCCGACATAAATCTGATGCGAAATGATGGATCAGACGCCCGCGTGGTGTGGGAGCTGAATCGACTGTCGCATTTCATCACCCTCGGCCGTGCCTATGCGATCACTAATGACAACATTTTCAGCAACGAATTCTTTCAACAATTCCGCGAGTGGCGCAGGGAGAACCCGCGCGGCCGTGGTGTCAATTGGAGCTGCGCCATGGAAGTTGCGCTGCGGGCAATCAATTTACTCGCGGCCTTCGAACTTTTTTTGCGCGCACCGGAAATGGACGATGTCGTACTCAAGGATTTTCTGAAAACATTCGATCAGCACGGCGCGCACATTCAGCGCAATCTCGAGTTCTCGCACATCGCGAATAGTAATCATTACGTCGCGGATGTTACGGGCCTGCTTTGGTTAGGGGTGATGCTGCCCGAGTTGCAAGCCGCGGCCAAGTGGCGCGCTTTCGGCCTGCGAGAGCTGTTAAAAGAGATGGACCAGCAGATTCTGCCCGACGGCGCAGACAATGAAGCGTCAACCGGCTACCATCGTTTGAAAGCGGAAATGTTTCTTTATTCGTTCGTGCTCTGTCACTTAAATCAAATCGACATTGATGAGAAGTACTGGAGTAAACTGCGCGCGATGATCGCATATGCGCGCGCATATGTTCGACCTGCGGGGGATGCGCCGCTGCTTGGCGATTCAGACAGTGGACAGCTTCTGCCGATTCTCCGGCGGCGCGGGGACGACCATGCATATCTGCTGGCGATCGGGGCAGCGGTTTTTCACGAACCTCGCTTCAAACTTGCGTCTTCAAATGCATCTGAAGAAGTGATTTGGATTTTGGGCGAGCGTGGAGTGCTTGACTACCGAGCCCTGCCGTACGGTGAAGCGCCAGGCTCGCAGGCGTTTCCAAATGCGGGCACATATGTGCTGCGCGAGGATGACCTGTATTTGCTGTTCAATGCGAGTGACAGCGGCATAAACGGTCGTGGCTCGCATGGACATAACGACGCGTTAAGCATCGAAGTGGCAGCCTCCGGCACGACGTTCATCATCGATCCCGGCAGTTATATTTACGTCGGCAATCTGCGCGAACGGCATTTGTTTCGCTCGACTGCCTACCATTCCACAGTGCAGGTCGACGGACAAGAACAGAATAAGATCGACGAGGCTGTGCCCTTTATTATCGGCAACGAAGCACGGCCGCGAGTGCTCAGTTGGGAAATGAATGCCGACGCCGACACAGTTGTTGCTGAACATTATGGATATCGATGCCTGGCCAAACCCGTGACGCACCGCCGCTCGGTTCGCTTCGATAAAAGAAATCGGTTCTGGCTAGTCGAGGATGAGTTAGCCGGCGCCGGGAAGCATGAAATATCGACGAGGTTTCACTTCGATGCAAATTTGGAAATAAAAGTGTATGACGCGACGGGCGCACTGGCGCGTGACCGGTACAGCGGCGCCCGTTTACTTATTCAACCGCTGGATGGGACAGAGCAGCCGCAGTTCGAAGAACAATTCACCTCGCGGGATTATGGCCAGAAGCAACAATCAGTAGCAGCATGCTGGTCGATCCATACGCCGACACCGTGCAAGATGCGTTGGCTTTTGCTTCCAATTGCTCCAGGTGAAGACGGGGTCCAACGCCAGCAGCGAATTGAGAATCTGCTGAAGTAATTTCGAATCCAATCCATGCCACCAACTATTCACCTCGCGTTCGTCGATGATTGGGAACTGAGCGGTGACGGCTCAGGCGATCCGCGCGATTTGCAGTTTCAGCCGATGCGCGAACTGGTTCGCATCTTCAATGCTCACGGCGTCCGCGGATCGTTCAATGCCGAGGTGATGCAACAACTTACATTCAGAAGGGTTGGCCGGGGCAATCGGGAAGTGAACGCCCTGGCGGACGACTGGGAGCAGAACGTGCTGGGCACGTTTCAGGCCGGTCACGACATCCAGTTGCATATTCATCCGCAATGGAACGACGCGCGATATGAAAATGGCCGCTGGCAACTGCACGGAGACTGGTCGATTCTGAAATATTCAGCCGATGAGGCCAGACTAATGATCGGTCAGGGTAAAGAGTATCTCGAATCTTTGCTGCGAACCGTTGATCCGAATTATCGCTGCGTTTCTTTTCGTTCCGGCTCCTGGTGTATTGCGCCGTCGTCGCACATTCTCAATACGCTGGTTGACTTTGGAATCGTATTCGACATGAGCATCGTCGGCGGTGTGCGCTATCACACGCGACGGATCGATCTGAACTACACAAACTGCGAAGAAGACTTTCTGCCGTTTTATCCGGTGATGACGGATGCTCGCAAAGTGTCGAACAAGCGGGAACCGATTGTCTGCGTTCCCACGAATCATTTTTACGGCTCGCGGCGGCAAACTATTCAGCATCATGCGCGCAAAGTGATTGGCTCAGTCAAGCGCCGAGTTACTTCACCGGGCAACGAAAGCGGCAGCGGCCGCACAGTGGCCACGTATGGCCACGAGTGGGCGCAAGCCGATGCAACTCCGTTTAAGAAAGTCTATGAAAAGGGTGTGCTGCCGTACTTGAAAGGGCGACACCTGATTTCCGATCTCGCCCAGCTCGATTACCCGCTCATGACCGAGATGCTTGCTTCAATTCGGAAACGTGCGCGCGCGGCAAACGTCGATGCTGTGCCCATCATCCTGGAAAATCACACCAAAGACATCCATAACTTTTCGCACATCGAACGTTTCATCGAACACGTGTCGCAAGCGCCGGACATCAAGTGCATGACTTTAAGCGAAATTGCCGCGGACATCCGCCGCAGTCGATTCCCGATCAAGACAGCAGGAGCCAAATGAACCCGCGCGAAGATGTGATTGCGAGGGCGTTGGACAAACGACAAGGCGAAGTCCGCGATCGAGTTACCGGGTTGACACCGGCTGCTTTCGGCGATTTTGCCGACTACGTGCAAAGCCTTCAACAATCGAATCCGAACAGCACCTTACAAAGTTCAGCAGCGGCACAAAGAGACTGCCTCTCTTCACTCCGTGCTCTCTCACTGTCATCGTCGCAATTTCACCAGACTGCCCCAGCGCTGAATTCGGAGGCGTTTCTCAGACTCCTGGAGCAACACAGAAGCAGTTCTGCAGAACGTTTAAGGCTGCTGACTGAGCGATATGTCTGGCCGCCTAACTTTTCACTGATAGCGGAAGCTGAAATCCGCGAGCACTCGTTGTCGCGTCTGATGGTTCAGGATCGGGCAGCGATCGAAAAGCAATCGATCGCGCGAATTGATACGGATGACTTGCTTCTGAAATTGAATCTGATCGCCGTACACGCCGCCGCGACGTCGGATTTGAGGTTTCTCGACGCGTTGAATTACTATTACGAATTGTTACCCGCAGATTGGGTCCCGCGCGCGCGCCACGGATGGCTGCTGGCTTCCTATCTTGGCCTTTACGCCCGCGCGCTAGCTGTTCAAATGTCGAGGAACCAAAACCTGTGCGCATAGCGATACTCGCGAACACTCTGCCCGCCGCGCTTCCGATCTATAAAGAAGTCGCGCGTGAAGCGGGAACAGAAGTCTTCGTCGTGTTGTGCCCGGCCCCCGGTGAATCGCCGGCCAATGATTTAGTCAGGCACGCCGCAAGATTTGCGTTGAAGTGCGGACGCTGGCGATCTTTGCGCGTGATGCTGGCGCGTAGATTGTTGATTCTTGATCAGCCGCTCGAGCATCCGCGCTCGACTCACCGCCTGGCGAAGTACTCTTTCGATATCGGATTACATAAATCCGGAAACATCTACCGCGCGGCAACTATTCAGAGCTTTCGGTTGGGAATTCTTAACGCGCATATCGGCTTGTTGCCGGCGTATCGTGGCCGCAGCGTAATGGAGTGGTCCATCCTGCTGGGCGACCCCGTTGGCATCTCAGTCTTCTTCGTCGATTCAGGCATCGACACCGGCCAGCAGATTGTGTTCACTGAGCAAGTGCACGTTTCGCGATGCCAATCGTTGGCTGAAGCCAAAAAATATCTCTTCAACCTCGATGCCCGGTTTTATCGCCGCGCGGTGGCGCTGTTAAGCTCAAAACAAGTGACTTACCAGCGAAATGATCTGTCCGGCCGGCGATATTACGTGATGTCAGCACTCTTCAACGAAGCAGCAGAAGAGATTTTTTCACTCGGCAAGAAATAATGTGCGGTATCTGCGGAATCTGGGAATTCGGCGCGACGCGCGGCAATGTCGAGCGCGACACGATCGTGTCGATGCGCGATGTTATGACCCATCGTGGACCTGACGATGCCGGCGATCTGATTTTTGACGATGCGCGGGGCGGCTTTGGATTTCGCAGATTGTCGATCATCGATCTTTCGCCCGCGGGTCATCAGCCGATGCGCGGTTGCACTGATCGCGTGTGGTTGGTTTTTAACGGCGAGATTTATAACCACGCATCACGGCGCGAATCGCTGGAAGCAAAGGGTCACGTGTACGCGTCGCGCACCGATTCCGAGACTATCCTGCATCTGTATGAGGAGCATGGTCTTGATTTCGTTAATGAGCTCGAAGGCGATTTTGCAATCGCTTTGTGGGACGCCGACCGTGAACGATTGGTCCTGGCGCGCGATCGCGCAGGAGTGAAACCGCTTTACTATTATCATCACAATGGCCGTTTCATGTTCGCCTCTGAGATCAAGGCGCTGCTGCAACATCCCGCAGTGACGCCCGAAATCAATGAAGAAGCTCTTTATCACTATCTCACTTTCGTAACCACGCCGGCGCCGCAGACGCTTTTCCAGGGCATTCACAAAATTCCCGCGGGTCATATGCTGGCGATCGATCGTCGGGGTGAGCTCCGTCTCACACAATACTGGGACGCGCTGCCGTCTAAGTCACCCGCTGAATTAGGCGAAAGTGAACATGAGCAGAACATCTTAAATCTGCTGCGCGATTCAGTCCGCAAGCGAATGATGGCCGATGTTCCGTTCGGCGTCTTCCTTTCCGGCGGCGTAGATTCTTCGGCGAACGTCGCTCTTATGTCGGAGCTAATGTCGCGGCCGGTGCGCACTTTCACCATTGGTTTCAAAGACTGCGAAGAGCTGAACGAGCTGGATTCAGCACGCGAGATATCGAAACAATTCGCAACCGATCATCACGAAGTGATGATTGGTCGTGAAGAGATGCTGAAGTTCTTGCCTGAGCTCGTCTTTCATCAGGACGAGCCAATTGCCGATCCGGTTTGCGTTCCGCTCTACTACGTGTCGAAACTTGCGCGCGAGACGGGAACAATCGTGGTCCAGGTCGGCGAAGGTTCGGACGAGATTTTTGCCGGGTACGATTGGTTTCGCATGTTCCTTCGGATTCAAGAACGCTTTTGGCGACACGCGGAACGGGTTCCGCTGATGGTGCGGCGAGTAGCCGCGACCATGGCGCAACCAGTAGCCGGAAAAGTTTTGAGGAAACGCATGCCGGCGGAACTTATCCGCCGGCTAGGTGCGGGCGAATCATTGTTTCAAGGCGGGTTTATGATTTTCGACGAAACAACGAAGCGAAAAATCTTGCAACCCTCGATGAACGGGGGACACAACCGCCTATCTTCGTATGAGGTCGTACGGGAATACGAACAAGCGATTGCTCTGGCGCGGCCGGGATCGGATTATGCCGCGCGCATGACATATCTTGAATTGAAACTGCGGCTTCCCGAATTGCTTCTGATGCGTGTGGATAAAATCACGATGGCCACTTCAGTCGAAGCGCGCGTGCCTTTTCTCGACCATCATCTGATCGAATACGCGATGAATCTGCCGCGCGAGCTGAAAGTAAAGGGCAAAACCGGCAAGCACATTCTAAAGCGCGCCCTGGAATCGGTTTTGCCCGCCCACGTCCTTTACAAACCAAAGCGTGGATTCGGCGCGCCGGTGCGCGAATGGTTTCGTGGAAGCGAAGGCGAAGCCCTCATCCAGCAAGTGATGAACTCATCTTTGCGCAAACGTAATTTCTTTGATTACGAATTCGTCAAGCGTATGGCGGACGAGCACCGCCGTGAGGTGCGCGATTGGAGCGCAAATCTGTGGTGCCTGCTCAACTTGAGCGTCTGGTACGACCATTGGATCGGATGAGCGATCCGTTAATCATCACCGCAAAAGAGACGATCGGTGTTGCGCCGGATGAACCTGTCTTCGGCAGTTTCGCATCGGGCGTCGCCATAACCTTCGCGAGCCGCCTGCTGATCCTGGCCTGCGCAGTGGGATCGAGCATTATCGTGGCCCGCTGGTTGGGCCCGGAAGGCACGGGCGCGCTGGCAGTCCTAAACGTGACGGTCGCCCTCGCAATGCAGTTAGGCAGCGCGGGACTTCCGTCAGCAACAATTTATTTCGTTGCCAGGGATCGAAGCCGGCTGGCTCCCGTATGGCTCAACGGAGTCGTATTTAGTCTTGCGGCAGGCGTTGTCATTGCTATCGCCGTTATCGCAACCGGGAAACTCCGGCCGGATATCTTCAATAGCGTGTCGGCTCGCCTTATCTCAATCGCATCCATATCGATTCCATTTCAACTGCTTACGTTGATGGGACTCAATCTTCTGCTGGCAATCGATAAGATCAGATTGATGAATGCGCTCGACTCATTGTCTTCACTGTTCCTTGTCGCGAACGCGTTTGTCGTGCTCGTAATTTGGCGACAGCAGTTGCCGGTGCTGGTTTGGTTTAATACTGCCACGGCGGTAGTGGCTGGTTTGATCCTGATCCTGTTTGTGGCGCGATTGCTTCGTCGTCAGCATCGCGGAGATGTGTGGCGGCCCAATTTCTCGCTGCTCAGACAGATGCTTTTCTATGGACTTAAATTCTATATTTCAATTTTCGCCGGCTTCTGTATTTTTCGCGCTGACCTCCTGATCGTAAATCACTTTCGCGGAGCGCCAGAGGCTGGCGTTTATGCGATTGCCTCGCAATACTCCTTTCTGCTGATCATGTTACCGGGAGTAATCGCCTCGCTTTTGTTTCCTCGGGTTGCCTCGCGTCAAGATGAGACTGCTGCATACACCGTTGAGGTCACTCGCCACACTTCACTGGTAATGCTGGTTGTATGTATCGCGGCGGCGGGAGCATCGTTTGTCGTGCCCATCGTTTACGGCGCTCGATTTGGTGATGCGACGATTCAAATGCTCATCATGCTTCCGGGAGTTTTCCTGATCTCGCTGGAGTCGGTGCTCGTGCAGCACTTCACCGGCACTGGATTGCCCGCGATCATTCCGGTCTTCTGGCTTATCACTATGGTCGTGAATGTTGGGCTGAATCTCGCGACGGTTCCGGCGTGGGGGGGGCGCGCGGCGGCTATCAATTCCAGCGTGAGCTATGGGCTCATCTTCATTGTGGTGGCTATATACTTTTGCCGCCGCACGGGCCGCTCTGCGCGCGAAACGTTCATCCCCCGTATAAGTGAGCTCCGCGATGTGTTTGCCCTATTGCGCTATGCTTTCGCAAAATAGAGGCTTGACTGTGCGCCTATCTCGCCCCACCCGGCTAACCGAGGACAGCAAATGAAAGCATTACTGCTTGTCCTGAGTGGCGATGCAAACCACGCGCAGGAGTGGCTGCGACAAAAATATCCAGAAGCGTCGGTTGAGTTTTTGTCGCGATACGAGCTGGAGCAGCGTCAAACGTTAGAGCGACTTAAGTTGGTTCGCGCGTTGCGCCCCGATCTTTTCGTGATCGTCACAGAGCGGCTCGCCTGGCAACGTGGACAGAATACGTTGTTTGCATTCGGTGCGCTGGCAGGGGCCCGCCGGGTCGCGCTGATCGATTCGCGCGGCGACGTTCGTGATGAGTCGCGCGCAAAGATTCTGGCGCGCACGCCGTCACGTT
Source organism: Pyrinomonadaceae bacterium (assembly GCA_046262835.1). Lineage (GTDB taxonomy): Bacteria > Acidobacteriota > Blastocatellia > Pyrinomonadales > Pyrinomonadaceae > UBA11740. Next base: position 143,944 of record JBHELZ010000001.1, read on the forward strand.
TGGCACGCGAGTCAGCCGCGAGCGCAGCAGCAGTGAAGCGTTCGCGGACAAAGTTGAAGAGACTAGAAAGCGAGATCGCTAATCGACCGCAGCCCAGATTCACTACCGGCAAAACGGCAGTTAGCATCGCTTATCTGCGCAGTACTCCGAGTCCGGGATCACACGCCGGCGGCGCTGCAACTCACATCAACGGGTTTATCAATGCGGCCATGGATCTTGGCGCGCGAGTGAATGTGATCAGTAATGACTACATCGCCGGCCTGGACGAGAAGCGTCTGACGCTAATCGATCCTGAACCCGCCGGGAGTACTCGGGCGGCCTTCGATTTGAGAAACAATTTGATCTTCTCTGAGGGTGTTCTGAGCGAATTGAATCGCGCCCCCGTGGATTTGATCTATCAACGCTACGGACGTTTCACTTCGGCAGGTGTGGAAGCCAGCTTACGAACCGGCGCGCCTCTGTTCCTTGAATATAACGGCTCGGAAGTTTGGATTGGTAAACACTGGGACATGTCGGGAATGATTCCGTTGCTCGAGCGATTTGAAGCGCTGAATTTGGCGGCGGCGGCACGCATCTTCGTCGTTTCGGAAGTTGAACGACAAAATCTCCTGCGCATTAACGTGCCTGATGAAAGGATCGTTGTGAATCCTAACGCAGCCGATACGGAAACCTTTCGTCCGGGCGCCGAAGGCGCTGCGGTGCGTCGAGAATTGGAAATACGTGAAAACGAAATCGTCGCCGGCTTTGTAGGAACGTTTGGACCATGGCATGGCGTCTTGATATTGGCCCAGGCAATCGCTTCGACGCCCCCTGATTCCGGTATCCGCTTTTTGTTAATCGGCGCGGGTCGTTTTCGAGATGAAGTGGAAAGAATAGTTCGAAACGCGGGAAGGCAGCATCAGGTGATTTTCGTTGGACACGTAAGCCATGAACGAGTGCCGGCGTTGCTGGATGCGTGCGACATTTTGCTTTCGCCGCATGTGCCGCTGGAAGATGGGTCGCCGTTCTTTGGCTCACCGACGAAATTGTTTGAGTACATGGCCATGGGAAAGGGAATCGTTGCCAGCCGGCTGGGCCAAATCGGTGAGGTGCTTACTAACGAGGAAACAGCTCTTTTGGTTGAACCTGGAAATGTGCGTGAGTTGAGGGAAGCAATCTTGCGATTGACGAATTCTCGCGAATTACGCGAACGGATCGGCGCAGCGGCGCGAGATGCTGCGGTCGAACGTCATACCTGGAAGCAAAACGCGCAACGGGTAATTCAGGCGTATGAGGCGTTAATGAGTCAGAACCGGCTCCGTAGCGGCCGGCCGGATAGATAAGCGCCTTTAAGAGAACAGAAATGGGCCGCCCGTTACCACAGGCGGCTGTGACTATTGTGTCTGACGAAAAACAACGAGCGCGCGAACAGTGGGTCAAAGATCCCGCTGGCGCCGTATATGGCAGCAAGTATGAATTCGGCACGCGCGAGTTCTTTGATGAAGTAGAGCGCCATCGTTATCAGCAATACGCGGCATGGATGCCTGAGGTGATGGGGTTCAACAAGTTCGCCGGAGCGAGATTGCTCGAAGTGGGGTGTGGGCTTGGAACCGACCTGTTACAGTTTGCGCGCGGCGGCGCCAAAGTGACCGGCGTGGATCTGACACCGAGGTCAATCGAAACGTCGCGTCATCATCTCGAGATGTATGGCCAAGCGGGCGAATTCGCGATTGCTGACTGCGAACGTTTGCCGTTTTCTAACGAAAGTTTCGACGTCGCATATTCAAACGGCGTCCTGCATCACACGCCCGATACCGCTGGCGCAGTCCGGGAGATCTATCGCGTATTGCGGCCCGGTGGGCAAGCGCGCGTGATGCTTTATCATCGCGGCTCCTGGGCGTATTGGAGCCAGGTTGTGCTTCGCTATGGAATCCTGCGCGGAGACTTTCTGCGCGGAACTTCCGCCAATGACATCATGAGCAAGTATGTCGAATTCAACGCCGGCGGTGGCCGGCCTCTGGTCAAAGCTTATAGCCGTTGCGAAGCGCGCGACCTTTTTTCCATGTTTGGCGAAATCAAAATCGACGTCGAACAACTGCTCCGCGAGGAATTCTATTTTCTCAGTGGCTTGTTGCCCGAAAGCGTCTTTCGCAGGCTGCGCACGACGCTCGGATGGAATGTTATTATCTCCGCCAAGAAATGAAGCTACTTTCCGTCGTCATCCCCTGTTTCAACGAAGAGCTTGTTTTGCGAACCGCGCACGAACGGCTGACGCAGGCAGTGTCGGCGATCGATGGCTTCGAGTATGAATTGATCTTTGTCGATGATGGCAGCCGCGATGACACTTTCAAAATTCTGGGTGAACTTCAATCGCATGACCCCCACACGCGAGTACTGAAGTTGTCGCGCAACTTCGGTCATCAGGTTGCTGTTACCGCTGGCTTAGAAGCAGCGATGGGCGATGTAAACGTAGTCATCGATGCTGACCTGCAGGATCCTCCCGAGGTCGTCCCTCAGATGATCGACCTGTGGCACCAGGGCCATCACGTTGTCTACGGCACTCGCGCAACGCGTGCCGGCGAGAGCCGGTTCAAGCTGATGACTGCGAAGGCCTTTTACCGCATAATCAATCGCTTTTCGGATACGGCCATGCCGGTTGATACAGGTGACTTTCGCCTGATGGATCGGAAAGTTGTTGATGTCCTGCTGTCAATGCCTGAACGTGGCCGCTTTTTGCGAGGCATGGTGAGTTGGATTGGTTTTCGGCAGGCGCCACTGGCTTACGAACGTCAACCGCGACGCGCCGGCCGCACGAAATACTCGCTTTTCAGGATGATTCACTTTGCCCTGGATGGAATCCTCTCCTTCTCGGTGTTGCCGCTCAGACTGGCGTCGTTCACCGGCCTGGTAGCTATCTGGTTCGCGCTGGCCGGCATTATTATGGCGGTAGTCGTGCGCTTTCTCGGATTATATGATTTGCGGCTTGGGCGCGGCTGGGCTTCGCTGTTTGTGGCGGTTCTGTTTATGGGCGGTGTTCAGTTGCTCTCGCTCGGTGTCATGGGAGAATACCTGGGCCGCATCTACACTGAAGTGAAGCGACGGCCATTGTATGCCGTGCAGGAACGTCTGGGCTTTGAAGTTCCGAGTTCCGAGCTGCCTGACTCGCGAACCACCCGCGGGCCCGCAAAGGTTCCGTTCTAGAATGCTATTTCGTCTTCCTCTCTCACCAATCGTGCGAAAGCGAGTGATCTTCTTCCTCGCGGTCCTGTTGCTTGCTGCCAGCGTTCGCCTCCTGACTTTTAATTTCATGCGCGCTCATCTGAACGATCCAGCCTGGTTTCAGTCCGGGTCCTATCGCGTGTTCGACAAACGGGCCAGCGACATTCTTTACGGCACCGGGCGGCTGTTTTGGATCGATGATCCGACACGCACGGACCTGGTCCAATACCCACCCGCTTATCCATGGCTGGTGGCGTTTATCTATCGCCTGACTGGGCAGAGATCGGTCAATGCAGTCCAAAGCGCGCAAGCAGTCCTCGACCTGATGCTCTCGATGATTTTAGTGACCGGGCTGGCAGTCACAGCTTACGGCTGGCCCACAGGCATGGGGGCTAGTGTTTTCGCCGCTCTATCGCCATTGCTGGCCATTGTGGGTGTAGCGCCTTCCGCTGATGCTCCAACTACGTGGTTCGTAATCGGTGGATTGTTATTACTCGTGGTTGCAACCAAACGAAGCAGCGTGTGGCTCGCGTTCAGTGCTGGGATTGTTCTCGGCGCTGCCTGTTGGTTACGAGTCAATCCGCTCTACCTGTGTCTGTTCTGGGCGCTGCCGCTGTTAATCTTTGGGCCTGGAAGTAGCCGCACGCGAATCATAATGGCGACTGCAATCATAATCGGTACCGTGCTAATCGTTTCGCCAATCGTGATCCGCAACTATGTCGTGTTTCCAGACTTCACTCCGACCGGCGGAACAATCGGCGCTAATCTTTGGGAAGGGTTAGGCGAAACTGAATTGGGAAGGAGCCAGGGTTTTGCTGTCGGTGACGACATAATGGTTGAGCGCGAGCGCGTAAGAATGGGTATTGCCCGGGATGCTGCCTTTGAAGCAATGTGGCCGGATGGAATTAAGCGCGAGCGCGAGCGCACGCGTGAAGCGTTAGCGTTCATTAAACAACATCCCGTGTGGTATGCGGGCGTGATGCTACATCGCATGTGGGGCATGCTGAAGATCGCCGGCCGGCCGCTGCCGTACTACGGAACATCTGGAATAAATGTGACCAGCAGAAAATGTTTATCGCCGGCTCAGCAGGGAGGTCCGCTGGGCTGGGCTGTCAACGCCCTGGGAATGTTGCAGAGCGTGACGCGCTATGCGTTGCTGCCGTTAGCGGCAATTGGTTGTTGGTTTGCAGCGCGGCAGAATTGGATGATTAGCAGTTTGCTTTTCGCCACTGTCTTTTATTACCTGGTGCCGGGCACCTTAGCTCATGCCGAGGTTCGTTATGTGCTCACGGTTCATTGGCTGCTGCCAATCTTTGCCGGGTTCGCATTGATAACGCTCGGACGATTCGTGCGCAAACGGCGTTCGCGCACGTGAGCCGATCCATTTTGAAGCGTGGCCCCCGCGTCCGGCCGTTAAAAATCGCGCGTAGGATCGGAACAATCAGTTTCCGTAACTCCCGTAGAGTACGCTTGGCCAGGAGCCTGACACTGATAGATTTCTTTAGCCTAATGAAACAGCGATTGCTTAAATATCTGGCGTGTCCAGCTTGTCAGAACGACCTTGCATTGCGCGATGGAGCTGAACGCGCCAGTGCAGAAATTATGGCCGGTCAACTGAATTGCACAGCCTGCCCGCGCGAATATCCGATCGTTAGCGGTATCCCCCGCTTCGCCAATCTCGCTGAGGTGGAAGAAGAGAAGGCCGCGACGGCGGCAGTCTTCGGTTGGGAGTGGAAGCAGTTCACTCAACATGATGAAAAGTACGGCGAGCAATTATTAGGGTGGCTGAACCCGGTCAAGCCGGAGTTTTTCACGGATAAAGTTGTGCTGGATGGTGGTTGCGGAAAAGGCCGGCATCTAACGCTCGCCGCTCAATGGGGAGCAACAGACGTGATTGGTATCGACCTGAGTGAGGCCGTCGATACTGCTTTCGAGGCAACCCGCGCATCGCAAAACATTCATGTGGTGCAGGGTGATATTTGCCGTTTACCCTTCCGAAAGGTCTTTGATTATGCTTTCAGTTTGGGAGTCCTCGATCATCTGGGCAGCCCAATTGACGGTTTCAGATCTCTGGCGTCAAAGGTCAAAACGGGCGGCCACGTTTCAGCCTGGGTATATGGCGCAGAAAACAATAAGTGGATTACTGGCTTTATCAATCCGCTGCGAGTGCATTTGACTTCCCGCCTGCATCCGCGAACTCTTTTCCATCTTTCCAAGTTGCCGACCGCAGTCCTGTTTCTGACCACAAAATTAATCTACGGGCCGCTCAGCAGAATAGGCGACGGCAACTCTGCACGCCGGCTGTTCTATGGCGATTACCTTTCGTTCCTATCGCGGTTTGGCTGGCGGGAGCAACACTCGATAGTGTTTGACCATCTGGTGGCTCCGACGGCTCATTACCTTTCTCGCGAACAATTTGAGACGTGGTGGACCGGAATTGGAGCGCAGAACGTGATGATCGGCTGGCACAACAAAAACAGTTGGCGCGGCTTTGGCCGCGTTGCGTAAACCCGGAGCGCAGATGTTAACAGCGAACGACGTCCCAGGCGCGCTGCCGCGCGAGATGATGAAGCACACTTATCCGATTCTTTACGAAGTGGAAGAATCGCACTGGTGGTATATTGGCCGTCGTCGAATCATCGGCAGCTTCGTCAAGGAAATATGCTCTGAGATAACTGATTACCATCCTCAGATCCTCGACGTTGGTTGCGGAACGGGCGCAAATCTCAAAATGCTGGCCCAATTTGGAGCCGCTCAGGGAGTTGATGTCTCGCCGGACGCGGTGGCGTTTTGCCGGCAACGCGGCCTGGAAAACGTGAAGCTGGGCGCGGCTGAGTCCCTTCCGTACGAAGACAAGGAATTCGATTTGGTCACAGCTCTTGACGTCCTGGAACACATGGATGACGACATCGCCGGCTTGCGCGAGATGCGTCGGGTCCTGCGCACTGGCGGCCGGCTCTTTTTATTCGTGCCTACCTTCATGTTTCTCTGGGGAATCCAGGACGATGTGAGCAACCATCGCCGGCGCTATCGCCTGGCTGAGCTGCGGCGTGCGGTGACAACCGCGGGTTTTCAAGTCGAGCGTATTGACCACGCGAACGTTACATTTTTCCTGCCGATTCTGATCGTGAGAAAACTGATGCGCTTGACTGGCATCCGCGTTGAGACAGAAAACAGCATTAACATTCCGGCGCTGAACCGGGTGTTTGCCGCCTTACTCGGCTCAGAACGATTCTGGCTTCATTATCTGAATATTCCGTTTGGGGTCTCGGGGTTATGTGTAGCGCGGCGAGTTGATTGAGCACGGGAGACCGTCGGACGATCACGCGCGAACACCCTTTTCGTCTTTTAGAAGATCACGCAAATACTCGATCAAAGTTCCCAGTGTCGAAAAGGGGCTCTTTTCTTTTGACAGCAGATTGTCATCGGCGATCGTGATATCCGTGCCGAATTCGGCATTGATCTTCTCTTCGACTTCCATAATCAAGGTCACGAAATCGAGCGACTCCAGTTTCCCTGCCGAGCCGTAGAGCGGCGCTTCCAGAGATTTTTCGACCTGCACACCCTTCGGTAATTGCTCGTTCAATGTATCAACGGCTGCGTAGACTGCTTTAGAAATTCTTTCGTCGCCTGGCATCGGGTTTCCTTTCAAGAGCCGCGATTCTAACTTAGCCTCCCGTGAGATCCAAGACAGTGGCAGCACACCGCGTCACAGATAGCAACTGTCAATAACTTGTCGTAGCCCTGGCCCACTGTTATACTGCTTTTGCTCGCCTCGTTGGGCAATCGGCCCCACTGAACGTCGCGCAATTCAATTCAGGGCGAATAGGTAAGCGAAGATTTTTGAAGCCGGCAAACAGTCGGCATTATATGAACCGCAACAGGTTTCAGAGCGCGTTTAAGTTAGAACGCCCCGCTCCCTGGCCCTGTCCAAGCGACAGTCAGCGGTCAATGGAGTTTTCTTTTTGAATCAGGCTTGTATCCATCTGGTCGGCCGGATGGTTTCCAAAAAGCACGCGGGTGATCTCGATCTGTTTGATCGAGGCCGAACCCGTCGCCACTGGCTTTCGTCGGTGGCTTTCCAAATCAACTGCCGGCACATTCTGCCGGCAACTTCCAACAACAGAGTGAGCAGAAGTCGCGACGCGAAGACGCTCGCGCACCGCACAATGATGTGTGCGCTCCTTTATCAACAGAAAGTAAATCAATGTCAAGAGAGTTAATTGTTAGTGTTAATGGTCGCGAGAAGAAAATCGCGATCGTCGAAAATGAGCGAGTCACTGAGTTCTATATCGAACGTGGTGAACAAAACCAGGGCATCGTCGGCAATATTTACAAAGGCCGCGTGATGCGGGTTTTACCGGGAATGCAATCAGCGTTTGTCGATATTGGATTGGATCGCGACGCCTTCCTTTACGTTACGGACTTCTTTGACGAAGAAGCCGAGTTCGAACGGATCGTCGTCGATAAATCCAAGAAGGGCGATGTGGAAGGCGCCGCGCGCGCAGCCGCCGAACATATCGAAATAGGCCGCGTTCAGCGCGAGCAACAGGTCGAAGCCACACAGGAACGGGCTGAGCCGCTGCGAGAAGTTGAGCCAGAACCAATCGTCGTTGGCCAGACCTCAGATGAAATGGCCGAAGAAGGTGGCCCGCGTCGCCGGGGCCGGCGTGGCGGCCGCGGCCGCGGGCGGACCGCCAAAACCGCTCCCCCGGAAGTCGACGAGCGCAGCATCATTCCAACTCAGGCTGAGCCGATTGATACCCCGTTTGCCGCCGGTGGAGTATCGTTCGAACGTGTCAGCGACGACGAAGACCGCGCCATCAACGGTGAGATGTTGAAGGATGCACGATTACAGGAACGAATCATGGACGCGGTTCACGCGGTCGAATTCGATCTTGAAGACCTCCCGAGCGCGCCGGTCGGCTCGCTGTTATCTGAGGGACTGGCTGATGGTGGCGACTTTCACCGGGTCGCCGACGATGAAGAAGCCGGACAAACTGCTGCGCGCCGATCCCCGCAGATGCAGGCGGCTCATGTGGACCATTTTGTTGACGAGGTTGCTCATGAGAACGCGCGTGATATTTCGTTCCAACGCGTAAGCGATGATGAACAGGGACAAGGGCAGGCACAGCCGGTCAGGGAGTCGCCGGTGCAAGCTCCAACAAAGCGAGAGACCGCAGCCGAACGTCGCCGCAAGAAGACGGGTGTGATCGGCCGGCTGTTCAAGTCAAAGAAGTCTGAAGACGATGAAAACGAAGGCAACAGTGAACTGACATCCGAAGGAACTTCAGAATCAATACCAGATTCCGAAGCAAGCATCACCACCGGCCTTCCACATGAAGAATTTGCCACCCGTCGTGGCGGCCGCCGCCGCCGCCGCCCTTCGAAAAAACCGCAAGGCGCGCCGGAAACGAATGGGGCGAATGGTTTAGACAGTCAGGCGGACGAGGAACATGCAGAGGAGGCGATCGACGCGCAATCATCTGAAGCCGGCGAAGAGCCGGCCATGGTTGCAGAAGAACCAACCGAAGTTGTGGAGTCGCATGACGGTGCGGCCGGCCAGCGCCGCCCGCCGGCTCGTGGACGCCGAAGACCAACCCGGCACGATCGCGTGCAGCCCACGATCACGGATTTGCTGCGCGAGGGCCAGGAGATCCTGGTTCAGATCGCCAAAGAACCAATCGCCAAGAAAGGCGCGCGAATTACATCGCACATCGCGTTGCCGGGGCGCTTCCTGGTTTACATGCCGACGGTCGAGCATCTCGGCGTCTCGCGGAAAATCGATTCGGATAGCGAGCGGGCTCGCCTGCGCAAGCTAATTCAGAAAATTCATGCCGACGAGAAATCTCCCGCCGGTGGTTTTATCGTGCGCACTGCCGGAACCGGCGCCAGCGAAGCGGATCTGCGGGCCGACGCCCAGTACCTGCTGCGCACGTGGCAGGAAATCCGTAAGAATGCCGAGAAATCAAAAGCTCCCGCCCTGGTCCATCGCGATCTTGATCTGGTGCAGCGGATTCTCCGCGACCAGTTGTCAGAAGATTTCACTGCGATTCGCATCGATTCGGAAGACGAATATCAACGCGTCGTCGAATTCGTTAATCGCATGCAACCGCGCATGGTGAAGAAGGTGAAACTCTATACTCGTGAAGCTCCGATTCTGGAAGCCTACGGCGTGCAAGCCGAAATCGATAAAGCGATCAAGCCGCGCGTCTGGCTCAAGTCAGGCGGCTATCTCGTCATCAATCAAACAGAAGCTCTCGTGTCTATTGACGTGAATACCGGAAAGTTTGTCGGTCGCGGAGCGACGCGCCTGGAAGACACTATTACGCGCACGAATATGGAAGCGGTTGAAGAAATTGCACGTCAGATTCGCCTGCGAGATCTCGGCGGCATCATCGTGCTCGATTTGATCGACATGGAAGAGCGGCGTAACCGCCAGCGGGTAATGACCCTGCTACAGGACGCGCTGCATCACGACAAGTCGCCGACCAAGGTGCTTTCATTCAATGACTTTGGCTTGGTCATCATGACGCGCAAACGCGTTAAGCAGTCGCTCGAACGCACCTTGTGCGCGCCATGTCAGCATTGTCAGGGGGCTGGCCTGGTGAAGTCTCCACAGACCATCTGTTACGAGATTCTCGAGCAGTCGCGGCGCCTCGCGCGTGAAGGCGAAGGTTCGCGACAGGCAATGCTGCGCGTAAATCCTGAAGTAGCTAAAGCTTTACGCGGAACAGAGCGGGACGTGCTAAACGAGATTGAAGATTATCTGGGCTCGTTGGATATAAACAGCGATCCGTTGATCTTTCAAGAGCAATTTGATTTTGCGTTTGTTTAATCAAGTTGGTCGTGAATCCTTAGAACTGCACTTGGAAATAAGGGGCGATGGAGTCCGCCGTTAACCGCCTGCCGGGCTGATGACTCCTACCACATCTCTGGGTTTTGATTGGAGCGCAAGCGTCCTCGCTTGCAATCGCCGCTCAGGGACGGTTGCGCTCCAGTTCGAAAGGAGTCATCGACGTGGCAAAATTATTTCTGGCAGGCATTGGCGGTTTTATCGGCTCAGTTTTGCGCTACTCCGTCAGCGGATTTGTGCAGGACTGGAGCCGCAGCATCGACTTCCCCTACGGCACCTTGGCGGTCAATCTGATCGGCTGTTTCGCGATCGGCTTTCTTTCCCAACTCGCTGAGACGCGCGGTTTCTTCACCGCGGAAACCCGCACGCTGATTTTCATCGGCGTACTTGGCGGCTTCACCACCTTCTCGGCATTCGGCAACGAAACGATAAATCTCTGGCGCGAAGGTGAGACACTGCTCGCGACGATCAATGTCACAGCCCATCTGGTGTTGTGCCTGGGAGCAGTTTGGATAAGCGGGGCAGTGGCATATCAAATTTGGCGTTGATGATAGCGCAAGCTGTTAGTCTCGCAGATTGCGCGAGAGGATTACTGCGATGATATTACCCGAAGAAGGCTACTTACTCCGCATCTTCATTGGCGAAAGCGATCGCCACGACGGCAAGCTTCTGCATGAGTGGATCGTAATGAAAGCGCGAGAGGAAGGCCTCGCCGGCGCGACTGTAATGCGTGGCATGTTGGGGTTCGGGGCGCACAGCCGCCTGCACACCTTCAAGATCGAGCGTTTGTCGCAGGACTTGCCGATCATTGTTGAGATCGTCGACACGCGCGAGAAACTTGAAAAGTTCCTGGCACTTATCGATAACGAAATCGAAGAGGGAATGGCGACACTTGAAGAGGTCAGGATTCATTTCTATCGCAGTGGGCAGAAAACCGTCCGTTAAGGCAGCGCGCGCATCTGATTCTCAAGATAAAACTTCCGCCCGCGGGCGGCGCGCAGTTACATTATTCATCATCGCGCGAGTGCGCGCCTGTTAACGATCGACTTGAAGAATCATCCCTATCTCGTTCTGGTGCGGAAGATTATGGCTACGCGCGGTATGCTCCTTTAAATCAAATTCTTAGGGCGATTTATTTTTCTTCCCTTTTCTCCTCTTTTGCGCTAGATTGGCGGCACCCTCGCAATCACTTCAGAGATTGACTGCAGCCCGATGCCCGTTGTGGACAGTCAATCGGACGGAGGCTTTCCGTGGCCGCTCGTTCGAGTCAAATTCGCTTTTCCAACCCTGGGTTTTTGATTGGCATTCTTGCGCTCTCGATACTGTGTGCCAGCGCCGCGGTCGTTGTTCGGTCGCATCAACAAGCCACATCCGTAAAGGTTCCGCAGGCAGGAAGACTTTTTCGCATTGAAGTAGAAGATTCCGATGAAGCCGGCCTAATACAGCAAGAGCTCAAACTGAAACCTGAACTGCTGCAGGCAAGATATTTCTACTATTACGGGGACGACAACATCAATCGAACGTTGGCTTCTTATGGTTACTCTCCCGTGGCTGCCGATCCCGAAGCAGTATTCAGCCGCATCGTCCGCGTCGCACCGCAAAAAGACGACGCACCCCTGAGGAAGTTGGGCGCGGCAACTTTGCTACTGAGAGAACGCAACAGTTGGGTGCTGCGAGGAACTGTTAAGCAACTGCGAGAGCTTGAGCGCGCGGGCTACCTCATGAAGGAGCAGGCAAACAGAGAGCCGGTTCCGCGTCGAATCCAAATTACGCTGGTGCCCGTCAGTCTTAACAATCAGATCGGTGGACGAGTAGAAATTGTCGGCATCCAGAGAGTTCGAGGAGGACGCGCCGTTACGGTTACCGGTGAAGCTTTTGACGACGCTATCAAGGATCTGCGGGCCCGCGGTTTGAAAGTTGAAATTCTTCCGGACTATCCCGGCGTAGTTAGATGAGAGCCTTATATCGAATTCTGTTTCTGGTTTCGCTGGTAGTCATTTCCGGCGGCGTCGGTGAGGTACGTGCCTCGATTGATTTCAGTAATTTTCACACGCCGGCTCAGATGGACAACGAATTGACAAACCTTGCTACCACGCATGCGTCGATCGCCGAAATTTTCACAATTGGTAATTCGATTGAAGGTCGGCCGATTCGTGGCCTCAAGATTTCAAATAACGTGGCTATCGACGATGCCACAAAAGGCGATGTAGTCTTCATTGCTTTGCAGCACGCGCGAGAATGGATCGCCGCTGAAATGGCGCTTTATCTCGCTGAATACCTGGTAACCCATTACAGCACCGATCCTGCTTTACAGGCCTGCATGAATAATTTGCAGATATGGATCATTCCGGTGGCCAACCCTGACGGTTATGTTTACACGGCCTCTGATCCATCACACAGGTTCTGGCGCAAGAACCGGCGGAACAATGGCGACGGGACCTTCGGGGTCGATATCAATCGAAACTTTAGCTATCAGTGGGGACTGGCAAGCGGATCTTCGGGAGTCACTGCGGACGAAACCTACCGCGGGCCCTCAGCATTCAGTGAGCCCGAGGCTTACCATTTTCGCGATTTCGTCCAGGCCCGGCACAATCCACGTTTGCTGGTCAGCTATCACAGCGCCGCAGAAGTAATTCTACGTTCGTGGCGGTACATTAACGCCCCGGCGCCCGGTGAGACGACACTTGGTTTTGTGCAACAAGACATGATCAATCGGATCGCCGCAGTGCACGGCCGTACCTACGGCACATCGATTGGTTACAACTCGTCGGGGTCGACGCTGGATTATTTTTGGGGCGAGATGCGAATGATTGCGCTTACTCCCGAGTTACGTGGGCCGTCGTTTGACCCCCCGCCGGCAGAGATCGTTCCCAACAATGAAGAGAATCTTTCCGCGGCCATCTCGCTGATAAAAGACGCCGGTTGCCGCACACTCTGGATTAAGGATTACAGCGCAGACACCGGCGCTGAGCCTTCGGCGGTCTGGCTTGGCGATCACTGGTCGCACGCTTTTTGGACGAGTCCGGACATCTGGACCGATACCGATCCGCCAGTTGCCGGCAGCACCACGGTATTGCACGTCCGAGTTCATAACGACGGCCCGGCGACGATGCACGCGGTTATCGTCCGCGCCTACTACACCGACCCGCGGGTCTCGCTCGAGTTTCCCAATCCGGACTCAGTTTTGATCGGAGAGCAAACGACAGACCTGGTATCAGGCGACTCTACGCTCAATTTTTCCTGGCACGTGCCGATTGGGACGAACATTTGGGGAGAGCATCACTGGTGCGTAGGGGCCGTGGTTTCTCATCCGGATGACAAGCCGCTCACAACTCAAATTCAGCGCACCAGTAATATCGGCGGTCATAACTTTCAAACAGTTGATGCCGATGGCGCAATGAAATTGTTCGTGGGCATAACCAACTTTCTCAACCTGCCGGCGGAAGTTGTGGTGCACGTGGATCCAAAGACTCTGCCACCTGGTTGGCGGGTTGAAATTCCCCCGCTCCCCGAACGGCGCAAATTGAGTCGCAAAGCTTTGCTCTTGCATGTGCAAAACAACGTGCTTGAGCCGGGCGAAAACGTCGCCCAGCCAATTCGGATCATCGTTCCGCCGGACAGCCCAAAAGGCTTCGTCGCCGACATAGACATCAGCGGTATGTTGCTTCCGCTAGTGCCGGGCAAGCGAGTTCCGGTCGGCAATGGCTACACGTTTCGGGTAACACGAAAATAGAACAGTTGCTGCAAAGCATAGGCGTCTAATCATTGCAGCATCGCACGTCACAATGAACTAGCAGGTTTGGAATTTGAAAGGAGGCGCAACATGGCCCAACACTTAGTTCCTTTGGTGCTGGTAGCAATGCTTGTCACCACACCGACAGGATTTCCAAGAGTCTTTCAGCCACGGACGAGCGCAGAGGCGATAGCCTCCGGCTCGACTGAAAATCCGCGGTCAAGGAAAGCAATCCGTAAGCGAGCCAATGTCCAGCAACGAGCTCTGGAAGATATCCTGACGGACCCTGCGTTATGGGGTAAGGGATTTCCTTCTGCGCTTGCGACGCTGCCGGCGTTTGCGCGGGCCGGCGAAAAGCAAGTCATAATCTTTCATGACCGAATGTTGGGCGGCACCAAATTCCGCGATCGCGAAGAAGCGGACCAACAAGCGCGGAGACTTTCGGACGCGCTCAAATCCATGAACGCGAGCCCGCGTTCTGCCAAACTCAAAGCATATCTGGGCCAGCGAGACGTGCGTCTCAGGCCCGAAGTCGTGTTGCTTGCGGACGACCGCTCATATCGGGTCGCTGCCATGGGCCAGGAACTTCTGCCGGCGCGGCTCATGATCAGCGACGTTCGCAAGCGCCTCGGAAAAGAAGAGCGCATCACGACTGAACTACTTGACGACGGCACCGAACGCCGCCCGGTAATTCTCACGCTGCATCACTACGCCGGCGGCGCGATCATCTTTGCCGAATCTGACTGGAGTCCGATCGTTGGCTCGGTCGATAGAGTTTTCTTAGATGCGTCGAGAATTTCGACGTCACTATTTTAGGAGGCGAAAATGAGACACAAGTGTTTACCCTCAATCAGCTGCACCAGGAGCCGCGCCATTTTCGTGTATCTATTAGTGGTGGCGTCACTCAGCCTGACCTTGCCCCGTGTGGGACGTTCGCAGACGATTAAAGATGTAGCCACAGACGCCACCGATCCAGGCAACCTCGCCGATACTGAGCCCAGTATTGCCGTCGACCCGAGCGATCCCTTGAGAATCGCGATCGTGTCGTTCTCGGAGAATTGGGGAGGCGGAGTGCGCGCTCCCGTTTGGATGTCCACCGATGGCGGCGCTACCTGGTCCAAGATCCTAATCATTCCTCAACCTCCTACCGGTTTTGCCGGCCCCGGAGATCAGAAGATTGCCTTCGATTCGAGCGGGCGAGTTCTAATTGCCGAACTGGACGCCGGGTTTGATGATTTTGTTTACCGTCAAACTGGCGCCCCGGGCACGCCTTTGACGGCGGGAGCGTCTTATGGAAACGATCAACCTCACCTCGACATCGACAAGACCGCCGCCAGTCCGTGTTTCAATCGAGTGTACTCGCCATGGCTCAACACCGCTGCCGCGCCCGCTCGTTCGAACGTCGAGCGCTCCTCGGATTTTGGCGGCACCGTGACTGCCGTTCCTGCCGGAGATCCTGCTTTCAACAATCGCACAACTCGAATAGCAGTGGCTCCGAATGGCAGAGCGTACATTATTTACAAAACTCGCGAAGGCGCGATCGATGCCAATTTTGAGACCGCCCATTTTCGCGTTGAGCGCTCGGATGATTGTGGCGCAACGTGGAATGGCCTGGGGGCGACTGGCGTTGCCGTGCACTCCGGAACTGTGGCTACCTGGTTCACCAACAATTTTGGCAACCCCGCGAAAGGTAAAGTTGGACGGGCGCGCAGCAGCGACGCGTGGATTTCTGTAGACCGAGCCAGCGGCGACATCTACGCAGTTTTCTGCAACCGGGACGCATCCGGTTTTGGCCAGATTTTCCTTGCCCGTTCGACCGATCAGGGCGCTACGTGGTCCAACACTCGGGTAACCGACGGCACCCATCATTCGGCTTATCCCGAAGTAGCGGTGGCCGCCAACGGCACCATCGGGGTGCTGTACATTGACTTCGACGATTCAGGAGCGGCGACGATTTTTCGCCATCGGCTGGCGCGCTCTTTCAATCATGGGACCAGTTGGACGCAATCCAATCTTCAATCGATGAATCCCGCCGGCCTCGCCAATGCGAGCAGCGGATTTCTCTGGGGGGATTACGAGGGCATCACTGCTGAAGGCAACCAATTCTACGGTGTCTTTACCGGTCAATCGATCGGACGGACAACCCTGCAACTAGATCCGATCTTTTTCACAGCGCCGGCCACGCAATTCAGCTTCCCAAATATCTGTAAATTGCATCCGCAGATCTGCGTGATCGGCCCAATCGCCAGGTGCCAGATTTTCGGGTGCTTGATCATCTTTCCCATTTGCGAAGTTACGGACTGTCCTGTCTGCCGAGGGGGTGGCTGTCTGATTGATTTGATTATCGATCAAGTCAGCGATCCATGGAGAGTCACGGTTTTTGATCCGAAGGGCAACGTTGTAAAGGCCCAGCAGGTAAGAAAGGGAGACCGGATAACGATGCGATTTAGCGTGAGCCAGGAATTCGCCAGCCGCGTCTCGGAGTATTCCGTGGGATTCAAAGGCGGAAGGCCCGGCACCGCGCTTAACGCGAGCATCCAGGCTAAAGCCATTCATTAAGCGGAACAGGAATCGGCCGCTCCAAGAACAGACGGCCGGGCCGTGGGTTACGGTTCGGCCGCTGTACGGTCATCGAAAATGTCCGGACTTAACTGGTCCGTGTCACTGAATAGTTTTCTGTCCTGAAAGGCCTAAATCCTCGCTTTAGATAATTGGGCAGCGCGGCCGGATCATCATCCGTGCAGGTATGCAGCCAGACGCGATTCGCTCCATCGGCCCATGCTTGCTGTGTCGCGCAGGTCAGTAAGTGTTTACCCAGTCCACGTCCGATGAATTGCGGCATTAGTCCGAAGTAAGCAATCTCGGTCGAACCATCTTCACTCTTTTTCAATTCGAAATAACCGGCCAGCTGGTCATCGTAAGTCATCGACCACACGGAGACTTCAGGCTGTTGTAAGTAGGTACCGATCTGTTCATTGGTCCAGGGCAGACGATCGATCCAGTGATAATTCTTACCAACCTCATTGTACAGAGATCGAAATAATTCGACTGAGCATTCACGCTGCAATTCGATCTTGATCAGCGGATCGTCGCTAAGGGCCGGCCGCAAATCCGTTGGCGAGCGCATTTCGAGATAAGTGCGAGTAACTTCCATTTGTGTCAGGAGTCCGACCGTCAGGGAGGGCCACTTCGCAAAATTAGCCCTTGCTCACGCGCTGGCTTCGGACTCGCGCCCGCGGGTGGAATCGATCGTAAGCCCGCCGCATGTGCAGGTCGGTGATGTGCGTATAAATCTCAGTCGTCGAGATGTCGCTATGGCCCAACAGCGCCTGGACTGAACGCGAATCCGCGCCGTGTTGCATCAGGTGCGTACCAAAGCTATGACGCAGAGTATGCGGCGAGATGTCCGGCACTCCGGCGGTTGCGGCATGGGACTTAATGATCGACCACGCCGTTTGCCGCGTCATCGAGCGCCCCCGGTTGAGAAACAGTTCCGGCTTCGATTCATTGCCAAACTGTTTGCGAATTGAAAGGTACCGCTGTAACCAATGGACGGCGCTCTTGCCTATCGGAATCCGGCGCTCTTTGCTGCCTTTGCCATGACAGGTTAAGAGAGCCGCATCCAGCTGAATGTCATGCGTTTGTAATCCGCACAGTTCCGAGACCCGCAAACCGGCGGCGTACATTACCTCGATCAGCGCCCGATCGCGCACGCCAATGTCAGTTTTGATATCAGGCGCCAGCAGTAAACGCTCCATCTCCTCCTCAGACAAAAATTTCGGTAACCGCGAATATCTTTGCGGGGTGTGAAGGTCCTCTGCCGGATGGCGCTTTACATGGCTGTCGAGCATGAGAAAGTTGAAGAAGCCGCGCGCGGCGCTCACGGATCGCGAGATTGAAGACGGCGCCAGCCCGTCGCGGGACATGCGGGCGATCCAGTCGCGCAGGTCTTTGCGGTCAATTTTTTCGATCGGCTTCTGATTTGTTGCGGCCCACGATTGCAGCTTCGCAATATCCCGTGCGTAACTCTGCAGAGTGTTCGCGGACAGACCTTTTTCGACTTGAATGTAGGTAAGGAATTCGCGAACCAGATCGCGATGCGAACTGCGGCGTAACATCACGACCACATTATCACAGCAAGCAAGTTTGGAGTTCCGCGCTTGCGCGGCATCTGGAAAGTGCGCGCTAAACCGGAACTCCCGACCGAACAGCGCCGAAGTCCTAATGGTCTTCAGGGCTTCACCGGCGTTTTGTATTTCTCAATCAGCTCCGCCAATCCAGCCGTCGTATTGTTGTGGCGATATTTGTAGTAGCTTTCGAGATCCTGCATTTCCTGCTGGCGAACAGAAGCGAACTGGGCGACTCCGTCGGACAGGGCAATGAAGTGAGCATACGCATCGATCACGCGGTCGAGTGTACCCAGGGCCTTTTGCAGTTCCGCAGTTTTCGGCGGCCCATCCGGCATCGACTTATAATGCTTCGCTGATTCCTGATAGTCATCATTTAGCGTGCCGGACAGTAGCAAATAGTTAAAAGGATCTTTCGGATCGAGTTCAATCGCCTTCGTAAGGCGGGCTTGAGTGGCCGCCCGATCGCCCTTCACCAGTACGATTATCCCCAGGGATTGATACAGCTTCGGCAAAACATCCTTGTAGTCTTTCCAGGTCGCATCATCCATGCTCTCGGGTTTCTTGTTCGCCTCGATCAACTCAATGGCGTGTGTGCCGTACTGCTCACCTTGCGCGACGAATTTCCCATTCTTCTGTTTTGCCTGCTCAGTCGCGATGATCATTAGCTCAGCCAAGACTCCAACAGAATCCGGATGCGAGCCGAGATACGTTGCGCCGGTGCTGAAAGCATCGTCCGGACGTTTCGCCTCGGAATACCCGATTAACAACACGGGCATGATCATTTCCGCTTCGGCCGGGTTGTTGAAAATTGTTTGAAATTGCTGCGCGAGTGCGATCTTCTGCGCGCTGTCGGTTATCTCGCGAATTTGGTAAGCGGCTTTTTGCGCGATCATTGGGCGTAGCGCGCTCTTGGGATACTTCTTGACGAAATCCGCCGCCGCCTTTGCTTTGGCCGCAGTATCAGGCGCAGCAGCGATGGCCTGAGCCATCTTTTGTTCGTCAGGGGATACTTTGGGTTGGCCCATCGCGGCGGCCGGCATCAACAATATTGCGAAAGACAAGAGAAGTGATCGAGTACTCATGATATTTCCTTGCGAGCGATTCGTGGATTAGCGCCCTGAAAGGCGCGACCCATATTGCTTCACGAGTGGCTTTTTCGGCAAGCGCAACTGACAAAAAATTACCTATTTTTGTTTGTCCTTCCGGCGAAGGATTGGGGTTGGCGTGGAGTGCCGGCGCCCTGCCGCCTTACTTGGCGCCGGAAGAAGACTGGGACGATTTCGACTTTAACTGGGTTGCGGGCGCACGGCGGTAACGATGAGCAATCGGCCGGCGGCGACCGATGCCGATGGCGTTGCGCGAAATGATCAGCGTCGGTGGCAACTGCCGGCGTTTGAATTCATTGGCGGGCGATTCAACTCGATTAAGAATTTCGTAAACCAGATCTGCGCCATGACCCGCCGCAATGATTTCTTCCGGCGACTGCTTCTGTTCGAAGTACAACTTCAGAATGGGATCGAGTTTCTCGTAAGGGGGCAACGACTGCTCGTCGAATTGTCCCGGCGCCAGCTCGGCTGACGGCGGTTTATTGATGATCGAATCGGGGATGATTTCGCGCTCACGATTGTAATGACGCGCCAGTCTATACACTTCCGTTTTCAAAACATCGCCGATGACCGCGAGCCCCCCGTTCGTATCGCCATACAGGGTGCAATAACCCAGCGCCAACTCGGACTTGTTTCCAGTGGAAAGCAAGAGACGATTTTCAGCATTCGAGATGGTCATTAGAATGTTGCCGCGCAAACGCGACTGCAGGTTTTCTACCGCGCGTTCGATTGTGGCTTCCGTTTTAATCGACGGCTCGGGCAATTCCAACTCGTTTCTGAGCACCTTAAACGCGTCGCTAATCGGTTTAGTGCGGCATTCGATCCCCAGACGACGACTCAACTCGAGTGAATCATCGATGCTGCCCGCCGACGAGTAAGGCGAAGGCATGGTGACCGCCAGCACGTTCTCTGCGCCAAGGGCTTCAGCACCGAGGGCCGCGACCAGCGCCGAATCAATGCCGCCGGACAGCCCGAGCAATACTTTCGTAAAATTATTCTTCTGCGCGTAGTCGCGAATGCCCAGGATCAACGCCGAACGAATCGTTTCAATATCATCGCCGGGAAGGCAACGTGAATCGGGCACGCCGCAATCGAGATCGACGGTGGCTACGAATTCTGCAAACGGCGGGGCCTGCAAAATAATCTTTCCAGTTGCATCAGAAATGATGCTCGCGCCGTCGAAAATCACGCCATCATTTCCACCTACGAGATTCACAAAAACGATTGGCAAGTTGGCCATGCGCGCGCGATGCGAAACCATTTCGCAACGCACGCCCATTTTACCTTTATTAAAAGGCGAGGCGTTGATGGATACCAGTAGCTGTGCGCCCAGTTCGATTAGCTCTTGCGCCGGATCGTTCGGATAAAGCCGCTGCTTCCAAAAAGTCTTATCGTTCCAGAAATCCTCGCAAACGGCCACGCCCGTCTTCGTTGGATCGAGATCGAACAGGCGGCGCTGACGTCCGGGCTCGAAGTAACGCGGATCATCAAAGACGTCGTATTCGGGCAACAATGTCTTGTCGGCGAAACCAAGCAGTTTACGATTGCGTATGACGGCGGCGGAGTTATAGAGCTTGCGACCGGTCTCTTGATCGTTGGGCCGCACCGTGCCCACGATTGCCGTCAACCCCTCGGTGGCCTGAATGATCTTGTTGAGTGGATCCATGGCCGAACGAACTACGTCCGGATCGAGAAACCAATCAAATGAGGTGTAGCCCTGGATGGTGACTTCGGGAAAAACGATCAGGTCTGAAGAGTCGGCCTTTGCCTGCTCAATCGCGCTGAGGATGCGCGCAACATTGCCTTCCAAATCTCCGTTGGTCGTATTTATCTGGCCGATAGTAACGCGCATCTATGAAGGATTTTAACATTGATCGGTGAGAGGAGATGAAAAGGCAGAAACCCGGCCGGTCCGTGAGGTGGCCTTTCCGGCATGGATCGAGGGCCGCTCGCTGACGGCCTGGTCTCCGCTTCGCCAATCATTCGGATTCTCGAAAGTACAGACCTGGATTGTAAAAAGGCGCGAAGGCGGCGACTAACGCCGCCTCAAAACTCATCGCGCGTGTTAGCAAATCGCGCGATAGCACACCCCAGGCCCCCTGGTGACTTCTCACGTCGCGGGCTCCCACTACTTCGTCGATTACGATTCCCAACTCTCGCTTGCCGCCGACCACATCGCTAACGATAAACTCCGGGACGCCGATCGAAGGCGACATCCCAAAGCTGCCGCGCTTGCCGTCGGTCACGAAGGCCCAGCCGCGCAAAAACGTATGCCACTCGCCCTCGATCGAGATCGAATGAAAGCCGCCTTCCAGACCGACGTACAGATCCGCGCCCAATCTTTGCCCGAGCAGGATGTCGCGTACCGCAAGCGCCCGTTGTCGCGCGCCGCTCATCAGTTGCCAATCGTTAAGCGGCATCGCCGGCGCATCAGTCTGCACCGGCCGCGCGACGATGTTCACGCTCCGCCAGGTTGAATCTACCTCCGCTACGCGGGCTACGCTGGCGCGGACGGCCATAATCTTGGCCGCGCGATCCGACCCTAACGCGATGTGTTCGATCTTCTTCTTTTCCAGTGTGCTCATTGGTAAAGGTGCGTTTGACAGTTGGCGGTTGCGGTTGTTGTAATCGAGCAAGGTTCAGAGTAAAAGCTTCAGCTCGCCGGTTATTCTAAACAAAGTTTGACTCTAAACCATCGCAGAGAAGTAACCATGTCCGTTTCAGAACTAATTTACGATTGGAACACAGTCGACCCGCAACTTCATAAGCCGCTTGGTCATATTGGCTTTGATGATGAGACCTTGCGCGACGGACTGCAGTCTCCCTCGGTGTGCGAGCCCGCCGTCGAGCAAAAGATCGAGCTGTTGCATTTGATGGATGAGCTGAGGATAGACACGGCGGATATTGGTTTGCCGGGGGCTGGCGGAACTCATGCGGCGGGAGTCGAACTGATGGCCCGCGAAATTGCCGGCCAGAAGATGAAAATCCGGCCCAACTGCGCAGCGCGCACTCACAAAAATGACATTATACCGATCGCCGAAATCTCACAGCGCGCCGGTATTGCGATCGAAGCCTGCACTTTCATCGGCTCTTCGCCCATTCGCTTTTTTGCCGAAGAATGGACACTGGACAAGCTCTTGCAGTTAACTGAGGACGCGGTCACGTTTGCAGTCAGTGAAGGTCTGCCCGTCATGTTCGTCACTGAAGATACGACGCGCGCAAATCCCGAAACGATTCGCGCGCTATACACGACGGCGATTCGCTGTGGCGCGCGGGCACTTTGCGTATGCGACACGGTAGGTCACGCCACGCCCGATGGGGCGCGCGAAGTTGTAAGATTCGTGCGGCGGATCATTGACGAACAAGGGGAGAAAGTTCGGCTTGATTGGCACGGCCACCAGGATCGCGGCCTCGGTGTCATCAATTCTATTGCGGCCATTCAGGGGGGTGCTGATCAAGTTCACGGTTCGGCGCTCGGCATGGGCGAGCGTGTAGGCAACACCCCAATGGACCAGTTGCTGGTGAATTTGAAGCTGCTGGGTTGGATCACTAACGACCTGAGCCGGTTGCGCCAGTACTGCGACAAAGCCGCGGAGTCGTGTCGTTGGACGATTCCGCTCAACTATCCTGTATTCGGCAAAGACGCTTTCCGAACCGCGACCGGCGTCCACGCCGCGGCGGTGATCAAAAGTTATCGCAAAGGCGATACGGAACTTGCGGATCTGATTTATTCGGGTGTGCCCGCTGGTCAGTTCGGTTTAAAGCAGGTCATTGAGGTTGGCCCAATGAGCGGGAGATCGAACGTGATCTTTTGGCTTGAAAGTCGCGGTGTTGAACCGAGCGAGGATCGAATCAATCGTATTTACGATCGAGCCAAGCAGGGGACAGCGGTTTTGACAGAAGAAGAATTGATGGGTCTTGTATGAAAGTTCCTGAGAGTATTCTCAGTTGATCGGGATAGTGACCGTGGCGGATCCCGCTTTACCTGGCGGAAATCTTTTTTGCCGCGCAATGCGTAAAGCGGTGGGATCATTTCCGGTCGCTTGTGTCACTCTTCCGTTCTCGTCGTAGGTAACCTGGACCACGACCTTTTTAGAACCTGAGCCAGACGACGATTGCGTCGCATTGGGTGTCACTCCCGATTGACTCGCGGGTGCTGATGTTGTCGCTTCCGAAGCTTTGGCTCTCAGTCGAGCTTCCTCACGCAGCCGAGCTTCGTGTTCTCTCCTGGCCGATTCTGCGGCGTCCAAATTTGTTGAAGGTGTGCCGGCGTCCTCCGCCGATGGTGCGGCTGGTGTCGCGGTCGCCGTCGTCGGTTGAGAAGCGGTAGGGGCGGCTGCGTCACTCGCCAATAATTTGGTATCACCCGGAAGTTTCGCGCCCTTGCCGCGCGCGTACCATGGCACCGCGATAACGCCCACGATCAAAATTAAGGCGGCGAAAATTGCCCCCAGCTTCCATGGTCCAGATCCAAAGCGCGAGGCAGCTTCGGTGTGAGACAAGAAACTCTCCGGCATTATCGCCGTCTGAATTTCCGGTGAAGAAGGTTTACCCAGCGCGTCCTCATTAGACTGAACTTGCCGGAGTAGTTTGACTGTTTCCTGATCCGCGACCGTCGGTCTGATTGTTGACGCAGCCTCCTGGGCAAAGGGACTGCGGGCCCTGATTCCTTCATCCATTCTTCGCAAACCCTCCAGTACCACTGAGGTCCACGGTTGATTGATTGTGTGTTCCGGAGCCTCGCGGGTGGCGTCGAAGTTGAAGGATGCGTTTTGAAGCGTGAGCGCGTAATAAACGGCCTCGATGCCGCGCAGCGTTCCCACACTCGCGTGCACGACCGCGCCCGCCTGTAAATAAAAATAAGCAGAGCCTTGAGGGTATGAGACCGTTAGCCGGCCACTCTTCCGCTGGTTGCAAAAGAATTCGATTAGTTCGGCGAGAGAAAGATCTGTGAGTTCTCCAGTAAGGGCCATGACTGTGTCCTTTTTGGTCGGGGCGCGGCGCGACTGCGGCGCTCGCCACAATATTAATTAGGAAGAGTGAAGTTGTAATTAATGCTGCCGGACATTTTTACTGCAACTCCTGATAATTTCGTCGGCGAGAAACGCGCGCGCTTCGCAGCATCGACGGCCGCGTCACGCAGCGAACCCGGGCCGGACACCGCTTCTGCTGAGATCACTTTGCCGCTTTCGTCGACTACTACATTCACTTCGACCTTTCCGGCGGTTCTCGAGCGGCGCGCGATTTCAGGATAGGTGGGCACCGGCAAACTCAAAGCTCGGCCATTAAGAACACCACCCGAGACTGGTTTTAGAATTTTCGGCGCCGGCGCTTCGTTGGGTATTAAGACGTTTCTTGGATCAGTGACAACTGCGGTCGCGACATTGGCGGTTGGTGGCTGGACAGCCGAAAACCTACTCTGATCGAGTGAGGTTCGCCCGGGCAGTGACGCGGCCGTTCGCTTCTCTATGGAAAAGCCGGCATCAACGGATTTAGGTTGTTCGCTCTTTCCGTTTACCGCCGCGTTTGTAGGCTGCAGCATCTTGGCCATCGACGCGTCGAGATAATAGAAAATCGTCCGATAGGTAATTTCAGTCGGCTCAAATTCAATTGTTTGATTTGCTACGACAGCTACAGACGTTGTCATCTTCACCCAGTTTCCGATCGAGTCGAATTCGTATTTGTACATTTCCTTGCTCAATAGCGAACCGTCCGCGTTGAGCAAAGTCATCTCACTGATGTTCCCTTTGTCGTCGTATTTGTAAGTTTCATGACCAGTGAGCGTACTGCCCGCGATGGGGAAATATTGGTTCTGCGTCTTAGCGCCCTTCAGATCGTACTCAGCGGTCTCCAGAAGAACGCGTTTGGGGTCCTCAATAGTCTTGCCGCCGGCCCCAGATACTTTAACGACCTCGGTCCGCACCCGACGGACCGGGCCAGCTAACCCGTCGCGAAGGCGATCGCTATCGGCGCTCGATCCATCACCTGCCGGCTGCAGGTTACTTGCTCTGGCCGTAAGACTTGTTGTTTGCGCTCCGGCGCTCAAGGCCATCGCGCTAAGAGATAGACAAACGCAGAAACTTCGGATAAGTGGCTGCAACATCATCGACTCCTGATTATTGACTTTGTATGAGGGACCACGGCACTACCCTGGTCTTCCAGGGTGGGGGCAGCCAGCACTCATATTACGACGTTGAACGATGTTTGTCTAGGACAAACTTATTGAAATTCGCTAGGATTTTTAAGGGAATATGACTATTTGACAGTGGCAAAGGGTCGAAAATCAGCGAGGGCGGTGGCAATTTCGTCGATGGCCCGGAGGGCGGCGCGATCCAGAGTACTGTCGTTGCACATGATTGAGAAGACAAGAGTTCCGTTGTTTGGAGTGGTCGCGTAGCCGGATAGGGAATGAGTGTAGGTGAGGGTGCCGGTCTTCGCGAAAATACGACCGGTCACTTTGTTCAGCCGCGAGCTGAGGGTTCCGTCGCGTCCGGCGATGGGGAGCGAATCATGAAACACGTTTGCCGAACCTGTATTGGCGATCGCCGCGAGAAGGCGTGCTGTCGATTCAGGCGTTACCAGATCCAAGCGCGATAACCCCGAACCATCCCGAATCGCCAACGGCCGCGTATCGATTCCTTTGGACTCCAGCCAGGTTCGAACGAGAACGGTGCCTGCTTCATCATCACCACGTACACGGTTCTTGCGCTGATCGTCGGCCTCAGGGGCGCCCCGCTCTTTTCCAATCGTTCGCAAGATCAGTTCCGCAAAAAGATTGTTGCTCTCCTTATTTGTTTGGTGGACGATTCGGCCGAGCGTTTCGCTGTCTTCGAAGGCAAGCTCGATTGCCTTCTGGGGATCGAATTTGTCGGTATTGTTAACGCGAAAGTCACGGGTGTGTACCTCCCCGTTGACTTTAATGCCGCGAGCGCTCAGCGCTTGTTTGAAAAGCGTAGCCGCCCACAGCGCCGGATCATGAACTGAAAGAAATGCAGAAAACGCGTGCCCGTCGATCGGAAAGTCCCCCCACACTCGCAGGTCGTTGCCAGACAATTCGCGCGCGATTCCGATCGATGCCTTTGCATCGCGGGCAGCTGTCGTGGTGCTGTTCGCCAGGTGAATAGGACTGCCGGCGGGATTCACGACGACAGTTGCGTTGCTGCCTGGTTTACCGGGCGCGATGGTAACTTCGACGCTGTTTTCGTCAATCGACAAGGCGCTCGGCTCGGCGCCGAAATACCATTGGAGGTCGTTCCACTGCCAACCTGCGCCGAACAAATCACCGCGAAAATAACTATTGTCGCCGATGATTCCGCCGCGAATTTCCCGCACCCCAGCCTGATAAAGCCGGTCCGCCAGTTTAGCCAGCGAAGGAGCATCGCCTTTCGATTTTGAAATTAGATCGGGCGCGCCGCGACCATAAAGCGTCAGATCTCCTTCGACGACACCGTTCGCATCAGGTTGCTTGTTGGCATAGACAGAGGTGCGCCAACGGTAATCCGCACCGAGTAGATCCAGCGCCACCGCCGTCGTATACACCTTCATGTTTGAGGCCGGCGTAAATGGTTTGTCCGCGTCACGCGAATACAAGACGCCGCCGTCATTCAGCGACATTACAAAGACGCCCCAGCTGGCCGTGCGAACATCGCTCTGATTCAGCGCGCGGTCTATCAGTTCCGCCAAGGCAGGATCGGCGATCTGTTTTGTCGAGCTTGGATCCTTGACTGTCTCCGGCTTTGCTGTGGGACTCGATGGCGCTTTGCTGCTGGGCTCGTTGTTTTTCGTTTGCCGCCCGAGCAGACGCACGGAAAACAGGAGAGCGAAGGTCAGCACAGCCAGTACCAGGTATTGATTGGATCTTTGTTTTAGCATTACTAACTCGCAAACAGGGTTGAAGTTCTGCCGGCGGTAAGCAACTCGCGGGTGGCTGCGTAAACATTCTCAACCTCGATCTCAGTGACGCTCTCGCTGAATAATAGGCGCTGCGAACTGGCCAGCGGCACGTACGCGTGCGGCGTGGGTAGATCGATAAGCACAACGACGGGCGTGCCGACCGCCGCCGCGATATGGACGGGCCCCGTGTCATTCGAAACCAGAACCGCGAGCCGCGCCTGGGCCGCCGCCAGCTCAGGAATTGACAGCTTCTCGAGAATTACACAAGGCGGCGGAAACAAAGCGCGCATCTGCGGGAGCAAATGCCGCTCTTCCGGGCCGCTGAAGACGATGGGGCGAACGTTGTCATTACGAACAAAAGAATCTGCCAACTGGGAGAACTTCTCGATGGGCCAACAACGGCCGGGATGACCAGCACCCGGGAACAGGCCAATCAGCGGCGCACCGGTATCGGCTTTGGCTTTGCGCAGCTTTAAGCCGACAGCGCGATCGTCTTCAGCGCGAATCAATAGTTTAGGAACACGCGAGGCGTCCTTGATGCCCAACGGCTTTAGCACATCAAGGTAACGGTCCACCAGATGCTGTTTCGGATCATTTCGATCGATCGGCGGTTTAGGATTGAAATTGGCTAAGAAGTCGAGGGAACGTCCCGGGCGGCGAGCGAACAAACGGTTTGGCGCTCGGGAAAGGAACCCAAGTAGATTAGTTTCCGAAAAGCTGTGAAGATCGATCACGAAATCGAACTTGCGCCGGCGAACATCTTTGACGAGGTCAAACACCTTGAGAATTGAGAGCGGCTTGAATCCATCGCGCAAACCTACTCGATCTACTTCAATCGTCTCGTTCGCGTATCCTGACAAATTGATGATTTCGTGACCCGGCTTGCCGACCGCGATCGTCAACCGCGCGTGGGCAAACTTTTCACGAATCGCGCGCAATGCGGGGAGACTCATGACTACGTCACCGAGCTGGCCGAAGTCGATGACGAGAATGTTGCGAGGGTTAAAGGTCACTTCAAGTGCTTGTCGAAAAAGTCGGCCGTCGCGTGATACGCGCGCAGCCAGTCGCCGTGCAGGAGCAGCTCATGAATTTCGTCGGGATAGATTATTTGCTCGAACTCGACGTTTTGGGCACGCAGCCGGCGTACGAGGTTTACTGTTTGCGAGAACTCGACATTGCGATCATCGTCGCCATGAATCAACAGAACGGGAGATCGCCATTTATCGACGGAAGAAATCGGGGAAGACTCGCGGGCGACACGTGATCGTTCGGCCGTATCCGTTGGCACCCGCAATCCCGCGACGTTCACGCTCCAATCGTGCACGCCGTGAAAGTCAACGCCGGCCGCGAAAATGTCCGAGTTGCGGGCCAGGCCCAGCGCCGTCAAATATCCGCCGTAAGATCCGCCCCACAAGCCGATTCGGTTCTTATCCACGTCGTTCCGCGATTGCAGATACTTCGCGCCCGCGACAACGTCCTGATATTCAGAAGCGCCGCGCGCGCCGCGATGCGGCGCCAGCCGGAAGGCCCGGCCATAGCCAATCCCGCTGCGATAATTCACGGACAACACCATATAGCCGCGGCTGGCAAGGTACTGATTCATCGCGTAGGAATTGTGATAATAGTCGCGATAGTGCCAACCCAGGAGCATCTGGCGCATGGGCCCGCCATGCATGAAAACGATCGCAGGTGATTTGCCCGACGTCGTCTTTGGTTTGAATAGTTGGCCATGAATCTCAAGACCGTCCGCGGCCTTGAAGATCACTTGTTCAGGCACGACCAGCTGCGCCGACGGAAAGTCAGGGGGCACCGCCTGGGGGGCGAGTGGTTTCATATTCGAGCCGTCGACCGAAATCGTAAACGGCATGAATGGATTGCGGGCGGTTGAATGAAGCAGCGCGATCGTCCGTCCGTTGTTGCAGAGGACCGGATACATTTCGATGCCGTCGCCTTTGGTGATTTGCTCCGGCGCCCCGCCGGTTACCTGTACCTTCCAGAGATGGCGGCGATCGATGTCATCCTTGTTGGTCGCGACGATTACAAAGGATTTGTCGGGCGATACGGCCACGTTTTCAACTTCGAAGTTTCCCGGCGTCAGGGTAGTCAAGGCTCCGCCTTCAGAGGAGATTGAATAAATATGCGCCCAGCCGTCCCGCTCGGACATGAACAGCAAGCGGTCGCCGGCCACCCATTGCCAAACATCGTTCCCACCAAAGCCGCCAAAGAACGAGTCGTTGTCGGTATTGCCCGAATGCCAGATTTCTTTCCCGTTGTCGCTGCGCGCGTCGGCAACCCAGATGGACCACGGCTGCAAACGCTCGCGATCCATTGAGAACGTGTCGTTGATATTGGGCAGACGAATGAACGCGATCCGCCTCCCGTCCGGGGACCAGCGCGGCGCGATATCGCGATCAACCGTTGGCGAAAGAAATCGCATCCGGTTCGATCGCGGATTGTAGATTGTGATAAAGCTGTGATCGCCACGCCCAGCGCTGAAAACGAGTTCCGATCCGTCGGGTGACCATTCCGGAGAATTCACCGCTCCGCGCGCCTCGAAAAGCTTTCTTTCCCTGCCGCCCATGAGCGGGGTGCTCCAGATGTGGCCCTCGCGCAGATATTCAACCTCATCACTGCCTGGGGAAAACAGCGGCGAATTGCCTTCGCCGATTCGCGTCATCCTTCCGGACCGCAGATCGACCGTCCACACTTCCTGTTTCGCTCCGGCGACGTCGCTGGTTGGATTGGCAACTTCGCCAACTTGATTCTTGTTGCCGCCCCGCACGTAGGCGATAGTATTTCCGTTTGGCGAGAAAACGATCTGAGTGACGTCCTGTCCATCCTCAACTTCGTAATGGGTCAGTTGTCGCGGAACGAGGCTGGGACCTTCAGCAACGAAAATGTTTCTCTTGCCTTGTGAATAGAAGACCCACGCCACTTTATCGCCGCGTTTCGATGCAATCAGCTCCGAAGGGAACGGCGGGCTCATCAATCGTTCAAGGGTGACCGTTTGGGCTTCGCCTCGCGCTATCAGCAGAAGGAACAAGCCGCTAGTGAACGTCAACAGAACAAGTCTTCTATAGGGAATCATAAGTCACTCCTGATTCGCTTGAATAAGAGATTGCGCACGTTGGATCCTGACGACGTATCGAGGCCGAAATTCTAACACTGCGGCCGCGACCAAAGTAAATAACAAGTGCATGGATCAATTCGAAGTTCCAAGGCTTGCACCCTCTAACCGGGGCCCAAAAGCCGGACTGTGAACGTGAACTGGCCGCGCTACGTTTGTTTGTTCGCCTTGCGTGATCTGCTAATCTATTTCAAATCTCCACACGTACTGTTGTCTAAATATAAAAGTGACCCACGGACACGATCACGGCACGACGGCAACCGGGCGACGGCTCCTACTGTCGATTTTTATTACGGTCGCGTTTGTAGTCGGTGAAACCATTGTCGGCTACTTTGCTCATTCGCTCGCGTTGCTTTCGGACGCCGGACACAACTTCGCCGATGCGTTGGCGCTGGTTTTGTCGTGGTATGGAATTTGGATCGCGCGCAAGCCGTCCACCCAGCAGCGCACGTTTGGTTATCATCGGGTCGGGATTTTCGCTGCCCTGGTGAATGCTGTATCGCTCGTGGTGATTGCGGTCCTGATTTTTTGGGAGGCGGCCGATCGACTCGGCCGCCCTCAGCCCGTACGTGGCCTGCCCATGATCGTCGTTGCACTCATCGCCATCGCGATGAATACGTCGATTAGTCTCTGGCTGAAAAGGGGTGCGGCACACGACCTTAATGTTCGCAGCGCTTACCTGCACATGCTGGGAGACGCGATTTCAGCGGCGGGCGTGGTCGTCGCCGGCATCGTCGTGGCGTTGACGGGCGTTTCATTCGCCGATCCAATTGTTTCAATCGTAATCGGATTATTGATTCTCTGGAGCTCATGGGGAATCCTCCAGGAGTCCGTGAACGTGCTCCTGGAAGCGATTCCGAAAGGAATGAATATGGATTTAGTCGAGCAGACGATTGGCAGCGTTGCCGGCGTGCTGGCTGTACACGATCTGCATGTCTGGACCATCGGCTCGGGGATCATCGCCTGCAGTTGTCACGTCACGGTCGGCGAACAGAGCATTCGTGGCGGCCAGGATGTTCTCCGCGTCCTTAACGACGAGCTGAAAAGTAGATTCGGGATTTCACATTCAACCATTCAGGTCGAAGTAGAAGGCTGCGATCCCAATGACATGTACTGCATCGCCAGAGCTGCAAAACATGACTCGAAACATCATCGCTAATTGAGATAATCCAGAAACAAATGGCCACGATTGAACTCGGTTACGGACGAAGCTCAACTACTTTCGAATATGAAGACGAACGGTGCGACGTGCTTGTGCCAGGCGAAAATGACGCAACGGCGCTGTCCGACAGTGAAGTTAACCTGGCGCTTGACACTCCCATCCTCTCGCCGCCTTTAGAAGAGTTAATCGCCCCTGGCGATACGGTCCTAATCGTCGTGTCAGACGCCACGCGCGCCACCGGTAGCGCGCAAATAGTCAATCTCCTGGTTCGCCGGCTAATCCAGAACGGAACTCAACCAAACGAGATCGCCATTATTTTCGCGACGGGTATTCATCGCGCCGTGCGGCCTGATGAGAAGGTCGAACTTCTGACCTCGTTCATAACGCAACGTATTCGCACGCTCGATCATCACGCATATGATCCTTCGCAATTAGTCCAAATCGGAAGCATGGAGGACGGCACACCGATCGAAGTAAATCGCGCGCTGAAAGAGTTTTCCAAAGTCATAATTACCGGCGCGGTTGGATTCCATTACTTTGCAGGCTTTACCGGTGGGCGAAAATCTGTCTGTCCGGGGTTGGCTGCGGCCCGGACGATCGAAGCTACGCATATGCTGGCACTCGATTTCGATCGCGGCGGAAGACGAGCGAGTGTGGGCGCGGGCTTGCTGGACGGTAATGCCGTAAGCGAGGAGTGCGAGCGGGTTGCGGCGATGATCGAACCCGCGTTCTCTGTCAACGCAATTATTGATGAGCGCGGCCGGGTTGAAAAAGTGTTCGCCGGCGACTGGCGCGCGGCGCACCGGCGGGCCTGCGCGCACTACGCCCGGGGGCATTCGGTGAAGATTAAAGAAAAGCGGGATGTTGTAATTGTGAGCTGTGGAGGCGCACCGTATGACATCAACCTGATTCAGGCACACAAAGCGCTGGACATGGCCGCGCAGGCCTGCGTCGATGGGGGTACGATTGTTTTCCTGGCTGAATGTGCGGATGGCCTGGGCCGGTCTGATTTCATGAAATGGTTTGAATCGAAAGATTCGCGGGCGCTGGAAAATCGATTGCGTGAGGCTTACGAAGTTAATGGACAGACAGCTTGGGCCCTGCTGACTAAGACTGAGCGGTTTCAGGTTCACATAATCAGTGAATTAAGCGATGAGCAAACACATCAGATGCGCATGAGTAAATCACGGACGGTCAAAGAGGCCTTGGCGAATGTTTCACCGCTCGCGAAAAGTTACATCATGCCGCGGGGCCCGGCCCTGCTGCCTGTGGCGGTTGATTGCGAAATTTAAAGAATATTCATCAATCGCAGACTATTTGCCGTTTAGCGGCGAACCTGGTACGAAGTCGCCGCCACGCGGCGTCTGCGATTTGTCGAGTTGATTTGCAACTGTGGCTTCTGCCAAGTAGTAGCGAACCGATCTCATTGCGCAATGAATCTTCGATCGCCTCGTTGTCATCCGAGGTTCGGAGCCGTCGGCCCGCCGTGAAGGCGGAACTGCGAACCGGGATCTTAATTTCCCGCCTGGCCGATAAAGATAGTCTTATCGATCTGCGACGGATTCCCCAGCACCACGAAGCGGATGTTGCGCATGTATTTTTGCGACACGCGCTGTACGTCTGGCGGCGCCACGGCCCGCAACTTTTCGAGAAACTGCAGCGAGTTGCGCCAGCCGCCGCCAATTAACTCGTACTGGGCCATGTTGGCGGCTTGCGCAGCGTTTGTCTCCTGCCCGATGTAATACGTCGTCAGAAATTGTGCGATTACCGCAGTAATGTCGTCTGTGCTGACGGGTTCGCGCTGCAGGCGAGTCATTTCATTCAGCATGACACGCACCGCCTGGTTTGCGTCTACCGCAGTGACATAGATTCCGCCGATGTTCGCGGCCTGAGTCTTCAAAAACGCGTCGGGCGCATAAGACAAATTCCGCTTCACGCGAACTTCTTCGAAAACGCGATCACGTAAAAGCGAAGACGCGACGTACATCGGATAAATGTCCGGCGAAGTGATCGAGGGCGCAGTAAACAAGCCCTGGATGTAATTTGTCGGCAATGCGCGGCTGGTGATGTCGACAGACGATGCGTTGAAAGCGAGCGGCGGCAGGACCGGCGATTTGTATACCCCACGCGGGAGCTTGCCCAGAGTGGCCGCAATGCGTGACTTGAGCTGCGCCGGGTCAAGGTCACCGACTATCACAAGCAACAACCGCGATGTCTGCATGATGCCCTTGTGATAGGCGCGTAGATCTTCCGCAGTCAGGCGGCGGACCGTATCCGCTGTTCCCTCAGGCCGATTAAGGTAAGGATGGCCGGCGTAGGCGACCTTTTCCTGCAGCCGTTGAAGATACGAGTCGGGTTCGTCAGTGTCGCCGCTCAGGCTGGCGACCAGGCGTGTCTTAACCAGGTCAACATCTTCTTTGGTGAACGAGGGATTCATGGCGACGTCCGCAAAGATGTCAAATGACTTATCAAAGTTCGCGCGCGTAGCGACCATCGCCAATGCGGAATAATC
Organism: Pyrinomonadaceae bacterium; assembly: GCA_046262835.1. Classification (GTDB taxonomy): domain Bacteria; phylum Acidobacteriota; class Blastocatellia; order Pyrinomonadales; family Pyrinomonadaceae; genus UBA11740. The sequence goes on from JBHELZ010000001.1 coordinate 177,661, forward strand.
GTAATTGACGCTTTCACCGATCACCGTGCCCATGCGCGCCAGTTCTTTGCGCATGCGGTCACGGGGATAGTTCGCGCTGGCTTCGCTGGCGACATTCAGCATAAACGCTTCCACGCCCGCATTGGTCGCCGTGACGTTCTCAACGCCGCCGCGGATGTAAAGCTGGACCGCAACAGTCTGGCTGCCTTCACGGCGCTTGACGAGGACCTTTAGCCCGTTAACATCGAACTCGGAGACCAGCGAGGCCTGGCGCGCGATGACGCTCTGGAAATCAGGGGCCGCAAACGCCGGCGTTGGCGTTGGTGTTTGTGCGACTGCTGCGCCGGCGGTAAGTAATAAGGACAGAACTGCATGCAGCAATAAGCGTCTACCATTTATCATGAAAGATTTCTCGTTTCTCATTTCAATTCTCATTCACTACGGAAAGTGCCATTAAACCGTTACTGACCAATCAAATCTTCGGGCGTAAGCTTCGCCTGTTGTTGACTCTGCTCCGAAATCAACGCCAACCCAACGTGTGGCTTACCTTGAATATAGGTCGTTAGATAACGGCTGATGTCAGCGCGCGAAGTCCGCCGCAGGTTGCCGAGATAACCGCGAAAATAGTCAATGCCGGTCGACGACCACCAGAAGCCGAGAGTCTTCGCGTACTCGTCAAACTTTTCACGCGAGTAGAGGTCATCTGCTTCCAACAATCCCTTGGCGCTCTCGAGTTGATCGTCGGTGTAATAATCCTTGTCATTGAAATGTGAGATCTCCTCATAGACGGCTTTCAGCGCTGCTTTGGCTTTGTCGGGAGTCGTTTGAAAGACGACGTTGATTGGGCCAACGTTGCGTTGTGTGTAATAGCCAATCGCCACGCCGTTCACCAATCCGGTATCAATCAGCTTGCGCTGGAAGCGCGAATCAGGCTGCTGCATGATGAAGGAAAAAGTGTCAGCGGCGTAAGTTGCGGCATCATCTTTCCCGATTGAAGGCCCTTGCCATCCAATTTCGATCAAAACGTTAGTTACCGGCTGCTTGATAATGTTGGCTTCACTCTTTTGCAGCGGCGGGTGCTCGACGAGCGGAAATTCCGCGAACGGATTTTTCTCACGGCGCGGCCAGTCGCCGAAAAGGTCCTGGGCCATCTTGTAAACATCTGATGTTTGCACGTCGCCGGTGATGACCAGCGCGGAGTTATTCGGCACGTAATAGCGGCCCTGGATCAAACGCATCATCGCCGTAGTGGCTGTCGAAACAGTCTGCCGATTACCCAGGGGTTGTTTGCGGCTCGTATATTTTGGGAAGAGACGATCGTTCATCTCTTTATTCAGATAGTAGCCCGGCTCTGATTCGTTTCGATCGATTTCGCCGATCACTACCTGGCGTTCACGCTCGAATTCGTCTTCTTTGAATAATGGATAGCGAACTGCGTCGCGCATAAAATTCATCGCCGGCCGCAAGTTTGGACTGGTGGTGCTGAAATAGTATTCAACGACTTCTTCCCGAGTCTCGCCGTTGTAGGCGATACCGAGCTGGCCAATCTTTTGCAGATACTCTTCCTGGTTAGCGATTGCTCGATTGGCTTTGAAGAACATGTGCTCGTAAAGGTGCGACAACCCATTCAGCTCCGGCGGTTCGGTAAACGAGCCATTCCGTACGGCGAGTTCGATGGTCACAACCGGCACCGAATGGTCCTCGAGCACGATGATTTCGAGTCCGTTAGCAAGGACCTTGCTGGCGATCTCCGATGCAGGCGCGGCCGCAGCGGTTGGGAGAGGGGCAAGGGCTGTCGATCGAGCAGCCAGATTAGTCTGGATTGAAGCCGGCCGCCCGATGAGCGGCGCGACCAGTGAAAAAATGAGCGCAAGTATCAGCAATGATCGTTTCACGTTAACTCCGTATCTCTTCGGACTCGAAGATTCAATTTTTTGCATTATGTCGCTGCAAATATGCAGGACAAATCTACCACAAAGGACAGACCGTCGCAGAGGTTCGTCTGTCGCCACCTTTTACGGATATGAATGCCTTTAGGTTTTCAGCTTTCAGCGACCAGGGTTCGATGTCTCTGAATAGCAATAAGATGTCAGCGCGATTTATGGCTTCGGAGAAGAGTAGGGGATTTCGTATTCCGTGGTCCGAGCGCAAGGCTTTAGTACGATCTCTTTTTTCAGCGACTCGGCTTCGCGAAGGAGTTTTGCGCGAAATTCACCGTCGGTCCTGACCGACTTAATAGTGGTTGGGTCCATTTGTTGGACCAGCACCCAATAGCGGTCGGGCGCGATGTTACCGATTGCGAATGTACCGGCAGTCGAAATCGCAGCCTCAAAGAATCGCAGCGAATTGTCACTCTGCTCGCGCTCGGCGGGCACCAGGTAAACGGCTAGTCCCGGCGGAAAACTTTGCCCTTCGCCGGCGGTAACACGTCCGCGGAGGCTTGCGCCACCCTCGGCAATCGCGATTGCAATCCCGGATACTTTTTCGCCCGACCTTATGACTATTCCGTTGCGCAACGCGCCGGGTTCCGGCTTAGTGCCCGGCTTTTGATCCATTGTTAAGTCTCTCAGGTACCAACCAGCGGCCGGCAAATGAACGTCAAAACGGTAAGTGGCTGATGACAGATTGCGAAAATGGATTTCTCCTTTTTCGTTAGGGACGGCGTCGAAGAATGTTGCAGAGAAAATAGAGAGGTCGGGCGGGTCCGTGGTTTTGTTTTTCGCGGCGCCGGACTTTTCGTTGAGTGTTACGCGCCGCAAAATAACCATAGTCTCCTGTATGGCCGTGTCGCGGCGGCGTCCGCAGTTCAATTTCGCGTCAGCTTCAAAATTGATCCGGGCGTCAATCGAGGCCATCACCGCCATAGTGAGATCAAGGCCGGTCACGTCAGCGCCTCGGACCGCGATTCGACGAGGGGGAGAAGCGACTATGTCGTTAGCTGGTCCACCGCCGCCAATCGCGCTTATTTCATATTCGCCATCAGAAACTCCATTCAACTGAAAGGTCCTGTCCGTGCCAGTCACAGAAGCGGTTGACATGACGACGTGGCTTTCCACATCGACCAATCTGACGTTCGGATTGAACGGTAAAAGCGCTTGCGCGCCGGAAACTTTGCCGCTGACGGCATGACCGGCTTCGCCTCGATAGCGAATATCCACGCCAGCTTCCTGATCCGACCGCACCACGATTTCCGCGGCAGTGTCGCGTGTCGAGGACGGCGCGAAGGTCATCGCGTCGTTCGCGTACGGATTCACGGATCCAAAAGATTGGCCCTGACCGCCTGCGGCGACGATGTAGGTGCCTGGGTGCAATCCGTAAATGCGATAATAGCCCCGGTCATCAGTTAATTTAGGCTGAGCGAATGCAGGCGTCGCAATCTTATTACCGTCCACGTCGCGAGTCTGATAAGCACGCACGGTAACGTTCACTACCGGCTCACCATTAATATTTGTAATGTTTCCGGCAATTACGCCGCCTTTGATTAGAGTTAGTTCGACTCTATCTCCGGGCCGATAGGTGGGCGAAGTTTCATTGGGAATTTGCACAACATATCCTGGGGCACTCACAAAAATTCGATACAGGCCGGCGTCAAGTCCTTCGACTCTAAACAGCCCTTCGTTGTCGGTTGTTGTGTGGCGACCTCCGGAACTTCCGAAGGCGCTGAGGGATACATTGACGAAGGATAGGGGCTGACCTGATTCGGTCATAACCCGGCCGCTGATTGCATTGTCTTTGGTTTGATCCGCCCGTTCCTGCGCAGCAACGGCAAACGAAAAAAAGAACGTCAAGGTAAATACGAAGGCTCTCTGAATGCTTTTCGATTTCATCAGGGGCCTTCCTTCGGGGTCAAATTGAGGGTGAACAGAACCTCTGACTCAGAGTCGTCAGTCACCGTCACGGTCTCGCGGTGAATTCTGGAAAAACCGCGCGGTAAATTGTTCGTTGGCCCAAACGACATAATCTGCAAAATCACCTCATAGCTTCCGGCCGAAAGCCCCCTAATGACAAAGCGCCCACGCGAATCAACCTGCGCATTCGACATTCTTGCGGTTTCGTTCGCACGTTGCACCGAAACGAACAGCGCGACTTCGGGGGACAGTGTTCCGCCTTCGACTTTTACCTGCCCTTTGACAGTGCCGGTTCCATAGCTCAAATACATACGCACGCCACTCACGTTTTGACCCGGCGCCAGATCAATCTGGCGATTCGATGACACGCCATCGTGGAGGATCTGTGAAACAGTAAAAGCTCTGGATTCGGGGCCGGCGACGCCGGCAATATCGAGCGTCACCTTGCCCGGCCGCAAGCCGTCGATTTGAAAGGTGCCGTCAGGGCCGACCGGCGAAGTTGAGCCGCTGCCGAAAGTCTGAATGCTGCTCGAAGATGCTTCGACGTAACCCACGACCACCAATTTCGAGAGACCGGCGAGTACCTTCTTGTCCGCGATGCCGTCGGTGACGACAACGCCGGAAATGCTTAAGCCGCGCTGGGCTTTCACTTCTAAACCTGGAACGTCGCTGTCAGTGATTTCGAAAGTGAGCGGGTCGCTGAAAACTTTTGGCCGCTGTTTCGAGGTCTGGCCGTACATTGAATTCGAACTTGCCATAATTGCGTAGTGTCCTGGCTCGATCCCTTCAATGCGAAACTCACCTTTCGAATTCGTCGGTATTCCCGGTGAGTAAGTGCCCGCAATATAAGTCTGGTTTTGATTCTGTTGCAGCGCCCCGAACGAGAATTCAACTCCCGCCAAAGGTTGGCTGGTGTCGGCGTCAATTATTCTTCCGCTCACGGTGTAGGTGCGTGCGCGGTTACCGACGGTGATATCAATATTCTTTGCTTCAGCAGCTTCGCGGAGATCGACGATCGAAGCTCTGGCGGCGTCAGCCGTGTCTGGATAAAAAGTCTTCGGATAATACCCCGCGGCGCGAACGCTCGCGCTGCGTCCCGCCTCATCGCCCACACTCACTTTGTAGCGGCCGGCCGACAATCCATAAATCCTGTAAATGCCGCGGTCGTCCGTGTTGTACATGAGAAAGTTTGTCCCCCGCGAAATCAGGACTCGTGCCGGCTCGCCATGCTCATCAACCGGAAGCAATGTAATGCGTTCTTCGATAACCGGTCTTCCCTCTGCGTCGACTACCCGTCCGGTGATTACGCTGCCGCGAGTTAGTTTGAAATCAATGCCTTCAAGCGCTTCATCGGCGGATAAATTAACAATTCGCCCCTGTCCATTCATCGGAGTTACCGGAAGGACATAGGTGGGCGCGAACGCAGTTACGTTCACCTGTCCCGCCGCCAGTCCGTTGATGCGATATTTCCCTTCAGCGTCACAGACGGCCTGTGCTGCCACGGTTTGCGTATTCATAACATTGACCGCGACCAGAATTCCCGCTCCGGGTTTCTCGCCGATCATTACTCGCCCGGCGATAGAAGATGTCGCTTTGGGTTTAAGATCGGGTCCCTGCGCGTAGGTAGAGTTCAGCGAATGCGCGACCATGGCAGTCGCAAGGATTGCTGAGAACCAAAGCAGCCGTTTAATGCTGGGCATAGGAGATCCTCCGCTGGGAAAGGCTGGCCCGTGGTGGTCGTCATCATCGCACCGTCATCGATCCAGCGCAAGACTCTACGTAGAGCGCAGTTGCTAGGCTGAAACGGCGGTTACCTTGTAGAATCAGCGCGACGATTTGCTGTAACTTTATGGCCGTACTGAAAGTGACCGACGCCAGCGGACGCCAGGCGCAACACCAACTCAACACCCGCGGCAACTGCATGATTGGGCGCGCACCCGACAATCAAATCGTGCTCGATGACCCGCGGGCATCACGGCACCACGCGCACATTAAAGCGAATGAAGATGGCTCGTTCACACTGATCGACGGGGTCATTGCTAATGGCCAAATCAAACGCAGTGCCAACAAGGTGTTTGTTAATGGCGAACAAAAATTCGAGCATCCGCTCAAGGATGGCGATCGGATCACTATCGGCGCGAGTACCCTGCGTTTCGAGCAGCCAAAGGAAGAACGCACCGCAGATTTAAGTTACGACGACAAACCGCTTGGCCATACGCAGTTGCTGATGTCTGCAAAGGACGTCCTCACCACAGTTCTTCGTCAATCGGATCCGGCCGTCAATGCCGGAGCGGCGGCGCCCCGCGGTGACCGTGTACTTGAATCGCTGCAACGCAAGGCGAACATTTTGAGCGAGATCTACGAGATGAGTAAAGCTCTCGGCGCCGGGTTCGATCTCGACCGCATCTTCAAAATGGCGACCGACATCATTTTCCGATCGACACCCGCCGATCGCGTGGTGGCATTGCTTTCTGATGGCCTCGTCACTGAACAAAACGCTGACAACGCCAAGTTGTTCCCGATTGCCACGCGCGCGCGCGATGAAAAACTGGAAGCGCATGCGCGCAAGATGACCATTGGGCGCACGATCACGCGCAAGGTGATGAAGGATCGGGTGGCGTTATTGTCCCAGGACGCGGCCGCTGACGAGCAATTCGCGGGCGTCGACTCAATCGTTTCGCAGGGTGTGCGCTCGACAATCTGCGCGCCGCTGTTTACCGAATCAGGCGTCCACGGGGCGCTATATGCGGATCGACTGGATCCATTCTCAGCCTTCAAGCCCGACGATCTCGAATTGATCAGCGCTGTCGCCGCGCAGACCGCCATCGCCGTAGAGAACGTTCGCGCGCACGAGCGTCTGGCGAAGGAGGAAGTTGCCCGCGCGAATTACAGCCGCTTTTTGCCGGAATACGTCGTGAAGCAGATGCTCGAAAATCCCAACTCGTTCAAGCTGGGGGGCGTGACGCAAACGATCACAGTGCTATTCGCGGACATTCGGGGCTTCACTCGCATCTCGGAACATGCGGCGCCGGAAAAGATTGTGCAGCTGCTTAATCGTTACTTCTCCGCGATGACTGACATCATCTTTGCGCACGGAGGGACGCTCGACAAGTATCTGGGAGATGGCTTGATGGCTTTGTTTGGCGCGCCGACGGTGACACCAAAGGACGCTACCAACGCCATCTCGGCCGCGGTTGCCATGCAGCGTCGCATGTTGAGCATCAATGACGAGTTGCGCGCCGAAGGCTTTCCGGAAATCGGTATCGGAATCGGCTTGCACACCGGCGAAGTCATTGTCGGCTATATCGGCTCTGAGCGTCGATCCGAATACACCGCAATCGGCGATGCCGTTAACACTTCATCCCGCCTCGAGTCGAACGCCAAGGCCGGAGAAATTCTGGTCAGCGAAGCGACCGCCCAAGCCGCCCGTTCGCGTTATCAATTGGCTCCCCGCGATCCGATCAGCGTGAAGAACCGCGAACAACCCGTACCGTTGTTTGAAGTCGAGTGGCAGCACGCGGTGAGTAACGCGTAGGTATGAAGAGCAGAAGAGCCACGAGAGCAGAGGGTCCGGAACATCTCGCACCAGGTTGGGTCTAACGCTCTGCTCTTCGCACTTTGCACTTAGCCTTCATGAACCTTCAGGACTTCTTCAAGAAACAAATTCTGGTCGCGCGCGTTTATGGCATTCCGGTGCGTATAGACTATCGCTGGTTCATCGTGTTCGCGATGAGCGTTGCGCTGATCGCCGCGAATGTCCGTAAGTATCCGCTGCAACTGGGGACCCTCAGGATTCCCCCTACCGGCGATGTACTGGCGTGGACTTTGGGTATTGTCACTACCCTGGCGCTGTTCGCGTCGGTCTTTGGCCATGAACTCTCTCATGCGCTGATGGGACGCACGGAAGGAATTGAGATCGAAGAGATCGTCCTGCATCCGTTCGGCGGCCTCGCGCGTTTAAAAACTCAGCCTCAAAATCCGAAAGCGGAATTTCGTATTGCGGTAGCCGGGCCTGCGGCAAGCTTTCTATTTTCGCTGGTCGCATTCGGCGGAATGATTTTAACCTCGACGCTGCATTTCGATTTCGGCACTGCGTTTTTCTTTTTCATCGGCGCCGGGAATCTTTTGCTGGCCGTATTCAACCTGTTTCCGGGTTATCCGCTCGATGGTGGACGCGTGTTGCGCGCGATAATCTGGAAGCGTAGTGGCAATATTCGCGACGCGACCAGGATCGCGGGATTCTGCGGACAGTTGATGTCGTTGGTTTTGATCGCTTTTGGCATTTACATGGTTCTCGCGCCCACTTTCCACGCTTATTTTATGGGACTGTGGTCGGTGCTGGTTGGCGTTTTTCTCTTAGGCGCGGCGACCAGTGTCGTGCGCAGCACTCGTGAATCAGCCACGGTGGCCCAGGCGATGTCCCCGCCCATCGCAATTGAACCCGACCTTACGATCATTCGTTTTGTCGATGAGATTCTTCCCCTTCATCGTCACGCGACTTTCCCGGTGGCCCACGCTCGGCGGCTGCTTGGAATTCTGGCGCTGGAGGATTTAAAGAAAATTCCACGCGAGAAATGGCGGGGCCTGCGCGCCCATCAGGTGATGCGAGCGGTGGACGCGCATTTGTTCGTTCCTGAGAATGAAACCGTCGAAAGTGTCAACGAACTGCTTGAGCATAACGGTGTGGGCGCGGTTGGCGTGGTGAATGGATCAGGCGAACTGGTGGGGTTCCTGCGCCGGGGTCGAGTGCGCAAAAAATAGTGGACCATCAGCGTTGCCTCACGCGCATTTTTCCGCGATAATCCCGGCGGAGCGTCTGTAATTACTTGCGGGCATCTGTTAAATAAAGGCCCCGGCGCGGCCATCTGCGAGGACCCATTCCGGCAAACGGTGCTGTCAGGATGACTGATGCGCAATCGACATCAGACGCTACTCGACTAAGTGCATGCTGCTGCTTTTACTGCCATTAAGAGAATACATTGCGAGATTGGCCGAGCCGCGCTCGCTCGCGGATGTTCTACTGGTCTTCTTCGTTGTGTACGCCGTCCTAAAGCTGCTGCGCGGAACCCGCGCAGCGCCCATGGCTGCTGGAATCGGCGTCTTTGCGTTTCTTTATTGGCTGGCAGTTTATGAAGGCCTGACGACCCTCGAATTCGTTCTCCGTGGTGCGTTGCTCTACATCGGAGTCGCCGTTATTGTTCTATTCCAAACCGAAATACGACAGGCGTTAATTAGGTTCGGTAATCAATTTCGCGTACCGTTTACGCGCCGGCATCGCGGACAATTTGGCCAAACCATCTATGATGAAATTGTCCTGGCCGCGACAACTCTGGCCTCGACCAAGACGGGGGCGCTCATCGTCATCGAGCGCTATGTTGGTTTGAAAGGAATCGTCGATGCGGGCGTGAGGCTGGATGCGGAGTTGGGATACGATTTAATCGTTTCGATTTTCAATCCGGCGTCGCCGCTCCACGACGGGGCAATTATTGTGCGCGGTGATCGGATCGCAGCAGCTTCATGTTTCTTACCGCTGTCGCTGAATCCCCTGTCGGCAAAAGACCTCGGTACGCGGCATCGCGCGGCGCTCGGCATCACGGAAGACTCGGATGCCGTGGTAATCGTAGTCTCAGAAGAAACAGGTCTGGTCTCCTTCGTCCATCGTGGACGAATCAGACGCGCGCTGGACGCCACCCGGTTGCGCGCCGCCATTTACAAAGAGATCGAAGGTCAACCGCCCACCAGAAAAACCATGATCGATCCGCACGCGACGGAATCCACCGAAGCGGAGGGCGTGACCTAGCGCGTGATGCCTTCAAAACCAACCAAACAATTGACGAGCTTTCGCGAACCAGCCGAACGCTGGACCAAACGGATCTTCCTGGAAGATTGGAGTTTGAAACTGCTGGCCCTGACCATTACCCTGGCGCTTTGGTTTTTCGTGTCTGCCCATCAATCGGAACGCGAAGTGGTGGTCGAGCCGCAGATCGAAGGGAACGCCGCTCCAACTTTTGAAGTGAAAGACGTCGTGATCACGCCCAGCAAAGTAAAAGTGCAAGGTCGCGCCGACCGCCTGAACACAATCGAGAAGGTGACGCTGCCCATTCCAGTCGAAGGCCGCCGCGAAAGTTTCGAGATGCAACACCTGACTCTGCCCATTTCTGATCCTGGCGTCGAAGCGCTTAGCACCGTTAATGTACGTGTGACGATCGCCGCCGCAGCCAATTCAATGACCAAACCTGCAAAAGTAAATTGAAGCCGAAGACTAACACGAAACTTTTCGGCACCGATGGAATTCGCGCGAGGGCCGGCGAATTCCCTCTCGATCCCGCAACGGTGCGGCTAATCGGGGCCTCACTCGCTCTACACCTGTACGAGGGCCGCGATCACAAAACTCCTCGCATAGTAATTGGACGCGACACGCGCGAATCCGGCGCCTTGATTGAGGAGGCGCTGGCTCAGGGGGCTGGATCGGCGGGAGCGACGGTGGAATCTGCCGGTGTAATCACGACCCCGGGCGTTGCCTTCCTTGCGCGTTCATTGCCGGCAGATGCCGGGGTGGTGATCAGCGCCTCGCACAATCCTTACCCGGACAATGGCATAAAGATTTTCACTGCTTCGGGTCGCAAACTTGATGATGCAACTGAAAGAAAGATTGAGACAGATATCGCGCGGCGACCGCTTGAAATCCTTACAGTCAATGACGATAAGTCATCCAACGGGCGCGCGCATGAGTTACGCGAACTCTATCTCAGATATCTTCGTGATGACGTTGCTCAGGACGTCCGGCTTAACGGTCTGACGATGGTGGTCGATTGCGCGAACGGCGCAGCGTCAGAATTCGCTCCCCGATTATTCGGCCACCTGGGTGCCAGGGTGACTGCGATTAATAATCAGCCGGATGGACACAACATCAATCTGAACTGCGGGTCCTTACATATCGAAGGTTTGCAAGAGCGTGTCGTTATGGAAGGCGCGGACCTGGGTATTGCGTTTGACGGTGATGCTGACCGGGCACTTTTTGTTGATGCGGCGGGAAGATTTGTTGACGGCGACGCCACCATGTGGGTGCTGGCGAACTACATGCATGCGCGTCGCCAGCTGGAGCAAAACGTCATTGTTTCAACCGTCATGACGAACCTCGGCTTAGAGCTGGCGCTACGCGCCCGCGGAATCGGACTGGTTCGAACTGACGTTGGTGACAAGTACGTGCTGGACGAGTTGTTGCGTCTGAAGGCGTCGCTGGGTGGCGAGCAGTCGGGTCATATTATTTTCCCGACGATAAGCCTTGCGGGCGACGGGATGATTACTGCCATAAGTCTCTTGCGAGTTATGCGAAAGGAAGAAAAGTCGCTCGCCGGATTAACCGAGGGTTTTGATCGTTTTCCGCAAATCCTGCTAAACGTGAGAGTCCGCGAAAGAATCCCCTTTGAGGCTCTGCCCAAAGTTCAAGAGCGGGCGCACGAAATCAAGCGGTCAATGGGTGAGCGCGGGCGTCTGCTCCTTCGCTATTCCGGAACCGAACCGCTGGCCCGCGTGATGATTGAGGGTGAAGACGAAGCGAAAGTAAACGCTGATGCCAGTAGTCTTGCGGCCCTGATCAAAGGGGCAATTGGCGCCAGCGACCCAGATTGATGAGGCCACAGGCTAATATCTTTACTGATTGAGAAAATCTTACAGGCCCTGGCGAGCAAGAAGTTCACTTCAAGGCTTCAGCGGCGGTCGTGGTGCGGCCATAATCCAAGAATCCCGCACGTTTGTCTTGCATAAAATCTTCTATTGCGCGGCATAAAGGTTGCGATGTATATTGTGGGGCAAGAGAGACGGTTGGTGGATCCTCCGTCTCAAGTGGTTGCTGGGGTGAGGACAGTAACCACGCAAATGGATGAGCGCTGCGACGCCCACGTTGCAGCGCTCATTCCGTTTTATAATGCAGACAAACGCAACTGAGAGTTGCGTCGTGCGTTCGGACTATTTGACTCTACCCCCTGTTTCGCGTAGATAGATGCGGTTTTATGACAGCGTCTTCTGCGATCAATTGCACGACGAAGTTTCTCGTCTGCATATCTCTTCTTTCTTTATTTTCAGCGGCCGGTTGCCGCCGCAGCCGGTCTGCAAATTCAAATAGCCCCCCGTCCGCAACTGCCGCCCGCGCCAACGACCCGGAAGAAGCAAAGCGTCAGGCGCAAACACTGATTAAGCAGGGAAAAGATCTCCAGGATAATTATCAGGACGAGCAGGCAGTCGAAACTTTCAAACAAGCCGTAATTTACGATCCTAACAACGCGGAGGCGCATTTGCGTCTGGGAATGAGCTACGCCGCGCTCGATCAAAAACCCGAGGCCGAGGACGAATACAAAAAGTCGATCGAACTTTTTAAGAAAATCGCCCAGTCAAGCCAAAAGGACGCCGACGCCTTTTTCTATTTGGGAGAAGCTCATTCTTTTCTGCATCAGGACGAGGAAGCCGCGCGCGCCTATCGCCAGGCAACAAAGCTAAAGAGCGATGACGAAGAAGCCTTTTATCAGTTAGGAATGGCGGAAACACGATTGGCGCATTACCCGGAGGCTACGGCGGCGTTCGAAAAAGCTTTAGAGATAGATCCCAATGACTATCGCGCGAGTGATGCCATCGAAAATGCAAAGGAAGGAACGCAGCGAATTAAGGAAGGCCGGAAACATGCCGAAGACATGTTAAAGAAGCAAAGTGCTAACGGGAACTCGAATAACAACTCGAATACCGCTGCCAAACCAGTTCCCAGACCCTCGCCTCGCAAACCCTGGTGAGTTACTATTGTCGCGTACGTTCAGACGCGCTCATGGCCACCTACACACCACCGCCATATTTCCCGCAGAGTTCGTTATCGCCGCCGGACGAACATCGCTATCGTAAATTCAAGCTAATGGTTGTTGCTGCAACTCTCCTGGTGTTGGCGATCATTGGCGGCGCAATTACCGCAATCGTATTTCTGATCAAGTGGCTTGCGCGATAGTCGCAAAAAGGCGGCTTCCGCGCTTGACATGCAAAGTACCGACCCTTTATAGTTTCCCGTTTCGGACTAGTGTCTGGAGTCCTCTAGTGCAACGCTATAACTGGTTCTGTCGGTGCGGAGGCGTTGCCCGGTTTGATGTTTCGAACATTAACCGTTGATATATTGTGGCGTAATAGCTGGCGTCAATGACGACGCAAGTCGCGGCGGCGGACCCACTCGCCCAAGCGACGCCACAGAGAAGCTTCGGCTAATTTTGGGCTAATTGGGAAGCCAAATCCGCGCCCGCCTTAAAGCGAAATCAGAACGTCCCTATAAAGAAAATTGGAAGCAGGGCAGTTTGTCTGCGCTGACTGCCGGACAAGTTCCGGAAAGAGGCAGGCCAAGGCCCTTTTTGCGTTTGAAGCGCGTGAGTTGGTGGGTAATCAAAGAAGAACACGATGCCGACGATTAATCAGTTAGTTCGCAAGGGCCGTCAAAGGGTGAAGTACAAGACGGCCAGTCCGGCGCTGCAAAGCTCGCCACAAAAGCGCGGTGTGTGCACTCGCGTCTACACGCAAACGCCTAAGAAACCAAATTCGGCACTTAGAAAAGTTGCGCGCGTCCGCCTGACTAACGGCATTGAGGTGACGACTTACATTCCCGGCGTTGGGCATAACTTGCAGGAGCATTCGATCGTCCTGATTCGCGGGGGGCGCGTTAAAGACTTGCCCGGCGTCCGGTATCACGTGATCCGCGGAACGCTCGACTCAGTCGGAGTCGGTGATCGCAAGAAGAGCCGTTCAAAATATGGCGCCAAACGTCCGAAGGGAGGCACGAAGTAATTTATGCCTAGACGCAGAGTTGCAGAGCGGCGCGCCGTGCTTCCAGATCCGGTTTACAACAGCCCTCTGGTGACAAAATTCATTAACGGAATCATGTGGGGCGGGAAGCGCTCCAAGGCCGAGAAGACCTTTTACGACGCCCTCAGACAGGTCGGCGATAAGGCAGGGGACGAGCCTTTGAAAGTTTTTAAGCGGGCGATTGAAAACGTCCGCCCAACCGTCGAAGTGAAATCGCGCCGGGTTGGCGGATCCACCTATCAGGTCCCGGTCGAGGTTCATCAGGAGCGGCGGGGCGCGCTGGCGATTCGCTGGATTGTTCTCTACGCCCGCGGCCGCGGCGAAAAGAGCATGACCGATAGACTGGCGGCGGAATTGCTGGACGCCGCGAACAATCGCGGCAACGCAGTAAAGAAGAAAGAAGATACTCATCGCATGGCTGATGCGAACAAAGCGTTCGCGCATTATAAGTGGTAGTTGTTTCCAGCGAACGGACGCGCAAGCGCGCGGTCAACCGAGCGGCAGTAAATTTAAATGGCTAAGCAAGACCTAAATCTGTTCCGGAACATCGGCATCATGGCTCACATCGATGCCGGTAAGACCACCACCACGGAACGTGTCCTGTACTACACGGGCATCACGCACAAGATCGGCGAGGTGCACGAGGGCACGGCAATAATGGACTGGATGGAGCAGGAACAAGAACGCGGGATTACCATTACCAGCGCGGCCACAACCTGTTTTTGGGAACGAAACGGAGTCGACCATCGCATTAACATTATCGACACACCGGGTCACGTCGATTTCACGATGGAAGTTGAGAGAAGCCTGCGTGTCCTCGACGGCGCCGTCGCCGTGTTTGATGGGGTCGCCGGCGTTGAGCCGCAATCGGAAACTGTCTGGCGTCAGGCTGACAAATATCGCGTTCCGCGCATCTGTTTTATTAACAAGCTCGATCGCGCGGGCGCGTCGTTCCAGCGCTCATTCGAATCCATCATTAGTCGGCTGGGCGCAAACCCCGTCGCTCTGCAGATTCCCATCGGCCTGGAAGACCAGTTCAAAGGCGTGGTGGACATTATCGCGATGAAGGGTCTGATTTGGAATGATGAATCTAAAGGGGCCGAGTACGAAACCATCGAGATTCCCGAAGATTTAAAGGAAGAAGCCGCTGCTGCCCGCGAGAAATTGGTCGAAGCCGTGGCCACCGTCGATGATGACTTGATGCACAAGTACATCGAAGGCGAGAAGATTACGGAAGACGAGATTCGGGCGGCGCTACGCAAGGGCACGATCGAATTAAGACTCGTGCCCGTGGTCACCGGCTCGGCATTCAAGAACAAAGGCGTGCAAACACTCCTTGATGCGGTGGTTGATTATCTGCCGTCCCCCCTCGACATTCCGCCCGTCGAAGGCATAAGCCCGAAGAACGGCCAGAAAGAGGAGCGTCCGCCGGACGCCGCCGCTCCCTTCAGCGGCCTGGTTTTCAAGATCATGGCTGATAAGCACCTGGGCCAGCTTTCATTCGTCCGGATTTATAGCGGAACGATCAGGTCCGGCTCTTACGCTTACAACGCCGCCAAGGATACGCGCGAACGCATCGGGCGCTTGATGCGCATGCACGCGAACAAGCGTGAAGACATTGAGCAGGCAAGCGCCGGCGAAATCATCGCGATTGGCGGCATGAAGCAGGTTACTACCGGCGATACAATCTGCGACGAGAACAAACCAATCATTCTGGAAGCGATCGAATTTCCGGCGCCCGTTATCCGAGTGGCCGTCGAGCCCAAGACCCGGGCCGACCAGGACAAGCTCGGGGTGGCGCTGGGCCGTCTGGCGCAGGAAGATCCTTCGTTCAATGTTTCGACCGATCAGGAAACCGGCCAGACAATCATTGCCGGCATGGGCGAGCTGCATCTGGAGATCATTGTCGATCGCATGAAGCGGGAATTTGGCGTCGAAGCGAACGTCGGCAAACCACAGGTTGCTTATCGCGAGACGATCACACAGCCGGCCTCGGGCAAGGAAATTTTCAAGAAACAAACCGGCGGCCGTGGTCAATATGCCCATGTCGAGCTGGAGATTGAACCAGCGCCGGGTGAAGGATTCGTTTTCGAAAACAAGATCACCGGTGGTGCGATTCCACGTGAATTTATCAAGCCTACTGAACAGGGAATTCACGATGCCATGGAGCGCGGCTATCTCGCCGGTTATGACATGGTTGATATTCGAGTGCGGCTGATGGACGGCGGATTTCACGAAGTCGATTCCGACGAACGCGCGTTTCATATCGCTGGCTCGATTGCCTTTCAGGATGCGCTTAAGAAAGCCAAGCCGGTGCTGCTTGAGCCGATCATGCGCGTTGAGGTGGTGACTCCCGAGGATTATATGGGGGCGGTCAACGGCGATTTGAATCGCCGGCGCGGACAGATAGAAAAGATGGAGCCGCGGCCGGGCGGCGCACAGGTGATTACTGCTTACGTGCCGCTCTCAGAAATGTTTGGTTACACGACCGATCTTCGATCGGCGACGCAGGGCCGCGCTACTTCGACGATGCACTTTGAGCGCTATGATCAGGCGCCCAAGAACGTCGCCGAGGAAGTAATCGCGAAAGTTCAGGGCGTAACGAGGTAAGAACGAGACAAATACGCTTCATAGGGCTTATCGGTCCTATGAGTCTTCTGATTGAGGAGATTCAAATAGAACAATGAGTAAAGAGAAATTTGATCGCAGCAAGCCGCACGTGAACATCGGGACGATAGGGCACGTGGATCACGGGAAGACGACATTGACGGCGGCCATCACGAAGGTATTGGCGAAGAACAATCCGAAGGTGCAGTTTGTGGCTTTCGATCAGATTGATAAAGCGCCGGAAGAGAAAGCGCGTGGGATCACGATCGCCACGGCGCACGTGGAGTACGAGACGGCCAATCGCCACTATGCGCACGTGGATTGTCCCGGGCACGCCGACTATGTGAAGAACATGATCACGGGCGCGGCGCAGATGGATGGAGCGATTCTGGTGGTGGCGGCTACAGACGGCCCGATGCCGCAGACGCGTGAGCACATCCTGCTGGCACGGCAGGTAGGGGTGCCGGCGATGGTGGTGGCTTTGAATAAGGTGGATGCGGTAGACGACCCGGAATTGCTCGAACTGGTGGAGCTGGAAGTAAGAGAGCTGCTGAGCGCTTACGAGTTTCCGGGCGACGATATTCCGGTGGTAAAGGTGTCGGCCTTGAAGGCGCTGGAAGGCGATGAGAATTGGGAGAAGAATATCCGGGAGTTGATGGATGCGGTTGACACTTACATTCCGACGCCGGCCCGAGACATTGAGAAGCCGTTCCTGATGCCGGTTGAAGACATCTTCACGATCCAGGGGCGCGGCACGGTGGCTACGGGGAGAGTTGAGCGCGGGAAGGTGAAAGTAAACGAAGCGGTGGAAGTGGTAGGGATCCGGCCGACGTTAAAGACGGTGGTGACCGGGGTCGAGATGTTCAAGAAGCTTTTGGATGAAGGGGTGGCTGGCGACAATGTCGGGCTGCTGCTCAGAGGAGTGGAGCGCAAGGACATTGAGCGAGGGCAGGTCATTTCTAAGCCGGGCTCGATCACGCCGCACACGAAGTTCAAGGCTGAAGCCTATGTATTGACGAAGGAAGAAGGTGGCCGGCACACGCCGTTCTTTACCGGCTATCGACCGCAGTTCTACTTCCGGACCACGGACGTTACGGGAGTGGCGCACTTGCCGCAGGGAGTAGAGATGGTGATGCCTGGCGACAACGTGCAGATGGAGATTGAATTGATTGCGCCGATAGCCATGGAGAAGGGGCTGCGCTTCGCGATTCGTGAAGG
>JBHELZ010000001.1:195148-257157 GCA_046262835.1 Pyrinomonadaceae bacterium
GCGACAACGTGCAGATGGAGATTGAATTGATTGCGCCGATAGCCATGGAGAAGGGGCTGCGCTTCGCGATTCGTGAAGGCGGCCGCACGGTTGGCGCCGGTACGGTGTCCGATGTGGTTGAGTAAAGACGGTCTCAGGGATTCGGTCTGAGGACTTTGAAAGAAGGCAAAGACCAAAAAACAAAGACCGAAGGCCAAAATTTATGCTTAACGAAAAAATCAGAATCAGGCTAAAGGCTTACGATCATCGGGTGCTCGATCAGTCGACAACGGAGATTGTTGAGACTGCCAAGCGAACCGGCGCACGGGTAGCGGGGCCGATTCCACTACCGACGGTTAAGAATAAGTGGACCGTGTTGCGTTCCCCGCACGTCGACAAGAAATCTCGCGAGCAGTTCGAGATTAGAACGCACAAGCGTCTGATGGACATTCTCGATCCGACTCCCCAGACGGTTGATGCCCTGATGAAGCTCGATCTACCGGCGGGCGTGGACGTTGAGATTAAGGCGTTCGGGAAGAGCTAGGAGATTTGCTCATTGATTCACTGGATCATTGGTCCTTTGAAAACAATAACTGACATGATTAACGGAATCATCGGCAAAAAAGTTGGCATGACGCAGTTGTTTGCTGCGGACGGCACGGTCACTCCGGTCACGGTGATCAAAGCGGGGCCTTGCGTCGTCGTGCAGAAGAAAACCGCAGGCGGCAAGGACGGCTACGATGCCGTGCAATTGGGCCTGGTCGAAGACCGGCCGATTAGATTGAAAAACGTTAACAAGCCTATGCGCGGCCATTTCGAAAAGACCGGCGGGGGGCTTCCGCCGACCCGGATCTTGAAAGAATTTCGTTTGACCGAGTCAGATGAGGCCACCAACGTCGGCGATAAGATTTTGGTCGATCAGTTCACCGACGGCGACGTCGTGGACGTGGTCGGCAAATCAAAGGGTCGTGGCTTTGCCGGAACGATCAAGCGTCACAATTTCAATCGCGGACCTGAGTCGCATGGTTCGATGAATGTGCGGGCGCCCGGATCGATCGGCGCTTCGGCTTATCCGTCGCGCGTAGTTAAAGGCATGCGGTCCTCGGGTCATATGGGTGATGTGCGCATCACAATTAAGCGGCTGACAGTGGCGCGCGTCGATGCCGAAAATAATTTGTTAATGATTCGGGGCGCCGTGCCGGGCGCCAACGGCAGCGTCGTCGTCGTTAAGAAAGCGGCGCGACAACGTAAGAAGTAGTAGCAGGACAAACTGTGAGTTTGTTTGAGTCGGAGGTCCCGTTATGCCAACAGCCAAAGTTCTGGATTTAACCAGCAAAGAGGTTGGCGAGATCGAATTACCGGAAATAGTTTTCAATGTGCCGCTCAACGAGCCGTTGATTCATGAGGCCGTGCGCAGTTTTCTCGCCAACCGGCGGGCCGGCACTTCGGCAACCAAGACCCGCGGCGATGTTTCGGGCGCGGGGCGCAAGCTGTGGAAGCAGAAGGGCACCGGCCGCGCGCGCATCGCAAGTTTGCGGTCGCCGCTCTGGAAAGGCGGCGGCAATGTCCACGGGCCCCAGCCGCGGGACTGGTCCTACAACTTGCCGAAGAAGATGCGGAAGCGGGCAATGTGCTCGGCCATCTCGGAGCGCTTACGCGAGGGCAACTTGATTGTGGTGAGTGATTGGGCGCTTGAACATCCGAAGACTCGCGAGTTTCTCGATACGATGGGCACCTTAAAGCTAAACGGGAAAACGCTGATTGTTGATTCCCTGAAGAACACCAAGTTGATGCTGGCATCGCGAAACGTGCAGACGACGAAGGTAGTCAACAGCTATGGCCTGAACATTTACGATCTCGTCAATCATCAAAAGGTAGTTTTAACGCCCAGGACAGTTGAGGAGTTGATTGGCATCTTGCAACCGCGGGCAAAAGATGACGAAGAGGCTTACCGATCACGTCAGGATGGGGAAGCAGCCGGCGAACCTGCCCGGCGCGTTTCGGGGAATAGAGGAGCAGCAGTCTAGCGATGCGAACCGTTTGGGACATTATCAAGTCGCCGGTGATTACCGAAAAGGCGCTGGTCGCCAAGGAAGAGTCACAGGATCGCCGTCAGTTGCTGACATTTCGGGTTGATCAGCGAGCGACCAAGCCCGAGATTAAGAATGCCGTCGAGACGATTTTTCAGGTTAAGGTTGACCATGTGCGCACCGCGCAATATCTGGGCAAGATGGCTCGGCGCGGCCGGCATGAGGGGCGCAAGCCTTCATGGAAAAAGGCCTTTGTGACCCTGAAGGTGGGCGAGAAGCCAGTCGATTACGGAGAAGCGGTCTGAAATTTCAGTTTCAGATTTGAGATCTGAGCTCAATAGTTATGGGTATCAAGAAGCTAACACCGACATCGCCAGCCCGGCGTTATCAGACTTATCTGACGCGGGACGAGTTGACCGCGGGAGCGGTGCCTGAGAAGTCTCTGCTCGAACCTAAGACGCGAATCTCCGGTCGCAATAACGACGGCCGAATCACGGTTCGCCGCCGCGGCGGCGGCCACAAGCGTTTCTATCGCGTAATCGATTTTAAGCGGGACAAGGATGGTGTGCCCGGACGCGTAACGCAAATCGAATACGACCCAAACCGTTCGTCGAACATCGCCCTCGTTACTTACATCGACGGCGAGAAGCGCTACATCATCGCCCCCGCAGGTTTGGAAGTGGGCAAGACGATTGCCAGCGGTGAAGATGCGGATATTCTGCCCGGCAACACTTTGCCCATTCGTAACATTCCGCTGGGTACGCAGATCCATAATATCGAACTGCGCCCGGGTAAGGGCGGGCAGATGGCCCGGGCTGCCGGATCCTTTGCGCAGTTACTGGCCAAAGAAGGAAATCATGCGCAGTTGCGTATGCCTTCGGGCGAGGTTCGCCGCGTGCCGGTTGAGTGCCGGGCGACTGTCGGCCAGGTGGGCAACGTCGAGCACGAAAACATTTCTCTGGGCAAAGCCGGCCGGACGCGGTGGCGCGGCATTCGTCCACACGTGCGCGGCGTGGCGATGAATCCGGTGGACCATCCGCACGGAGGCGGTGAAGGCAAAACTTCCGGTGGCCGAAATCCGGTGACCCCGTGGGGCCAACCGACGCGCGGATATAAGACGCGCCACAACAAGCGTACGAAGAAGATGATCGTCAGAGATCGGAGAGTCAAATAATTGATGCATTGCTCATTGGTTCATTGAATCAATGAATAAATGAATCAATGAAAAAATTGTCTTATGCCACGTTCAGTTAAAAAGGGTCCCTGGATCGATAAGGGCATTCGCAAGATGGTTGGGCGCGTGCGCGCGGGTGGCCAGCGGCCGCAGGTGATTCGCACGTGGTCCCGGCGCTCGACGATTACGCCCGACATGGTCGGGTTGACGTTCGGCGTGCACAACGGCAAGCGGCACATTCCGATCTACGTCACTGAGAATATGGTCGGACATAAGCTGGGCGAGTTCTCTCCGACACGAACGTTCAAGGGACACTCAGGAACCAAGGCGGAAAAAGCGGAGAAGACCGCAAAAGTCGCCGGGCCGACTTCAGGGTCTGCGCCGGCGGCCGCGCCAGCAGGATAGGACGGGGCGCAGTCCGACCCGGTGCGGGAGGGCAGGCCCTGATGCGATTATGGAAGCAAGAGCGAGTGCAAAATTTCTTCGCGGGTCGGCGCAAAAAGCGCGCCTGGTCGTCGATATGATCCGCGGTAAGAACGTCAATCAGGCGTTGGCGATTCTGCGTTTTTCGAACAAGCGGGCCGCGCTGGGCATTGAGAAGTGCGTCAAGTCGGCAATCGCCAATGCGAATGAATCGGCTGAGAAGGCCAACGTCTCAGTGGATCCGGACGATCTCTGGCTAAAGGCTGCCTATGTCGATCGGGGACCAACAAAGAATCGCCGGCGAGTTCGCCCAGCGCCCCAGGGGCGTGCTTATCGCGAGCGGCGACACTTTTGTCACGTGACGGTTCTGGTTTCCAGCGACAAGCCGGATGCGCAGGCTAAGACAAAAGGACAGTTTGTTGCAGTGAAGCCGGCGCCGAGCAAACGCGCGAGACGCGGCGGCGCGGCAGCGGCTCCGCGAGCAAAGCGCGCCGCTGCTAAGAATGAAACGCCGGCGGCTGCAAATAAGCCGGAGCAGAAGACGAGTAAGCCTGCCGGCAAGACAGCTTCGAAACTGGGCAGCGCTTTGCGTCGGAAGAAGAAGACAGATGAGTAATGATATTTCAGATCTCAGATTGAGATTTGAAATTGACGACGGCAAATGAGATTGGAGTAACTATTGGGCCAAAAAGTTCATCCCTACGGTTTTCGCCTTGGCTATAACAAGGACTGGCACTCGCATTGGTTTGCGAAAAAACAGTTTGGCGATTTTCTCATCGAGGATCTCAAGCTGAAAGCTGAGCTGAAACGACGCTTCACCGGCGCGGGCGTTTCGCATGTCGACGTCGAGCGCGCTGCGAATCGTTTGAAGATCATTATCTATACATCGCGGCCCGGCATCATCATCGGGCGCAAGGGTTCCGAGATAGATAAGCTAAAAGGGGACATCTCTTCGCGCACGGGCCGTGAAGTCCTCGTCTCAATTCAGGAGATTCATAAGCCCGAACTGAACGCGCAGTTGCAGGCAGAGAAGATTGCCGCCCAACTCGAGAAGCGCATCGCTTTTCGCCGGGCCATGCGAAAAGCGGTGGAAGAGTCGCTGCGATTCGGCGCGCAGGGAATCAAAGTGAAGGTCAGCGGCCGTTTGAACGGCGCCGAGATCGCCCGCAGTGAATGGCACCTGCAGGGACAGCTCCCGCTACACACTCTGCGTTCTGACGTGGATTACGGATTCGCGGAAGCGAACACCACCTTTGGCGTCATCGGCGTGAAAGTTTGGATTTATCGCGGACAGATTCTGGACGCGAATGCGGCCATGGCGCGCGGCACCGGAACGGATCCGATTAACGATACGCGGCCGGGTCAGCGTGAGGGACGGCCCCGGCCGGCACGGGCGCGACGCGAAAGACCAGAGAGGCCGGAGAGATAATCGAGATTTCAGATCTGAAACTTTGAAATTGCGATCTGAAGCCTGAGATTTGAGAAACAGCTATGTTGATGCCCAAGAAAGTTAAGCATCGTAAGCAGATGCGCGGTCGAATGAGGGGTGTCGCGAACCGCGGCAGCGCGATCAGTTTTGGCGAATTTGGATTGAAGACCCTCGAGGCTGCCTGGATAACTGATCGGCAGATTGAAGCAGCCCGAATTGCTATGACCCGTCACATCAAGCGTGGCGGCAAGATTTGGATTCGCATGTTTCCGGACAAACCGGTTACCAAAAAACCGGCCGAAACCCGCATGGGCAAAGGAAAAGGCGCGCCGGAATATTGGGTCGCAGTAGTCAAGCCCGGCCGCATCCTTTATGAGATCGAGGGCGTCGACGAGAAGACGGCGCGCGAAGCGATGAATCTGGCATCACAGAAACTTCCGGTGAGAACAAAGTTTGTGACCCGCGCCGAGCAAGAGGGAGGCGCGATATAAGTTGTTCAGCAGCGGGCTATCGCCCGCCGGCGTCGGGCAGTAGCCCGGCTCTGAACGGCGCGCAATTGGAATCATGAAGAGACGGGAAGAAGTCGACAAATATCGCGATATGGCCGACGAAGATCTGCAGGCCGAGGTGGATCGTTTGAAAGAATCGCTGTTTCGCTTGAACTTCAAATTGGCGCTCGGTGAAGTGGACGCGATTAAGAAGATGCGCCAGGAGAAGAAATCGCTGGCGCGGATTCGGACCGAGGTTCGCCAGCGCGAGATGCAGGCGACCAGGGCCTAAAGGATTTTTGGTGCTGCTCCGGAGTTGCGCAACGAGGACGGTTCGAGACCTGCGGACGACGAGTAAAAATAATGTTTAGACGAAAGAAAAAAGAAGAACAGTCTGAGGCGCCGCCGTCACCGTCGATCGAGACGAATGAAAGTGCGGCGGTTGCAGAACCGGCCGGCCCGGCTGCTGAAGCAGTTGCGCCTGAGCGCGCGGCGAGTGCAAGCGCCGTTAACACGGCCGCGTCCGACACATCCGCGGGAGACCAGTCGAAGACCGCGCCGGACAAAACGTCGGCACGCCGCGGTAATCGCGTCCAGAAAGTCGGTACGGTTTCGTCCGACAAGATGCAGAAGACGGTGGTCGTGCGAGTTGACCGTTTGGTGTTACATCCGAAATACCGTCGCTACGTGCGGCGCACTTCGAAATTCATGGCGCATGACGAGTTGGGAGCAACCACCGGCGATCGTGTGCGCATTGTTGAGACGCGACCGCAGTCGGCGAACAAGCGCTGGCGCGTAGTTGAGATTGTGCAGAAGGCAGCTAAGTAACCATGATTCAAATGCAGACCTCTCTGGAGGTCGCTGACAATTCGGGAGCGCGGCGCGTGGAGATGATTATGGGGATCGGTGGCGCCACGGGCGCGATCGCCAGTCTCGGTGATCGCATCAAGGTAACCGTCAAGGAAGCCTCGCCCGATGGCACGATCAAAAAAGGCACGGTACAGGACGCGGTAATTGTGCGCACGCGCAAAGAAGTTCGCCGGCGGGATGGAACCTATATTCGATTTGATCAGAACGCCGCTGTCCTGATCAAAGAAGACGGCACCCCGATTGGCACTCGGGTTTTTGGACCCGTAGCCCGCGAGCTGCGCGACAAGAATTACATGAAGATCGTTTCCCTGGCGCCGGAAGTTATTTGATTTGGCACGCGGTCCCCGTAAATCGGCATCGCGGTCGGAGTTTAAATGGTGAAGGCAAGAAAGAGATCAAAAATTAAGAAAAACGATCAGGTCGTGCTGATCGCCGGCCGCGATAAAGGCAAGCGCGGGCGCGTGCTGGCAGTCGCTCCGGTTCGCGGCAAGGTGAAGATTGAGGGCGCGGGCATCATCAAGCGGCATCAGAAGCCGGCCGGCAATCGAAGCGGTGGGATCGTGGACAAGGAATCCTGGGTCGATATCTCAAATGTGCAAATTGTCGATCCGCAGTCGGGCAAGCCTTCGCGCGTCGGGTATAAGACAGATGGCGACGGGACGAAATTCAGAGTGGCGACCGCGAGCGGGCACTCGATCGAAAAATGATGATTTATTCATTGATTCATTGGTCCATTTAACCAATGAAAAATGAATTAACGGGCAAATAGTTATGGCCAGGCTGAAACAACGTTATCAAAAAGAGGTCGCCCCGGCGATTGCGAAAGAATTCGGGATCAAAAACCCGATGGCCGTGCCGCGCCTCGACAAGATCGTGCTAAACATGGGCATGGGTGAGGCGATCGCGAATGCCAAAATTTTGGACACGGCAGTCGAAGAGCTGAAAGCGATTGCCGGACAGAAGCCCGTGATCACTCGCGCAAAAAAATCCATTGCCAGCTTCAAGCTGCGCCAGGGAATGCCAATCGGCGTCATGGTCACGTTGCGCGGCGAGCAGATGTATGAATTCTTCGATCGCCTGGTGTCCATCGCCTTGCCGCGGGTGCGGGATTTTCGCGGCGTTTCGCCCAAAGCATTCGACGGCCGCGGCAATTACACGATCGGCATTCGCGAACAGCTGATCTTTCCCGAAATCGATTTCAATAAGGTAGATAAGCTGCGCGGGATGAACATCTCGATTGTGACCACGGCGCGGGATGACGATCAAGCGCGCTCGCTTTTGAAGGCCCTGGGAATGCCGTTTAGGACCTAGAGATTTCAGATTGAGATCTCAGATCTGAGACCACGATTGTTATGGCAAAGAAATCACTAATCGCAAAAGCTAATCGCAAGCCAAAATTTTCTTCGCGTGGCTACACTCGTTGTAAGAGGTGCGGACGTCCGCGTGCGTACCTGCGGAAGTTTCATTTGTGCCGCATTTGTTTTCGTGAACTGGCGCTGGCGGGACAGATCCCCGGTGTCGTGAAATCGAGTTGGTAAAGCATTGCCGGTCCCGATAAATCGGGATCGAAAATGGAGTTGTAACGAATGACTGATCCTATTGCCGACATGCTGGCGCGAATTCGGAACGCCGTCTCGGCCAAACATTCGCGCGTTGATATCCCGGCCTCGAAACTGAAGCTGGAGATCGCGCGCATCCTGAAAGAGGAAGGCTATATCAACAACTTCGTCATCAAGGGCGAGGCCGCAAAGAAGGTCGTGCGCATCTTTTTGCGCTATGACGCGCGGGGCACCTCTTCGATTACGCATCTCGCGCGCGTTTCGCGTCCGGGCCGCAGAGTCTATGTCGGGTCGCACGAAATTCCGCGAGTGCTCGGCGGCTATGGCGTCAACATCGTTTCAACCTCGCGCGGCTTGATGAGCGGCAAGACGGCGCGCAAGGAAAACGTCGGCGGAGAGCTGCTGGCGGAGGTCTACTAGGAATTGAATCGTCTCGTCGTTGTTTGATCAACGATTAAATGAGTGAATGAGTCAATAATCATGTCTCGAATTGGCAAGAAACCGATAACGATTCCCAAGGGCGTCACCGTCAGTATTCAGGGCGATCAGCTGGAAGTGAAGGGCACCAAGGGCGTGCTTAAGACGCCGATTCCCGCGGGCATTACTTTTAAGCAGGAAGGCGAATCCCTGGTCGCCGAGCGCGCGTCAAACGAACAGGCGGCGCTGCATGGATTGGCGCGCGCCCTGGCAAATAACGCCATCGAGGGTGTGACTGTGGGATTTTCAAAGCAGATGGATGTCGTCGGGGTGGGTTATAAAGCCGACGTGCAGGGAAAGCGGATCGTTTTCTCGTTGGGCTATTCACACCAGATCGAGTTTCCTCTGCCGGAAGGCATTGAAGCCAAAGCCGAACGGCTGACAACCAAAGGAAGTATTCAGCAGTATCAAACAACCTTGACCGTTTCCGGGATCGACAAACAAAAACTCGGTCAGGTGTGCGCAGAGATGCACAAGCTGCGCAAGCCCGATGCGTATAAAGGCAAAGGCGTGCGTTACGCCGATGTGCCCCTGAAGTTAAAGCCCGGCAAGACGGGTAAATAAAATTCCGATTCTTAATTGCAGATTTGCGATCGATGTTTGGCGGAGCTTGGAATTGGCAATTGAAAATTGGCAATCGGCAGTGAGTAGAAATGGCTAATCGAAACAGAGCAGAAGTCCGAACCGCGGTCCACCGCCGCATTCGCCATAAAGTTCGCGGCACGACGGCCCGCCCGCGTCTGGCGGTCTATCGAAGTTTGAATCACATCTATGCGCAGCTTATCGACGATGAAAAGGCGCAGACGGTGGCGTCCGCTTCGACGACCGAAAAAACTTTGGGAGTGAAAACCGGCGGGAATATCGAAGCCGCGAAAAAGATTGGGCAGGCCATTGCCGAGCGCGCGCTGGCCGCGGGCATCAGCAGCGTGGTGTTCGACCGTGGCGGTTATCTTTATCATGGGCGGGTCAAGGCTTTGACTGATGCCGCGCGCGCGGCCGGACTCAATAAAGACGAGGCGCGCGAAGCTGAGGTGCCCGAGGCTGCTGCCCCCGAGGCAGAGGCCGAAGTCGCCGCCAAACCAAAAAAAGCCAAACCTAAGCCCAAAAAGGAAGCGAGCGCGCAGGAAAATAAATGAGGCAACCGAAACAGAGAATCACTGCACAGGGTCTGGATCTGAAGGATCAGGTTATTTCGATCAATCGCGTGACGAAGGTCGTTAAGGGCGGAAAGAATCTGTCGTTCGCCGCGCTGGTTGTCGTCGGGGACGAGTCGGGTCACGTCGGTTTTGGCACCGGCAAGGCGCGCGAAGTTCCGCTGGCCATCAAAAAGGGTGTCGAAGCCGCAAAAAAGAATCTTATTCGGGTGCCACTAATTGAAAATACTCTGCCGCACGAACTTATAGGACGCTTTGGAGCGGGCCGCGTCTTGATGAAACCAGCCTCGGAAGGAACGGGCGTCATTGCGGGAGGCGCCGTGCGCGCAGTGATGCAGGCCGCCGGCGTGCGCGATGTGCGCACGAAGGTTTTAGGATCGACAAATCCGCACAACGTGGTGCGCGCGACCTTCGATGGCTTGCTGAAGATGAAAGATCCCTTCGAAGTCGCGCGGTTGCGCGGCAAGCAAGTGGAAGAACTTTAAGTGAACATTCGTTTATAGGCGGCACTTCTGCCGCTGTTTGCGCCGGGGAAGTGCCGCCGCTAAACAAAATCGACGTGAGACATCGTATGGTGGCGAAAAAGAGCAAAAAAGCAGCCGCGGCAGCGAAGATCAAGATTCAGTACTACCGCAGCACGATCGCATTTCCGTCAAAGCAGAAAGAGATCGTGCGCAGCCTCGGGCTGACAAAGTTGAATCAAGTGGTTGAGCGCCCGGACACAGCTTCGATGCGCGGCGCCGTTGCAAAAGTCCCGCACTTGTTGCGAATCATAGAATAAAAATCTTTGGCCTTTAATCTTTGATACAAAGATCGAGATCGAAGAACCCAAGGCCAGAGCACAGAGCACAATGACGTTATCACTTAACAATCTCCATCCAGCTAAAGGATCCACGCATAAGAAGAAGCGTGTCGGTCGCGGTCCCGGTTCGGGGCTAGGCAAGACTTCCGGCCGCGGCGAAAAAGGCCAGAAATCGCGTTCAGGCTACTCTTCCAAGATCGGCTTTGAAGGCGGGCAAATGCCCCTTCATCGTCGCCTGCCGAAGCGCGGCTTTACCAACATTTTCAAGAAGCAATGGATCGAAGTTAGTCTGGAAGCGCTGGAACGCACTTTTGCCGCCAATGACGAGATCACGCCCGAAATCCTTCATCGCCGCGGCATCATCAAGAAAGCGAAGCACGACATTGTCGTGTTGGGCAATGGCGACGTTTCTAAGGCGTTGAAGGTTTCCGCACATCGCTTTACTAAAAGCGCACGCGAAAAAATCGAGAAGGCCGGGGGCGCCGCTACGGTTATCGGCGGTTAACGTTCCGTAAGATTTAAAAGCCTCTGCCGGCCGGCTGGCCTGGCACTACCCGCTCTAAACGATGCTGAGAGTTACGCAGGACAAGATTCACAGCTAACGTTATGGAAAAATTTCTAGCAGCCGTACGCAATATGTTCCAGGTGCCGGATCTTCGCCGGCGCATTCTTTTTACGCTGGGCATACTCGCGGTCTACCGCCTGGGCGCGCACGTCTCTGCTCCCGGAATCAACAAGGCGCGTTTGGATCAAGTTTGGCACGACGTCAGCGGCACACTGTTGGGCGTACTCGATCTGTTTTCCGGCGGGAACTTTCGGCTGATCTCGGTTTTTGCCCTGGGTGTCACACCTTATATTACTTCGTCGATCATTCTGCAGTTGATGACTGTCGTCTCTCCGCAGTTAAAGAAATTGCAGGAAGAAGGCGAAATGGGCCGCGCCAAGATCAATCAATGGACGCGCTATCTGACGGTTGGGCTGGCCGGCCTGCAAACGACCTTTGTGGCGCACTGGCTCCAGATCAACGGCGTGGGGGCGCCTACCTGGGGATTTCTGCTTACCACGGTCCTGACCTTAACGACGGGCACTATCTTCGTGATGTGGCTCGGCGAACAAATTACTGAGCGGGGCGTCGGCAACGGCATCTCGCTTTTGATCTTTGCCGGCATCGTAATCGGATTGCCGCGCGGAGTGCAGCAGGTCATGGGGCGGGTAAGCGGCGGCGACACCCTGGAGATTCTCGGCGTGATCGGTTTGGTAGTTGCGCTGGTTGCCATCATCGCGTTCATCGTTTTTGTGGAAGCCGCGCGGCGGAAGATACCGGTGAGTTACGCAAAGCGGCATGTCGGCCGCCAACTGGTGGGCGGCCAGCAAACGACAATGCCTTTGAAGCTGAACATGGGCGGCGTGATCCCCGTGATCTTTGCTTCATCGGTCCTTTCCATGCCGCAAAGCTTGTTTTCTGCTTTACCTCCGAAGAATCCAACCAATTGGTACGGAAAGATTTTCGGTTTCTTTCAGGTGTTTCACGCCGGCGATCCATACTACGAATTGATCTTTCTGTCGCTCATTATCTTCTTCACCTTCTTTTATGTTTCGATTGTCTTCAACGTGGAAGAAGTTGCTGACAATCTGCGCAAGCATGGCGGATTCATGCCGGGCATAAGACCCGGCCGGGCGACCGCTGAATATCTCAATACGATACTCACTCGCTTGACGACGGTGGGCGCTATTTATCTGGCGATGGTCGCCTTCTTTCCGCAATTCATGTTGAGTGGGTTTAAGGTCGGGCGTCTGCCGTTGATTGGGACCTGGCTCGAATCGTTTGTCAGCACCACGCCGGGCCTCGGATGGATTCCGACAGGCATGGGGTATCAATTCTATTTCGGCGGCACATCTCTGCTGATTTTGGTCGGCGTCGCAATGGACACGGTCGCTCAGATCGAAGCGCAACTGGTAATGCGTAACTACGAAGGCTTCCTCGGCAGCGGGGGACGCCTGCGGGGGCGGCGGGCCTGAGAAAGCATTGATTCATTGATTCATTTTAGTCATCGAATCAATGAGCAAATGAATCAATGTCAAAAATTATCGTGTTGATGGGCGCGCCGGGTGCCGGTAAAGGCACACAGGCGCGTTTGCTGCAAGAGCGCCTGAACTTGCCGCAGATTTCGACGGGCGATATCTTTCGTGTGCTCGCGCAGACCCAGACGCCCCTGGCCCAGGAGGTGCGCGCGATTCAGAAAGCCGGACGCTTAATACCGGACGATCTGGTGATTCGGGTCGTGGAAGATCGAACGTCGCAGGCGGATTGTCGAGATGGTTACGTGCTTGACGGGTTTCCGCGCACGGCGGCACAGGCCGGGATGCTCGAGAGTCTGGCAGAGCGGGAGCACAAGAAACTGAGCACGATTTTGATCGACGTGCCTCAGGATCTTCTTGAAAAACGGATGACGGGCCGGCGTAGCTGTCCGGTGTGCGGAGAGATTTACAACATTTACTTCAAACCGCCGCGGCTGGATTGCAAATGCGACAATCATCCCGACTCCGGGTTAATTCATCGAGCTGACGACACGGAAGCAAACGTTCGCGTGCGGCTGGAGACTTACAACCGAGAGACGGCCCCGCTGCTTGAGTACTATGAACGCACGGGTCGCCTGCATCGAGTGAATGGTATGCGCGACCCGGATGAGATTCACGCTGAGATCAGGCGCATCATAAACGGCGACAACGCCTCCCGGGCCATTTTATGATCATTGGCAAGTCGCAAAAGGAAATCGAAAAAATGCGCGCTGCCGGTCAGCTGGTCGGTCGCGTGTTACTTGAGTTGCGGGCGATGGTCGAACCCGGCCTGACCACGATGGAGGTCAACGACGCTGCTGAGCAGATGATTCGTGACGGCGGCGCATATCCGACCTTCAAAGGCTACAACGGCTTTCCCTACTCAATCTGCGCCTCGGTAAATGAACAGGTGGTCCACGGCTTCCCGTCCAGCTACGAACTTAAAGACGGCGACATCTTTTCGATTGACGTGGGCGCGACGCTGGAAGGTTTTGTCGGTGATACCGCGGCCACGGTGCCGGTCGGAAAAGTAAGCGATGAGTGTTTGAAGCTGGTGCGCGTTACCCAGGAATGCCTGAATCTGGGAATTGAACAGTGTCACGCCGGTAACCATTTGGGAGATATCGGATTCGCGGTACAGTCTCACGCCGAAGCTGAGGGGTATTCGGTTGTGCGCGATTACGTGGGCCATGGCATTGGACGCAGCATGCACGAGGATCCACAGATTCCAAACTATGGAAAACCCGGCAAGGGGCCAAAGATTAAAAAGGGCTACGTGTTCGCCCTTGAGCCCATGATCAATCTTGGCTCGCTGCATACGAAGACATTGAAAGACGGCTGGACGGTAGTGACGGTCGATGGCCAGCCCAGCGCGCATTTTGAACACACGGTCGCGGTCACCGAGGAAGGCCCTGAAGTGCTGACTCTAGTGAGTGCCCCCGTGCGCGAGAAACTCGTCAGCGCTGCCTAGCCCCGGCCGCGGCTTGGCAATTGCTTAAGGCGCGTGTTAGTATCCGAAGTTTGCCAGCTAAGGCGAATTCCTGTCTGTACGGCCAGGGGCGAGGCTATAGAAGTCATTGCCAAGTCCTCGAAACGCTGCCGAATGCAATGTTTCGGGTTGAGCTGGAAGAAAACCGGCACGGGGTGTTGCGCATTGTCTCCGGCAAGATGCGCAAATACTTCATCAGAATTCTTCCGGGTGATTGACTGTCGGTTTTAGTTGTCGCTCCACGAATTGAATGGGAACGGATAACTCAGGGTACAAGTAGGTCGACGGTTATGAAAGTCCGCGCGTCAGTGCGAAAAATTTGTGATAAGTGCAAGGTGATTCATCGCCGTGGGGTCGTGCGCGTGATTTGCACGAACCCTAAACATAAGCAGAGACAAAAGTAGGAGTGCAGGTTAGTGGCTTTCGAGAGCTGAATTCAACGACTGTCGTTGATTCGCAATCCGAAATCCGCAATCCGAAATCAAGATTATGGCTCGTGTCGCAGGTGTAGATCTTCCGCCCCATAAACGTGCTGAGATTGGTCTAACGTACATCTACGGAATCGGCAGGCCGCGTTCAGCCTCAATTCTTAAAGAGGCGAATGTGAATGTTGATACGCGCGTTCGTGATCTGACTGAAGATGATCTCGGCCGGATTCGGGCGGTCATCGAAGGCCAGGGTGAAATTGAAGGCGATCTGCGCAAGCGCATCCAGATGGACATTAAGCGCCTGATGGATATTGGGGCGTATCGCGGCTTGCGTCACCGGCGCGGGCTTCCGGTTCGCGGACAGCGAACGCATACGAATGCGCGCACGCGCAAGGGGCCACGTCGCGCAACGATCGCGAAGAAGAAAGCGCCCGGCAAGAAATAATTTAGGATTTTACATCTGCGATCTAGATTTCGTGCAGAAGTTGAGTTTATGGCTAAAGCAGCAACAACCGGCAAAAAGAAGCTCTTTCGCAAGAAAGAGAAGAAGAATATTCCCAGCGGGATCGTTTATATCGCGGCGTCGTTCAATAACACGCTGATTTCGATTACCGACCTGGAAGGAAATTTGGTGGCTCAGTCGTCTTCCGGCGCGCGCGGATTTCGTGGTTCTCGCAAGGGTACTCCGTTCGCCGCGCAGCAGGCCGCGTACGAAGCGGCCAAGAAGGCCATGGAAGCGGGCATGCAACAGTGCGAGGTTCGCGTGAAGGGTCCAGGCGGCGGTCGCGAGTCGGCGATTCGCGCGATCAATAACGCCGGCATTCGCGTGATTGCCATCCGCGATACAACGCCGATTCCGCACAACGGATGCCGGCCGCCAAAGAGACGCAGAGTTTAAGCAGGATTTTTGATTCTGGAATTGCGATTTTGGCCTGGTCGGGCTAAACCGTCCACGTTAAACTCAAATCAGGAAATCGAAAACCAACAATGTAGTGACCTAAAGGACGAAGGGCTCGCAGATCTGAATTTCAAATCTCGAATTTTGAATTTCAAATCGTTAAGAATGCAGCCTGTAAACTTTTCCGTCTGAAGTTAGACTGGAGGCAGAAACGATTGGCTAGGTATAGAGATGCGGTGTGCCGTTTGTGCCGCCGCGAAGGTGCAAAACTTTTTCTCAAGGGAGATCGCTGTTACAAGCCTTCTTGTCCGATCGAAAAGCGCGGTACTCAACCGCCCGGACAGCATGGTAACTCAATGCGGCGCGGCAAAGCTCTGGCTGGGTACGGCCAGCAGCTTCGCGAAAAGCAGAAGGTTAAGCGTATCTACTTTATTCTCGAAGGACAATTTAGAA
The DNA here is from genome assembly GCA_046262835.1 of Pyrinomonadaceae bacterium. GTDB lineage: Bacteria > Acidobacteriota > Blastocatellia > Pyrinomonadales > Pyrinomonadaceae > UBA11740. The sequence continues at coordinate 210,860 of JBHELZ010000001.1, forward strand.
ATTACTTTGAGCGGGCGCGCAAGCTTAAAGGCATAACGGGTGTGGCCCTGCTCGCCTTCCTTGAACGGCGGCTGGACAATGCCGTTTACCGGGCTGGTTTTTCGACCTCGAGACGGCAGGCGCGGCAGCTGGTGAATCACGGCCATGTGATGGTCAATGATCGCAAGGTCGACATTCCTTCTTACCAGGTCAAGCCCGGCGATGTGATTTCAATCAAAGAAGCAAGCCGAAAGAATGCGCACGTGGAAGGCGCCTGGCAAACGGCAGCGGGACGCGGTCGACCGGCCTGGATTTCAGCTGCGGCCGGCGACATGACAGCGACCATCTCGGCATTGCCGACTCGTGAGGACATTGACCGCTCAATCAACGAGCAATTGATTGTCGAACTTTATAGTAAGTAAATTTGGGCGCCGGCGCCGCGCGACTGGGACCGCGCCGCCGGTGGGCCGCAACTCTCCTGAATTTCTAACGGTACGTTATGGATCAAAATAATCTCTGGACAGGCTTTCAAATGCCGCGGCGGCTGGCCGCCGATGGCGAAACACTGACTGAACGTTACGGGCGATTTTCGGCCCAGCCTTTCGAGCGCGGGTTCGGCACGACAGTGGGCAACTCGCTCAGACGCGCGTTGCTTTCTTCGATTGAAGGAGCGGCAATTACTGCGGTGAAAATCGAAGGCGTCGAGCACGAGTTCTCTTCGATCAAAGGTGTGGTTGAGGATGCTACGGACGTGATCCTTAATCTTAAGCAGGTGCCGTTCAAGTTACACGGCAACGAGCCGAAGACACTGACGATCTCCAAACCCGGCGGCGGTGAAGTAACTGCCGGGGATATTCAGGGAGACGCTGACGTTGAAGTACTCGATCCGGCGCTGCACATCGCGACGGTTAGCGATGGGGGCACGCTAAATATCGAGATGCGCCTCAAACGCGGCCGCGGCTATGTTTCTGCCGAGCGAAACTTCGATGAAGATCTGTCGCTTGGCTACATTCCGATCGATTCGGTCCATACCCCGGTCAAAAAGGTCAACTATGCAGTTGACGCGGCGCGCCTGGGCCAGAACACGGAATACGACAAGTTGAGCATCGAGGTCTGGACGGACGGCTCGGTCAAACCCGATGATGCGATCGGTCTCGCGGCAAAATTGATTAAGGATCACATGGCGATCTTTATTAACTTTGAGGAAGACACCGAAGAGTACAGTTACCAGCAAGCCGAACGGCCGCCCTTGCCGCGAAACGACCAGTTGGACCGGTCCGTGGATGAGTTGGAGCTTTCCGTTCGCTCGTATAATTGCCTGAAGAATGCGGGCATTAAGACGATTCGGGATCTCGTGCAGCGCTCTGAACGTGAGATGCTGGCGACGAAGAATTTCGGAAAAAAATCATTGGGCGAAATTCGCGACATCCTGCGGGGAATGGGGCTGGATTTTGGCATGCAATTCGACGAGCAAGGCAATCCGATTCCCGGTTCGGGCGAGGGGTCGATTGAGGACCTTAGCGGCGACGACGATGAATTCGAAGAAGCAGTGCAATAGGACAACCGGTGGCAGGGGCATCATCGCCCCGAACTGACGCGCCGGAGGGGCGCGGCACCGGAGTGCAGTAGGAAAAGGATCATGCGTCATCTTAAAGCCCATCGGAAATTAGGGCGACCAGCCGAACACCGTATCTCGATGTTGCGAAACCTCGCGACCTCGTTGATTAACTCGCGCGACGATCGCATTGTCACGACGCTGCCCAAGGCGAAAGAGTTGCGGCCGTTTATTGAGAAAGCGATCACGCTTTCTCGCCGCGCGGTAAGTCTCGACGGCAACGGATCGGAAGCCGCCGGGGTCCATCTGCGACGACAGGCGGCCTCGTACTTTCACGCGGGCAATCATGGTCGCGCCGCTACCACGCGACGAGGACAAGTTCCGCCGCCGCGCTCAGCGGGCGTTTCCGCGCTGCGCCGCCTCTTTGATGAATTAGGCGAGCGCTTCAGGGATCGTCCGGGCGGTTATACCAGAATCATAAAAATGGGTCGCCGAGCTGGCGACGGAGCGGAACTCGCGATTATTGAATTGGTCGATAACGCGCGCGAGAAAGATGCCCAAACCGCGGCACGGAAACGAAAAGGACCAAGCAAGAAGAAAGCTGCCAATACCAAAGTTGATTCTGAGGGCGCGGTACACGACGACGGCGCGACCGAATAGTGCGGTTAGTGTGCGTGGCCCCGACTCGGTGATTACTCCGGATCGGGGCTGTTGCTTTAATTGAGAGAAAGACGACCCGGACGCAACTGCCGCAAACCGACGATGGGAGGTGCGATGTCAACCGGACCAAAGAAGGCTATGGCCGATCAGGAGAACCAGACCCCGGAGATAGTATCGCCCGCAGCGGAGCATACTTCTGAGCGCGGTCATCGCGATCGGGGACGGCGGCGGCATCGGAATCAGCCGCGGCACCTCGAGGCGTCGATTAATATGACCGAGCTGCGCGAGCTGATTGGACTAATCACTGAAAACAGCTTGACGCAGTTTGAGCTCGAACGCGAAGGCTTTCATGTAAAGATTGGGCGCGGTTCATTCCTGGAACAGGGAGCAAACCCGCAGATGGCGGCGGCCGCTGAGAAACAGATCGCCGCAGGTTCAATCGCGAACGCGGCCGGGCCCGTTCAGAGTAGCCCGACGAATGCGCCACCGCACCCGGGAGCTCACGCCGAAGAGGCCGCTTCTGAAGATCAGAACCTGCACAAGATCACTTCTCCGATCGTGGGCACGTTCTATCGCGCCGCTTCACCCACCGCAGAAAGTTTCGTGCGCATCGGCAGTCAGGTTGAACCGTTGAGCGTGGTTTGCATTATCGAAGCCATGAAGCTGATGAACGAAATTCAGGCTGAGACCAGCGGTGAAGTCGTCAAAATTTACGTTGAAAACGGACAGGCCGTCGAATACGGACAGCCGCTATTTGGAATCAAACGACAGTGAGCCGTGAGGCGTAAGCAGTGAGCAGCTGCTTCCTTACGGCTTACAGCTGGTGCTCACAGGCTCATCACCATGAACGGACCGCGACGCTTTCGAAAAATTCTCATCGCCAATCGCGGAGAGATTGCGTGCCGGATCATCTGGACCTGCAAAGAGATGGGGATCCGCACCGTCGCCGTCCACAGCGATGTCGATCGTGACTCGTTGCATGTCCGCTTCGCTGACGAATCCGCGTGTATTGGCCCGGCGCCATCCTCACAAAGTTACCTTAATATTCCGGCAATCATCAGCACTGCGGAAATCTTCAACGTCGACGCGATTCACCCCGGCTATGGCTTCCTGGCGGAGTCCGCTTACTTCGCGGAGATCTGTGAGGCCTGCAACATCAAGTTCATCGGGCCGCGGCCGGACGCCATTCAACTTATGGGGGAAAAAGTTGCGGCGCGGCGCGCCATGCAACAAGCCGGCGTGCCCATTCTGCCGGGTAGTGAAAATGCTTTGCAGTCTGAGCAAGAAGCAATCGAAATCGCGCGCAAGATTGGCTTTCCGGTGATCGTTAAAGCCTCAGCCGGAGGCGGAGGTCGCGGCATGCGCATCGTTCGCTCGGAAGGAGAACTATCGGGCGCGTTGCAAACTGCCTCGACTGAAGCGGCTGCTTCGTTCAAGAATGGCGATGTTTACCTCGAGCGTTTTGTCGAGCGGCCGCGCCATATCGAGATTCAGGTAATGGCCGATGAGCACGCCAATTGTGTCTACCTCGGCGAACGCGAATGCTCGATTCAACGTCGCCATCAGAAGCTTTTAGAGGAATCGCCGTCACCCGTGATGACCCCGGAGTTGCGTCAACAGATGGGCGCAGTGTCCGTCGCCGCCTGCAAGACCATCGGGTATTCGAGCGCCGGAACGTTTGAATTTCTCCTCGACGAAGACAATCGTTTTTATTTCATGGAGATGAATACCCGGATTCAGGTTGAGCATCCGGTGACGGAAATGGTTACACTCACGGACATCGTGCGCAATCAGATTCGCGTAGCCGAAGGTGAGGAGCTTGGCTTTGGCCAGGATGATGTGATTATGGTCGGACATGCGATCGAATGCCGCATCAACGCTGAAAGCCCGGACACCTTTACGCCGTCGCCAGGGTTGATCACGACCTTCAATCTGCCCGGGGGACCCGGGGTGCGCGTCGATACGTACGTGTATCCGGGGTATCGCGTGCCGCCGTTTTACGATTCGATGATCGCGAAGGTGATCGTGCATGCGCGGACGCGCGATCTGGCGATTGCCCGGATGCGGCGGGCACTTGATGCGATGGTAGTTGAAGGAATCAAGACCACGATCCCGCTTCATCTCAAAATCATGGACAATCCTGATTTTCAGGCCGGTAATTTTTCAACCCGCTTTATGGAAGACTTTCTCGACAAAAACAGAGTCCGCGACCACGCGGCCGCGCCAACCGCTTCTCCGGCTTTGACTGGGGTGTCTGCCTGAATTTATAATGTTCGACTTTTCAGTGGTGAGTTAAGCTCACTGAGGGCACAAACAAAATGTCATTCGCAATCATCAGAACGGGCGGCAAACAGTTTCGCGTTGAAAAAGACGGCAAAGTGCGAGTTCCGGCGCTGAACAGCGATGTCGGCGCCTCGGTAGAACTCGAAGTCCTGGCGACCACGGATGGGGACACCACCAGGGTCGGCTCGCCTTTAGTCGACGGCGCAAAGGTGAGGGCGACGGTCGTCGACCACGGCCGCGCAGCGAAAATCGTCGTCTTTAAAAAGAAGCGGCGCAAGCATTACAAGCGGACTAAGGGACACCGTCAGGGATTCACAACGTTGAAGATAGATTCGATTGGATAACAATTAATGGATCAATTCCGGAGTTTTTATGGCTCATAAAAAAGGTGTAGGTTCGTCGCGTAATGGTCGTGATTCGAACTCGCAGCGCCTGGGTTTGAAAAAGTTTGGTGGGGAGCGTGTGCTCGGCGGCAACATTCTCGCGCGTCAACGAGGCACAAAATGGAAACCGGGGACCAATGTTGGCCGCGGCAAGGATGATACCTTGTTCGCATTGATTGACGGCGTCGTTAAGTTTGAAGACAAAGGACGATCGGGGAAATTCATTAGCGTGTATCCGCACGCAGTAGCAGCCTCGTCCTAGAAGAATTGTACGTAAGTTGTTCTCATATTAATGCGACGCCCGCGCCGAAGGCACTTCAGCGGGCTCGCATTTTTAGTTTTCGGTCGGCAACGGATCTAAATTTGAGACTTGAGGTTTGAGATTATCAAGTTGTGTTTATCGATCGCACAAAAATTCGCGTAGTGGGCGGCCACGGCGGTAACGGCGTGACCGCTTTTCGTCGCGAAAAATTTGTTCCGCGTGGTGGTCCCTCGGGTGGCGACGGCGGCCGCGGCGGTGATGTGTGGATCGTTGCCGATGAATCGGTCAATACGCTTCTGCACCTGCGCTATAACCCGCTACATGTCGCGGGACGAGGAATGCACGGTGAGGGCAGTAATCGCTCTGGCAAAGAAGGCGGCGATGCGACTATTAGCGTTCCCGTCGGGACGCAAGTATTCGATCCGGCGACGAGTGAATTGCTGTTTGACTTTGATGAACCCGGCCAGCGCTGGCTCGCGGCCCACGGCGGTCGTGGCGGCTTTGGCAATGCGCACTTCGCTACTTCGACTAATCGCGCGCCACGCTATCACCAGGAAGGCAGTGAGGGTGAAGAAGGCGAGTTGCAGCTCGAATTAAAGCTGATCGCCGATGCTGGATTGGTAGGTTTTCCCAACGCCGGGAAGTCAACTTTCATTTCCACGGTGTCGGCGGCGAAGCCGAAAATCGCCGACTATCCGTTCACGACCCTCGAGCCTCATCTGGGTGTGGTTGACTTGGGTGACTTCCGCACGTTTGTAATTGCGGACATTCCGGGCTTGATTGAAGGCGCGCATGAAGGGCATGGTCTGGGTGATCGATTTTTACGCCACGTTGAGCGGACGACATTGCTGTTACACCTGGTCGATGTTTCATCCTCTGGTCGCGACCCGATTAGTGACTATGAAATCATCAATTGCGAATTGGCCGCGTACGACTCACAACTCGGTGCACGCGAGCAGATCGTCGTCGCGACAAAGATTGATGCGCTGGACGAGCCTGAACGGCTTGAGTTGTTGCGAGCGCGAGCGGCAGAGGATGGCCGGCAATTTTTCGCCATTTCGGCGGTCACCGGCGCAGGCGTGCGCGAGCTTACTCGAGCAATTGGGAACGAAGTGGAGCATCATCGCAGGCACAAGTTGCCCCAGCTGCGCGACGACATAGTGATCGGTTCGCGCGTGTGAGAAACGGTGAGGTACTTTGGATTCGTCGATGGCTTTGCGGCGCGTTGCAATTTATGGCGGCACGTTCGATCCCGTGCATAACGGACATATCGACGTTGCGCGGCGGGTGCTTAAGCTCTTTGAACTTGATGAAGTGATCTTCGTCCCCGCGTGCCTGCCACCGCACAAGCGAAACGCAAACATAACGTCTGTGTTTCATCGCTTTGCGATGTTGGCTTTGGCGACGGAAGCGGATCAGCGATTGCTTGTATCGACTATTGAGCTTGATGCTCCCGAACAGCCGTATGCTGTTGAGACAGTCGATCGAATGCGCAATGCATTCGGTCCGGAAACGGAATTGTTCTTTCTTATGGGTGCCGATTCATGGCTCGAAATCAGGTCATGGCACCAATGGGAGCGGCTGTTATCGCTGTGTAACTTCATCGTGGTTTCGCGGCCAGGCTATGAACTGGACTTAAAGTGTGACCAGGACATGCCGGTCACACTCGTCAACACCTTCGGAGCCGGCGGTCATCAGAGAGACGTAGCGAGAATGCACCATGACACTCCGCACGCTTTGTTTACGGATGTGGTGCAGTCAGAGGTTTCAGCGACACGTATTCGCATGGCCCTGCAGTCGCAGGACACGGCGGCCCTGCAAACAATGGTTCCAATCGAGGTCGCGCATTACATCGAGAAGTATGGATTGTATAAAAACTAAATGAGTCAGAAGTTAAAAGAAACATCGTTAAGTCCGGAAGTGCAGGCTGCTGCGGTTGGATCGCGGGCAAATGCCCCCAGCATGGAGTTGTCAGAGCTGGACAATCGAATCCGCCTTGCGTTGCATGCCGCAGCAGAGAAGAAAGCCATCGGTCCGACCGTCCTTGATTTGCGCGGCATCTCCAGTTTCACCGATTTCTTTTTGATCGTCACGGGTGCTAACCGTCGCCAAGCCCAGGCCATCACCGACGAAATTGTCGACCAGTTAAAGCGTCACGGTAGCCCCGCCGCGCGGGTTGAGGGATATCAGAACGCTGAATGGATTCTAGTTGATTACGGCGACTTCGTCGTGCACGTTTTTGATGAGAAAGCTCGCCGGTTTTATGACCTCGAGCGTCTATGGCGCGAGGCGCGGCGGCTCGATCTTTCGCCGGAAGACCTGACCCGGCTGAGTTCTTTGAGAGAAGAATAGTGATCGAAATCGTTGCGTTGTCGGGTGCGATGCGCGAAGCCGTCGGGCTCGCGGAACGGGTCGCCCCAACGAACGCGAACGTGCTCGTCACGGGGGAATCGGGAGCGGGCAAAGACGCGCTGGCGGCTTTCATTCATGCGCGCTCCACGCGCGCGCGACAGCTGCTCGTGAAGATCGGCTGTGCGACTTTGCCCGCGGACTTGCTCGAAGCGGAATTGTTCGGCTACGAACGCGGCGCGTTTACCGGAGCGACAGAGGCGAAGCCCGGTCGACTGGAAGCTGCTCATGGCGGCACTCTGGTGCTTGACGAGATTGCGCATCTTTCACTTGATGCGCAGGCAAAGCTTTTGCGCGTGATCGAGCATCGCGAATTTGAACGGCTCGGCGGACGAAAAACTATCGAAGTCGACGCGAGATTGATCGCTCTGACAAACGCTGACTTGAAGAATGCGGTCGAGCGGCGCGCCTTTCGCGACGATCTGTTTTACCGGCTCAACGTGGTCCAGATTGCGGTTCCGCCACTCCGCGAACGGCACCAGGATTTTGCGTCACTGACCAGTGCATTTGTGCAAATGTACGCGCAAAAACACGGTCGACAGACGCGAAAGTTGTCGCCAAAAGCGCACGATTGTTTGCTGGCTTACGAATTTCCCGGCAACGTTCGAGAGCTGGCAAACATCATTGAGCGCGCGGTAATTGTTTGCGACGGCCCAGCGGTTGACGTTTCACATTTGCCCGACAGCGTGCGCGTCGCCGCCGCGCAACGAGTGCGCAGGGACCGCCGGCCGACGCTGGCCGAGGTTGAGGCTGATTACGTGCGTGAAACTCTGGCCACGACGAAGGGCAACAAGAGCGAGGCGGCAAAGATTCTCGGTATCAGTCGCAAGAATCTGTACGAGCGGCTGGCGCGAGAAGAAGGGAGCGACGAGTCAAGCTAGTTCAGAGTCCAGGCTTCTGCTTGCGGTGCAAAAAACAGTCTGAAGGCTGAACTCTGAGCTCATGCGCATTCGCTTTATCTGGCCCGGCAAGACAAGAGATGAGCACTTGCGCGCGCTCGTCGATGAATATTTTAAACGACTACAGCGATTCGTTCGTTGTGAAGTGATTGAAACGCGCGACGTCTCTGGCCTGGACGGAGCAAGTGTTGAAAAAGAATCGCGTCGTATTCTGGCGGCGATCCCGGCAACCAGCGTCGCGATGTTGCTGGATCTGAATGGCCGCGAATGGAGCTCGCCGGAACTGGCCGCCGAAGTTGGCCGTTGGGAGAACGAATCGCTAAAGGAGATCGCGATCGTCGTTGGCGGCCCGGACGGGGTTAGCTCTGAGATCACAGCTCGAGCTCAGAAGCGCTGGCGCTTATCACGGCTGACTCTGACGCATGAAATGGCGCGTGTCGTAGTCGTCGAGCAGATTTATCGGGCATATACGATCAATCGCGGATTACCGTATCAGAAATAAAGGGAAGATGTGTGGAGGGAACAGTTGATCACAATGGATAAGAGAAAAGCAAAAACGTATCGAGACAAATTACTTGAGCGGCGTGAGAGTTTGGTGGGCCAGGTACAGGCAGCCGAAGCCTACAGCCGCGAACGTGATGCCGAAGCCACCCAGGATCCGGCCGACATGGCGGCGAACGCGTACACCAAGGAATTATTGATGTCAATGTCAACGAACGATCGCCAGCTTCTGGAGTCGATTGACGGCGCGCTTTATCGAATAGAGGGGGGCGAATACGGCAAGTGCGACCATTGCGGCGATCCGATTCAGGAGAAAAGGCTGGAAGCGGTCCCCTGGGCCAGACACTGCTTGCGTTGCCAAGATCTGAACGAGCGCGGATTGCTGGTGCCGGAAGAGGAGTAGTTTAAGCATCGGGATTCGTTGAAGCTCGGATCTTCAATTTGGGATCTGCATTTTGTTTTCGTGATATAACACGCGGCCTCCTGAGAATCAGGAGGCCGCTGTTTTGATTGCGGGCGCGGACATGCCAAATGAAACTTCTGACCTCAATCGCAGATCAAGCCTTGGACGCTGCGCTCGCGCTGGCCTATCCGCAACTTTGCGCCGTCTGTGGCCGAAGCGTCGAGTCACGTCACGACGGCGTCGCGTGTTCGCAGTGCTGGAACGAAGCGCCACTGTTTGAAGGTGAAGAGACGCTCTGCTCTAAGTGCGGCGCCCTAAGTGTCGGAAAGGCGAATTCCGACCGAGGCCAGATTGTTCGTTGCGGGCGTTGCGATGACAGCTGCTTCACGAGCGCCCGAGCCTGCGGCCTCTACGAGGGTGCGTTGCGCGCATCAGTCCTGGAGTTGAAGCGCCAGCCGCACGCCGCCCGTCGGCTCATATTCCTGATGTGCGCGGCGCAGCGCCGTGAGCCACTGAATCACGCCGCGCTCATCATTCCAGTGCCGCTGCATAAAGACCGCGAGCAGGAGCGCGGCTTCAACCAGGCTTCCATCCTCGCGCGCGAACTTTTTCGGCTTACGGGTTTGCCGGTTGACGAACATTCAGTTGTCCGCCGCGTTCATACTGAGCGGCATCGCGCCGGCATGGACGCAAAAGCCCGGCGTCAGAGCGTCGCGCACGCTTTCACCGTCCGTCATCCGAAAGCGGTCGCGGGCAAGCGCGTGTTGTTGGTTGACGATGTATTCACCACCGGCGCCACGGCTTCGGCATGCGCCGGCGCCTTGAAAGAAGCGGGCGCGTCCGAGGTGTTCGTACTCACGGTGGCCAGGGCTTAGTAGAGAGTATCCCGGACTTCAATCGGAGTAGCTCGCAGTTTTGATATCGCCTTGAATAGTCTCCAGGTGCCCTCATGCAACAAAGCTCATTAAGATCCCGGCATTACCTAAACATTGATTACGCGGGCATCATCGTCTGCGTTTTGCCAGCGAGCCTGATCGTTTAGCGAGATCACCACGAAAAACGCGGGTCGCGGCAGGCATCTTTAAAGTCAATCATTAAAAATTCAACCAGGTCTATATTGATTACGCGCTGCCTGGTTGAATTCGTTGTCGACGGGCAAACATGCGATAGAATCCCAACACCATGAAACTGAGAACCCTTTATCCTGCGATCGAACCCTTCAACACGGGTCGTCTGCGAGTGTCAGACCTTCACGAAATCTATTACGAGCAGTGCGGCAATCCGAACGGCAAGCCCGTGGTCTTCCTTCATGGCGGCCCCGGCGGTGGCATCACGCCCGAGTATCGTCAGTTTCATGACCCGGCGGCTTATCGCATCGTGTTATTCGATCAGCGTGGCGCAGGGCAAAGTACGCCGCATGCTTCGATTGAAGAGAACACGACATGGGACCTCGTTTCCGACATCGAAAAACTCCGCCGGCACCTAAGCATTGAGAAGTGGCAGGTGTTTGGCGGCTCCTGGGGCAGCACTTTGTCGCTGGCTTATGCAGAGAAGCACCCCAATCGCGCGACGGAACTCGTGCTGCGCGGAATCTTTCTCTGCCGGCCAAAAGAGATCAAGTGGTTCTATCAGGACGGATGCAGTTGGATCTTCGCCGATGTCTGGGAAGAATATTTGAAAGTCATTCCCCAAGCTGAACGTCACGACATGGTCACCGCCTACTATCGCCGCCTGACCAGCGATGACGAGAAGGTTCGCATCGAGGCGGCCCGCGCCTGGTCCATTTGGGAGGGCAGCACATCCAAGCTCTTTTTTGATCCCGAGTCGATCGAAAGATTTGCCGATCCCATTTTCGCGCAGGCCTTCGCTCGAATTGAATGCCACTATTTCATTAATAACTGCTTCTTTCCGACCGACAATTATCTGATCGAGAACATCGGAAAGGTTCGCCACATTCCCGGCGTAATCGTCCAGGGCCGGTACGATGTCGTCTGTCCGATGACTAGCGCCTGGGATCTGCATCGCGCGTGGCCGGAAGCCGAGTTGCACATCACCCCGGATGCGGGCCATTCGATTACCGAGCCTGGTAACCTGAGTGCGCTGGTTGAAGCGACAGATCGCTTTCGCGGGCCGTGACCCGGTTGCCCTTGTAAGCCGCGGACCTGCGTCGCCCGCCTCAAACTCGGAGCGCGATAACTCGGCGCAGGCGGTGTGCGCGGCGGCATTTTGACTTGCCTCACTTACGGTTGGGCTTCCGACACCGATTTTTGACACTTTCCGGCGGGCTCGCGTAATATCGCCTCAACCATGAATGCGCGTGTCCTAGTCCTGAACGCTTCTTTTGAGCCCATCAACGTGTGCACTGAGCGGCGCGCGGTGGTCATGATTTTCAAAGGCGTGGCGCGGATGGAAGAGCACAACGGCCACATGTTGCATTCTCAGCGAATCGCGATGCATGCACCCTCGGTTATCCGGCTTACCGAGTACCGCCACATTCCGTTTGAGCGCCGTTCCTTATCGCGCAAGAACATTTTGCTGCGTGACCATTCGTGCTGCCAGTATTGCGGAAAGCAGTTTTCGCCTTCCGAATTGACACTCGATCACATTGTGCCACGATCACGTGGCGGCGAGTCTTCGTGGGATAATCTGGTGGCCTGCTGTAAGCGCTGCAATCATCGTAAGGGTAATCGCACGCCTGAGGAGTCGAACATGAATCTACTGCGGCGACCGCGCGCGTTTTCGCTGCACGTGAACCGGCAGATCATGCGTTACATCGGACGTGCCGATGAAACCTGGCGTAAGTATTTGTTTTATGAGTCGGACGGCCATAGCGACTTGTGCGTCCGCGCGTGAGCGTTCGCGGAAAAGAAGGAGAACCCTATGACTGTGCTGCTGTTTGCCATCGAAAGTCCCACGATTATCATTCTGGTCGTGGCGGCGATCTTTCTTTTGTTCGGTGGCAGCAAACTGCCACAGCTGGCGAGAGCGCTCGGGCAAAGTAAGAAAGCATTCAAAGAAGGAATAGACGAAGCCGACGGAAAATCGGATTCGCGCGCAAAGCTGGATTCAGTCGACGATGAAGCGCTGTTTGAGGAAGCGCGGCGGCGCGCGCAGCAAATGCGTGCGGATGAAGCGAGGAAGATCGAACGTTAAAGTAGCGCGGCAGTAGCCTGACCAGAGCGGGAGGCGTTCGTTTTCCCGTTGCACCAGGATAGTGCGAGCGCGAGGGATTGCTCCTTTCGCGCTCGCATTGTTTTCAGATACTCACGGCTGGGTCCGAATGGCATATACGCCCTCCGTCACGCGGGCTATTGCACTCGGCTTTTCTTTCCCACTACCAGCGTGGCTTTCAAGGTCAACACAAATTCTCCAGCGTGACGGTCTTCATCGATAATGCGCGATAGTTCCTTTACCACGGTTGCGCGCGAACCCTCCGGCAGCGGCTGAATCCAGTTCGGCAACAAGAAATCCGCAATCAAGGGCGAGTTGAGAAACTGTTCGCCTGATTGGTAGTCGAACTCTTCGACAGACATTTTGGAAGTAATCTGTTCGAGGCCTGCTTCCGCAGACCACTTTTCCACATCTGAAATCGTCGGCAGGCCCGTGATCATATTTTCGACATCGCCGCCGTGGTCATCGAATCCCGCGCTTAACAACGCCTCCCAATAGATGGAAAAGAATTCGCCGAAGCTGGAGAAGGTCGGCAACCACCAGGCCACCGAGCCGCCGGGTTTAGCGACGCGAACCAGTTCTCTCAAATTGGCCTTCAGATCATCAACGAGGGTGAGCGAGGCGTTGCCCAGAACGAGATCGTACTGATCGTCTTTGAACGATAACGCGTTGACATGTTCGTGCTGAAATTCAGTGGGCTCATGCAGCGCGACGGCCTTGGCGCGCGCCAGCTCCACGGACTCTTCATTTTGGTCCGCACAGATAATAGTAAGCTTCCGTCCGGCGCGCCCTTGCAGGGCCAGAGCATGGTTACCAGTCCCGGCCTCGACGTAAAGAGCGCGACCCTCCTTCGGTAACGGAACGTGCTGATCGACAAGTTCGGCGAAGCGCTCAACCCAACCGGTGCTAATGTACAGATCATGAAGAAAGGCGAGTTCTTTTTGGGTTTTCTGCTGCATGGAAAGTCTCATCACACCAGACACCAGAGGAAGCAAGGAAAAAACAATCGTTCGGAGTTCGGCTTCGGGCGCCTTATGAAAAATCACAACTGCGGCCTATAGCCGGAACTTTGACCATTATTCTTTGTTCTCTTCCGTGTCCTCTGTGGGTCCATCATTCCGAAAATAGACTCTCCCTTTCAACTTCTCCGGCAAACAAGCCATTTCCTCTTTCGCTCCCATGTCGCTGTGAACGTAGCGATACTCCTTGCCATACCCAAGATGTTTCATTAGTGGAGTCGGGGCGTTGCGCAAATGCAGGGGAACCGGTTCACGCGAAGTTTCAACAGCATCTTTGTGTGCCGCAGAGTAGGCGCGCAATACTGCGTTTGATTTCGGGGCGCGGGCCAAATAAATCGTCGCCTGGGTCAACGGAAACAGTCCTTCGGGCATTCCAATCAGTTGCACAATGTCTGCCGCCGCGGCAGCCTGGACCATCGCGGCAGGATCGGCTATGCCAACGTCCTCGGAAGCCAGGATGCATAGCCGGCGCACGATAAATACTGGATCGGCGCCGCCTTCTATCATCCGGGCCAACCAATAAAGCGAGGCGTTCACGTCAGAGTTGCGCAGCGACTTGATCAGGGCCGAAACAAGGTTGTAATGCTCTTCGCCGCCTTTGTCATAGGCGAACTGAGCGCGCCCGAACGCGTCAACCAGGATGTCATTGCTAACTTGTCTGACGCCTTGTTGGTCTGGCTCGGTGGCCGCCACGGAAGCTTCCAGTGCTGCCAACGCGACTCGCGCGTCGCCTCCTGACATATGCGCAAGACGGGCGATCGATTCCTCAGACATTTCAGGATGAAAGCCGCCCAGGCCGCGTTCTTCGTCTGCCAGCGCGCGGCGCACTATCGTTCTAATCTCACCTTCATCGAGCGGATTCAAAACGAGCACGCGAGATCGGGACAGCAACGCGCTGATTACTTCGAAGGAAGGGTTCTCGGTCGTGGCGCCTACCAGCACCACCGTTCCATCTTCGACAGCGGGCAACAACGCATCCTGCTGCGCCTTGTTGAAGCGATGAATTTCGTCAACAAACAAAATCGTGCGGTGCCCGCGTTCCCGGGTAAGACGTGCTTCACGGATCGCTCCCCGCAGATCTTTGACCCCCGAGAAAACCGCTGAGAGCGCGATGAATCGCGCGTCGGTTTTCTCTGCCAGCAACCGCGCCAGCGTGGTCTTGCCCGTTCCGGGCGGGCCCCATAAGATCAAGGACGGCATCGTGGTGCCGCCTTCGATCAGACGACGCAGTACACGGCCTTCGCCAACCAGATGTTCCTGTCCCACAAACTGGTTGAGCGTGCGTGGGCGCATACGGTCGGCCAGTGGCGCGGGGGTGGCAGAGCGCGCGCTGGAACCGTGCGGTTCCCGCATTTCGGGAAACAGACTCGACGAACTTCTCTGTGGCATTTTGGCTAAAACCAGCCTATCACAAGAGGAAAATGCGAGCATCCCTCCTTAAATGGAAACGGCAAAAGCTTGGCGATGCGTGCGATGTAGCGGCATAATGCAGCGCAACTTCCCGCGGAGGTGTAATCATGCCGAAACTTACTTCGATATCTCGACGCAAATTCGCGCAGCTTGTCGGCGTTGGCGCGGTGAGCGCGGTTGCTCGCCCCAGTATCGGCTGGCCCGACGAATTGATGGGCCGCCCTCCAATTGGTTCACGTGTCGCGGCGTCTGTCGTGCGCTTGAACTCAAATGAGAATCCGTATGGCCCGTCACCCATGGCACTGAAAGCAATGGCAGAGGCGTTCTCGTTAGCCTGGCGCTATCCAGATGAACACGCCGACACGCTGATCGAAAGTCTGGCCCGGGTTAATGGGGTCGGTCATGAACAAATTGTGCTCGGCGACGGGTCCGGTGAAATTCTGAAGGTGTGCGCGTCGGCATTTACCGGGCCCATGACTAACGAATCAAAGCCTATTGAATTGTCCAAGCCAACTCGTGGGCCGGCATTGCAATTCATTCCGGGTCGCGGCAACCTGGTAGTCGCCGATCCAACTTTTGAAGCGATACTCAATCACGCTCGCGTCAATCGCGCGGAAGTTGTAAAGGTGCCGCTCAATAAAAGCTATGCTCACGATTTGCCGCAGATGCTAACCGCGGCGAGCGAAGGATTGATCTACATCTGCAATCCGAACAATCCCACAGCGAGCATTACTCCCAAAAACCAATTGCGCGATTTCATCAACAAAGTTTCGCGGCAGACGATGATTCTCGTTGACGAAGCTTATTTTCATTACGCCGACAGTATTGATTACGAGTCAGTCATTCCTCTGATCAAAGATCATCCCAATCTGATTGTTGCCCGCACCTTTTCGAAAGTTTATGGGATGGCGGGCCTGCGATGCGGCTACTGCATCGCCCAACCAGAAACGATTCAGCGAATGAGGCCGCATTTGACCTGGGACAGCGTGAATATCATGGCATTGGCCGCGGCCATTGCCAGTCTTAACGACCCGGATCAAGTGCCGAATGGACGACGAATGAATAGCCAAACCAAACAGTTTGTTTTGGACGAGATTAAGCAGTTGGGATACGAGCACATTCCTTCGCAAGCGAATTTCATCATGATTGATATGAAGCGTCCCGTCCGTCCCTTGATCGACGCGATGAATCGCTCCGGCGTTTCTGTTGGACGCGCTTTTCCGGCGTTGCCCACGCACATGCGCGTTACCATTGGCAAACAAAATGAGATGGAGGCGTTTCTGGCGGCGTTTCGCAAGACTGTTTCGGCGTAACGACTGATAGTTTGTAGGTCACCTCCTATCACATGATCTCTGCCCAAGTAGCACGACGAGCGGTTTGGCGGCCGCTGTGGGAGCTGCCTCGCCGCTTCGATCTAATCTTTTCGCTCACCCGGCGAGAATTGACTGCCCGGTATCGGGGCTCGATTCTGGGAATCTTGTGGGCGCTGGTGACACCCATTGTAATGATCGCGATCTTTACAATCATTTTTGCGGGCATCTTCAAAGCAAAGTTCGGCGCCAGCAGCTCCCAGTGGGATTACGCCCTCTATCTTTTCTGCGGCTTGTTGCCCTGGAATGCGTTCCAGGAGTCCTTGCAACTATCTTCCAGCACGGTCGTGGCCCATGCGAACCTGGTAAAACGCGTCGTTTTTCCTCTTGAAACTCTACCTGTGTCATTGTCTCTCGCGGCGGTGGTGAACCAGTTGTTTGGAACGGTGGTCCTGATCGCAGCGGTCGTCGCTTTGCGCAGAGAGATGCACGTGACGATTCTCTATCTCCCGGTGGTTCTAATTCCCCAGCTAATCGCGACCTTTGGCGCCGCCTGGCTGGTCGCCTCGGTCGGCGTGTTCATCCGCGACATAGTGCAGGGAATAGCGCTGGCGTTGATGGCCTGGATGTATCTGACGCCCATCATTTATCCGGAATCCATCGTCCCTCCGCCGTATCGTTCGGCGATCAATTTGAATCCGTTCACGCCCCTGGTTAGAAATTATCGTCGCATAATCCTGGATGGGCTGAACCCGGAATGGTCCGGTCTTGCGTATTTCACCGGTTTCGCGCTGGTCATTTTTGTCTTTGGATATTGGTGGTTCGCGCGTACGCGAAAGAACTTTGCCGACGTCATTTAGCAAAATGCCGCGTGTTTCCTTGCGGTTTTGTCAGTTTTGTCAGAAGAAAACATCGTTGACACCATTTACGGCCCGTGTTACTTTTAGGGGTGCCGCTTTACTCCGAGGCGGCTTCAGCATGCTAAGCTCGACGGGCCTTCACCAGCGATGAGCATCGGTCATCGTCCAATTTTCATTCCGCGATTCTCAAAACATGGCATTCGACAAGGTAAAGACTCTGCGCGCGGCCGAGAGATCCCTCGAAATGGGCAAGATCCCGGCAGCGATCAAAGAATACTGCAAAATCGTTGAGAGAGAGCCTGACGACTTTGCCACGCTGAATATTCTCGGCGACCTTCACGTGCGCGTGGGCAATCACGAAGCGGCAATCTCATGCTTTCGCCGCATCGGTGATCATTATCGGGAACAGGAGTTCGCGCTGAAGGCGATTGCCATGTTCCGGAAGATCGATCGTCTGCGTCCTAACGATGTTGAAATAGCAAGCAGTCTCGCCGACTTATACGCACAGCAGGACCTGGTAGTGGAAGCACGGGCGCACTACCTGGTAGTAGCAAACGCGCATGCAAAGTCCGGCGCCACAAAGGCGGGACTCGAGGTCCTGGCGAAAATAGCGAATCTGGATCCACAGAACGCCGGCATACGGATCAAGCTGGCTGAAGGATTTTTGAAAGAGGGAATGACCGAACAGGCTGCCGCTGCTTTTACAGATGGCGGCCAAAGTTTACGGGCGCGTGGCTCTTTGGATGAAGCGCTCGATGCGTTCCGCCGGTCGCTCGAAATTAAGCCAGGCAATAGTGCGGCTTTGAAGGGATTGTTAGCGGCGCATGCGAATCGCGGCACCGCCGACGAAGCCGCTGAAGTCATTGCGCGTGCGTCTGCCCAAAATCCCGACGATTTGGAATTGCTCTCAATCCTCGCGGGCGCTTACATCCAGGCGGAAGATGCAGCCCAGGCCGACGCCGCGACTGTCGCCTTGATCGAAAAAGATCCTTCAGCGTACCTGCGACTCATTGAAGTTGCTCGTTTGTATCTGCGACTCGACGAGGTTGACGCGGCCGTGGGCATTGTCGCGCGCATTTCAGAACAAATGCTGGCTGAGCGAGAAGACCAGCAGCTGGTCGAATTACTCAACGAGTTTTTGACTTGCGACGCCGACAACGTTCACGCCCTACGACTACTGGTCCGTGCTCACTGGTGGCAGCGTGATGTCGATAACCTGAAAGCATCGCTTGAAAGGATGGCTGAGGCTGCTGAGGCCGCCGGCGTTACTGAGGAAGAGCGCTATGCCTTAACACAGTTGACACGATTGGCGCCGGAAAATACAGCGTACGCGGGAAGGCTCGAAGAGCTCGGCGGCGCGGCAGAAGAGGCCGCGGCTGAAGCACTGCCCGAATTTCAGGCCGTGGCGGCAGTCGAGTCTGAGTCTGATTCCATCACTGAGCCCCCGGGCGACGAGTTTGCTCATGAGTCTGTGTCGGCCCCTTTGAACGGCGAGACTGAATTCCAATGGAGCCCGGCCGCTGATACTGAGCCGCAGGCTGAGTCGGGCACGGACATGGAAGTTGAGCGCGGCTTCACCTTCGAAGGCGTTGTCTCGCAGGAATTAGCAGGCTCTCTCGACGAAAGCTCAGGCGAAAGTTCGGATACAGAGGACGAACGCCGCGCCATTCTTCGCAAACAAGAACTTGAGAGTGTTGATTTCTATATCGCGCAAGGTTACGGAGACATCGCAACCGACACGCTCGATCTTTTGGAACGCCAGTTCGGACAGCATCCGGACATCGATTCGCGCCGACGGCAATTGGAGAATGGTCTGGGCGCTCCCAACTTGATAATCGAACAGGAGCAGCCGGAAGTCGGCTCCCCGGTGGCGGCTGATTTTTCTGAACCGGCTCTGTTTAAGGCTGAGCCGCCAGCCGCGAATCCTCATGTGATCGACCCTGGTCTGGCTGAGATATTCGAGGAGTATCGCGTGTCCGCCGAAGCTGATACGAGCAAGAACGGGGATTACGAAACCCACTACAATCTCGGCCTTGCGTACAAGGAAATGGAACTGTTCGAAGAGGCTTTGGAGGAATTTCAAATTGCCATTGGACTTGTGTCACCGGATGATGGGACGCCGCGCTATTTGCAGTGCTGCAATCTTCTCGGTCACTGTTTCATGCAGCAGGGCGTGCCGCAGCTAGCCGTCAACTGGTTCAGTAAGGGATTGAATTCGCCCAATACCTCGAACGATGAACAACAAGCGCTGCGGTTCGATCTGGCTGCCGCGTACGAGCAGGCGGGCGATTTGGATCGGGCAAAGAATCTCTTCACAGAAATTTATGGGGTCAACGTCTCGTATCGCGGAGTGAACGAGCGATTGAAGTCGCTCGAATCGCGAATGGCCTAGTCCAGAGTTTGGCTTTTAATCAGACCACGAAGCTGAGACACAGCCTCAGCTTTGTGGTATTTTTGTTTTCTAAGGACAACCGGCCCCATGTCTTCAAGACTCACCGTTATTTTCTACATCATTCTCTGTCTCGAGATTGGCATCGTGTTGACGGTGCTGCCCTGGGTACCACACGGGTGGTTCGGCCTCAGTGATTGGGGCAACAATTATTTTCTTCTGGTGGCGTCGCGTAAAGTCGGATTCGGGGTCCAGCGCTTTATTGCCTCCGGATGGGTACGCGGCGCGGTCTCGGGAGTGGGCATTTTGAATCTGGGAATGGGATTTTGGGAACTGGTTAATTTTCGCCGAACGGTGCGCGCGCTGGACGAAGGTCACCCATATGTGGAAAGCTCGCGGCCGAATTTGCCTCCTGTGACCGATGCCGCTCAACCTGTCAAGACCGATCCTTTATCTGATTACCCGCGGC
This sequence comes from Pyrinomonadaceae bacterium, assembly GCA_046262835.1. Lineage (GTDB taxonomy): Bacteria > Acidobacteriota > Blastocatellia > Pyrinomonadales > Pyrinomonadaceae > UBA11740. Next base: position 230,822 of record JBHELZ010000001.1, read on the forward strand.
GCAACCGTTGAAAGCACCACGCCTGGCGCTACGGAATTCGCGCTCATCGTGAATCAAATCTCAGCGGCGGTGGCAGCCGGAATCAATTTAGTCCAGATTCGAGAAAAGAGATTGACCGCGCGGGTGCTGTTCGAGCTGGTTGAGCAAGCCAGCGAACTCACGCGAGGGACGAGCACGCGCTTGCTGGTCAACGATCGTGCTGACGTTGCCGCCGGGGCCGGCGCCGATGGCGTACATCTGACTACGCAGTCCCTTGGTCCCCGCACCATCAGAAAGACCTTTGGGGGAGAACTATTGATCGGGTCATCGACACATTCGTTGAGAGAAGCGAGCTTTGCCCGGGAGCAAGGCGCGGACTTCGTTGTTTTTGGTCCTGTCTTTGCAACTCGATCCAAGACACAGTTTGGACCGCCCGCAGGTTTAGGAAAGTTGTCTGAAGTTGTCCGAGAGCTCGGTGATTTTCCAGTTTTGGCTTTAGGAGGCGTCTCGCAGACCAACACGGCTGATTGTTTTGCGGCAGGTGCACAGGGAATTGCCGGCATCGGCTTATTTGAAGATTCGCAAAATCTCATTAGGGTTACCCAGGCGCTGCGAAACACCGCGAAAGGGAGCGAGACAAAGTGAAATCTAAATTTACCAGTCGAACCCGGAAAGCTGGAGAGAGTCAACGGAAAGAAAAGAATTAAGCCTGCTGGCGAGTCGTCAAAGATGATGGCCGGTTGAATCCAAAGATCCCCGGCCGCGTGGCCCAACAGAGCACTTATCTGGGCAAGGAAAGCTTCGCGTTTTGCGCGATGGAAAGAAGTCGCCGTACATTCACAATTTCACAGGCAAGGCTGCACCCGCTGAATTAGAGATTCTTGCCATGGACACAAAAACCGAAAGCGAAAAACTTACCTGTGTGGTTCTGGCCGTTGCGGGATTCGACCCCTCGGGAGGCGCGGGGATTATTGCTGACGTACGGACAATTCTCAGTTTCGGATGCCGCCCCGTGGCCGCCCTAACGTCGCTGACTTTTCAGAACTCGAAAGGGATGTTCGGCGCAATTCACCAAACCGCGCAATCCGTCCGCGCCCAGGTCCTGCCGGTGATTGAAGAGAATCCAGTGGCCGCTGTGAAGCTGGGAATGTTGCCGACCGCCGAAATTGTCCTCGAGATGGCGCGGATGATTATTAACGGCAACTTGCCGGCGCCGGTGCTCGATCCGGTGATGCGGTCGTCGTCCGGCTATGAATTGATGGACCAGGACGCGATCGCAGTTTTACGCCGCGAATTGGTTCCTCTGGCGCGCTTAATCACACCTAATATTCCGGAAGCCGAAGCGCTGGCGGGCATCAAGATCCAAGACGAAGAAGGAATGCGCGCGGCGGCACGCAAGCTCCGTGAGCTGGGAGCGCGCGCGGTGCTAATCAAAGGTGGACACCTAAACCACCAGTCAGAAGTCGATAGTCAGAAGGCAGAAGAGCGACGAGCAACGGACCTCCTGGCTGATGAAGATGAAATGACAGTTTATCGCGGCGACTGGATTGACGCGCCTCTTGTTCGTGGGACCGGTTGCATGATGTCGTCGGCGATCGCCGCCTGTCTGGCTCAGGGAATTACGTTACGAGAAGCCGTGCGACTGGCCAAAAAAGTTGTTGCCGGCGCAATTCGTTATGCTCCAGACTTCCCGCCTGATCCTGTGACCCTCGAGCTTACTGAGATCATTCGATCCACCGAATAGTTCTCGAAACCTATTAGTCTATTAAAACCTTCTCAATTTTCACTTCCGACAGTGGTCGGTCTCCCGGATCAGTCTTTGAGGTTGCAATCGCGTTCACTACATCCTGGCCTTCAGTCACTCGTCCAAAAATTGTATAACTCGGTGGCAGCGCATAGTCGACGTGCATGATGAAAAACTGCGAACCGTTCGTGTTTGGGCCGGCGTTAGCCATCGCTACCGTGCCTGCCTTGTAGCCTCGCTTGTAAACTTCCGATGACGAGTTAATCTCATCCGCAAAGCGCCCGCCCCACGCGGACGCGCCGCCCCGGCCAGTGCCGGTTGGGTCTCCGCCCTGGATCATGAAACCGTTTATCACGCGATGAAAAATGACGCCGTCGTAATAGCCCTTCTCAGCCAGCAAACGAAAATTCTCGGTGGTCTTTGGCGCGTCCTGTTCCAGTAGTTCGATTTTGATGGTGCCTTTGTTAGTTTGAATAGTCGCCGTGCGATTGGGCATCTGTTCTCCTCGATTTTCAAAAGTTGTTGTTACAAAGCTTAACCGCAGAGGTGGCAAAGTGCACGTTGCCAGCGTTCTAAAGCGCAAACCTTAAAGATGTTTGTCGGGCACTTTCACTTGGGTCTGAACTCCCGCTTGACACGCGCAGGATTCGCACTCCACCTGACGCAATCGCCCGCGAGACGTTATTATGGTCGGCCCTGAATGCTTTTCAAGAAAGGCCTGGAACCATGAATGTTACCCATCTCGAATGCGGCGCGTGCGGACTTCACCACGAGGCACAACGCTTGCACAACCTTTGCACTGAATGCGCAAAGCCGCTGCTGGTTCGATACGATTTTGATCGCGCGATAAGGTCTTTGACAAAGGAGTCGCTCGCCCAGCGCCCCCCTGATCTATGGCGTTATCGTGAGGTGTTGCCGGTTGAGCGAGACGAGAACATCGTGAGTTTGGGCGAAGGTTTTACACCCTTACTGCGCGCTAAACGGTTAGGCGCGCAATTGGGATTAAACCAGCTCTATATCAAAGACGAAGGGCAGAACCCGACACAGAGTTTCAAGGCGCGTGGCATGACCGCAGCGGTTTCAATGGCGAAAGAACTGGGCGTAAAAAAATTGGCTGTACCGTCGGCCGGTAACGCCGCGGGTGCGCTGGCAGCCTACGCCGCGCGCGCGGGGATGGAAGCCCACATATTCATGCCGAAGGACACGCCGCGCGCCAATGTTATCGAATGCGAGCAGACGGGCGCGTACGTCACCTTGATGGATGGATTAATTACTGACTGTGGCGCCGAAGTTGGGCGCCGAAAAGAAGCGGAGGGGTGGTTCGACGTCTCAACTTTAAAAGAGCCTTATCGGATCGAGGGCAAGAAAACAATGGGTTATGAGTTGGCCGAACAATTCAATTGGCATCTGCCTGATGTAATCATTTATCCAACCGGGGGCGGCACAGGTTTGATTGGAATGTGGAAAGCGTTTGATGAGATGGAGCAGATGGGTTGGATCGGATCGACACGGCCGCGAATGGTGACTGTCCAGGCCGCCGGATGCGCGCCCATCGTGCGCGCCTTTGACGAAGGAAAGCGCTTCGCAGATGAATTTCACAATGCGCACACGACCGCTTCGGGGCTGCGGGTGCCGAAGGCAATTGGCGACTTCTTGATCATTGATGCTTTGCAAGCTTCAGGCGGCGCGGCGATCGCAGTTACCGATGATGAATTGATCGAAGCGACAAAAGAAATTGGCTCGGCTGAAGGGATCTTCTGCGCACCTGAAGGCGCCGCGTGTTTACCGGCCCTGCGAAAACTTATTAACGAAGGATCGGTAGCACCGCATGAGCGGGTTGTGCTCTTCAACACCGGCAGTGGCGTGAAATATCTCGAGAGCTTTTCTACGTGAATCAGGCAATCGCAGCAAATAGAGGAGGCCCGACGTGAATTCTGTGAAACAACTCGTATCTATGGTGCTGGTCCTGTTGGTAGGGTGCACTTCACTGTTCGCGCAACAGGCGCTCTCTAATTGGAGCAACGTCGAGAATCTAAAACCGGGCGCCAGGATTGTTGTCAGGACAAAGAACGGCCGCGAATTCATCGGCTCGAAGCGGCAATCAACTGATGATACGCTGTTTATGGAAGCGAACTTTGCCGTGCAGGGAGCGCGGATGATCAGTTTGTCCAAAAATGAGATTGCGGAGGTAGACAAACGAAAGTCGCGCTGGTTTTTGCCAATAATTGGAGCGGCCGTTGGGATCGGCGCAGGCCTGGCGTGGGGGGCCGTAGCCGATCGTAAGAACTATGAAGACCCGGGGCTGGGCAAAGCACTCGGCGCTGTCTTCGGAGGCGGCATTGGCCTGGCCGCCGGCAGCGCTGCTGCCACGATGAAACCGCGCACCACGGCGGTATATGTCGCACCATAGAAGGCAATTCTTTCTACAAATTAAGAACTTATGAAAAGACTTTTATTATCTACAGCCGCACTTCTTATCTTATTTGTGATTCCACAGACCGGTCATGCCCAGCAACCATGGCTCACCGAGGCGCAGCGCGCCCAGTTTGAAACTCTGCGAATTGCGGGATCTGAGGCCCTATTCAATCTTGATTACGACGGCGCACGCAAAAATTTCAAGCAGATGGCCGACGCGTTTCCGAACTATCCGGCCGGACCACAGTTCCTTGCCGACACGCTTTGGACTGAGACTCTTTATGAGACGCGAAAGTTGCAGTCCTCCCTTTATGGCAGCGATTCGTTCTATTCAGACAGCGAGGACAAAGCCGACCCGAAGGTCGTCGATCAATTTCGCACACTCACGCGGCAGGCGCGGCTGTTGACTGAGGCGCGCTTGAAGCAATTCCCGAAGGACACTGAGGCGCTCTATTTCCTCGGCGCGATTGAAGGGCTCAAAGCTTCGTTTGAAGAGGCTGTTGAGCGCAGACACGTTGCCGCTCTGAAGGACGGCTCGGACGCGGTGGACAAACATCGGCAGGTGATTAAGCTCGATCCAAATTATCACGACGCTGAGCTGTCCATCGGTTTGTATGACTACACCGTTGGCGCGTTGCCGCTGCCCGTAAAGATCGGAGCCGGTCTGTTTGGTTTTCATGGATCGAAAAAACGTGGACTAGCCACGCTCGAGCGGGTCGCGAAGGAAGGCCACTGGGTACACGATGAAGCAAAAACGCTCCTGATAGTTTTGTACACGCGCGAAAAACGGTTTGCCGAAGCCGCCGCGTTGGCGAAAGAGTTGGCGGTCAAGTATCCGCGAAATTATTTGTGCCGGCTGGAAGCTGCTGATGCGCTTGTCTCTCAGGCTGCGCTGGAGCGCGAAACGAATCACACTACGGCGACGACGGCGGCTGAGACTGAGGCTTTCGCGACTTTCGAATCGCTCTTGAAAGACAAAGCGGTACGCGACACAGCTTCGCGCGCGCTGGATTTAATTCATTTTAAGTATGGTGAAGCGCTGCTTACCTCCCGTCAGTTCGACCGCGCGGCGAAAGAGTTTCTGGCTTCGGCAAACGCCCCCGGCGCGTGGGCCGGCCTGGCGACTATGGCCCATTTGTATGCGGCGCAGTCACTAGACCTCGCCGGAAAGCGGAATGACGCCCTGGTGCAATATCGTGTCGTGTTGGCGCGACCTGACGTTTATGACGCGCACGACCAGGCGCAAACGGGACTGAAAGAAGTTTTTAAGAAGAAGCTGACATAGGAGCGCTCAAGGTCTTTTCCTTTTACCTTTAGCGGCGGGTTACCCGGCCTTCAATTGATCCGTGATCCAGCGGGGCGCTGGTCCGCGAACTAAACTCTTACCCGCTCCGTCTCCCTTTCAAACACAAAGGCGAGCGTCTTATAAATCAACTTCGCGCAAAGAAACGCTGAAGCATTTTGTCCTTCGACATAGGAATACTCGGTCAGGTCCATGCCCACCACGTTGCGCGTTCGCGCCAGCGTGCGGATCAAGCCAATCGTTTCATACCATCCCAGGCCGCCAGGCTCTGGCGTTCCGGTCGCGGAAACCAGCGACGGATCGAGGCCATCAATATCGATGGTGAGATAGACATTCTCAGTCAAGCTCGCGACCGCGTCGTCCCACCAATCCGTCCGTCCGACGATGTCCCTGGCCCAGAAAATCCGAGTGGGCAAATGATCGATTACCCGCGCTTCCTCCATTGAAATAGAACGGATCCCGACCTGAACCGAGGGGATTCGAAGGTCTTTGACAACGCGGGCCATGATCGAAGCGTGCGAGTGAGGCGTGCCATCGTAGGTGTCCCGCAGGTCGGCGTGCGCGTCGATTTGCAGAACCGAGAAGTTCGAATATTTTTCTGCGTGCGCGCGAATCACGGGTGCGCTGACTGAATGCTCGCCCCCAATCATGGCGACGAACTTACTGGTGGACACCAATTCCTTAGCCCGCTGGTAAAGCGAATTCATCATCTGCTCCGGCGGATCAATCGAGGGCGATTCAGGGAGGGTGTGAATACCGAGTCTGTAAACTTCCGCATCGGTCTCGTCGTCATAAAGCTCCATGTTCCGCGACGCATCGATGATCGCGGCCGCCCCCTGGCCGGTGCCACCGCCGTAGGAAACCGTGCCTTCGTAGCTGATGGGCCAGACCACAACGCGCGCTTTATCAAAACTGGAGAATTCTTCTTCGGCAATTCCACCGAAGTTCATCGGAAGCGACGTTGATTCAGACATGCGTTGGAGTTTAGCTAAGGTCAGGATTTGAAGCTACTTTCGAAAATCAACTTACCTTATTGGGGAGCGTGGGCGCCGTCGCATTAAGCGCGCAGCGCAAAGCTGTCTTCATACGATTTCTCGCATTTAAGCAGCGTCATCGGTGGACGTCGGCCGAAACGCAGCCGCTACCAGCAGCCGGCGGCGGCGCTCGAAGATCGACCTACTTTGTATCTTCGAAATCTATTGACTTTTACCATGCTTGCTAATATCTTGCGCGCGCTAAGTTGAAGCGGGCTGAATCTAACTAGACTCTGCTTTTCATTCGCATACTCGCAAACATTCAGGTGACGAATCGGCATAGGGAATTGTGCAAGCCAACCCGTTCGCCGTACGTTTGTCAGACTTGCTGAAGGAGTGGACGTTATGAGCGAAAACAAAAAACCAGCCATGTGCCGCATGGTGGGTTGGTACGATCCGCGGCAGTTGGCCCGTACCGCGGTCGAAGTGGCCGTCTCAACGATCTTTGGACGACATGCCGACTATCGCATTACAGAAGCACTGGTGCCCTTCGACGAGAACGACAATGTCTTTGGTGATGAAGCTGGTCAGCCGCCTGACGCGTACGGGATCTATGATTACAGTCTGGGCCAGACAATGTGGCTCGACTATATCTCGGACACTGGCGATGGTTGGGACTCGACTTACTCAGTTGCGTATCACGCCAGCCGGCCGCAACTGAACTTAGCCGGTCACGACGACCCGACTGTCCGCGGCTCAGTGCTCGTCTTCGGCGGCGATGAGGTGTATCCGACGGCGAGCCGCCAGGTCTATCGCGACCGTTTGATCGATCCATTTGTATCCGCCTTGCCCGAGACCGAATCACCAAATCCACACGTGTTCGCTATTCCCGGTAATCACGACTGGTATGACAGTCTGGTATCGTTCACGCGTCTGTTCTGCTCTCGCCGATGGTTTGGCGGCTGGCAAACGCGGCAGAGCCGCAGTTATTTTGCCCTCAAATTGCCGCAGCGTTGGTGGTTAATCGGCACCGATGTTCAGTTGGATTCCGACGTTGACATACCGCAGGTGAGGTACTTCAAGCGCGTCGCAAAGCGAATGAATGATGGCGATCGAATTATTCTTTGCACCGCCGAACCCCACTGGATCTACGCCAGGATTTACGGAAAAGACGATCGGAATTATACGGAAGACAATCTCGCTTTTCTCGAAAACAAGATCTTTTGCAATCAGCAGATTGCGGTTTATTTGTCTGGCGATCTTCATCATTACCGTCGTCACGCGACGGATGGCGGGTTACAGAAAATCACCGCGGGCGGAGGAGGGGGTTTCCTTCATCCGACTCACGGACCGGACGTTTCTGAACTGGCCGACGGTTATCGTTTGAAAAAAGCATTTCCGCCATCAAACGAATCAAAAAAGTTAACCTGGAAGAATCTTGGATTTCTTTTCATGAATCCGTGGTTTGGATTCGTGACCGCTTTGCTGTACACGCTCACTTGCTGGTCGGTAATGGCAAATATTGGGGGCCTTGGGATGCACCAGTGGCAGTTAGCTCTCAAGCGCGCAATTGCGACATCTATAGCCAACCCAACTGCAGTGTTTTGGATTGCGCTGGTGTGGGGCGGCTTCCTAATGTTCACCGACGTTCATTCCCCGTCCTACCGGATAATTGCCGGTACGGTGCACGGACTCGCGCACGTGCTGGCCACGTTTCTTATTGGTTGGTTTGCAACGTATGTCGGCATGACCTGGCTGCATTGGCCGTTTAGATCGCCGAAGCAACTGTTGCTGGCTGGGGCGATTATCTTCGCCCTGGGATGGATTGTCGGCTCAATCGTAATGGGCATCTATCTGCTGATCTCGTTGAATATCTTCAGCCGGCATTCGAACGAAGCGTTTTCGGCACTTGCTTGTCCCGATTGGAAAAACTTCCTGCGCCTCCGGATAGATGCGCAGGGGGGGTTGACGATTTTTCCAATTGGCATTCGGCGAGTAGCCCGCAAGTGGAAACCCACGGGCACGACGGGCGGGCCCGCCTTTGTCGCTGACGATGCCAAAGCAACGCCGCCGGAGCTGATCGAACAACCGATTAAAATCTGACTTTATCGCTAATGCGAACTCTGAATTTCAGTTCACGTCGTTGAATCAGAAGCAGCCTGGAGTTTGTACGCTGAACGATCAGGTATTCTGTAAGTCAAACCCGATACGCAGTCGCCTCTGGTGCCACTCTTCATCCATTAAAAGGAAGTAGCCGAACAACTTGTATTCGTATTCTTCGATCGCGGTTTGCGGGTCCCACGGTTTCAGCCAGTCAGTTGCATAGATTAAGAGCCCGAGATACAGACCCTCTGCAATCTGCGCGATCTCATCGATACAGAAACAGTCCGGGGGGATGTTCCGCAAGGGCTTCCAGCGATAGTTAAACTGATAGATTTTCTTTCCCTTGTTTTCCGGCAGCATGCTCGGCTTATTTGGCCGGCCAATGAAAAAGAACGTGTGCGCGTCGTAGCCATACTGCTGATGTTCTTCTGGGGTCGCGTCTTCCATGCGCACGCCGGCAAACTTCGTGACTTCGCGCGTAAACTTCTCTTTCAAAGTGCGAAAGGCAACGGTGTTCGAACAATTGAATGCCGGATCGGACCCCATCGGCTCGCCGCCTTCTGTCCACTTTGCTAATTCCGCCGCATCGATAGGATTGAATTTCTTCCCCGTCCAGGGCGAGAAAAAACGCGATGCCTGCCAGGCGACGTTGATGGTGTTTTCCTGGAAAGGCGCAAGCAGTCCCTGACTCTGCCACGAGATTAGTGCGCCACGGTAGAACCCATTCATCGTCTGCGCTCCAATTCCCGCATTGAAGAGCGTATGCAGTTTGTCGAAAACCGGCGAGACAGTTTTGTGCTCAGCCATTAAAACGTCAGAATAGGATTTCAAGACGCGCATAATATCGCCTGAATTCTGGATATCGGCTCGCACCTCCGCCAGCCGCGCCTGATCGATATCTCCATCGGGGGGATCAGCCAGCGTCAGTGTGCTGAACTTATCAGGTGTCGGAGAGGCACCCACGGCTGGCGCGGATGTCGGTGGTGCGGCGGCCGGAACTGCCCCATCGGGCATTTGCAAAAATGGAAATAGTCGTTTGGCTTCCGCGTTCCAAAACTCCTCGAACAAAAGGAAATAACCGAAATGTTGATAATGATAATGCGCAGGAGGCACGGTTGGATCGTACCGCTCAAGCAGATGGTCCGTGGCGAACAGTACCTGGCCCAGGTATAGCCCGTCCGCGATTTCAACCATCTCATCGACAAGGTACGTCAAGGGCGGAAAGTTATTGAGCGCATGGTGGCGGTAATTCAAACGAAACACTTCGCGTGGAGTGCCCGGATACATTGAGAGCGCGCGATGAGCCGCGAAGTGCCCACCTTTTAATTCATAACCGTATTTTGCTTTCTCGGCAGCAGTTGCTTTTTGCAAGTGCCACATGAACGTAAGCACTGAGGTGGCCGCGATATTGATGGGCGCGCCTTCAATGCGATTAAAGTGATTAATGCCGCGAAGTACCGTGATATCGCTGGAGACGGTGTTTCCGACAGTGCCGGCGCGGTCCGCATCAGTCATCGGTGCATAACTTTTTCCTGCCCACGGACATTGGCCCACAATGATTGAGCCCCAGATGAAGCCCAGCAAATTCCCAAACTCGGCCGCCGCCCCATGAAGGTCACCGCTCCGCAGACCGGGCGCCACGCCGTAGTAATGGCCCTCGAGCGAATCGAACGTATCACCCAATTCAAACAGCTTGGCCATCTTTCGGAATGGCGGCGCATCGTTATTCAGGTTGCCCTGAAGCAGCGCCATGTAGTCCTTCATCATTTCCAGCACGGATGAAGCGACAGAAAGATCCGCCTTTATGTCGTTAACTAACGAATCGTTCGCATCCGCTCCGTTAAGACAAGTCAAAGTGCGGAAAGTCGTGTCTGCGCCGGCGGCGCCGGCGGAAGCGTTTAATGCCATGACGGACTCCTTTCGCGGCGCGCTAGCGCGCAATCAATTCACTGTGATGAACGCCAAGGTGGTAACCAAAGAAGCTGTTTGTGAGGCGATAATGATTGTATCCACCGCGGCCCGTGACCTTCTTACGGAAGGGCAGCAACTTTTCGTACACTTTGCGATACGACTTGCGATCATAAACCGCAATTGTGTTGTAGCCGCGATTGCCGACCACGATGTACTTCCCGTCGGGCGATACGCGCGTCGCATAGATGCCGTCCAAAATTCTCCAGCCGGTGACCTGAAGAGTTTGCAGCATGTAGTGAGTGCTGCTCACGGTCGCTTTGCGCGACATGGCGCCCAGCAGCGTATGCATCTGATCATTGAGACTAAAGAGGCGAGTGGTAAATCGCGGGATACAATCAAGGAAGCGGAATTCAGCGAACCGATCGAGCGGAATTTCCAGGACGCCGTGACTGCCCCCGCTGGCAACGTACATGGTGTTGTCGTAAATCTCGACGTCAGAATTCAGGTGCCCCGGAAATTCGGCCGCGCTGCTCCAGGTGCGCGTGATCTTTGCCGTGGGCAGATCGATTTCATAGATATATTCGCGTACATAACCCGGCGACCAGTTTACCCAATCGTCATGGTCGGTGATTAAGGAATAGGTGAGCGCGTAGCCTACGGGTTTCTCAGGATGCACACGACAATGCCAGACATTGTTCTGCACCCAAATCTTTCGTGAGCGCTTTTTGGGATCAGGCTCGTGCAGATCAAAGACCCCGACTTGCCGCACGTCTTTTTTCTCAGGACCGAGATCGCCCATAAGAATGTAGCGGTGCGTGGCGTCCCAGCGCAGCTCGTGCGCATTCTCTAAATAATGCGGGCCGAGATTGGTTGGATTCTTCAAATCGTCCACGCGAAAGTGATAGAGATGGTCACCCACGGCGCCGATGAAACTGGCGCTGTCCGGGTACCAAAGATGATGGGTGTTCGAGCGCATGCGATACGAAGACTCTTCGAAGTACATGGTTGACTGGCGCGCGACCTCGCGAATGTTGTCGGCATTCTCGATATCCAGCAACAGAATTGTTTGACTAAAATTTCCCAGAAGCGCGAGCTTTCCGTTGGGGGCGAGCGAGGGATTGTGGCCTGAACTGATCCCGTCGAAATGTTGGATGTAGAACTTTCGTTCGGGCCAATCGAATCGCAGTATGCCGGCGCTGCCGACCAGGCCATCCAGATCTGGTCCATCCAATGCGTAGTAAACGCTAAAGGGTTGGTCAGCCATAGGGACTCCTTCTTGATCGCGAGGACTGGACTGCCGGCGAGATTGCGACGGGTTAATCACGATCGCCGGCAATTTCAATTATTAACCGTGTGTTCGCCGTGACATTGGATAGAGCTATTCAGCTCTAATAAAGCAATGTATCAAAGAATGACCGACCGAGAGTTTGTGGCAAAGGGCCAAGCAAACTCGTGAGGTCCGGCCTCTCCCCTAACGGCCTGCGAACGATATGCGGCTTAAGCGGGAAAGTCAACATTTTCGCGCGCGTGAAGCGAAGTCAAATGGCGGGTGGGGAAGACGTATTGCTACTAGCAAATATTTTGTTAAGGCACGTCAATGATCAAATCTTTGCCGGCAAAAGTGAAGTTGGGACGACGACGTCCTTTCATGTATTTGGCCGCGGTTTGCGAGAGCGCAGTGATTACGATCGGTAGTGCAATCGTCGCGTCACAGTTCACGAACGAAGTCAGCGCGCCGCGCCCGAGCTTCCCATAGACGAGCGATTCATCGAAGGCGACGGCACTAGAGCGGCCGCCTGGATGCGGTGCGTCGGCTGAGAATTGAATCGCGTATTTGTGGCCGTGAACCTGTTGCTTGAAAATATGCGCCGACATTTCTGTCTGACGAAGGAAACTCTTGGTGATGCCGCCGCCGATGTTGATGACACCTGAGACCCGCGCGCGAATAGCGATTTGGGCCATGTCCAGCACGTCCTGCACGTTGTCAAATTGAAAGTTGTTCTTTTTTTCAAATCGAGAACCCGCGATTCCAACGGCAATGCCGCTGTCGGTAATGCCGGGACAAAAAACGGGCACCCGTGACTTATACGCTGCGGTCAGAACGCCGTCTTCGGAAGCGATTTCAGCGAGCTCCCGACCCAACAGGTGTAGAAACTCACGGGTTGAATATGGCCGCGATTGATCAAGCTGACTGGCGAAGCCGCCGACCCACTCTTCCGCCTCGTGATATTCCTCTTCACTCGCCAGCAAATCCCACATGCGGTTGATGTGCGAAGCTTCCAGTTCGGCGTCCGTCATATTCGGGTGCGCCTGAAAATGGTGACGGCCCAACGTTTCGTGAAGATCGTGGAAGATCACCGAGCCCGAAAGCACCAGCACATCGACGAAACGGTTCTTTACGACATAAGCGAGCAGCCTTCGCATGCCTGCGGGAATCAATGCGCCGGAGGCGGCCATCATGATCGTCGTATTGTCACCGAGCATGTCCAGCCAGATGCGATGCGATTCGGCCAGTTGCCGGCCGCCAAAGCCCGTGCCTTCCATCTTTTCGAGCAAGCCGGCCACGGATCGATCTCGATCTACCTGGACCGGTCGCGTAGGAATCGTCAGGTACTTGCTCGGTTTCGGTTTACGCTGTGTCACCATAATATTCTTGCTCTTCCTTATTCGAAGAAGTGTTTAGTAGCGGGCCAATGCCCGGAGCTGTCGGAAGTAGCCCGACTCGAAAGCGCTAAATAATTGAACTAATAGTCATGACGCCGCCTACCCTTCATCCGGTTACCATTAAGCGCGATATAGGTGTATGCGTCGTATCGTGATTCATAAAAATTGACCAATTCCGACCCTTCAGCCTCTGTTAGTTCACCATCTTTAATTCGCTGCGTTACCTGGCGACGGAACCCGTCATGCAACAAGCCACGCTCGTAACGCGCTCGCAGGGCAGCTTCCCCAACTGTCGTCCCGCGAATTACTTTCTTGATCAGGTAACCTTCTTCATCAATATGGATGTGGGCTTCATTCGGCGCCCCAAAGAGGTTGTGGTTATTTCCCATTACTTCCTGATACGCGCCCACCAGCATGAACGCCAGATAATACGGTTCCTCGGGATCGAGCTTGTGTAATTCCAGCACATGCTTGACGTCGTGCAGATCGACGAACTTGTCCACGACGCCATCTGAATCGCAGGTGATATCGCACAGGGTGGCGTATTCCGTCGGAGGCTTGTTCAAGGTTTGAATCGGAACGATCGGGAACAACTGATCCAGTGCCCAATGATCGGGAACCGAGCGAAACACGGAAAAGTTTGCCAGGTACTTCGCGCAGAGAAGTTTCCGCAGGTCGCCAAACTCTTCGGGGACATACTTCGATTGTTGCGCATAACGATCGGCGCTCTCGCAGACGTCCCAAAACAGCACTTCACCTTTCGCGCGATCTTCCAGTGAAATCAGGCCCAGATTGAACAACGTGAATAATTCTTCGCGATGCTCAAGCGCGTCGTGATAGTACTCGCGATAATTCTTGATCGTGATCGTCTCCCGCAGATCGCCCAGCTCGATCACGACTTGCGGATCGTCTTCATCAATCTCGATGGGAGTAATGTCTTCGACAACCGTCTCGATTTCTTCCAGGACGTTCGTCACCAGAATCGCGTGATAGGCTGAAAGGAAGCGGCCCGATTCCTGAATGATCGTGGGATGCGGAACGTTTTCATCGTCGCAGACCTGCTTGATTGTATAGATGACGTCGTTGGAAAACTCCTGAGCGGTGTAGTTTGCGGATGAATCGAATGCCGTTTTTGATCCATCGTAATCGACGGCCATGCCGCCGCCGACGTCAAGCAGCTCGATTGGCACTTTCATTTGATGAACTTTCGCATAGACGCGGGCCGCTTCTTTCATCGCATTCTTGATGCGCTTGATGTCGGTAAGTTGCGAGCCAATGTGAAAGTGGAGCAACCGCAGCATGTCTATGCGGCCCGCCTCTTTCAGGCGATTAATGACTTCAAGCAATTCGGTAGTAGTTAATCCGAATTTGGCGGCTTCGCCTCCGGATTTTTCCCACCGTCCCGATCCTTTTGAATAAAGCTTGACACGCATGCCGATCATGGGCTGGTTGCCTTCATGAATTTCAGCGATCCGCAGGATATGATCCAGTTCACTCAACTTCTCGACCACGATGACTACGCGCTTGCCCGACTTCGCGCCCGCAAAAGCCAGTTGAATGAACTCCTCATCTTTGAATCCATTCAAAACGAGCAGGCTGTCGGGCGATTGCTCCAGCGCCATCGCCACATACAACTCGGCCTTCGATCCTGCTTCCAGTCCAAAGTCGTAACGGGAGCCCTCGCGCAGGTATTCTTCGACCACGGCCCGCTGTTGATTCACCTTCATGGGATAGACGCACATGTGCGTACCCTGATATTCGAATTCCCGAATCGATTTACTGAAAGCACGTTGAAGCTTGCGCACCTGCCCGGCGACCAACTGTGGAAAGCGCAAGAGAATAGGCGCCGAAATGCCGCGACCTGCCAGGTCTTCAATGATTTCCTTCAGATCAGCCGAGCGTGGATCGCCTTCGGCCGGGCGCACGACGAGATTGCCTTTGCGATTTACATCAAAGTAGCCCGCGCCCCAGTTTTCGATCCCGTAGGTTTCGACTGTCTGTTCGATGGCGGTGGTCAACTAGCGGTCTCCCGGCCTGCGCCCTTGATAAGCATTAAGTCGGCCTCAGCAACCGGCTTGGCTGCCGTTTTCGGACAAAATTGCGGATATTCTTGGGGTGGTACGCTTAATCGCAGAATGTAACAGAAAACGCGAGGTCGGTCTATCACTTTTTTGTGACGGAAAAATTCCAGGTGCTACACTGAATAAACAACTTACGAGGATTTTCGGAGCTTTAAGCAGCCCGGCCCAATGAAAATTTATCCCTTGATGCTGGCTACGCTTGCGGGTTAGTCGTCGGGCCGTTTGAAACTGAAATCCAAATTCTTTTTTTCATTAACGTCAATTGACACTTCCGCCCGCTGTTCACCGAATATCTCATGCCAAGCCACCACGGAATACTGGCCCGGCGGCAATCCGGAGATTTCGTAAGCGCCGTTTCGTGAGCTAACGGCAAAAAAAGGGTGCGAGAGAACTGCGACGTAGGCTTTTTCCCAGGGGTGTTGATTGCACTTGACTGGAATAAGTACGTCAGGCGCCGCAAATTTGTGCTGGAGCGGAGCGCCGCCTGCGGGTTGGGATTGGTTCCAATCAGCATTGTTCTTTGGCATGAAATGCGTATTGTGGGTCGTGGCATCTTCATTCACGATCTGCAAAGGTTGCTGTATCCGCATCCCAATTACGCGCGGACGGAATTGACATCCGCGATGCGCGAGCAAGACTTCGGTTGCGGGCGCCTCAAAGACATACCAATCCAGCGCCTGTCCGGATTCAACGTACACAAAAGCGTTGGCGAGTTTTCCGGCTTTGACAATGACGTCTTCGGTGAACAGCTCAGCATTGGCCGCTTCGCACTGAGGGTCCGCGCTGCCATCGATCCGCTTGGGTTGTGGCGGTTTACCCGCAAACAAAATCTTTCCGCTGATCGTACCTTCGCTGCCCGAAGGCCGATAAAGGGGCTTAGTTTGATTTGCTCGAATATTCGGAAAGTCCCGTACGGGCGCAAACAGTGCTGAGAGGGCCAGAATAACCGTTACCAGGATCGCATTTCTTGATTTCATGGAGCCGCGCTTTCTTTAACGCCCGTGGCGTGCTTCCTTGCCGATCTCGATCCACACAGAGTGGCGCGCGCGACTATATTTCCATTGATCAATGCATGCAAGCGATTATTTTTAGACCCGCGGGAGAGTTTTTTCAGTACAACTATGTGGAAACAACTTGACAGATCATCACCCGCGACTATAATGCCTGTTTTTGCTTGCGCGGTTCATGACGCTTTTCGCGCTCCGCAGACCGACCCGATCCACAAAGGCTTCGCACCAAATCACCGCTTCGGGGCGAAGGTCACCAGCATCACTCACTTTTTTTCGACAGGAGACCAAATGAACGCTAAATCTGTGTTGAAGTACGCCTCGGAACAAGGGGCAAAGTTTGTTTCGACTCGATTCACGGATCTTCCGGGATCCTGGCAGCACCTGACTTTTCCCATCAACGAGCTGGGTGAAGATTCCTTTGAAGATGGATTTGGTTTTGATGCGTCGTCAATTCGGGGTTGGGCCGCAATTCATGAATCAGACATGTTGCTGATTCCCGACGCGACGCGCTTCTGGATGGACCCATTTTCGGCGGATCCCACCTTGTGCATCGTCGCTAACGCCGTTGATCCTATTTCGCGACAGGGATACACGTTCGATCCCCGCGCCGCTGCGGTCCGGGCTGAGAGTTATCTTAAGAGCACGGGCATCGCGGACATCGCGAACTTTGGTCCGGAAGCTGAGTTTTTCATCTTCGACAGTGTTAGTTACTACAACGAACAAAGCGAAGCCGGCTATGCAATCGACTCAGACGAAGGTCATTGGAATACCGGGCGCGCGACGTCCGAGTCAGGAGCCAACCTCGGGCATCGCATCCGCTCTAAGGAAGGCTATGTGCCGGTTGCTCCGACGGACACTTTAATCGACCTTCGGTCTGAAATCTCGTTAACCCTCGCGGACTGTGGCATCAACGTCGAGTGCCACCATCACGAGGTAGCGACCGCCGGCCAATGCGAAATCGATTTTCGTTATTCCACCTTATTAGGCACGGCTGACAACCTGCAAATTTTCAAATACGTCGTCAAGAACACCGCGCGCAAACACAGCAAGACTGCGACGTTTATGCCAAAGCCCTTATTTGGTGACAATGGTTCGGGCATGCACTGCCATCAATCTTTGTGGAAGGGAAACAAGCCTCTATTTGCGGGCGACGGATATGCGGGTTTATCAGAAATGGCTTTGCACTACATTGGGGGATTACTCAAGCATGCGCCCGCGATTGCCGCGTTCGCCGCGCCCACGACAAATAGTTATAAGCGTTTGGTTCCCGGATTCGAAGCGCCGGTGAATTTAGCGTACTCGGCGCGGAATCGTTCCGCGGCGATTCGTATTCCCATGTTTTCGACCAACCCCAAACTGAAACGCCTCGAATTTCGTCCACCTGATCCGTCTTGCAACCCTTATCTTGCATTCGCCGCCATGCTGATGGCCGGTATTGATGGAATTCAGAACCGGATCGATCCCGGGCCGCCCCTCGATAAAGACATCTACGATCTTTCTCCCGAGGAGCTTAAGGATGTCCCGAGTTTACCTGGCTCGCTTGATGCATCGCTGAACGCTCTGGAGAATGATTACGACTTCCTGCTCAAAGGTGACGTATTCTCACAGCGCCTAATTGATCGCTGGATTGAGTACAAGCGTGAACGCGAGATTCAGCCGTTACGCCTGCGTCCACATCCGCTGGAGTTCGCGATGTACTACGACGTTTAGTTTTAAGGTGTCCGACATTTGATCAGGTCGGTACCGGGTTCCATGCCGGCAGCCGCGTGGGTGGTGGATGCGACCGGGACTGGAGCGCAAGCGTCCTCGCTTGCGTCGTAACCCAGTGGGCAACGAGGACGGTTTCGCCCAGTCGCCGCGCCGTCCGTATCGATATCCCGGGACTGACGCGATAACCCCCCCGCGGCCCGTTGTCTTCTTTGCGTTTCGACGCAAACAATCGATCATTCATTCGCGTCGCTGCGATCGGCCGCGTACTATATTCGCGTGACGCCGCTCGCTGAGATTGTTGACCGGTTACTGGTCCAGTTACCCGATCCGCGCTCCTCGCAACTTCTCTTCAACCGATTGCTAAGCGAAGACCAGTCGCTGGAACGAACTTTCCTGCGAGATCCGGCGTTGCTGTCAGATGTCCTGACCCTGGCTGCGTGGAGTCCTTTATTAGCAGCTACGCTCGAGAACAATCCGGATTATGTTATTTGGCTTCAGCGCGAGCGCACCGTCACGCGGGTACGCACCCGGGACGAATTGGGCGAGTCCCTGGGGCGCTTTGCGCTTATCAACTCGCAACTCGACCCCCACGTTATGCTGACGCGCTTTCGCCGCCGTGAGTTGCTGCGCACTTATCTGCACGATATCCGCCGCACGCGGACGATTGTGGAGACTACTGATGAGTTATCGAGTTTGGCCGACGCCGTTCTGGAGTATGGATTGAAGTTGTGCCGCCAGGAACTTGAAAATCGGTATGGCTCGCCGCAAACCGTCGATGCGCAATCCAGAATCTCAAGCGCGGAATTCACCATCATGGCGCTGGGCAAGCTTGGATCAAGTGAATTGAATTACGCGTCGGACATTGATCTCGTGTTTTTGTTTTCAGACGAAGGAACTACCTCGCCTCGTGGATCACGAGCGCAAATCACCAATCGCGAATATTTCATCAAGCTCGCCGAACGTTTGCTGCGGCTGGTCGGGGCCCCGGCGGGTGAGGGGGCGTCGTATCGCATCGACGCGCGCCTGCGTCCTCATGGCCGCGAAGGAGCGTTGGCTTGCTCGGTCCGCGAGGCAGTCAGCTATTACCAAACTACGGCCCAGGATTGGGAGTTGCAGGCGCTGATTCGCGCCCGATCAGCCGCCGGTTCCGCCAGACTTTTTTCGCAATTTGCCCAGCTCACTGAAAATCGCGTCTACCGATCGAATATTAGTGTGGCTGGGGCGCTCACCAATGTCCGCACCGCAAAAAATAAGATCGATCGACAACGTGAAGGTGGAGAAAAAGGATTCAACGTAAAGCTTGGCCGCGGCGGAATCCGCGAGATCGAGTTCATCGCCCAGGCTTTGCAACTTGCTTTTGGTGGCGACGATCCCTGGCTGCGCACCCCTCATACTCTGGTCGCGCTCGGCCGGCTTTCCGAACGAAGGCTGATCAGCGAGCGAGATCATTCGCAACTGTCGGATGCATATCACTTCCTGCGCGCCCTCGAACATCGGTTGCAAATGGAGCATGGACTACAAACCCACTCCGTGCCTGTCGATCAGACGCGACGCGAACTTGTCGCGCGCCGAATGAATTATTCCGACGCAGACGGGCTCGCAGAGTTTGAAAGCGCGCTGCAGACACATACCAACAATGTTCGATGCGCGTTCGATCGAGTGTTTGGCCGGGACCCGGCCAAACAGGTTCCGGTTCCGCGACCAGCTGCGGTGGACCATCCGGCTTCCGATACATTGGCAGAAGCCGCGCGCGCGGCGGCCAGAATGTTCGCCACTAAAGCCGAGGGACAAGAAGATAATGAATCTACAATTTCGCAATACTCAGCGCTAATAGAGCGAGAGGCCAGAGCCGGCGCCAATCCAACCCGTGCGATGTCGTTCGCAAATCGCATTGCTGCTGCGCTGGAAAAGGACAATGAAGCTGAGGCGATAAACGAAAGACAGCTCGCGTCGCTGATTCGTCTTTGTGACGCATCAGAATTTTTCGGCGATATGATTGCGAGTCGCCCTTCATTGATTCACGCATTGCCGGGCACCGGTGAGCCAATGCTGCAGCGTGACTATCAACGCGAACTGGTGGGCGAAATCGGGGAAGAAACTACCTTTGGAGCCGAGCTCACGGCTTTGCGCCTGAAGTGGTCCCAATTGCTGATAGAGATCGCTGCTCAAGACGCAGCCGGCAGTTTGGATCTTTCGCGAGTTAATAACCTGCTGACTGATCTCGCGAAAGCCACTGTGAACGCATCCCTCCTAAGCGCCGAACGCGAACTGGAACGCCGATTTGGCACTCTCGCCGCGCAGCCGCGCGTCGCCGTCCTGGCGCTCGGCCGCTTCGGCAGTCGCGGCATGGACTATGGTTCCGATCTCGATCTCGTAATTGTGTATGACGCCGAAGCCACTTCGCCCGTGCGTGATTCTACTCAGGAAGCAGCGTATGCACGGCTCATCGAATACTTTGTCACCGCGTTGTCGAGTCTTACTCGCGAAGGCTTTCTTTATCGCGTTGACCTTCGCCTGCGGCCCGACGGACAGAAGGGGCCGCTGGCGAGCAGTTCTTCGGCCTTCCTCAACTACATTGCAAAGCGCGCCGGAATTTGGGAGTGGCTCGCCTATGTAAAGCTGAGGGCGGTGGCCGGCAACCTGGATTTTGCGCGAACATTGGAGACCACCGCCCGCCGGCGAATTCACGAACTGGCCCGGCAGGTCGAAGCCGGTCATTTACGGGCTGAGGCGCGCCGCGTGCGTGATCGTCTGCAAAAAGAGCGGGGGTCGCGCCGCCATTCAGGTCTCAACATCAAGCACGGAATTGGCGGGATGCTTGACGTATATTTTGCCGCGCGCTACTTGCAGTTGCGCGATAACCTGCCCGATGATGGTGAAGATCGAACGACGCTGGGAATCTTAAAGCGGCTGCGCGACTTGCAATCGATCGATGATGGGACTTTTGAGAAGTTGTTTGCAGGGTACGTTTTGTTGCGATCGGTGGATCACCAGCTGCGGCTGATCGTGGGGAGGTCCGCAATTGTCCCATCGCGCGGATCCGCGGCGTTCGTTGATATCGCGCGGCGCCTCGGCTATGAGACAGCCGAACGCCTTGAGAATGATTTGATCGTTCGCATGAAGGAAATCCGTCAGGCATACGACAATATAATGTCGGTTGAGTGAGATATGAATTCTGGTAATCAATGCCCGCGTTGCCACGGCCGCCTCAGTTCGTGGAGTGAGCTGAATGATGAAGAGCGCGAAATGGCGAAGCGCTTGCCGGGGTCTGCCGACTTTTCACTTGAACAACGCATGGCGCGACATCGCTGGTGTACACGCTGCTGGTATGAAGATACCGGCGGATCACCCACCCTTGCCTAAAGAGCACGCATCGCGACTAAAAGCCACAGATGAATACAAATAGTCACAGATTGAAGAACAGGTAATTTCCATTCCATGGCCTTTTTTAAGCTCGGCATTAACTACCGGCTTCGATCTTCGACCAGTGATTGAATGTTTCGCGTTCGCTCATCATTCAAAGGGAAACTAAAAGTCGCCGCGCCTTTAACGGCGGTTAAGAATTTCTTCTCAAATCTCACGCATTTCACCGAAATGTTGGCGGGCGTTGAAGCGATTCGCCGCGAGCCGGGTGGCATCGCGCGCTGGACCATCGCGACCGACACTCCGGTGGGTAACGTGCGGTTTTCTTTTGCGGTGCGCGACAGCTCGCCGCGCGCCGACATGATTGAATGGTCGCCCGCCGCCAATGAGCACGAGAACCTCTTGCGCTATTCATTGACATTTGAAGAGAGCAACAACATCACGGTCGTCGACATTTCGCACCAGGTTGAACTGCGTCGCAAGCGCGCGTGGGACCTGCATCCGGGAGTGGGATTGATGGGCGAGGGGCGCCTCAGTAATGCGCTGCAGCGGCGGATTAATGAGGCGATAGAGGATTTTCTGGTGCGGGTGAAAGAAAAGCTGGAAGCCAGAGATACAAGCCCCGGATGAACACGACAAGTCACAGATTGGAATTATGATTTGAAATCTGTGTTTATCTGTGGCGGTTTATTTCCTGCCGTAGCTGATCATGTTCGCGAGCATGCGGTATGCGCCGGGCACGCCGCCACGCAGTTCGCGATACCAAACCATGCTTGTGTAGATGTAATGACCCCGGCCGTAATCGGCCACCAGCAATCCACCCTTTAAAGGGGCCTCGCCCGGGTCGTTTGATTGCAGCAAGGCGTGAAACTGCGCGTCCCATTCGCGCGGGTAATACAGACCGCGCTCCTGGATCCAATCCTTGAAATCTTCCTGACTCATCTTGTTTGGCATGTTCAGCAACGGATGATCCGGTTCGATGAAACTAATCGGCGCGTTCTCGTCGGTGATGCGTTCATTGCCGAGCACCAGCTTGTACGGCGCGAGCTGTGGCCGGTTGCGTCGCGGATCAGGATTCCATTCGTCGGACTTGTGATAGAAGACGATCAGCGTGCCGCCCGAATTCGCATAATCAAGCAGCTTCTGATTGACCGCGATCAATGATGGCTGAGATTCATAGACACGGTTGTCGACAATGACTGATGTGTATTTCGAAAGATCAGAACTACCGACTTCATCAACGCTCAACTCTTTCGATTCGACGCCCAGCGCGCTCAGCGCATTCGGCAAGCTGAAATCAAAACCGCGGATGTAGCCGACCTTAAGATTCGAGGCCACTCGCGCATCGGCTCTGACTATTGGCAACGTTGCTTTTGCTACCACTGAACGTGTTTTGGCTCTTTCAAGGGCCGCAGATATTTCGATATTAGAGTAGGCCTGAATGCTCGACCGCGCGTCCATCCTAAGATTCATGAGTTCACCAGGTGCCAGGGACCTCGGGGCGGATTCAACCAGGTTTATTGAAGGTTTGCCGGCAGCATTCGCAAAAGCACCTACCCAAACGTTTGCTGGTTCATTCAGGTGAGACATAACCGTCACTTGCAGGGACGGGGGACGCGATTCGGTCTGCGGTGTCAGCAGCAGCAATGAAGGCTCGGTCGATTTAATTTCCACCTGCGGCGCAACGTCGACTCGCGTGGTAAGGTCGATTCCCAGTTTGGTACCCGAAACCTCAAAAGAACAACGGGTAACGAGATTCAATCCGAGGCCGGTGGCCTCATACAAATGTTGCGCCATCGGAAGATTGATTCTTGCACTCGCCGGGACCTGAATTTTCTCGGGAACCGTGACGACCGCGCCCGGATCGATACGGCTGGCCGTTGCCGATACGTGGTTCACTCGCCGTTCATTGTTACTGGCCACTCGTTGTTCATTGGTGGGTGTCAGCGCGTCACAACCCGTAACGTTGACTGCCTCAGTACCGCTGTTATTAATCCTGACAGCCATGTTCAGGGTTGAATTGGGAAGCACCGTGCCGGTGGATGGCTGAATTTGAAAATGAATTCCTGACGCGAGCGCCGTAGCGCGCTCGAACTCTTGTTGCATGCGCTCTCTTCTTGGCCCATCGACGGGATGCGCCCGTGTCGTGGCCAGAACCGCGCCCTGAAATCCGCGCAACATTTTTGCGGTTGCTTCGGGATGATTCGCCAATTCCAATGTGGAACTGTTGAATTGCGGTATAGTGACTTGTGAAGCGACAGTGTCGGTCAGACGTAACCCATCAAGAAAATTGTGCGAGTCTTTAGTATCCAAGCGCGCAGTGCCTTTCGCCTCGCGCACCAGCGCGTAACGAATCATCGGCAGTTGGCCCGGGGTCCCGCCTGTTTGTCCGCTGAAGGCGCGGAAACGATTTGCATATTCGGCGAATGTGCTGGGCCATGGTCCCTGGGTCGCATGTTTTTGCAAAGCGCGCAGAGCTTCTTCGGCATAAACAACGCCCCGAACCGGATCTCTCTCGTTGGGGTCGATGGTGACGAATTGTGTGTCGGCGTTTTGGGTTGCATTACCACGGGCGCGGACGAACAATCGTTGTACTTGCCAAATCGTCACGCCATCCTTCAACTGCTCGGGAAACTTATTCGGATCGGCCGCAGCGTCGAAAGCTTCGACGACCATACGCGCGGTTGCCTGGTGTTGACCGTGATCGTTACTCGTAACTGAGTGGTTGGTAATGATGACATCGGGCCGAAGTTTGCGAATTTCCAAAACCATTCGACGCAAACCTTCTTCGTGTCCCCAAAAGCGAAAAGCTTCGTCTGCCGTTTTCGAATAGCCGAAATCCTTTAGTCCGAGAAAATGCGGCTCTGACCCTTGTATCTCAGCCGCAGCCATGGTTTCGCGCGCGCGAATCGCCCCGAGCTGTTCATAGAGCTCTGGGCCGATCGCATTCTGTCCGCCTTCACCAAAAGTTGAAAATAAACTGATCGTGTGGGCGCCGTACTTGCGCCGCATCACGATCAGGGACGTGCCATCCTCGTCGTCGGGATGTGCGGCGACGCACATCACCGTCCACGGATTCTGGAGATCGAGCAGCGCTTGATAAAGCCCAACACGATCGTCGGAGGTCGGCGCGGATTGTTGCGCGCGCGGAGTATTGAGCAGCAGCGAAAGAGCAAGAAGC
This sequence comes from Pyrinomonadaceae bacterium, assembly GCA_046262835.1. GTDB lineage: Bacteria > Acidobacteriota > Blastocatellia > Pyrinomonadales > Pyrinomonadaceae > UBA11740. Next base: position 255,260 of record JBHELZ010000001.1, read on the forward strand.
GCGAAAATGGATCGAATGATTTTGTGTTTCATAGTATTAAGCGGTTGCGGAAGATAGTTTACTCGCAGATGCAACAACAGGTCACGCGGCACGGGCAGTAGCCCGACCGTCAGGGAGGGCGTTTCGCAACCGCGTGCGGTAGCGACCTGATAAGACTGGAGCGCAACCGTCCCGGTTGCCGCGTAGCCGTAGTCTTTCCGGCGAGTGATTGCAAGCGAGGACGCTTGCGCTCCAGTCGCTCCGGGGTTCTGACCACCCTCCCTGACGGTCGGGCTGGTTACCGCTTACGGTTCTTGAAGTGAGTGAGCAACTCGACAAGGAACATTTTTTCACGTAAACAATCTGGCTAATGCCTGACCACATTGCAGCGTCGGCTGAACCGACCGACACGGAACAGCAATTGATTCGCGGAGTCGGTCTTTGGGGCGCGACTACGCTGAACATGATCGACATGATCGGTGTGGGGCCTTTCATAACGATTCCGCTCATTATCGCGGCCATGGGCGGACCGCAGGCGATGCTTGGCTGGATCCTGGGCGCTGTTCTGGTCGTGTGCGATGGCCTTGTCTGGGCCGAGCTCGGAGCAGCGCTCCCCGGGTCCGGCGGTTCTTATCGTTATCTGGCTGAGATTTACGGGGCGAGAAAGTTTGGCCGCCTGGTCTCGTTTCTTTTCATCTGGCAACTTACCTTTAGCGCACCGCTTTCAATTGCTTCAGGCAGCATCGGGCTCGCCCAGTACGCCACTTATATCTTCCCGGGGCTCGGTCAGGAAAAAAAAGTTGCCCTGCCCATTCTCGGCAATGTCGAGATCAATGCGATTCCCGTTGCTCTTGCGGCTATTGCCGCCCTTGGCCTGGCGGTGTTTTTGCTCTACCGCCGAATTACGTTGATTGAGCGGCTGTCAAAATTCCTTTGGGTCGGAGTGATGCTGACGATCCTTTGGGTGATCTTCGCCGGTGTGACACATTTCGATCCCAAACTGGCATTCGACTTTCCCCCGGGCGCCTTCACCTTGCGGCCCGAATTTTTCACCGGCCTGGGAGCTGCACTGCTGGTTTCAGTTTACGATTACTGGGGTTATTACAACGTCTGTTTCTTCGGTGGTGAGGTAAAAGATCCCGGGCGCACAATCCCGCGAGCAGTCCTGCTGTCGATCCTTTTCGTGGCGATAATTTACATTGTGATGAACATCTCGATCCTCGGCGTCATACCCTGGCGCGAGTTTGCAGGCTCAGCGAACACGCCTGCGCAGCGCTATGTCATCTCGTCCTTCATGGAACGACTTTATGGCGCGAAGGCCGGTCTGGTGGCCGCCGTACTAATCATGTGGACGGCATTCGCCTCAGTCTTCTCGCTGCTGTTGGGCTACTCGCGGGTACCGTTTGCGGCCGCGCGTGACGGCAACTATTTCCGTTTCTTCGCCCGCGTCCACCCACGCCATCGCATTCCTTATGTTTCGTTGCTGGTCATGGCGGGAATCGCCACGCTTTTCTGTTTCTTCCGGTTGGCCGACGTGATCGCAGCGCTGGTAGTAATTCGCATTCTGGTGCAGTTCCTGGCGCAGATCATCGGTGTGATCGTCTTACGCGTGCGCCGGCCGGACTTGTCACGCCCATTCCGGATGTGGCTCTATCCGCTGCCGGCGCTGGTCGCGCTGGCCGGCTTTATCTATGTCCTCATCTCGCGCAAGAATTTTTTGAAAGAGATACGCTACGCCGTAGTCCTGATCGTCGCCGGTCTCATTATTTACTTCATTCGTGCACGAATCCGGGGCGAGTGGCCGTTCGAGCTTGAGTCAGAACCGCCTGCAGTAGCGGGCGGGCCCCCCGTTTAATCGCCGATTGGAACGACAGTCTGAATTGCGCCCGCCCGTTACCGCGGGCGAGCCCTCGGTTTAA
>JBHELZ010000002.1:0-193089 GCA_046262835.1 Pyrinomonadaceae bacterium
TGGCGACCAAAGTAAAGACCAGTCCCGGCGTGGTGATGGGTACGGTCAACTATATGTCACCCGAGCAGGCGATGGGTCGCGAAGTGGATCATCGCAGCGATATTTTCAGCCTGGGCGTGGTGCTCTATGAAATGTCCACGGGTCGCGTGCCCTTCAGTGGGGCGAGCCTGACCGAAACGATCGACCGCATCACGCATGTGCAACCGGAAGCCATCGCTCGCTTCAACTACAACATTCCTCCCGAGCTGGAAGTAATCATTAAAAAGGCGCTGCGAAAGAATCACGACCAGCGTTATCAAAACGTCCATGACCTGTTGGTTGACTTACGGGACCTGCAGCAGGAACTCGAATTCGCATCGCGCATCGAGCATTCGATTTGGCCTTCGAGCAATGCGCCTATTCCGCCGAGCAGTGATCAGGCGACGCAAATTTTATCTCGCAGCCAACCTTCGAGTACCTCAGAAACAATAAGCCCGGCGACGCGTGCCTCAAGCGCTGAGTTCCTAACTAATGAAATCAAGCGACACCGCAAAGGGCTGACGATTGCCCTGGTCTTGCTCGTGCTCGCGGCGGCTGTAGTCGCCTTCGGCTATAAACTTTCATCGCGATGGCGCGGCGAGTCGCTTGTGCCCTTCCGGGCGGGCAAGGTCGAGCGGCTGACGATGACTGGCAAGGCCGCGGACGCCATCATCTCGCCCGACGGCAAGTACGTCGCCTACGTGCAAAGCGATGGTGCGCACGCGAGCCTGTGGGTGAGGTACGTCGCCACCAACAGCGACGTGCAGATCGTTCCGCCCGCCGAGGCGCAGTACAGGGGTCTCACCTTCTCGCCCGAAGGCAACTACATCTACTACGTCCGCGCAGAGAGGACGAGCCCCGTGAGCGTGCTTTACCAGATCGCCGTCCTCGGCGGCTCGTCCAAGCGGCTGGCGGCGGGGCTGAACTCTCCGGTCACCGTCTCGCCTGACGGCAAGCAACTCGCTTTCGTGCGCGCGGGCGTTGACGAGGACGGGCTCATTGTGGCGAACGTGGACAATACAGGCGAGCGCAACCTCGCCGTCCTCAAACATCCCGAAGCCTTCGGCGGCGGCGGCAATCCGTTCTCCGCCGCCTCGAACGGCGCGCCGGCGTGGTCGCCCGACGGCAAGACGATAGCCTGCCCCGCCATCCTCGCCGGGGCGGGCAACGCGAACAACCGCACCATCGCCGCCGTGAGCGTCGCAGATGGCGCGGTGCGACCGCTCACCGCGCAGCATTTCTACGCCATCGGTCGGATCGCGTGGCTGCACGACGGCAGTGGGCTTGTCGCCGTCGTGCGCGACGACGAGACGAGTCAGCTCAACCATCAACTCACTTACCTCTCCTTTCCCGGCGGCGACGCGCACAGGATCACGCGCGACGTGAACATATACGGCGACGTGAGCGTAACGGACGACGCGAAAGCTCTGGTCACCGTCCAGACCGACCCGCTCTCGAACGTCTGGCTCGTCCCGACTGACCAGCCCGCCGCCGCTAGACAGATCACTTCGGGCAAGCTCGACGGGTACTGCGGCGTCGGGTGGACGCCGGACGGCCGAATCGTCTTCGCCTCGCGCAGGATCAGGGAGGCAGACCTCTGGGTGATGAACGCCGATGGCGGCGGGCAGAAGCAGTTCATGGACGACTCCTACACCGACCGCTTCCCCGCGGTCACGCCCGATAATCGCTACATCGTCTTCGACTCGATTGGTCGCGGCGGCGGCAACGCGCACATCTGGCGGATGGACGCGGACGGCGGCAACCTGAAGCGGTTGACAGCGGCCGGCGCCGATCAAGCGCCGCAGGTGTCGCCCGACGGGCGGTGGGTGGTCTATCAGAGCGCGGGACCTTCGATCTGGAAAGTGTCGATAGACGGCGGGGATCCCACGCGCCTCACGGATAAGTACACAGGGAGACCGTCTGTCTCGCCCGACGGCAAACTCGTCGCCTGCTACTACCGCGACGCGGCGACCTCCCCGTTCCATCTGGCGCTCATCCCCTTCAACGGCGGCGATACCGTCAAGGTATTCGACACCCCCGTCTCCGTGACATGGTTTCTCGCGCCCCGCTGGACGTCGGACGGGCGCGCCATTCTCTACGCAGACGACCGGGGCGGCGCCACCAACGTCTGGAGGCAAGCCGTCAGTGGCGGGCAGCCCGAGCAGTTAACCAACTTTACCTCGGACAACATCTTCTGCTTCGACCTCTCGCGCGACGGGCGCCAACTCGCCCTGGCGCGCGGCTCCGTCAGCAGCGATGTTGTGGTCATGAGCGAGTCGAAATGAGAGCGCGGCGAATAATCAAACCGCTCCTCCGCGGTGGTTTCGCGCGTGCCGGATTTAGACCCTCTCTGAATAAAGTGCGCGGCTAATTTGCCATCCCGATAACCCAGGCAAACTGCCTGACCGCCGCGCACCGCGAGGTGTAGGATGGCCAGATTGACCCAAGTCTTGACCGAGAGCAGGCCAATTTTTCAGTGCGGCTTATGACACTCTTTTTTGACGGCTGGGTTTGATTGAAAATTACAGGTGGTTCTGACTGCTTACTTGGGCCACATCCGCTTCAGTCGCTCTTCAAGAAAATGAAAAGGAACGTAGTCGGCTTGACGGCCGGCGCTTCGGAGTTCTTCGACCATCCGCAACGCGCCTTCAGCATTAAAGCTGTGGACCATGATCGTGGCGGGACGTTGCAGGTCGGGACGCGAGGCGAGAAACGAAGCGATTGCATAGCCCGTGCGTTCGTCGTCCGTCGTGTCGGAACCGTAATGCTCAGGCATCAGATCATGATCGAGAAAAATCGAATCGTAGGTGTGCGACTCGAGTAATTGCTTCGCTTCGGCGATATCGCACGAAATATCGAGCGTGTCTCCTTTAAAGCGTTTCTGAAACCACTCGCAGCGCCGCGCATCATCTTCAAGTAAAAAAATGCGAATGGGAGCTCGGCCTGAATAGGCGGTTGCAATACCAAGTTTCTGTTTCAATCTCTCAATTAAACTCATGCAGTACGTACTTTAAGATTCTCCGGATAGCTTTCGATTCATCGCTGGTATTTTACTATCAAGCCATTACTGCCAACCGCCCAGCCGTTTTTCTTGTCAATGAACAACGCGTAAAGGTTTTGTTTGGTCCCACTTTCCTGCTCGATCCACGTTCGTCCCCGGTTGCTTGAACGCAGGATGACGCCGCCACGTCCCGCAATCCAGCCTTCGTCGTCATTCACAAACTGCACGCTCAATAGCGTCGAACGAGCCGGCGATTCGACCTTGGTCCAATTGCTACCGCCGTTGTCGGTCCTTAAGATCGTGCCGCGCTCACCAACGGCCCAGCCTTCCTTTTCGTTTCGAAAATCGACGTGATAAAGCGTTGCTTGCGTTCCCGACTTTTGCCTGATCCATGTCTCGCCCGCATCCTCGGTGTGTAGAATTGCCCCGCCGGCGCCAACGATCCAGGCGCGCTTCTCGTCAACTACATCGATATGGATCAACTCCTGATTACTGGGCGCGCGCAACACCTGCCAGGTCACACCGCTGTCGCGAGTTATCGCCAGGATGCTATTGACTATCTCATCGCCGCGACTGGCCGAGCCGACTACCCAACCCCTTTTCTTGCCGTTGAAGCGCAGGCTGTACAACTCAGGTAACGCGCCGCCGAAATCATTTGCGGCAAACTTGTGCGCTTCTCCCCACGAATGGCCGCCATCCGAAGTTTCAAAGATGCTGCCCCCGGTGAGCGCGAAACCCTGGTCCTTGCTCACGAAGTAAACGTCGTTGATGGCGTGATCGATACCCAGACGGCGCTCGACCCAACTCGCACCGGCGTCTTCCGTGTAAGCGAGAAAGCCTCCATCGCCGCCCACCCAGCCATGCTTCGGATCGTTGAAATAAACGGCGTTGAGATCTTTTCCCCCGGAATTGATGCGAGTGCTGTTCCAGCCGCCTTGCGCATAGCCGACAATCGATCCGACATAAAGTCCGATCAGTATCAATAACAAGACCTTGAGATTAATTTTGCGTATCATTCGGTGTAACGAGTTTTGCACAGCAACGTTAATTTAACCAAAGCCCGACACACCATTACAGCTCGCGCAGCCGCGGGCTGCGGATGGCCACCGTCAATACAAACAGCGCGATGATTACGCCACCGGCGGCGAGGGTTCGCTGCACGCCGAAGCGATGCGAGGCCGCGCCGGCGATCAGGTTGCCGATTGGCATCGCTCCGATAAATGAAAGCATGAACATGCTCATTACGCGGCCGCGCATATCGTCGGTAACCAGTTTCTGCAACAGCGTGTTGGTGACCGCAACCGAGCAAACAATCCCAAAGCCAAGCGCGAAGAGAAAGAATAACGAGAGTTTGATGTTCGTCGATGATGAAAAGCCTATCAAGCAGATCGCGAACGCCAGGACACCACCCAGCACGAACCTTCCTTTGTGGCGAAAGTCGCCAAGGTATGCCAGGAACAGCGCCCCGAACAGAGCGCCCGCGCCGGCCATTCCCATCAGCACCGCCAGGCCCGTCTCGCCCAAATGAAAAATGTCGCGTGCAAACACGGGTGTCATATAAATATAGGGCGCGCCAAACATGCTCGATACTGCAGAGATTACCAGCAACATTGAGACCCGCGGGCGGCCGGCAACATATCGAATCCCGGCGACCAGATCACCGAGGAAGACTCCCTTCTCTTTCACTGAACGCAGGGGAGCGTTGTCGCGTGCGGCAGGGCGGTTAAATTTCACCATCAACATCGCAATCACCACGAAGACAAAGGAAACTCCATTGGCGATGAAGCAACCCGCTATTCCAAAAACTTTAAAGGCTACGCCGGCCCCCACCGGACCGAGAGCGCGCGCGAGTTGAAACTGAGTCGAATTCAAGGCAATCGCATTCGCGAGATCCTCGCGTCCCACTAAATCAAAAACAAGTGCCATATATGACGGCCCCGCGAGAGACATACAACAACCAGTGACGAACGACAGGCACAGAATCATCCAGATCTGCACGACGTGCGTCAGCACCAGGGTACCAAGGATGAGTGCCGCCAGCCCGGCCACGGCCTGCGTGTAAATTAAGAGTTTACGTCGATCGAAAAGGTCTGCGAATACGCCGCCGGCCAGCGTGAGAAATAAACCCGGGACGGTCGCCATAAAGCCGTCCACACCGAGCCAAAACGGCGAATCAGAGAGTGACAGGACCAACCAACCCTGAGCGACGGCCTGCATCCACGTCCCCGTGTTTGAGAGAAACGCTCCCGACCAAAATAGCCTGAAGTTGCGATGACGCAGCGCACGAAACATTTCGCTGAGGCTGCGATCGCGCCGTTCTTCGACTTGTTGTGGAGTTGACATGTAACAATCTTAATAACATTCGCCGGGCCGTCGCGCCAACTTCAGTTAAGGGTCGGAGCGCGGTCGCGTGCGCCCGCATTCAGTCGAGGCGCGAACAATAATGCACAGATGGATTTCTGTTAACTTCTGAACTTGCCCGGGGACGTGCGCCTCCGCTTGCCGGCAACCAAACCAGCAGTCCCGCAGGCCAATAGTTCGCCTTAGGAAAACCGAAATTGGAATAAACCTGGTAAAGACCTGACCGTCCAGCTTATGCAGCACGATACCGCGCGTGGATGTTTTTTTGGTGTCTATGCAGACACATGGTTTAATTGCCACGGACTTCAGAACACAGAAATGGGAGAAATGGTCGTGAGAGAACGCTCATTGATTTCGATTGCCTTTCAACTTTTGTTCGCCGCCTCAATCGTGTCCGCGCAAATTAATGTGCGAGCACAAACGCCGGCGCCTTCGCCGCAGGCAGCCTCTACACAGACTGTGGCGGCGGTGCCAACAGCGAACCATGCAGACGTCGCCACGATGGATGCGATCGTTGCGTCGCTCTATGACGTAATTTCCGGCCCGCCAGGCGCACGCAACTGGGATCGCTTTCGCTCGCTGTTCGTTCCGGGCGCTCGTTTGATTCCTACCGGCGCGCGCCCAACCGGTGAAGTCGCCTCGCGTGTGCTGACGCCTGATGAATACGTTCAGCGCTCCGCGCCGCGGCTCGAAAAGGATGGATTTTTTGAGCGCGAAGTGTCGCGCCGGCTGGAAAAGTTCGGCAACATTGCGCACATCTTCAGCACCTACGAGTCAAGACACAAGGCAGATGATTCGAAGCCTTTCGCGCGCGGCATCAACAGCATCCAGTTAATGAATGATGGCAAACGCTGGTGGGTTGTGACTGTGTTCTGGCAAGGCGAGGACGACAAGAACCCGCTGCCGGCCGAGTATTTGAGAACCAGGAGTTAACCACTAAGTTATCGACACTAAGGAAGCTTCAAGGCGATCGGCTCCCTACTGTATAGAGTAACTTTGGGAGTTGCTGTTTTGCGGTTAAGGTCGCCGCCACGCCGACAGCGAGCCTCCCGCGCCGCCACGCCGTTCTGCAACAATCTCAGCAAGGATCGCCAGCGCCACTTCTTCCGGCGAAACGGCGCCGATGTCTAAGCCAATCGGCGCGCGGACTTTCTTAAGCTGCTCTTCAGGGAAACCTTCTTCGCGCAACTTGTCCAGCACGATGTTCGTGCGCCGCCTGCTGCCAATCATTCCAATGTAGTCCGGATTCGCAGCGACCGCTGCGCGCAAACAATCTTCATCCTGTTTGTGGCCGCGCGTTACGATTGCCACGGAAACGGCCCGGCCCTTTCCTACGGCGACTCGTAAGGCATCGGGCCAACTGTCCGCGGCTACTAAATTGACTTCCTGCTCGGATGGCGAAGCGAATAGTTCTCGCGCCACGAACTCTGCCCGGTCGTCGATCAATGTAACCTGATAGCCGACCAGGGACGCCAGGCGAGCGAGTGACGCGCCCACGTGTCCTGCACCGCCGACAACTAAACAGGGTTCGTTTTCAATTCGTTCGAACAAGACTGTTGAGTTTGACAGCGAGGCCAGATCCGCGGCGAACTCACCTACTCTGGACGCTCTGGTGCCGTCGCGCATCAGCAGGAACCTGGATGCTTCATTAAGCGTGGCTTCATTCAAACCCGGATCACCCAGGTCGCCAACTGCCTCGCCGGTTTCTCTGATAAGTAGTTTCGAACCGACCTTCAAACTGTCTGACTCGATCACAGTCACAAGGACAGCCGTCGAACCTTCATGGAGAACCATCCGAATTGCGTCGTGTAGAGCGGTCTGGGTATTGGTCTTGTTGGCAGCCATCGATCAGCCGGCAGATTAGCGAACTCGCAAAGCTCGATTTACGAAAATGCTATTTTGAAGGAGATGAATGCAGAAGGCCAAGCGCGCGGGCGACGCGTCGCAAGAACCACCACGGGGCTACGAAGAAATATACGGGATTCTGAAGAAACGCGGGACGATTGCCTTCGATAGCATGTCCGAGAAACTGCAAGATCCAACGGCAACGAAGAGCACCATTGCCATAAGCGACCTGAAGGAGATTCCTCGATTCGGATTCTCATCTCCAGACGTCGATGAAGATGTCCATTGTGCCGCCGCACACCATACCTTCTTCGCTGGCTTCATCTGCAGTTAGCGCAAAGTGGTGCAAAGCAGCACTGCCGGTGCGCATCGTTTCGCGAGCTTCGGCCCAGACCTCGGCTTCAACGCAGCCGCCGCCCACGGTCCCCGCCGTTTCGCCATTCTCGAAAAAGAGCATCTTCGCGCCCCGCCGCTGTGGGGTCGATCCGCGTGTATGCGCCACCGTGGCGACAACTACGCGTTCGGCGCGCGCATTTGCCGCGCTGATCAGGTTATATAGCTCGTTGTGCGCGATTGTTCCCATAGATTTTCCGAGCGCGGCATCCGCCTTTGACGCTTCCCGGGGGCAGTCCGCCGCACGTGCGCATTTACTTAAGGACTGGGTGTCGGAGTCGGACTTGCCGCAACCTGAGGCCCACCCGAACCCGGGTTCGTTTTCGCGTTCTCGATGGCTGAGCGATCAGCAGCGTCAAGCCTCTTCTGCAGACGATCGACCTCTGCATCAGACGTCGCGATTGCCTGCTGCGCCCGGGCCTCGCTCGCATTCAATTGATCCAACTGTTGCTGCGTTCGCGTTCGTTCAGTTTCCAGCTGCCGCCGCCGCTGTTCGCGCATCTCTTCAGGCCGGGTCGTGCCATAACCTGCGGTAGCGCGTTCGATGTTCTCTGGCTTCAACGCAAATTCAACGTCCTCGAGGTGAGCAGCCAGTTCCGATTTCTTCGCTTGCACATCGCGCAGCTCTGTACGCAACTGCGACGATCGCTGTTCCGCGCGCGACAGCCGTTCGAGATCGACCATCGACTGCTGCGACGCCTGCAGGTCGTTAAGTTTGTCGGTGAGTTTATCGACTTGATTGGACAGCACGCGAATCGTTCGCTTCATCGATTCAGGATCTTCCGTCGGCGATGAATTCGAATTGGAGTTCCCATTCGCGGCATCCGTCTCGGAGCTGTTCGAATTCGCATTGTCGCCGGGCGAAGGTTGATAGATATCCGGATTGGTGATTCGCGGGGCCGAAGCGCGACGCCTCGTGCGCCGGCGCCTCTGCGCCGCGGAATCAACCAAGAGCCCGCCCATGAGAAGGACCGCAAAAACGGTAATCACCAATTTTCGCACCGAATTGTCTTTCATTTGCTCACCTCATTAACAATTGAGGGGATGCTTGCCAGCCTGAACAAGATGCTTGAGTGATTCATTGAAAGCCGCCTTTGACATCCCACGCTCCACCGGGCGTCGGGTTCCTGTTTCCCGCGTTCCGGTTCCCGAACCGGCTGCCCATTCTGAAACACTAAGCCATCTGAAGCTGAAAATTGATGGGCATGGCTCGCACTGATTGAGTCAATGCTCGCACGCGGATCAAGTCTGCGCCCGCTTCACCAAAACGGCGAACGGAGTCCAAAGTGATGTCGCCTGAGACCTCGATCGTCAGCGAGTCCGAAAGCTGCCGCGCATGTTCGATGAGATCCTTAATCTCTGTCTCATTCACATCGTGCAACACCAACACGGTCGCGCCGGCCTCGATAACTTCGCTAATCTCGGCTCTGGCTGAAACCTCGGCCGCAATACGATGGGCGTGGCCGATTTTTTCTCGAGCGCTCTTGACTGCGGCTCTTAGACCGCCGGCCACCGCGGCATGATTTGATTTAACGCAAACGCCATCATCCAGACCGTAGCGACTGTTTACCCCACCCCCCAAAAGCACGGCGTATTTCTCCAGCATGCGCAAACCCGGCGTGGTCCGCCGAGTATCGGCAATCTTCGCGTCCGTGCCTTCAACCGCCAGTACGTACCGGCGCGTGATGGTGGCGATTCCGGAAAGGTGCTGAAGCAGATTGAGGGCCACCTGCTCGCCAGCCAACAGGACATCCGCGAACCCGCTGGTCCGAGCGATGACGTTGCCCGCCTCGACCTCCTCGCCGTCAGCAGTAAACGCTTCCAATTGCAATTGCGGATCGAGCGAGGCAAAAACCTCCTCAGCCGCTTCCAACCCGGCCACCACCATTTTTTCCGCAGCGACAAATCGTCCTTTCGCGCGCGCGTTGCGCGTCAGCACGCTTTGCGTGGTGATGTCCCCGCGACCAAGATCCTCCCGAAGAAAGAGTCCGATGCTTGAATACAGCGCGCCTTCGTCCAGCCAGTTCACGACCACGCCTTCCTGGGAACACGGGTATCCCTGCCAAAGCGAAGGTGCGGTAGTCGGGGAATATTTACAGAAACTATAAACATTGATTTCTTCGTCACACTAAGCGAAGCGAGTGTTCGCATCTGGTTCGGGCAATGCGCATTATCTTTTCAGTTCTCGATCTATAAACATTTCGCCTCGGGAGTCGAGCGCCGGCGTTCATTACGACAGCGCGTCCAAATGCCGATTTAGGGCAGCGATCTGGACAGCTACTTCAGCGAACCGATCTTCGATTTCCTTGACCTTTTCTGGCGCCGCCCGACCTTTGAACTGCACATCGCCAAGTTGCAAGGCCAGGCGTTGAGACTCATTTTGAAGCTTGTTCCGCTGGCGGCCAAGCCGTTCGCTCTCTTTTGCGAAATCGACTAATCCCTCAAGCGGTATCGCCAGTTCCGCGCCTGAATCAAGCACTGCGCGGGCGGACGCTTTGGGGAATTCTTTGCGCTCGACGAATAGAACATTAGAAGTTCGACCCAAACGCTCGACCTGGCTCCGGTTAGCTTCGAAGGTCTCGCGCAATCCGTCTCCTGCCGCCAAAAGGACCGGAACCTTTTCACCTGGTTTGATATTCATTTCGGATCGAATATTGCGGACCCGCGAAATCAGATCGATTACTGCCTGCATTTCCGACTCGGCGGTTTCATCGATCACCGCCGTGTCCGCTTGCGGATAACTCGCGAGCATGACGCTCGGTTCCACGCCTGCATAAGCCTGGTGCAGCAAGGCCGAATGCCTGACCGGCAACTTCTGCCATAACTCCTCGGTTAGATACGGCATGAAGGGATGCAGTAAACGCAACGACTGTTCGAGGAGCGATATCAATCGCGCCCGCGCCGTGCTTCTCTCCGGTGAATCATTCTCAGCCGTCACTGTAGCTTTCGAAAGCTCAATGTACCAATCACAAAAGTCGTCCCAGAAAAAGTGGTAAAGCGTCTGCACCGCGGCGTGAAAATCATATTGCTCGAGCTGGCCGTTCACGTCGCGCGCGGTCTTGTTCAGGCGAGTTAGTATCCAGCGATCGTGAAGCGGAAGCTCAGACCCAAAAGGATTGGTAATTGAATCCGCGCCCTCAGCGTTCATCAAACAGAAGCGCGCAGCATTCCAAATTTTGTTGGCAAAATTGCGATACGACTCGACCTGCTTTTCGTTCCAGCGTGTGTCGGTTGAGCCGATCGATGAGAGCATTAACCGGGTCGCATCGACTCCGTACTTGTCGAAAACTTCCAGGGGATCCACGCCGTTCATTTTCGTCTTGGACATGCGCTGGCCGTGTTTGTCCAGCACGGTGCCGGTAACGTACACATCAGCGAACGGCTCGCGTGCCAAAAATTTCAGACCAGTCATCACCATGCGCGACACCCACAAAAAAATAATGTCTCGCGCGGTGATCAAAACCGACGTGGGATAGAAAGTCTTAAGGTCACCGGTTTCGTCGGGCCAGCCCAAGGTGGAAAACGGCCAGAGCGCGGATGAGAACCAGGTGTCGAGGACGTCTTCATCCTGCGTCAGTTCGGTCGTGCTCGCTTTGCTTTCCGCTTCCTCACGCGAACGGGCGACGACCAGCTCGCCGTCTTTCTTGTACCAGGCTGGAATCTGATGTCCCCACCAGAGTTGCCGCGAGATGGTCCAATCCCGCAGATTTTCGAGCCAGTCGGAATAAACCTTTTCGTAAGGAACTTCGGGAAAGAATTTCGGCTTGCGATCCTCCCGCAATTTCGCCAGAGCCAGATCGCGCAACTGGTCCATGCGACAGAACCATTGGGTCGAGATTAGGGGCTCCACTACAGTCTTACAGCGCTCGCACTTTGAAATGGCGAATTCGTAATCAACCACTTTCTCAAGCAAACCAACTGATTCCAACTGCTCGAGCACCAGCTCGCGGGCCTTGTATCTATCAAGGCCGGCAAAAGCAGCGCCGGCGGCTTCGGTCATCTTCGCGAATTGATCGATGATCTGCACTTGTTCGAGGTTGTGACGTTGGCCCATTTCATAGTCGTTGGGATCGTGTGCGGGCGTGACCTTGACAGCGCCAGTGCCAAATTCGGATTGCACAAAGTCATCAGCAATGATTGGAATCTCTCGATTAACGATAGGCAGAATTAAAGTTTCCCCAACCAGGCTATGATAGCGGTCGTCGTTTGGATTTACCGCCACGGCGGTGTCCCCAAGCATCGTCTCCGGCCGCGTCGTGGCGACCGTAATCGCTGCGTCCCCTTCCTTCAACTGATAACGGATATAGTAAAGCTTGCCCTTCTGGGGCTCGCGCAAAACCTCCAGGTCCGACAGCACTGTCTGATCGTTTGGGCACCAGTTAACAATCCGGTTGCCGCGATAGATCATGCCATCTTCGTAGAGCCGGACGAATGATTCCCGCACCGCGCGCGAAAGACTTTCATCCATTGTGAACGCGAATCGCGACCAGTCGACTGACGCGCCTTCGCGGCGCAATTGATTGAGAATTTGGCCCCCGTATTCCTGTTTCCACTGCCAAACCCGTTCGACGAATTTCTCGCGACCGAGATCGTGCCGCGACAAACCTTCTTTTTTCAGTTGGCGCGTCACCATCAGCTGCGTTGATATTCCGGCGTGGTCCATGCCCGGCAACCACAGGGTGCGAAATCCGCTCATGCGTTTGTGACGGGTCAGGACATCCATCATCGTGTGCTGCAAGGCATGGCCCAGGTGCAGGGATCCGGTAACATTCGGCGGCGGAATAACGACGGTGAAGACCGGAGCGTCTTTATCCTTGTTGATCTCAGGCGCAAAATAGCCGCGCTCTTCCCAGCGCGCATAGTGATGTCGCTCGGCTTCTTTCGGATCGTAAGTCTTGGGGATATCGATCATTGCAAACTACTGCATCAACGTTTAGGGGCGAACCAGCGCCCGCACCCGCTGAGCTTTCAATTCGATGTGACAGTCCGATTGTAAATCAACCACTGCCCCTTTTCACATCTGCAAAATAAAAAGCAGTGTCGTAGTTTGCTCGTGCGTGTTTTCGCCTTCGCGTCTTTGCGCACTTCTTCGTTACAACACTTTCACAGAAAGGCGCAGGCGCGAAGAAACCTGCAAAGATACGCTACCAAATAAAAGGCGGGCCGTGGCCCGCCTCTAAACACCGGCTCGCGATATAACTATTTCTGTTCTTCCAATTTTTTCTTGATAAGTGATTCCGCCAGTTCCGGCACGACTTCCCAGGCGATTTCGCGCAGCACCTTATCGGACATCTGGTCGATCACACGGCGAGCAATGGCATCGATTGTCTGCGCCGAAAGGGTCCCCGATGTCAACGCGGATTGGCCCTCTTCCCGATGTGACGCGGCGTCGACGGCTTGAGGGGTCGAGTCATCGGCGCTTGCAGGTTCCTGCACGTCATCGGCACTGACTACCTCATGCGTCGTAACTGACGGGTCATCTTTTTGCGGGGGGGCCGGAGCAACATCTTCAATTCCCGTCGATTGCTGCGATGACGCAGTATCCATCTGGCGAGGCGCGGATTCTTCGAAATCCAGATCCAGGACGACGTCACCAGCAAGCGAGGTGGCGCCAAAATCGGTCTCATCAAGATCCAGCAGGGCGCCGTCAAAACTTGTGCGGGGCTGGGTTTGGGTGTGAGTCATATTACTTTCGTAACTGTCTGCGACCTTTGACGGGTCTTGGGCCATCCCGATTCGCTTGCCGTCCGTTTCGGCATCAATCCCAGCCGGCTCGATTTCGATCGTTTCCTGAATTTGAATCCAATCCGGCGTTGTTTGAGCCTCGGGCCCATCGAACACACGTTCGAGCCGAGCGGTGTCGGCGGTCTGAAATTCGATGTCGGGCGCGCACGCCCCGCGCGAAGGTTCATGCGACTCGGCGGTTTCAAGCTGCCCGGCCTCGATCAGCACCGTCACATTCGCTTGATGGTCCGGGTGATCAACCGCGAGGACCGACGCCGACGCTGCCCCAGGGCCACCCAATTCCACAGTCGAGTGCTCAGGAGAACCTTCAACGCGATCTTTGTTCGCAGCTAATAACGAACCAACCCGATTTACGAGTTGTCGTATCGACTGGAAAGGTTTTGTCATTATGTCGTCGGCGCCCGCGCTGCGGGCCGCGGCTTCATCAAACGGAGCAAACGAGCTGACCAGCAACATCACCGGAATTTGGGCAAAGCGTTCGTCGTCCTTAATCGAGCGGCAAAGCTCGTAGCCGTTCAAACCCGGCATGAATGCATCGGCGAGAATAACATCCGGCGTAACATGCTCCAGTTCCTCCAACGCCAGGCGACCGTCGCCGACCGAGACGACTTCCATTCCTTCATCAGCAAAAGTCAGCTCAATGACTTTTTGAACGGCGGCCGAGTCGTCGGCCAACAACAACTTTCTTCCGGCTATCAACTTCTGTTCCTTCGTTCCCTCAGGGGCACTTTACTTTAGCGTTCCCGCCAATGCGAACCTAGCACCCGTGTTAAAAGCCCGTCAAGGGTTTTGTTGTGATCCTCGTATCAAAATGCAGAAAGGCAAACACACCAAGACCGATCCTGATAGTGCGACGCCAATGTAGTTTCCATTTTGGACAGCTCTTATTTAACGACGAACCTTCGCGGGCCGGCAAAATTTAATTGAAGCTGAACCATTCAGCGGCCGCACGCCCGTGGTCGCCAACATTTAGCGCGTCACGTGCGCTGTTAATAGTATGTTGCCACGGAACGCGGGCCATTAGCTCGACCGCCGCGGCCCGGCCTCGCTTGGGATTGTGAGTGAGCTGACCCTCTTGTCAGCCTCGTGCCTGGAACACTAAACTCCCGACTAATTCGTTCCGGAGGCTCGGTCAATGTTTTTCGGGAGTCTGCGTTGTATCGGGACGTTGGCGAGATCGAGCGCCCGGCTAGCGCGCCTTAGATTTTTTCAAAGTACGGGGTTGGCTGGTTTGCTTATGCGGCTCGGCGCTTGCCGGCAAGACTCTTCTTTAAAGCCTCCATCAAATCGACGACGTTTCCTTCCTCCCGCTCGGACACTTCCACTTCAACAATGTCCTTATGCTGTTTACGCTTCTTCGCCACCAGCTTGAGAAGTTTTTCGGTCTGCTCGTCTTTTAGATCCCTAAGCGAGAGATGCTTGCCGGAATGCTTGTCGATTAGTTTTTCGAACTTTTTGACGGTCGCGGCTGAAATTTTCTTCTTTTCAGGCAGACCGATTTCCTTCGGCGAGCGGATCTCATCGGCAAAGCGCATTGTCTCAGCTCGCAGAATTCCGTCTTCGGGAAAAATTGCTACCAGATATTCCTTGCCGCGCATCACGAAGGTGGCGATGCCCGCGAGCTTCTCTTTTTCCACGGTTTGCGCCAACAGCCGGTACGCTTTTTCCGATCCTTCACTGGGGGCGAGAAAGTAAGAACGGTCGAAGTAAAGAGGCGGTATGTCTTCGAGCGGCACGAACCGGCGGAGGTCGATATCCCGGCTTTGCTCAGGCGCGAGGCGCTCGAGTTCCTCATCAGTCACGACGACGTATTTATCCTTTTCGAATTCAAAGCCGCGCACCATGTCGTCATCCTGCAAATCGTTCCCGGACTTTTCCGCATAATAACGGCGCGCCAATGGCTCGCCTTCAGGACTCAACATGCGCAACGGGGCGCGGTTAACGCGGTTGCCGGGATAAAGATCGACCGGCACGCTCACCAGGCCGAAGGTCAACGTCCCCGACCAGAACGGTCGCGCCGATCGAGCGGCGCCGTCGTCGTTGGCGCTTGCCTTTTTGCGTGTTCCTTTCTTCCGAACCATATTTCATTTAGAGGCTTATCACGCGCTATCGCCGGGTGGCAGACCTCGTTGTTCACTACCAATAGGACGTTAACGATCGCATAACGTGCGGTACCTCACGCGGCTTTCTTTTTCTTCAATGCTTCAATGCTCTTGGACAAGACCTTGTCGAGCGATGATGTCTTCTTCTTCGATTTCACCAAATGCAGTTTAGGCTTGTGCCCCTTCGCTTTCTTTTCAACGAATTCCATCACGCGTTCGCGATATTCATCTTTGTACTCTTTGGGATCGAACTCGCCTTTTAGCAAATCCACTAACTGGGTCGCCATGGCCAATTCCTTTTTGTCGGGCGCGCGCCCGGAAGGCCGCGGCAGATCCTTTGCCGAAAGCACTTCCTCTGCGTTCCGCAATGTGAACAGCATTAGATGACCGTCTTCCGCTCTCAGCGCCCCTGCGTAAGGATGCTTGCGCATAACCCAGCGCGCCACTCCTTCGCGTCCCTTATTTTGCAGCGCCTCAGCCAGAGCGAAATACGAGTTCTCGTCGCCGTCCGGTCCCAAATAATATGGGCGATCGAAGTACTCGGGCGGTATCTGCGCGGGTGGGACAAACTGTGTGATTTCAATTTCACGCGACGCTTCAGGCTCAAGCTTCTGCAACTCTTCTGCGGCCAGAATCACAAAGGTGCCAGGCTCGACCTCAAAGCCTTTTTGGATCTCATCGTTGGTGATTTCCTTGCCGGTGTCGGGCTCGACCATGTGCTGCTTGACACGGGTCTTGGACTTCTCATCAAGAATATGAAAACGCACCGTTTGATCCTGCACTGCCGAATAGAGCTTTACCGGCACCTTCGTCGAATTCAATTTAAGATCGCCTTTCCAAATCGCGCGGCCCGCCATTTCAATTCTCGCTTTCCGAAGTGACACAACCGGCACAGAAGATCTCAGTTTCGATGGTGCTCACAACGCACATCCCGCACAGCGGTCCATCACACTCAACACACCGATATTCCGTCTGAATTACGTACGCGTGACTGCATGCCGGACAGGTTTCCGTCCCCTCATCCAGCCACCAGGGCGCATTCTGATTACTGTTCCGCACCAGGTTCAAATCAAAGCATTTCAAGTTCCACACCTGAGTTCCCTCTCGGATTGCCCTCGCGAGGCTTTCCCTGGTGTCGTCTTCGCGATAATTGCTGCTTTGCTAAAAGAGTTTTTAGGCATAGCCGCAGCGACCCCCAAAAAAAGAAACCGCAAAAAAGACCACTCTGCACAGTTCAGATGTATTTTGAGTTGTGCTAGTATCAAAGGCCCCCGAATCGCGAAGACAACTCCCCTCCCGATCGTTTTTTCAAAATCAAACGGAGTGTGACACCTCTAGTTATGGATTTTGTTCAGGATCCTGACAAGCAGCACCGCGAAAAATCATCTGTCCCATCCACTTCCACGGCCGAGGCGCGGCAACTTAAAGAGCAGCGCAAATGGTTTGACGTAGTCCTGGGCAGCATCGGCGATGGCCTTATTACCGCGGATGTTCATGGCAACGTGACGATGTTGAATCCCGTTGCGGAGTCGCTGACGGGTTGGGATGCCGCGGACGCGAAAGGCCGGTCCATCGCTGAGGTTTTCCACATCGTCAACGAAGACACCCGCTCGGAAGTGGAAAACCCCGCCCTACGCGCGCTCAAAGACGGCGTTATTTACGGATTGGCGAACCACACCCTGTTACTCACCAAAGACGGCCGGGAGATTGCTATTGATGACAGTGGCGCGCCGATCACCTCGGATGGCGAAAGCCTGGGGGCGGTGCTGGTCTTTCGTGACATTAGCGAAAGGCGTCGCGCCGAGCGCGAGCGCGCCTTACTGGCGGGCATCGTCGATTCTTCCGAAGATGCGATTGTCAGTAAAAGTTTGCAGGGCATTATTACTTCGTGGAATAACTCGGCTGAAAAGTTGTTCGGATACACCGCCGAAGAGGCCATCGGCAAATCAATTACGATGGTCATTCCTGATGAGCTTCTCGACGAGGAGACGATGATCCTAAGTCGTTTGCGCCGGGGTCAACGCATCGAGCATTTCGAAACCGTCCGCGTCAGTAAGTCCGGCAAGCGCATCAACATCGCGCTGACCGTCTCGCCGATCCGGGACAACGAGGGACACATCATCGGCGCTTCCAAGATCGCGCGCGACATCACCGACAAAGTCGTCGCCGAACAGGAACGGGCCAGCTTACTGGCCAGTGAGCGCGCGGCGCGAGAGCGCGCCGAAGCTGCCAGCAGGGCGAAAGATGAATTCGTCGCGATGATTTCTCACGAAATCCGCTCGCCGCTAAACGCCATACTTGGATGGTCACAGATGCTCCGGCAGGGAGCGCTCGACAAAACTGCGACTGCCAACGCTTTGGAAAGTATCGAGCGTAATGCGCGCGCCCAGGCGCAACTGGTTTCAGACCTGCTGGATGTTTCGCGGGTCATCACCGGCAAACTCAGAATTAATGCGCGACCGGTTGACATGCTGAACAGTCTCGAATCGGCCTTCGAATCCATTCATCCTGCCGCGCAAGCCAAACAAATCACCATTGATGTCGAGAGCGAACCTTATGCCACGGTGGTCACCGGCGATGCCGACCGGCTGCAACAGGTTTTTTGGAACCTGCTTTCAAATGCGGTCAAGTTTACTCCACGCCAGGGACGCGTAGTCGTTAAGATAACGCGTGCGGAATCACAAATAGAAGTTGCCGTCACTGATTCCGGAGTCGGCATAGCCAAGGATTTTCTGCCGTTCATTTTCGATCGGTTTACGCAGGCTGATACCAGCAGCGCGCGCAAGCATGCTGGTTTGGGGTTGGGTCTGGCGATCGCGCGACACATCGTTGAACTGCACGGCGGCACCATTAGTGCCGAGAGCGGGGGCGAAGGACAAGGCGCAACCTTTCGCATCACGCTGCCTGTTCGCGTGCCGCATCAACAGGATGCTGACACGCGAGAATCATCGGTTCCCCTTGATACGATCGCACATCAAATTGAGCTCAACGGCTTGCGCGTAATGGTCGTAGATGATGAGGCGGAAACGCGGGAACTTTTGCAGGTGATATTGAGTTCCCACGGGGCAGAAGTGCTCGCGATGGCCTCCGGAATGGAGGCTTTGGGCCAAATCGAAAAATGGCGACCGGCGATCATCGTGTCTGACATCGGCATGCCGGTTATGGATGGGTACATGTTTATGAAACGAGTCCGCTCACTGGATTCTGCCGAGCGAAGTGTGCCCGCAATCGCGTTGACCGCCTATGCGCGCGCCGAAGATCGGCTACACGCGCTCGCCGCCGGCTTTCAAATGCACGTGCCCAAGCCGGTCGAAGCGTCTGAATTGGTAGTAGTGATTGCGAGTCTGGCTAAGCGGATTTGATAGAACTCTCCGCGCGGGACCAACGCGTATCCTGCGATCCATCAATTCGTCCAATTGATACAAATCCGATAGGCTTAAGCAGATAATCGTCACACCCGGTGTCAAGTGCTGCCCGTCAGGATCGACCGGGGTCATGCCCCCTGGGGGCACTAACTCGGTTCGGCCTGTGAGTAAGGTGTCGGCTAAGCGGCCGACCGGGCCATTGCGGCACGCAATATGTAGTCTCTCTTTGATTCAGCGATTATCCGAGACACTTCAGCGAGGAGATAATCAACTTCGACTGGCTTAACGAGGTATCCCTGAGCACCGGCTAAACGCGCGGCTTCCTTATCCCTTTCATATGCGGCGCCCGAACAGAAAAGAATCGGAGTCTCTGTATCAAACTCCCGAATTCTTTTGGTGAGTTCCGTTCCGGAGAGGTCGGGCATCCAGTTATCTACTAAAACCAGATCGAACGTCTGGGTCTTGATGAGTTCCAGTGCCTCATTCGAAGTTGTAGGGGAAATTACCTCGAAGCCGTGACTGGTTAGAATGACGTTAAGCAGCTCGCGAGTATCCCGATCATCCTCTGTGCAGAGAACACGCGGACTAGGGGATTGCATTTTGAAACCTCTTTTGATGCGGACGTTGTTTTTTTTTGACGCGACGTTCCTTATACGCCGTACTTAAAAAAAGTTCTGTGCGATAACACACATATACCTTGAGACCCGATGGGATTAAACCGGGGTACCGAGGTCAAATTGTTTTGGGGTATCTTGCGCCTTCGCGTCTTTGGCGTGAGATTGGTTCTTACTACCAGGAACGACCGAATCTTTAGTTCGCGATCGTACAGACCTCGCCCTTATAATTTTCTTGCAGACTAAATTCAATAAGGGCTTCTTAGCAGTTTTAAGGCTCAGGTCGGCCACCCAGTTGAATACTCGGCCGGCTACCCAGTCCGTCGAACAGCCTCGCTCTCTCGCGCCCGAAAGAACTTCCATGCCCATCGAGCCCAAGGTCGGGACCTGGTATATCGTCGTCACTTGCTCGAAGTGTGGCGCAACCGTCTTCCTTTTCAAGGATTTAACCGAAGGTAAGGGCTGCATAAACGGCACCTATTCCGTGCGGTGTCCGCGCTGCCAATTTCACGGCGATTATGAGGGCAGACATTATAAGCACTCGCTCGAAGGTGCAGCGCGCTAGTTTCTGGGAAATTGGCGTTGTCTCTGGCAGTCTCCCAAGGCAGATATTTCCGGCGGCTAACCTCGTTAAGCGTCTGTTGGCATAGGCTTGCGGAGGTCGAACCCGGCTGAATTTCCCCACTTTCTTCTTGACAGGTCAAAACACCATCGTTTAGCATTCGCCGTCGTTTCAATCAGTGCCAGGGTTTGGATTTACACCTGCCTTCGCATTTCGATTTGCAAGCGCCATTAGGAAATGAGGTGTTTAGACTCTTGCCTCGAAGTATGTGCACGAAGATCAGCCTTTGGGGCATCTGAGTGCACTTTGTTCGTTGTGTTTCCGTAATGCGCCCCAAAATGAAAGCGCGTCCGGCTCACAGCATTAACCTGTCGGAAAAGTAGCCTCAAGTTTCGTTTTGGCTGCTGGTCCGTTTAGATCGAATCGTTAGGAGGATTCGTTTGTATGTCTAGAATAACCGGTAAGGTCAAGTGGTTTAATAATTCGAAGGGCTATGGGTTCATTGAGCAGCCAGGCTCCTCGGATATCTTCGTTCACTACAGCGCCATTCAGGGCGACGGCTTTAAGACCCTCGAAGAGGGTCAGGAAGTCGAATTTGAAGTGACGCAAGGCCCAAAAGGACCACAGGCTGAAAAAGTAACGAAAGCTTAGTCTCCCGGCTTGCTTTACAGCATAGCCACTGACCTCTTCCGGTCGTGAGCCCGGAAGACGCGAAACAGAAAAGGCGATCTCAAAAAAATTGAGATCGCCTTTCGTTTTTTCCGGCCACCACGAGCGTCCAGAGACCATAGGAGCGCAGTCGCTACTTATCAACTTTCGCCTTGAAGCTTACGTGACCGTTATCGATGTCGACTGAGAACGTTACGCGATCGGATTTGAACTGCTCTTTGAGAGCATTAGTGCGCTCGACCACGAGCCGATGAAATTTGGAAAACGTCAGATCTCGCGCACCTTCGCCACAACTGCGCTTTGCATCCATCAAGGCGTCGTAAACGCCCTTCACAGTCCGGACGTCATGCCGAACGTCGGTACAGGAAAATTCTGACCGGACAAATTGCGACGGGTCGCGAACCGGCGCTCGCGATACAATGCCGCGTCCTTCTTCGCGATCCTGTAAAGTTCGCCGCCACAACTCACGGAAGGAGGCGTAGCGCGTGGCGAGCGAATTGTAATGGTAGCGCTGGGCAAAAGTCAGTGTGCGATCGTCCCCGAGCCGTTTGAGGTGTGATTCAACTCGCAGCTTGGTATCGTAAGGCGGCCGCTTGACCCCTCCGTTGAAATAGATGTCGAACTCAACCTTTAGCCGGCGGATGTCGTCTTCGATGCGGGTTAATTGCTCATCTGCGGTTGGCTCGGTATCAAAGCCCGAAAGCCGTAGCTTCTGCCGGCGTTCCCTGGCCAGCCTCTGCAGTTTATTGTCGTTATTGCCCAATCTGGGAATCTCCTACGCGGCGCAGGCGAGGGCGCCGGCCGATATTTCGAGTGTAGAGGTTGGCTTCCGCGCATGTCAATAATCTTTTTGGTAATTGATCCGGCAAGCGAAAAGGGCATATTCTGCGTGCGTTTACAAAGATTGTTATGCCGAGATCAAAAGACCGCAATTCCACTCTTCGCGCCTTGCCCTCAGTAGACGCGTTACTCAAAACCGATACCGCGCAACGACTGCTCGACGAACTCGGTCCAGCCCGGCTTACTTCCCTCGCCCGTTCAGCGACGCAAGATCTTCGTCAGCATTTAATATCCGATCAAAGCCCGGTCCCAGGGGACGGCGCCCGGGCCGAGCTGCTGCAACAAGCAGAACAGCGGCTGATCGATTTACATCTTAACGATCAAGCGAAAGGTGTTTTGCGAGTAATTAATGCGACCGGTGTTGTCCTTCACACGAACCTCGGGAGAGCGCCCTTGTCCGACGCGGCGCGTCGGGCCATGGATCAAGCATCGGGGTATTGCACCCTCGAATACGACGACACGACGGGAAGTCGCGGCCGGCGCGGCGCGCGGGCCGAAGACTTGTTACTCGAACTCACGGGCGCACAGGCGGCCTTAATCGTAAACAATTGCGCTGCCGCGGCGTTCCTGGTTTTGAATACGTTTGCGCGGGACGGCGAGGCCGTCATCTCACGTGGAGAGTTGGTTGAGATCGGAGGGGACTTTCGCGTGCCTGACATCATGGCCCAATCCGGCGCGCGCATGGTCGAAGTCGGGACCACGAACCGCACGCGCGTGTCAGATTACCAGCGAGCAATCAATGAACGCAGCCGCCTGGTCATGCGGGTCCACACGTCAAACTATCGGATTGTCGGCTTCACTAAAGTTCCTTCGCTTTCCGAACTCGCTACCCTTACCCACAGCGCAGGATTGCCCTTATACGAAGATGCCGGATCGGGCGCCCTCATTGACTTTAATAATTATCGGATTGAAGGCGAGCCGGTGATTAGACAGTCGATCGAAGCCGGTGCTGACATCGTTTCATTCAGCGGCGACAAGCTTTTGGGCGGACCCCAAGCGGGCCTGGTGGTTGGTAACGCGGAATTTATCGAACGCATGCGAAGCAATCCTTTGTATCGTGCCTTGCGCGCTGACAAGCTTCGCCTCGCCGCACTGGAAGCGACGCTCTCTGCCTACTCGCGCGGGGAGAGAGTGCCGACGCTGGAGATGATAGGGATGACGTCAGAGGACATCGAAAAGCGTGCAAAAAAATTAATCGAAAGAGTCCTGGAGAATACAGGGAAGACAGTCACGCTGGAACCGGTCAAGAGCGAGTCCGCAGTAGGGGGCGGCTCAGCACCAAATTCGAGGCTGCCCACGGTCGCCATCTCAGTGTCCCGCGAGGGGATTTCAGCGAAAACCGTTGCCGAGCTTCTCCGTCGGTGGAGTCCTCCGATCATTGTGCGCATAGTTAATGACCATGTCTTGATAGACTTGCGGACCATCGCTCCCGCTGATGAAGGAGAAGTTGAAAGGGCGCTCTCTGCGCTCGTAAGTTAATCTTCCGGCTCCATAATTCCTTTCGATAGCGCAAAACTGCCTTTTAATGTTGCCCAAGCCCCTGACTAACAGTGTATAATCGGGTTGGCCCGACCGCCTGACATCTCTTCAGTTTCCTGACAACCCCATTGAAAACATATAGGTGGAGATCGCTGCTCGTTTCTCTGCTCCTGTCCTTTGCGACCGGCGTGGCGACAAGTGTCGTCTGGAAGGCGGGGTTCATGGACTCTTTTCAGGCCGCGTTTGTGGTGAGCCCGGGTTTCGGCGCCGCCCGCCTGCAAACGCCCCAGACATGGCTCGGCCTATTGCTGATCGTCGGCGTGAGCATGTGTACGGGCTTTCTGGTAAGCCGCGCTGGTGCCCGCCGATCTTTCTGGATTCTCGGTCTCGGCTTTATAAGCACTGCGGCGGCGAGCCTGTTTACCTCGCGGTTTTTTACAATTGACATTCTCTTTGCGCCGCAGGCGCTGGGAGTAATCAGCTCTGTAATAGCTGTTCAGTTGTATCGCCTCTGGCTGATTGACAGCTTACTGACTAACCGCGTCAACGAAACGTCGCAGCGGACCGACCTGGTCCAGACGATGGTTGCGCCCGCAAGGCTGGCCAACGCTCTGAAACTGCTGCAGACGATCCTGCCTCTGGATGAAGCGGTTATCTTTCAACCAAACGATCTCGGCGAGTTAGTTCCGTGCGCTCAATTACGCGCGACTCCCAATGGTGCATTAGAAGCAGGGCGAAATTCTGTTTGGCGAGTGTTGGTCGAATTATGCGACCGAGCAGTGCGAACAAATCAAATTGCGATCGCGCCGGCCGGCGAGATTGGCTCGCTCGAGACCGTCGCCCTTCCGCTTAGTCACGAGGGACAAACCGTCGGTGTGCTGCTGCTGCGGTTGCGCGAGAGTTTTGATCACAGCGATCGGCGGCTCCTGAGTGCGGTGGGCGGCCAAATCGCGCGAAACGTGCAACGGGAAGAAGCCCGCAGGAAAAGGCTGGACGGAAATCTGCCCGCTTTCGTATCCGCGCGCACGTCCAGTTACCGCCTGCATGCCTTCGATTACTTAAGCGGGGTGATAACTGAACAGAAGTTCGGCGCCCAGGTTCTGGCCGAAGCTTCGGATGCGTACGCGCTCTCATACCTTGACGGTACCATCGCCTACTTGAATCCGCCCATGATTGCCGCCGCGCAAATTACGCCCGACGAAGCGAAAAACATTGGTCTTTTTGGACTACTCGACCGATTTAAATCAGGAGTCTTCGATGAACCTTCGATCGCGGTGCGGCGCGTCCTGCAGTCGGGACAGTCCTATGAACGCGAGCTAAGGTTCCCCGATCGAAATCAAACGCTGGAACTACGAATCTCGCTGGCGGCGGAAATGTCATCGCCGAACGGGAACGGAAACGGGAATGGATCGCAGAAAGATTCGCGGCCATTGTGCCTCGCGATTCGCGTGCGCGACGTGACGCGCATGAAAGAGTTCGAGCAGTTGAAGAGCGACATGATTTCCCTGATGTCTCACGAGCTGCGCACGCCGCTGACCAGCATCAACGGCTTTTCCGAATTGCTGGCAGTCGACGACCAGATTCCCGCAGAGTCACGCGAGTTCGTGCAAATCATCGCTAACGAATCACAAAGGATGTCGCGGATGATCGACACCTTCTTGTCGGTCACCCAGCTTGAGCGCTCTGATAAGAAGGATCTCGTTCATATTGCGCTACGTCTGGACGAAGCCGTGCGCGATGCAATTACGACGATGCAGCCGATCGCGAAAAAGAAGCGGATAAGGCTGGTTGAGCAGGCGAACGGCAGGATTCCGCCGGTGGCTGCTGACAAGAGCTTAATGACCCAGTCATTAATGAAACTGTTGGACAACGCCATTCGCTACAGCCCCGAACGGACGACTGTCACGATCTCGACGGTTCTGGAGGCTGAAGTCGTCCGGGTGATCGTCGAAGATCGCGGCTATGGGGTTCCCGCCGAGTCGATCGATCGCATCTGGGAAAAATTCTATCGCGTAGCGCGCGACGGCCAGGAGAAAGACGAGGAGTCAACCGGCCTGGGACTGGCTTTGGTAAAAGAAGTCGTCGAGCAGCACGGCGGTTCCGTTAGTGTCGAATCTGAAGTGGGCCGTGGATCGAAATTCAGTTTTGGGTTGCCAAGGCTGTGAGATAGGTACGGGGGAATTCCGATAATTTCTGTCCAACCTGAGACTATAAGACGCCTACTAGCCACTCGTCAGGCGAATATCAGAAATCGTGCGACAATTGTTGACCAGAGATAGTCCTCCGAGGTACTGGGTCCCTTGTTCGAATCGTCAGTCGATACACTCCGCCGCCCTGCGACTCGCATCTGTCCGCCCACGTAATAGAGACATATTCATAGTCTTCAAAGTGGCCAATAGCGCAAGACGCGGAAAACTTGCCTTGCTTCAAGAGCTTGCCCCGCGGCAAAACTGGCATGAGTTCATCAACGATTTCAGTCGCTTCCGCCGCTGACATGGCAGACGACGGTGTATCTGATCGAAGAGGTGCGACGTCAATCTCCGACGGCTGATTGTTATTGTTGAAAGTGATGCGGGCTCCGATGCCTCTACGGACTATGTAGATCGCGGAATGGGGTTCACCGTATCTCTGTCTAAATTCTTCAGGAGTCTGCGCCGCTACTCTCGCACTTAAGCCTGTCAAGAGCAGCATCGTCGCAAAAATTAATAATTTCACGACCCGTTTATGTGTCCGCTTCTCCTTCATGGTCGGCTTGCCGAAATATCCCCTCCCCCTCCGTTGTTTATTGTACCAGATCCCGGACCTGAAGAATTGCCTGAATAACTCTGGGTACGCACGGAATACGGGGTGCTACCCACTCTGCAATTTTTTCGGTAATGAGAAAACAATGACCTACGGCCAATGTCCAAAGTGTGGCCCAATAACTCGCCAACCAGTCCCTCCTGATTCCTCAACTTGTCACATCTCTGCTCTGATTGCATACTAAAAAGCAGCTATCTTAATTTTTTATGCGCAAGCATCAAGCGGTCACTTAACGTGAACCGGCTGCCCACTTGGTGTATTGCAGAAAATAGTGGCTGCGAACGAAGCAGATACTCCGCGCAGTTCGGATTTTGAGCTGACGCAACGCGCCGCCGAAGGAGACATGAAGTCCTTCGAGGAGCTTTACCAG
The DNA here is from genome assembly GCA_046262835.1 of Pyrinomonadaceae bacterium. Classification (GTDB taxonomy): domain Bacteria; phylum Acidobacteriota; class Blastocatellia; order Pyrinomonadales; family Pyrinomonadaceae; genus UBA11740. The sequence continues at coordinate 26,167 of JBHELZ010000002.1, forward strand.
CGTCATAACCGGCGCGTATATTCTCTGTGTTTGCGGATGACGGGAAACGTGGTGGAGGCGGAAGACCTGGCACAGGAAGTCTTCATCCAGCTGTTTCGCAAAATCGGAAGTTTTCGCGGCGAATCGGCGTTTACGACGTGGCTGCATCGACTGACGGTTAATCAGGTCCTGATGCACTTTCGCAAACGCGGCGTCCGCCTCGAGCAGACGACCGAAGACGGCGAAGCACCAATCCAAATCGTCAAAGGCACGGAAAATCCGAACGCGATGCCGGTCGTCGATCGCATAGCCCTGGACAAAGCGATTGCCCAGTTGCCGCCGGGGTATCGGACGGTTTTTACGCTGCACGACATCGAGGGTCACGAACACGAGGAGATTGCCCGGATGCTGGGGTGCTCTGTTGGCACGTCAAAATCGCAATTACACAAGGCAAGAATGAAATTACGCGGCCTTCTCAGGCAACAGAATAAGCCAAAGTAGCAACCAAGAAGCGGTCACCTGAAAAGGTGCCGGCTTCCGTGCTCCCAGAGGGGCCAGTTTGACATCAAGCGGGCGCATTCGCCGCTACTATCGAACAAGTTGATGCAGTCTCCCCTTTATTGCTGCGAGACCGCGAACACCGCGCGTTCCCAAGTGTTACCTGGATGCGCGATGCATCAGAGGTTGAAGAAATGAACTGCGAGAATTATCAGATTTTGCTGAGCGATTTGGTGGATGGGAGCCTCGCGGCCGACGACTGTGCGACCGTTGAGCTCCACCTGACTTCCTGCCCGGAATGTGCTGACGCGCACGCCGATCTGCGCATGATCATCGACATTTGTCACCAGCAGCGCGGGCAATACGATGACGTCCCCAATGAGCGGGCGATGTGGCTGCGAATCATCAACCTGATAGAAGCCGAAAAAAGTTCACCGGATCGCTCGCCAGCCCCGCAGGACGGGGGCTGGTGGTTTCGCTTGATGAACCGGAGCTGGCAGCTGTCGTTTCCGCAATTGGCCGGACTCGTCAGTGGGATCGTTTTAGTGGTCGCAATGGCGACTGCCTTTAGCATGTATAGACTGGCGTCATCCACGGATTCACCGCGGCTGGCCGGACTCGTGCCCGCCTCAGTGGTGGGGCCAACGCTTGAGGATCGGTATCGCCAGCGCCAACAAATGATCTCTTATTGGAACCAGCGTGTGGAATTAAACAAGGCGCGTTGGAATCCGCAGATGCGTGAAACCTTCGATCGAAACATGAGTGTCATCGACGCCGCGGTAACGGATTCGATGAAACAACTGAAGCAAAATCCACATGATTCGGTCTCTGAAGACATATTGAATGACGCTCTGAACGACAAGGTTGCGTTGTTGAAGGAATTTTCCGATCTTTAATGTTGAGAATTTTCCGATCTTTAATGTTGAAAGGTCCAGGCCACCTCGCCCTAATTAGCTCCGATGAAATTGTTCTCGTCTGACACTCGCAAACCGCTCGCAATTCTTTCAACGGTTTTTTCGATTCTCATTACCCTTTCGGCGTCCAGCATCGCGCTGGCGCAACAGAAGGTGTCGCGCCGCTTCCCCGCCGGCAAGAACGTTCGCTTTGAACTGAAAAATATCGCCGGCACCATCACGGTCGAGACATGGGAACGCGAGGAGATCCGGGTGACCGCCCTGATGGACAATCGCAAAGCTACTTTTAATCCGCGACAGACGGAAACCGGTCTGGTGATCGACATCGTCGGCGATAATCGTGGGCGCGGCGACGTTGGCGATATGAATTTCAAGATTGAATTGCCCGCGCGCTCCTCTGTTGATCTGGAAACTCGCAGCGGTCAAATTTACGTAAGCAATGTACAAGGCGACCTGGTGCGAGCGCACATCTGGACCTCTGGCGACATCCGGTTGTTGGGCGTTAACTCTTCGCGAGTGTTTGCGTCCAACACCTCCGGCGATATTTTCTTCGACGGTGAGTTTGCGGCCGGCGGAACATACGAATTCAAGTCAGGCCGGGGGACTATCACCCTGCAATTGCCGGCGAGCTGCGGATTTCACCTGGTCGCCACTGCGCCGGTGAAGAAAATAGCGATGGGTCCTTTCTGGGACGACTCAAAAATGAAATTAATGGGCGAAGGCCGGCGTATCACCGGTGACGTGGGCGATGGCCGCGCCTCAGTAACCGTCACAAACTATCAAGGCGACATCAAGTTTGTGCGCCGCTAGACAAAGCTCCGCGCCTCCCCCACAATCCTGTTAAGGTGAACCGAGCGAACCGATCTACTTGCATCAAGGCTCTCGGTTTTGTGTTCGCGTCTCTCTTCTTTTCTTTCCCGGTCTCAGCACAAAAAGACAGCAAATCGTTAACCGGCCCATTAATGACGCGCACCACCACGCGTCACGAGACTTATCGTCTGCCTTTTGGCGGCACCGTGACGCTCTCAGCGGCGCCTGCGGGCTCAATCATCGTTGAAGGGTGGCAACGAAACGAGGTGGATGTCAGCGCCTCGATCGAGTTGCAAGCTCCCAGCGCTGCAGCTTTGGATCAGCTGTCGCTGGTTAACACGTTCGTCGTCGACGAAGACACAAACCACATTCGCATCATGACGACCGGAACCCATGATCGCGTCTTCATGAAAAAGCTCTTCAGAACTTTTCCGAAGGCCCTGATTGGGCTGCCCTGGAAGATCGATTTCCACATTAAGATTCCGGCTTTGACGGATTTGGAGGTTGACGCCGGCAATGGCCCTATCCATCTATCCGGCGTCGAGGGTACGCTACGCCTCAATGCTTTGAACAGTGATGCTGACCTGTCTCTGACCGGGGGCCTGGGTTCAGTTCTTATTCAATCCGGCACAGTAAATCTGTCGATTCCCGCGCGCAGTTGGCACGGCCTCGGCTCGGAGATAAAGTTGGCGTCAGGAAACCTGAATGTTGCTTTGATGCCCGGCTTTAGCGCCGACATCAACGCCGACGTGTTGCGTGTAGGTGAGATCAAAAATAGCTTTCCTGAATTGCAGCCACGTGAACGAAACAGCATTACAGCCCGATCGGTTCGCGCGCGCGCTGGAAGCGGCGGAGCAACCCTGACGTTGACGGTCGGCGATGGCACGATTGTCATACGACAGAGTGGCAGCGCCCGGTAAATGCCGGGCTTTGCGGGTTGTGTTGATTGCATGATTGAGCGCGAGCCGTGTGTGCTTGCTCGTTTCTCTCTTAATGACCGAACAGACTCAACTCGACGTTTTGGCAATCTTTTCGCATCCCGATGATGCAGAGCTGACGATGGCCGGGACGTTAATCAAACTCAAGGCGCTGGGTTATCGAACCGGCATTATCGACTTGACGCGCGGCGAGATGGGAACGCGCGGAAGCCCTGAAATTCGCGCGAAGGAGGCGCTCGATGCCGCCCGGATGATGGGCCTCGACGCGCGCATAAACCTCGAGTTGCCCGACGGGCACATAACCTTGAATGAGCAAAGCCGTGAGGCTGTTGTGCGCGTGCTGAGAAAGTACCGCTGCAAAGTGCTATTCACTTCGCATTGGGATGATCCCCATCCCGATCACGCCGCAACTGCTCGCATCGTGCGCGAAGCGGCGCGGCTGTCGACCATGCTTCGGTATGACGGCGAGTCTGGCTTTGATTCGATTAAGATGCCGGCGCTCGCCCACGCAGTTTATTCGCGCCTCGTCCTGCCGTCGTTCATCGTGGATGTTTCTGAATTTGCTGCGAAGAAAATGGAGGCGATTCGGGCTTATGCATCGCAATTCTACAGCGCGAATTCGCCGGAACCGGCGACGCGCATTGCCGATAAAGGTTTCTTAAGGCAGATTGAAGATCGGATGCGCTATTACGGTTCGCTAATCGGTGTCGAAGCGGGCGAGCCTTTCTACGTCCGCGAAGCTTTAAATGTTGACGACCCGCTTGCGCTGCTGACCCGGCCAATGAATATCTATTCGTAGTTTAGCCTCGCCCGCTAGGCTCCGCTTCACGCGTCGCACTGCTGCCCATACGCCTGTTTTGACAAAACCCGTCACCGTACGGCTGACAGAATTTGTCAGACTCGAGTGATAGTTCCCTTCACTCACGTCGAGCGTTCCCCTCTCGTCTATCAAAACTATTTCGTTTCCTCAGCTTTCGGCGGATTATCAATCTCAAAACATCTTTGGCACAAGGCTTGACAGAGACTCCGCGACAAATCGAGCGCTGCGGTTGCGGTCAGATGAGACAAAGCCGGTGGCGCGTACGCAACTAAAACCAGCTTATCTCTTAAGGAGCAAAAAGAAAGATGACAAATAAGAACCAGAAGGGCTTCTCGCTAATCGAGCTGCTCATCGTCGTTGCGATTATCGGCATTATCGCCGCTATCGCTATCCCCAACCTGCTCGCTTCGCGCCGCGCAGCGAACGAAGGTTCAGCCCAGCAGTCACTGCGTACAATGAGCAGTGCTGAAGCAACCTATCAGGCCACCGCCGGCAACGGCAGCTACGGCCCAGTATCTTCCATGGTCACACAAAGTCTTGTTGACTCCACGCTCGGTGGTGGTGTGAAGAGTGGTTATAACTTCACAACCGGCGCCGCGCCGGCAGCTTCGACGACCGTTTTCGTGATCGCCGCCGCGCCAGTGATTTCGAGTGGTGTGACCGCGACCGGAACCCGCGAATTCTGTATCGACCAGACTGGCGTCCTGGGAGCGAGAACCGCTACCAGCCAGACGGTTGCTGTTGCATGCGCGGGCTTCACAGCGGTGGGCAACTAAGCTCTCGCCAACTGTTAATCACTTCCCTCTGAGGGCAGGGCGCGTTCCCTGCCCTCATTTTGCAAGAACGCGAATTGATTCACCGGTACGATCTGCGACCTGAGGTTGTTGTTGCATGCCCCCCGGAGATGGTTCACTCGCGTTATGAGATTTGAATCCTAAAGAACTTCAAGGAGAGAGAATCATGTCAAGACAAAAAAGCAACCAGGGCTTTTCATTGATCGAGCTGCTGATCGTAGTCGCGATCATAGGCATTATCGCCGCCATCGCTATCCCCAACCTGCTGGCTTCGCGCCGCGCTGCGAACGAGGGCTCTGCGCAGCAGTCATTGCGCACGATGAGTAGCTCTGAAGCCACTTATCGCTCGACCGCTGGTAACGGCAGTTACGGGCCCGTAGATAATCTGGTAAACCAGAGTCTGATCGATGCCACGCTCGGTGGCGGTACCAAGAGCGGCTACAACTTTACCACCGGGGCCGCCGACCCGGCGGTCTCGAGCACTGTATTTACAATCGGCGCTACACCCATAACGACCAGCGGTGTTACCGCGACTGGCACCCGTGATTTTTGCATTGACCAGTCCGGCGTGCTGCAGGCTAACCCAACCGCCAGCGGGACGGTGCCTACGGATTGCACTGCTGCCGGGTTCGTTCCTGTGGGCAACTAAGCACGTGCATTTGGTTCTTGCGTGTGCTGCGGAAATCCTTTGCGTTCAGGAAATCCCAAAGCTTATTCGGCAGCACCTATTTCTATTAAGAACTCGACAAAGAACCGAGGTACAGATGCTTAAAGTACCGGAACATCAAAAGCCCGTGGGCCGTGACGCCGGCTTCTCATTAATCGAATTACTTATTGTTGTCACGATTATCGGGATCATCGCCTCAATCGCCATTCCGAACCTGCTGGCATCCCGCCGCGCTGCGAACGAAGGTTCGGCGCAGCAATCGATGCGCACGATCGCGTCATGCGAAATCACGTTTCTGCACACGCAGGGTTCCGGCGCAACCTATGCGGACTTAACGACACTGGGCCAACAGACGCTGACTGACGGCACATTATCGAGCGGCAATAAGAGCGGTTACACATTTGTCGTAAACCCCGTCGCGGGATTGACACCCCAGTATTGGGCGTACGCTATTCCCACCACCACGAGCGGCATCGCCCAGACCGGCACCCGCAGGTTCGCATTATGTGAAGATGGAATACTGCGAGTCGATTTGACGCTGGCCGCGCCTGCTAGCGAAGCCGCAGTTGTCGCAATCCCCGCTTCGGGAAACTGAGCTAAACTACAAACAGAATGTTTTTGCGGAGGCTGGAGTAACAACTCCGCCTCCGCTATTTAGTCTTTAGAGACTACTCCTCGATGAATTCCAATTCGATTACATTACCATCCAGAAAGAGTCTGCTTCGCGGCTTCTCTCCTGAGACGATTCAGGTGCTGGCGCTCCTGACTGTCGCAGTCGTGGCCGTCTCGCCAATTCTGTTTTACGGATTTCCATCGAATCAGGATCTGTCGAATCATTTTCGGTTTGCGCTGCCCTTCTACGAGGCGTTGCGCAGCGGTCATCTGTATCCCGGCTGGTTGGCAGAGTCGAATAATGGTTTCGGTGACGCGAGCTTCCGCTTTTATCCACCCGGCTTGTATTACTTGTTGGCGCTCGCCAGAACGCTGACCGGCAATTGGTACGCAGCTACATCTTCAACCTTCGTGGTGCTGTCGATGGCCGGTGCTCTGGGTGTATATCTGTGGGCGCGCGAGTTCGCCTCGAGCACAACCGCGATGTGGGCGGCAATTTTTTATTCGGTTGCGCCTTATCACCTGAATCAATTGTTTCAGGCGCTATTGCTCGCAGAGTTTGCCGCGGCCGCAGTGTTGCCGTTTGCGTTTCTCTTTGCCGAACGAGTTTGCCGTCATCGACGCGCAAGGGACATCGCAGGATTGTCTGGCGCCTATGCATTGCTGGTCCTGACACATTTGCCGCTTGCCGTCACAGGTTCAATCGCATTGGCCTTCTATGCGTTCCTGCGCCTTGACAGAAAGAAATTTGCGCACGCGACGCTCGCACTGGCCGGCTCGGTCGCGCTCGGGCTGGGGGCAAGCGCGTGTTATTGGATCACAATGGTTTCTGAATTGAATTGGATTCGCGCCGACAACGTAAACCCGGTTCCGGGACAGAACTATCGCGACAATTTCGTCCTGTCTACCTTTTCTGCGGACCAACTAAATGTTTGGTGGATGAACATTCTGCTGCTCTCAATGGCGGCAATGTTCTGGCCCGCGGTAGTCCTGTTTTCAAGAAGCGCGCGCAGTCATGAGGCCAACAGTCGGGATGATAAGTCGTTGGTACCCCGAACGGGCGCCGTGGCGCTGTTGGCTTTGCTGACGCTGGCGATGGCAACTCCCCTGTCGCGGCCGTTGTGGGATCGGATTCATCCATTGCAGGAGACCCAATTTCCCTGGCGATGGTTTGCGATCAGCTCGATGGTCCTCCCGCTGCTGCTTGCCCTGTCTATTCCGTTCTGGACCAGCCTCATGAAAACCCCGAAGCGGCCGTTGGTGATGCTTGCGGCCGGCACAATGGCTATCTCGCTTGCGTTTTCCATCGGTCACATTATTCGCGAAGCGCGCTGGGTAACGCCCGCCCAGTTCGAGCAAATACTGAACGGCATTCCTGGTTCACGCAGTGTCTATCAATGGCTGCCGGTTTGGGTACATGACGAACTACCGCAGATGCATGGGCCGGTGGAAGTTGGGGATCGAACAATCAACGTAATCAATTGGACCGCGGAAAAGCGCACCTTTCAGGTCAGCGCAGGAGCTGCTGGGGACGCGAGAATCAAAACTTTCTTTTATCCGCTGTGGACAGCCACGGCCGGGGGTCGCAACCTCGCAACACATCCCGACCAGGACGGAGCCTTAATGGTCTCAGTACCGGGTGAAGCCACGGCCGTCACGCTCGAATTCCGCGAGCCATCGCGCGTGCGTTATGCGGCCCGGCTGACTCTTATCTCGTGGATATTCATTGCCGGGCTCTTTTTCAAACGCCGCCCATGGCGTGCAAAACAATCTCCCCGCTCAACATAATGCCCAACGCGATCAAACCAAACGCTCCCGCGCTACTGGCGTTGATTGCCGGCGCGATCGTCGTGCTCCCGGCAATCTTGTTTGGAATGCCAAACAACAATGACCTGGCGAACCACTATCACTTTGCAATTCCATTCTATGAAGGCTTGCGCCACGGCCATTTGTATCCGGGCATTTTCGGGTCGCCCAACTTTGGATATGGCGATGTTGTAGTGCGCTTCTATCCCCCGGCGCTTTATTACCTGTTGGCTGCCGGAAGATTCATCAGTGGCAACTGGTACGCGGGCAGCTTATTGGCGATGACGTTCGTGTCCGGGCTCGGAAGTCTGGGTGCTTATTTGTGGGCGCGCTGCTACCTGCCGCAAAATTTTGCCGTCGCCGCCGCGGTGTTTTACGCCTTGATGCCATACCACCTCTCGGAGTTCTATCAAGCCGCGCAGTTGGCTGAGTTCGCCGGGGGCGCGGCCCTTTTGTTTGCACTGGCGTTCACCAAACGAGTATGCGACCGGAACCGTTGGCGCGACGCAGCAGGCCTGGCCTTAGCCTACGCGGCACTGGTATTAACTCACCTGCCGCTGGTTGTGTTTGGATCGATAACGTTGTTGCTTTACGCATTAATGAGTTTGCCGCGAGCTTTTAAAGATCGCTCTCGCCCTTCGCTGGAGGGTTTCGCCGAGGGCCTGGCCGTCGTAACCTCCTCGCCCCGGACCGCTCTGCCAAGGGAAAGGAAGAAAATTGATGTTTTATTGAAACTTGTCCTGGCTGTATTTTTCGGCCTGGGGGCCAGTGCGTTCTATTGGGTGACGATGGTTTCCGAGATGAAGTGGATTATTGCTGATGGCGCCAATCCGGATCCGCTCCTCGATTACAGTCATAATTTTGTATTCTCGACGTTTTCGGCATCGAAGCAGGAGACAATTTGGTGGATGGGTTTGCTGGCAATCGCGACCGGATTGATGTGTATTCCGGCAGTCATCGCCGTCTTGAAGAACGTCCGCGCGCGGCCGCAACATGCGCTGGTGGCGATCGCGATCCTGCTGGCCTTCTCGTTTCTGATGAGCACGGCGCTTAGTAAACCGCTTTGGATAGCACTGCCCTTCCTGCGAATGGCCCAGCATCCGTTTCGATGGCTGGCGGTTACATCGGCCATTGCTCCCGTCCTAATGGCGGGTGCGGTGCCTTTCTGGCGCGAGCGGTTACACGGCCATCGCCGGCCAATCGCGCTGGCAATGTGCGGGTGCGTGCTCATCGCAATCGCATTCTCGTTGACCCAGACAGTGCGCGGGGCAACTTATCTTTCAAAATCGACATTCGATGAAACGCTCGCGCCGTTGCGAGAATCGCCAGGAATCATTCAGTGGCTGCCCGTTTGGGCCGGCGCATCGGCGCAAAATAGAGCCTCGTATGAAAAATGCGCTCCGCCACCGGGCTCATCCGCAAAGGCAGCAGCGGGCGCGCGCGCGACGCGCGTCATCGCCTGGGACGATGCAGAGCGATCATTCTTTGTCGAAGCCGGCGCGGCGGCCCAGGCGCGTGTAGCCACGTTCTATTACCCCCACTGGGTGGCAATGGCAGACGGCGAGCCCGTCCGGACGCATGCCGCGCCAGATGGCGCCCTCTTGATCGATCTTCCATCGCATGCCGCGACCGTAAATCTTGAGTTCCGCGAGCCCGCGCGCACGAAGATCGCGGACATCTGCAGCATAATTAGTTGGACTTTAATTGCAGCGGTTCTTATATTTGGTAGGTTAGCATTCACGCGCCGTGACTATGAGCCAATCGCCAACTGACGCGACGCAAACTTTTCACACCAAAAGACCGCTCCCTGGCGGAACTCCTAACAATTCAATGGGCACTCTGCGGACGACATTCGCGATCGCCCGCAATGCCTTTCGCGAAGCAGTGCGGGATCGGGTCCTCTACAACCTAGTACTGTTTGTTTTACTGCTGATTGCCGGGGCGATCTTTCTCGGCGAGCTGTCCGCGGGACAAGAAACGAAAATCATCATCGATCTGGGTCTGAGCGCGATGCTTCTTTTTGGGGTTTTCATCGCGATCTTTGTCGGCGTTGGACTGGTCTATAAAGAGATTGAGCGGCGGACACTCTACGCCATTCTCACCAAACCGATTGGGCGCGGCCAGTTTCTGGTCGGCAAGTATCTTGGACTTTGCATCACGCTGTTGGTGAACGTGATCATCATGGGCGTCGGCGTGTCGCTGGCTTTGATTTACATTCGCCGCGGCTGGGATCCGCTCGCGGCCAGGATCTGGCCGGCGATCATCCTCATTTACTTCGAGCTGATGATTATCACGGCAGTCTCGCTGCTGTTTTCAACCTTCTCGTCGCCCGCGCTGTCAGCTTTGCTGACATTCTTTGTTTTTGTAATCGGACACTTCAGCACGGATTTGAAGAACTTGAGCAGCACCAGTAACAACGTCGGCGCGCGTCTCGTGTTTCGGGCTTTCTATTACTTGCTGCCGAACCTGGCCTCTTACAGCGTCATCGCGCCTACGGCCCATGGAGTAACGCCGGACGTCCAGTCGATGGCTCTAGCCGCCGCCTACGCCCTTGTTTACAGCGTCGTCTTACTTGCGGCTGCAACATTGATTTTCAGCCGGAGAAACTTTAAATGAAAAAGGACCTGCTGCTGCTGATGGCGATGGCGATTGCTTTGAGCGTTTCAATTGTCCTGGTGCGAGCCAGCGACGCCCGCCGGACAAATCTGTCTACCCAACCAAGCGAGGAGCCTTTGTACGTAAACCCGGCAACAGCCAAACATATGGCCCTCGCTTTCAATGGCCTGGCGGCTGATTGGTACTGGATGCGATCCCTGCAATATGTCGGCGGCAAGGTGGTGGCTTTTGAAGATACGCATCCTGAAAGTTTTCGCCTCACCGATCTGGATCTTCATTTGCTCCCTTCGTTGCTGCGCATGAGTGCCGCTCTCGACCCACAATTCATAGCCCCCTACGAATACGGCGCAATGCTCCTGCCTGAAGTCAGTCCCGACGACGCAATTCCGCTGCTCAACTCGGGTCTGGCGGCAAACCCGGCGACCTGGAGGTTGTATCACTTGCTGGGGTACGTATATTGGCAGCGTCACGATTACGAAAAGGCCAGCGACCTTTACGCAAAGGGTGGGCGATTGCCTGGCGCGCCGCCGTGGATGGCTGCAATGGGCGCGCGCATGAAAGCCGACGGCGGTTCACGCGACGCCGCGCGTGAAATGTATCGTCATCTTTACGATGCTTCGAACGACCCCGCGGTCAGGGACATGGTCGACAAACAGTTGATGCGGCTCCAGTCACTAGATGATCGCGACGAGATTCGCAACGCCCTCAACGTTTATAAGGCAAGGACCGGCCGGTGTGTTTCTTCGTGGAGGGAGATTGCAAGTGAGTTGCGCGCGGCGCGATTGACTGTCGATGCGAAGAGCGGCGCGCCCATTGATCCATCAGCGACGGCTTATGAATTGATTAAGAACGGCTGCGATGTGGGTTTGGACATAAACACGAAAGTTCCGTTTAGATAATGTTCGGCGTTCCGCGCTTCACGCGGTCTTAACCGAGAAGCGGCGGCGCGTAAGGCCGCGCAGCGAATCACTGATATGCCGGTAATTGAAATCAATAGTTTGACGAAGGATTACGAAGTCGGATTCTGGCGCAAGCGAAAAGTGCGCGCGCTTGATGGTCTTTCGCTCACGGTCCAGCCGCATCAAATCTTCGGCTTTCTGGGGGCTAATGGTGCAGGCAAAACCACCACGCTCAAGCTGCTGATGCGGCTCATATTTCCGACGGCCGGCTCGGCGCGAGTTCTCGATCGAGATATCAGCGACGTTTCAATGCACGCACGCATCGGTTATCTTCCTGAGAATCCTTACTTCTACGATTATTTAACGGCCAGCGAATTTCTTAATTACTGTGGTGAGTTGTTTGGTCTGAACAAGAACTTGCGCGACGCTCGCACAAAAGAGTTGCTAACTCGCGTTAATCTTGATCCAAACAGTTGGAATCGCCAAATGCGCAAGTTTTCAAAGGGAATGCTGCAGCGGGTTGGCTTGGCGCAAGCCCTGGTCAATGATCCGGAAATAGTTTTTCTCGACGAGCCGATGAGCGGACTTGATCCCGTCGGCCGTCGCCAGGTACGCGACCTAATCGCGGCACTTCGCGATGAAGGCAAGACAGTGTTCATGTGCTCGCACATTCTGTCAGACATCGAAGTCCTGTGCGACAGTGTGGCAATTCTCAAAAGCGGCCGCGTGGCACGCGCGGGATCCCTCGAACAGTTGCGAGCTGCCGAGACCGGCGCTATTGAGATAATCGCGATGTGCGAGAGGCCTGCCAACGATCAGTTGAAAGTTTCACTCACTGGCGTTGCCGAAGTATCCGCCACACCTGGCGGTCTACGAATCGAAGTTGGACAGGAAAAGGATGTTGATGTTGTATTAGCCAGACTGCGCGCTGTGAATGGCAAACTAATATCCGTGAATCCGGTCAAACAATCACTAGAGGAGCTGTTCTTAGGCTAGTTCCCGCGTGGCCACGGCGCATCGCTAAAAACCTACGTTGTTCCAGCTCAGTGCAAAAAGATATCGGCGAGGCTCAGTCTCGCCGATGACTAATTTTAAAGTTTTCGGTAAGGCAGAGTTTTTACCGCACGGTGCTGCGGGGACCGCTTTGTCGCTCGGGATAGCCCAAACTCGCTACCGCAAGATAAATCCTGTCACTTCCATCTTCGTGTTCGCACGATCATCGCTGTCGGAAAAACCATCGATCACAACTGAGACGGACGTGGTCTTGTTCGGCGATAACTCCGGACGCTCTGCCGTTGGAATGCCTACGATTGTGCGTTGTCTCACGGGTTGATTTTGGTGATCTACGATTGTACCCCTAACTTCGAGTCCGATGATCGTGCGCCCGGTGAAATTGCGCACTGTCGCCCGCAAAGTCATGACGATGTCGCCCAGAGCGCGCTTGGACTCTGTAGCGCAAAATGGAGCGCCGGGCTCGGGACAATCGGCGGGTTCGTCGAGCACGATCAATTTGATGTATTTGTCCCAGTCGGGTGAGCCGGGGCGAATAGCGCCCTGCAACCTTGGCGGGGCGCCCGGCGCAACCGATTTACGTAACAACAGATAAAAAAATCCACCAATCACAACGGCGGCAATCGCGGCCACGACAATGATCAAAGTCGCACGCGACTTCTCTTCAGGAATGCTGTGTTCTGGCGGCATATAGAAGCTGGCGCTGACCTCCATTCTCATGTGTGCGTTAGACGCATATATTACCGCACCTGTTCCCGCTTTGCGTAAGTACGCGCGGCGCACTCTTCTCCCGGCAATATCGGCAGGCCTTTAGCTTTCGGCTTAGTGAAGCTCACCAGACCGCAAAAGTGACGCAGCATTCAGATTTTGAAACTCGTTTTCAAGCGACAATGCGAATAACCCCTCCGCACAGTCCCGGTATAATGCGTTGTGTGACCGCCATTACAATTACACAGGAAAGGCCGGATGCTCCCGATGCCTTCCAGCTACTTTCCGAACTCGACGCTGATTTACAACGCCACCCATATCCACCGGAGAGTCGGCATGCATTTACCGTCGAGCAACTTTTGCGAGAACAGGTCGCGTTCTTTATAGCGCGCTTTCAAAATGAACCGGTGGCCTGCGGCGGCATAAAAATGTTTTCCGATTATGGTGAAGTGAAGCGAATGTATGTACGCCCGGCTCATCGCGGGCTCGGCTTGGGAAAAATGATGCTTGATCACCTGGGTGAACATGCCCGGGCAGCAGGGCTGGATTTGCTGAGACTTGAAACCGGCATTTATCAGGTCGAAGCCGTCCGCCTCTACGAAGGCTATGGTTTTCTTCGGCGTCCGCCATTTGGCGAATATATCGAAAATCGTTTGAGCGTTTACCTTGAGAAAAGTCTGAGGCCTGGGAATAAGACGTCGTTGACCAGGAATTTTGAGAGGACTCGTCACTAGTCGCGGCACACTGGCAACCCTTACAATCAAATCCATGAAGTGTCCTGTTTGTAAATCATCGGAATTATTTTCCACACAATTAGAAGCGAATCTTACTTCTCAGCAGTGTCCGACCTGCCACGGAAATTGGATCGGCGGCGCTGCGTACTGGGATTGGGTCGAAGAACACAAAAGTGATTCCGCCGAACGCGTGCTCGAACACGAAACCTTGTCACTGGCTGAGCCCGGGTTGCCCCTCGACTGTCCTGAGTGCCGCTTTCGCATGGTGAAGTATTTGGTTGGCCGCGGGCTCGGTTTCTCAATCGATCATTGCCACGGCTGCAAAGGAATCTGGCTGGACGGAAATGAATGGGAAGCTTTGAAGAAGCGAAACCTGCATGACGATTTGAACGTGATGTTCACTTCGTTCTGGCAAACGGAGGCGCTGCGACTCGAGCGAAAAAAGAAGATGGAGCAAATCTATATCGGCAGGTTCGGCGAGGACGATTACGCTGAGATCAAGCGCGTCAGGTTATGGCTGGATTCCAGAATCAATCGCGAAGAGTTGATTGCTTACCTAATTGATAAAGCGCCCTACGACGTATGAATCCCGGGTCGACCATGGCAGAGATGGATGCATCAAAACTCTGGTATCAAACCAGTCTGGACGTGTTTTTGAATCACTGGTTTGCGAACTATGACGAAGCGCGCGCCTCACTTGAACAGGGCGGCGGCTTCCTGCTGCCTTACCAGAGGCACTTCTTCGTTTGCCAGGCGAATGTGATCACGGCCCTGGGCCTTGATGCCGGCGATCCGGATTGGGAAAAGATCGGGTACGACTGTGCGCGTCCAGCAGACCGAGCGGCTTTCGAACGCCTGCGCGAAAAGCGAGAACGCATTGTGCGCGCGGGCTCACCCGCTCAATAGGATTTATTTTCACTTGCCAGTCATTGCGTCCGTGTAAACCTGCTCAGTGCGCTGGACCGTCTTATCCAAAGAGAAGTTTTCGTGGACGCGAATCCTGGCGTTATCCGCGAGCCGGTTTGCTGCCGCGCGATCGTTTAATAAATCAATAATCGCTGTCGTCATCGCTTCGATATTATTGATAGGCACCAGCCGTCCGGTCTGCTTGTCTTCTATGATCTCGCGAGCGCCTTCCGATGCGGTCGCAACCACCGGAACGCCGGCGGCCATTGCTTCGACGATGGCTAATCCGAAAGGTTCTGAGCGCGCTGCTGACACAAAGAGGTCCAGCGTCGATAGTAACGTCGCCACGTTATCAACCCAGCCAACCAGCTTGACGGCGTGAGCCACTTTTAATTCGCCGATTAATTTCTCGAGCGCAAGTCCGTTTTCACGCGAAGGAGATTTATCTTCGCCGGCGATGATGAATTCGAGATCATCGCGATTCGCGCACGCGATCGCTGCCGCTCGAACAAAGTTCGCCAGCCCCTTGATTGGCCCAAGGTGACCAACCGTCCCCACGCGCAGTTTCCCGCTGTGCCCGCGATCGTGGCCGGCTGAAGCGAATTTCTCGACGTCGATGCCGTTGTGGATCGTTACTATCTTTTCCGCGGCAAAAATTCGTCGCGAATACAGCGATTCAGCCACTGCCTGAGACACGGCAATCACCCTTGCGGTTCGGCGCAGCGTCAGCCTATGAACTCGATTCAGCGGAAACAACACGTGACGCGTAAGCACTAACCGCGCCTTCGAGCGGCCGGCAGCAAGCGCGGCGAGGGGATAATCTCGTGCCACGTGAGCATGCACGATGTCGATGTGCTGCTGGCGGACGAACCGGGATAATTTGACGGCACTCGCGAGGTTGAGTGAATTGCGCATTGGCAATTCAATAATGTTTTCCGGCGGCAGCGACCGGAGCTCTGCGCGCAAACGAGAGCCGGAACGCACGGCGGCAAAGACGTCGTGACCACGTCGTGAAAGCGTGTTCGCCAGATCGGCGAGGTGTCTTTCGCCGCCCCCAATGTCGCGGGCTGAACAGATTTGCAGGATTCGCATGGCTTGCATTTAGCAAAGGCGAACTCTAGCACAGGTTTCCACCCGCCGGGGTCGTACTGCACCTCACCGGATTCTTAAGACCGGTAGGTGGATCTCAGGCCCTCAGTAGATGAAAGTTTGGTGTGATAAGCTCACCCACAGAAACACGAAGGACCACCAAGCCACAGAAGCAAATCGACGCGCCCCTGCATGACTTCCGTCACACACTCTCATCTCTGCCTTTTCTGCAAACGTCCGATGCGTCATCTTGCTGAAGACTTTGCCGGCAAACAGATTTACAAATGCGAGGAATGTGATTACGCGATGACGCCCGCGGGGACCAGTGACAATGCGAGTACGCTATACGACGACCCTGAGTACTTCGATGGCTGGGGCTGCAACATGGAGTTTGATTACGAGCGTTTCGAGCCCGCGGTCCATCAGCAGGTCCGGCAGTATCTCGATTTCATAAAAAAACACGCTCGCGGAGTATCGCTGCTCGACGTAGGAACGGGTAGCGGCTTGCTACCGCACTTTGCCCGGCAAGCTGGCTTTGAAGTCGAGGGCACAGATTTATCGAAGCACGTCAGCGACAGTCTTCCCGCGAAAAGCGGTTTTCCGGTTCACCAGGGAGCGTTGGAAGATATCAACTTTGATCGGAAGTATGACATCGTCACCATGCTGCACGTGCTTGAACACACGAGCGATCCCCTTTCGACGTTGATGCGGGCGAAACAGATTCTCAACGATGGCGGCTATGTCCTGGTGGTCGTTCCGAATTACAAGAGCGTTGATACGCGTATCAAGAACCTGCTTTCAAAACTTAAACTGAAGAGCCGTCCATACAAGCACCTGGCGTTGGGCCACCATAACTATGTTTTCTCTATCAAGAGCCTCGAACTGTTAGGACGCGCCGCACAACTCGAGGTCGTTTATCACACGACCACACAGCCAGCCTGGCGCTCAAGCGCGCTTCATAGCTTGTTGGAACGATATCAACTGGCGACCTGGTGCTGGATCCTTTATCGAAAACCAGCCTCCTCATGATCGTTGAGCCAAACAGGTCCAGGAAACGAAAATTGCTGCTCGTGCTGATCGGTGTCGTCTTCGGTCTGATGATGGCGGAAACATTTTTGCGCGTCGCCGGATATTCCGCTCCCCTTTTTTACATGCCTGATGATTCTCGCGGTGTCGCTTTGCGGCCAAACGCGGCGGGCACATATCAACGTGAAGGACGGAATTACGTCCATATCAACGGCGCGGGTTTACGCGATCGCGAACACTCAATCGTCAAACCTGCGAACACGATTCGGATTGCCCTGCTCGGCGATTCATACTGCGAAGCGCTGCAGCTTCCGCTGGAGCAAACCTTCTGGTGGCTACTGCAACGGAAGCTGGAGTCGTGCAGTCAGTTTGCCGGCGAGCATGTGGAAATAATCAATTTTGGCGTCTCAGGATACGGCACCGGCCAGGAGTTAATCACCCTGCAGCAACAGGTATGGCAATATTCGCCTGACATCGTCATGTTGCTGGTGACGACTAACAATGACATCAGCGATAATATGCGGTCGTTGAAAAAGACCGATCAAATTCCTTACTTTTACTATCAGGGTGATCAGTTAGTGGTGGATAATTCGTTCAGGAATTCGACTGCCTTTCGTTGGCGCGCGGCCAATCGAGTGGGGGGCTGGTTGCGCGATAATCTGCGAACAATTCAACTGCTCTATGAAATTCAACTGCTGATCAAGACAAAGTTGAATGACCGCCGCGCGCGCAGCCAAACATCGGGGCCGGTGGCGGCGCAAACCGCAAAGCCAGCACCGGAAATCACGGTTGAAAACATGATTTATCTCGAGCCTCGCGACGCAATGTGGAATGAAGCCTGGCGGGTGACGGAAGGTTTGCTTAAGGAGATTCACAACCAGGTGATTCAAAAAGGTGCACGATTCATCCTGCTAGCCGGCAGCAACCCGATTCAGGTCCATCCTGATGCAGCTTTACGCGAACGCTTTCAGTCATACGTCGGGACTGACAATCTTTTTTATCCCAATTTCAGGCTTGCGCAATTAGCTGATCCAGCGGGAATCGATTTTCTGGATCTCGCTCAGCCTATGCAAACCTATGCCTCAGAAAAGAAAGTTTTCTTACACGGTTTCGGAAGCGATCTCGGTAACGGTCACTGGAATGCTGATGGTCATCGATTAGCGGCCGAATTGATCGCGGCGAAGATGTGTGGTGGCGGGTTTCAGCCGTGACATCAGCTTTTAAAAAAGCAGAATCAAATCTCACTTCACCATCGTAAAATCCATCCGCTCTACCGCGGCCGAAAGTTGTCGAGGTCTTAAGTTTGCACTCCCTGCCACCGCTCTTCAGGTTCATACGGATTGGCGCCGGAGTATCTCTTCATAAAATTCAATGTATTGCGGAATGACCGTGTGTGTGCTGTAGCGGCCGATCGCCGATGCGCGCGCCGCGCGGCCCATTTGCCGGCGGAACTTTTTGTCACTCAGCAAATGAACTGCATCCGCAGCCATCTTATCGACATCGCCCACGGCGCTGAGAAATCCTGTGTCGCCGTCGCCGACTACTTCCGGCAGACCGCCGACGCGAGACGCGATCACCGGCACCTCGCAGGCCATTGCCTCTAAAGCAGCGAGACCAAACGATTCCTGCTCAGACGGCAACAACAAGATGTCCGAGGCACAAAGATAGTCAACGATGCGCGCCTGTTTGCCTACGAACACGCACTGGTCCGCGATGCCCAAACAGCGCGCGCGATGAATACAGTTAGTCCGCTCGCTGCCGTCGCCAACCATTACCAGACGCGCCCTGGTCTTCTTTAGCACGCGCGCGAGAATCTCGACGCAATCGACCGGCCGCTTGACGGGACGAAAGTTCGAAACATGAACCAGGACCGGCGAGCCGTCCGGGGTTAGATACTCGCGCAGGTCACAGTCGATCTTTGGTTTGTAATCTTCAGGGCAAACGAAATTCGGAATTACCTTGATGCGGTCGAATCCGAAATGCTCAATGGTAGCTTCCTTTAAATAATTCGAAATCGCGGTGACTCCATCCGATTGCTCCAAGGCATATTTTGTGATCGGCAGGTAAGATCGATCGGCGCCCACGAGCGTGATGTCAGTCCCATGTAACGTCGTGATCACCGGCAGACGGCGATGAGCCTTGATTGACTCGCGCGCGAGGATGGCGCTGATCGAGTGCGGGATGGCATAGTGCACATGCAGCAAATCAAGATCCTCGTTTTCAGCGACTGTCGCCATCTTCGTCGCCAGCGCCAGCGTGTACGGCTGATGCTCAAACAACGGATAAGACATCATCTCGACTTCATGAAACCGCACGCGCTCGTTCAATTCAGTCAGCCGCGTCGGTAATGCAGAGGAGATGAAATGCACGGTGTGCCCGCGCTCGGCAAGTTCTTTACCTAGCTCAGAGCCGACAATCCCGCTGCCGCCGTAGGTCGGGTAGACTGTAATGCCGATATTCATGGCGATTGAGAAGTATGCAGTGAGCGCGAGCCGAGAGGCAACTACTGGTCGAGTCTTCCCTACGACTTCTCCTTTTGAATTCGATTTAATAGCCGTTAACGCTTTTGATTTGGACCACCGGTGGAACAGCTACCCCGACGGGGACACGGTCTGAGAACAGCTGTAAACCAGGCGTGAATGAAACCGGCCTCGCTAATTTATTATCATTTGTCTTCAGCGTGAAATCCGAAAATGAATAGCTGCTGGCCGTACGCACGGTTTAGAATCGGTCCCCCGCTCCAGATGAAAAAACACATTCTCATTTACGGGCTCAGCGGGGGACTTCTGATTCTTGCGCTAAAGCTTATCGAGTACCGCTTTCTAGTAGTCGAGCACTCGCTTGAAATTTACGGCGGTCTGGTTGCCGCACTCTTTGCGGGACTGGGGATCTGGCTGGGCCTGAAACTCACAAAAAAGAAAGAGACGGTGGTGGTGAAAGAAGTCGTCGTGGGGGCGCGACCGTTCGCAGTAAATCAAACGCGCTTGCGCGAGCTGGGGATTACGCGCCGCGAGCGGGAGATTCTTGAGTTGATCGCCACTGGTTTGAGCAACCGGGAGATCGCCGAAAGGCTTTTCGTGAGCGAGAATACAGTGAAGACGCATTCCAGCAGACTGTTCGATAAGCTGAGCGCAAAACGGCGCACGCAAGCCGTCCAGATTGGCAAGGAACTGGGACTGATTCCCTAAAAGCCTTTGAAATGAGAGGCCGCGGCACTACCGGCACCGTTAGCTCAGTTTGGTTCGGTCTGGTGCGCGCTCGACAAACTGCCACAAATATTAGGATCCAAATCGCCCGAATTCTCTGGACTTTCATTGAGCAGAATTGCTAAATTAAGTGTGCTTGTTGCACGGCAAGCCGTTTTTTGACAGCTCACAGGGTTTGCGTTGCATCGTTCCCCCGACACGCCTTCGCTTTCAATCCTTAACTGCTTTTGAATTTTGATTTACTCGCGGCAAGTGTTTGACGCTTGCAGCCATAACCCCTGGAAGATTTTATGGCCTTTCGTATTAAAAAGTTCGCCGGTCGTTCACAACGAACGACGTTAGTTCTCCTCGTAGCTTTAATCGTAACGATACTGGTAACCGGTTCGATCTCACTCATCCGTTATCGACAAACCGCCTCGCCGATTCAAACGATAAATTATTCCGAAGCTTACGCGGTTGCCGAAAGTGGCTCAGCCGCCTCTGTGGTTGTCGAGAACGACTCGTTGATCGTCAGACGACGCGACGGGACGGTGTTTCACACTACTGTAGCCGGCGAATCTTTCCGGCAGACGCTGGTTGAGTTGTTCCGAAAGAACGGCGTTCCCGTTGCTTTTGCTTCGACCGAGCCGGGGCTCGCCAGCACTGTCTTCATTTATTCATGGCCGGTCATGGTCTGCCTTTTGCTCGCGGTGGTAGGCTGGCGCGTCCATGCAACTGTCAATGGCCGCAGCGGCAACTTCAGCCTTGCCGATCACAGCGGCAAACAAGGTGCTACTTTTGCCGACGTCGCGGGCGTTGACGAAGCCAAAGCGGAGCTCTCTGAGACAATCGAATTTCTTCGCGACCCGATCCGGTTTGGCCGGCTCGGTGGGCGCGCGCCGCGCGGCATCCTCCTTTATGGACCACCGGGCACCGGCAAAACTTTGCTGGCGCGGGCGGCGGCTGGTGAAGCAGGCGTACCCTTTCTGTCAGTATCAGGATCGAGTTTTCAGGAGAAATTTGCCGGTGTGGGTGCGGCGCGGGTGCGACGTCTTTTCGCTCGCGCTCGAAAGCTCTCACCCTGCATTATTTTCATCGACGAGATTGACGCCTTGGGTCGTCAGCGCGGCCGGGGCAACGATTCCGGCTCCGCCGATCAAGATCAGACACTAAATCAGTTGCTGATCGAGATGGACGGCTTTGATCAGTCATCCAGCATCGTGATCATTGGATCCACAAATCGGCCGGACGTGCTGGATCAGGCCCTGACACGGCCCGGACGTTTCGACCGCGAGATCATGGTCAACCTGGCTGACTTGCGCGGACGCGAAGCAATACTGAAAGTACATGCCCGAAACATCACACTCGATGATGAACTCGATCTCAACTGGATTGCGCGCGGCACGCCCGGTTTTTCCGGCGCGGATCTCGCCAATCTATTGAACGAGGCGGCCATCGCGGCCACCCGCGATAATTCTGTATCCGTCGCCCGTAAACATATCGAGTACGCCCGCGATCGCATTCTGATGGGGGCCGAGCGTCAGGGCTTTATGATGGACGAAGACGAACGTTATGCGACTGCGGTGCACGAAGCCGGACACGTCGCCGTCGGTTTGGCCGTGAAAAATGGCGATCCGATTCACAAAGTTTCCATTTTGCCGCGCGGACGTGCTTTGGGAGTTACGCAGTCTTTGCCGGAGCGCGATCGCTTCATGAAGAAACGCGAGTACCTGGAAGACCAGATTGCGGTGCTGTTGGGCGGACGCGCGGCTGAACAAGTCGTGTTGGACACAATGACTGCCGGCGCATCGAACGACATTGAGCGCGCCGTTGAAATCGCGCGCAAGATGGTCGGCGAATTCGGTATGAGCCCGCTGGGCCCGATCTATCTAAGTGAGTCGCAGGCCGATTTTCAGAGTCAGAGTCTTCTGGATCGAGTCGACGATGCCACCAACCAGATCATCAACTTGCAACTCGTAAGAGCGCGCGAAGTGGTAACTTCCCGGCAAGACTCAATCGCCCGACTGGTAGAGTTACTGCTTGAGCGGGACACCGTTGAAGCAGACGATATTCGCCGTTGCTTTGAAAGTCCCTTAGCTTTGTCGGCCTGAGCCTCTGAAAGCTGCCCGGACCAAATAACTCCTCTGCAACGGGCTCAAGTGAGCCTTCCTGACTAACAACGAAAAGGGCGCGGGTCCAAATAGGCCCGCGCCCTTTCTGCTTCTCGTTCAATCGCGAAAAAACTAATTCTTGTCACCCTTGTCGACGACTGCCTTCAGTGCCTGAAAGGTGGGTGGCCATAGACCGATGAAGATCCCGGCCTGCTTTTTGCCCGCCAGAAACAGTGCAATCGAAGCTCCAATTGAACCCAACGTCAAAATATGAAAAAGGCTGAAGCCAGTCGCGCCTTTGGTGGTCTCATCTACGGTTTTCAGCATAGACTCAGCCGTATCTCTGCCGGTCGTCTGCATCTTGCTGCTGCTGCCTGCCTGTGTCCCAACTCCTGTTAGAGTGCTTTGTGCGGTTGCCATTACTCAATTCCCCTTATTTATTTGATTAATTATGTACCCATACTCAATCGTCCCACCTGAATGATGTCAACGACGCACGAGTAACTATCTATATACTTACCAGTAACTCGTTTCAAAGGCTTCACGTATTTAACACATAGACAATTTCGACGGAGTGATCTTTCTTTTAATTGTCTCTGCCCGGATCTCCAATCTCCATTGCAACATTTGTTGCGCTGCGTCGTCTTAGTATGTACAGGCGAGCTCGATGTCTGCGAACAGAATCTTACCGGGGACAAAATCACCTATGAATGTGCAGAGGTACGCAAGGATGGCCGGCCTGCTTTTTCTGGTCTCGATCGTCGCCGGCGGATTTGGTGAAGCTTACATGCCGTCAAAAATAATTGTGTCAGGCGATCCCGCGGCCACCGCCTCAAACATCGGAAACTTCGAGTTTCTCTATCGCCTGGGCTTTGCAGCCTTCATGATCGAGTCGTTGTGCGATATTACGCTGGTGGTGATCTTGTACGCCTTGCTCAAACCCGTAAATCGCGAGCTGTCTCTGGTGGCCGCCTTCATTGGACTGGTGGGCACGGCGCTGTTCGCCTTCGCCGAACTATTTTATTTTGCACCACCACTCATCATCGGTGGCGCGGGCTACTTGAAAACCTTCTCGCCTGATCAACTCAATTCACTGGCACTCCTCTCACTAAAGTTCTATGGATATGCCGGTATGATATTTACTGCGTACTATGGGATGAGCTGGATTATCCGCGGCTATCTGATCTTCCGTTCCGGCTATCTGCCAAAATTTATCGGCGTGCTGATGGCCATCGGAGGCGCTGGGTTTGTCGTGCGAAATTTCCTGCTTATCCTTTCTCCCCGGTACGCTTCGGACGTGCTGCTGATGTTGATGTTTCCCGGCGGTCTGGTAATGGCCGTGTGGTTGCTGGCGAAAGGCGTCAACCTGCCGAAATGGAACGCGAAAGTAAGCGTTGCCGCTGCATAATAAGCAACGAGCCTACTGGACCGCAGGCGCCGTCCCGATCGCGCGCGTAACACGACCGTCTAACCGGCAAGCTTCCGCACCTTAAGCGGCAAAGCCGCGAACCTTTCGAGCAGGCGAAGCCCTTTTCTTATCGTTCCTCGTCTCCTGTGATAAGTTATGGCCCTTGAATTTAAGGTAGCGGCGAATGCTGAACCGACCGGGCATCCCCGGGGGAGATTCATTTCGTGTGCCGCTTCGCAATACATAACCCGAGAACGTAGATCGCCTGGAAGTTTGTAGTGATCGAAGCCGGCCCTTCATCGCATTGCCGTTTCTGTGGGCCACCGCTGCGACCTCACCTGACGGCGGGGCTCGAACCGAGGTCATTCGTAAATGAAAACAAATCAACGCGTTTTGTCGATCGTCGTGGCTGTGTTCGGAATTGCGCTGTTTACAGCAGCCGTTAGCGCTCATGGGCCAAGGTATGCCGGGGGCGCCGGAAGACTCGATAGCGCCGCGGTCAATCTTGCTCCCGACGACGACCTCTTTGCCGGTCTCCGCTGGCGAAACATCGGTCCGTTCCATGGTGGCCGTGTCTCCGCCGTTACCGGCGCGATCGGCCAACCCGGGGTGTTCTACCTGGGGGCGCCGGCAGGCGGCATTTGGAAAACCACCAGCGCCGGCGTGACGTGGTTCCCCATCTTCGATCAGTTCACGAACGTCGACAGCATCGGAGCCATTCAGGTCGCGCCCTCCGACCCAAACATTGTGTATGCCGGCACTGGTGATTCCGTGCAGGGTTCGCTCGGCGACGGCATGTACAAATCAATTGATGCCGGCAAGATCTGGACGCATATCGGTCTCGAGGAAACAGTCAAAATCAACCGGATTGTTATTGATCCGAAAGATCCGGATCTGGTGCTCGTGTCCACGCAGGGTGATGCGCGGCACAGCGGGCAGGGTGTCTATCGCACCACTGACGGCGGCAAGACCTGGGCGAACGTACTCAAGCCTGAGAACGCTAACGGCACACGCGACCTCGAGTATGCGTTCGACATGCCACATGTGATGTTCGCGACCTCGCAGAGCCTGGGTGGCGGATTCGGAGGCGGAGGAGGCGGCGGCGGCGGCGGTGGTGCGCCGCAAGGTCCGAATGGCACGGCGCTCTTCAGGTCGACGGATGCCGGGAAGACGTGGAAGAAGGTTGAAACGCTGCCACCGTACACTGGGCGCATCAGCGTGGCGATCGCAATGCACACCAGGGGTCAGCGGGTCTTTGTCGTGGGCGGTCTGCTTCAGGGGGGGTCAGGTTTGTACCGGTCCGACGATCAAGGCGCGACGTGGCAGCACATGGGAGGCGACGATACCCGAGTGGCCAACGGCCAGGGCGCGTTCAGCTCAGGCGTGTGGGTCGACCCACAGAATCCGGACGTGCTCTACACGATCAGCACCACTGTCTATCGCTCGACGGACGGCGGCAAAACATTCAATGCTTTTAAAGGCGCGCCCGGAGGCGAGGATCCGCACGAAATCTGGATCGATCCCACCAACGGCCAGCGCATGTTCTTTGGTTTCGATCAGGGCCCCGCCGTCACGCTCGACGGCGGACAGACCTGGAGCGGCTATTACCAGATCCCGATCGCGCAGGTCTACCACATCGCCGCAGATAACCGTTACCCGTATTGGGTGATGGGCTCGCAGCAGGATACCGGGGCGATCATGACGCGCAGCCGCGGTGACTTCGGTCAGATAACGACCATCGATTGGTATCCGCTGCCGTCGTCCGAGTTCGGCACGGTTGTACCCGATCCGCTCAGGCCGACGACTGTCTATGGCGTCGGTTATGGCGCGGGTCAAGGCAACGGGCTAATCAAGATCGATCTGGTGACGGCTCAGTGGGGAAACGTCGCGCCAAATTTCGGCACGGACTCCGGGCTGTATACGGCGGGCCGCGATTTCTGGAAACGGTTCGACACAGCGTTCGATCCAAAGGCCCTGTATGTCGGCTACAATTGCATTATCGTAACCCGTGACGGCGCACAAACGTGGAAGGCCTTCAGCCCCGATCTCACCACGCCGAAAGGTCAGCCCATGGTGCCCTGCGGCGTGGCCCCCGTTCCAGCCGCGACACCGCGAGCCGGAATTCCTGCGCCGACGCCGGGGGCTCCTTCGCCGGCTCCGGCTGCAGCGGGGCGTCCTGCCGCGCCGGGTTTCATCTCTGATTTCTCGCTTTCAACCGTCAAGCAAGGGGTCGTCTGGTCAGGCAGCAGCACGGGACAGATCTACAACACAATGGACGGCGGCAAGTCCTGGAACAACGTCACGAATTTTGCCGATCTGCCGGCGACCGCCAACTTCGTGACCGTGGAAGCCGGGCACAGCGACGTCAATACGGCCTACGTGCTCGCGAACATCGGCTTCGGTCGTGGCGGGCCTCCGGCGGGTCCGGAGCAGCACTACATCTATCGCACGCACGACGGCGGAAAGACCTGGACGCGCATCACGGCCGGACTCCCAACCGATGAGCGCACGGGTAGTCAGGTGCACGTCATTCGCGAGGATCCGAAACAGAAGGGATTGCTGTTTGCCGGGACGGAAACGACGGTCTACGTTTCATTCGACGATGGTGATCACTGGCAGTCGCTTCGCCTCAATCTGCCGAGCACGTCGATCCGCGACATGGTGTTTCATACTGACGATCACATGAACGATCTGGTCATCGGCACGTACGGCCGCGGATTCTGGGTGCTCGATGACATGAGTCCGCTGCGCGACATCGCGGCGCAGGCCCAGAAAATCGCGGCGGCGCCGGCTTACCTGTTCAAGCCGGGCGACGCGATCCGCTCGCGGATGAATGGGAATTGGGACCAGCCGATGAACCCCGAGATGCCACACGCCCCGAATCCGCCTTTCGGTGCACTCATCTATTACCATCTGAGCAAGCCGCCAGCCGGCGAGATTAAGCTTCAAATTTTCGATGCGGCCAACAAGTTGGTACGGACGATCACCAGCACGCCGCCGCCCACCTACCGCCGGCCGCCCTATCCCGATTATTGGCTGATGCCCTCGTCTGAGCGCGCGCTCTCGACGAACATAGGGACCAGTCGCATCAATTGGGATTTGCGTTATGACGATCCGCCCGCCTACAACGCCGACATTAACAACCAGATGAACTCCGTGCCGGGCCAGGTGACGCCAGCCCCGCACGGGCCCCTCGCCTTGCCGGGCACCTACATAGTCAAGCTTTTGGTGGACGGCGCGACCTACACGCAAACGCTCGTTGTGCATAACGATCCGCGCGTGGGCGAGAGCGCGCCGGTGATGTCGGCGCTCCGCGCACAGAACAAACTGGCGATGACCGCCTGGGACAGTATGAAGGACAGCTACGACGCCAACCAGGAAGTAGCTGCAGTCCGTGCACAGCTGGCCACGATGGCCCGCAATTCGTCGTTGACCGCCGAGGTCGCGGCCGCCGCGACCGCGCTCGATGCAAAGTTGGCAACGATCGGCGGTGCGAGGGCGCCGGGACGCGGCGGCGGTGGGGGCGGGCCTGGTGCTGTGCGAGCTCCCGGCAGTGTGCTCCCGTTCTCTTCCATCAACGCGCTTTTTAATGCTGTTCTCGCGCCGCTTGCCCAGGACGGTATTGACATGCCGCCCACGCGGGCGGAGGTGGACACGTGGGAATCTGGGTGCAGCGAGTTCACCGCGACGGTTAACGCGTGGAAGACAATGCTGAGCGTGGATGTGAGTGGATTCAACAGCCTGCTGACCAAGAACACCCTGATGCCGCTCAAGATTACCTCGACGGCCTTGACCGCGCCCGCGTCGTGCGCGTTCGCATGGCCGAACTCGACCGCGCGCGGCAGGAAGTAGTGTCAGCATTGGGAGCGATCCCAACTTGGTTCAGGCTCAAAGCGTGAAGTTGAAAAGGCGTGGGCATGGCGGTCGGGCCGTGATTCCAGGAGGTTCCAACCGCGAAGGGGTAGAATTACAATTCGACCACTCCGAACTCGAATACTTCGGAGTGCTGGTCTTGGCAAGATAATTTTTGTTGCGCAACGACCATCCAACTCGGGGCTGTCGTCTATACCGCGGGCCTCATGATGGACGCAGAGTACGGACACATCAATACAAGCTCAGTTCACGACAAAACTCTGTCCATATTTCCCGTAATCGCTGGTCTTGACTCCGTTTCGGGTGGTCCCTTTATAAGAAGATTCTCCGGGCCGTAGCTCAATTGTTACTGTGCCGCCGCTGTCTGCGTCCAACCTGCCGGCATGGACCGCCGCGCTACAGATCGACGAATCGACGGTGTAAATGTCCGTGCCCCAGACGTTAGTCTCCTGGCGACCGGCCGGACATTTGAATTTGTGCGTCTTGCCCGGTTCGACCGCCATCAGGGCTGCTGAAGTATTCCACAGTACGGGGGTGGCCTCGTCGGCTTCCCGCAGGATCGCCTCTGTGTTTGGGGTCCTGAAAACGAAGCTGTGCGAATAGGAACCGTAAACACTGGTCGTGATTCCGTTTCTCTCGCTGGCTCCATAGATTGGCCTGCCTGGTCGCAATTCTACGATGACGGTGCCGCCTTGCTGGTAGGTTATCAATCCACTATGGACGGCCGCCGTGCAGATTGAGGAATCAGACGTGTAGATATCGCTGCCCCAAACCGAATGCGCGGTGCCTCCCGGCGCACACGACAGCGTAAGCGTCTCACCATCTTTTCCGTTGAGGGACGTCGCATTTGCCTCCCAGGTTGTTGGCGTTCCTTCAGCGGGGGCCGCAGAAGATTGGCCACTGTTTGAGTTGTCGGCGGAAGTACTTGCGTGGCCGCCACTGGTAGTG
Source organism: Pyrinomonadaceae bacterium (assembly GCA_046262835.1). GTDB lineage: Bacteria > Acidobacteriota > Blastocatellia > Pyrinomonadales > Pyrinomonadaceae > UBA11740. The sequence goes on from JBHELZ010000002.1 coordinate 54,519, forward strand.
TTGCTGTCGTTTCTGAGTTTCGAGCAACTCGCGGTGCCGAGCAGAGCTGCACTTAGCAGGAGCACAACCCAACCGCGAATCCTCTCACGACCGAGATGGAACAATGGCTCTCTGGATTGCGGTTGCTCTGTTGATTGATGCAAAGGTGACATGGCGACGGGTCCTCTCTTCTGTCAGGTCAATTGTTGGGCGTGAGTATATCAGTGAGAAACCGGTGGTGGAATATTAGTCACGCATCTATTGATTCATTTGTTCATTAGATGAGGACAGTCAATGGCCCAAACTTCTTTTAACAATCAACGCTTTCGAAAGGGTGACACGTCACCGCAGTCCAAACGGCTATCTCCGGCTCGCAAAAGTAACGATGAGTCGGCTGGCCCAACACCTGATTTACCTCGGGTGGTTTACTTGCCCCGCAGTAATCCTCCCCACACGAAGAATTACCATGCGGGCTCGAAGCCGTTGCGCACCAGCAGGTGTGGGTTGCGTCCATCAGTGCCGACGATCCACAAATCCGCCTCCCGGTCCTTGTCGGAGGTCGGCGCGCGCTCGAACACAATCCATTTGCCATCGGGTGAAACACTGAAACTGCGCGCAAATTCATTCTCAAGACGCGTCACCTGAGCAGTCTTACCGCTCGCGAAATCGTAACGAAAAATATTTGCTGAATCGCGCATCAGGGTTTGAGTTGAGTACAACAAACCTGAACCATCGGGCAGCCAGTGAAGATCGAAGAGCAGTTGGTATTCAATGTCCGAGAAGCTCGTCAGTTTGGTCCCCGGGTGGGTGCCTTTTTCAGTGATGCGGTAGATGCTCGACGCCCCCGAAGCGTTTTCGGTGTAGATGATTTGATTTGCCAGTGCAGCCGGACCCCAATCCCACGTACAGGTGCCGAGCGGATTCTTGCCGCCGAAGAGTGGATTGTAAACGTACTCGCCAGGCACTGGATTAACGGGCACGCTGTTCAGGGTGCAGGCGCCGGTGCGATAACTGACGCGTGATCCGTCACTGCGCCACACTGGTCTAAAGGCGCCGAAATACTCGATGCCATCACCAGTGATACTGAAGTTCGGGGCTTTGACCATGCGCCCGGGCGCGACGTCCACGCCGGGCATGAACCAGCGATAAGCTCCGTAAACAGCGACGATTGCCTGACCCTTGTTACCAAAGTCAGCTACTGACTTAAAGATCAGCGTCTTCGCACTGCCGGGAGGCAAGGTGATCATTTGCGGTTCATCGGCGCCCGCTACGTAGACGAGAAAAATGCCTGCGCTCGCCTGTGTCTGTTGGTAAGCAGGCTGGTCGTTGCTCACGGTGACGCTAACGCTGCCTTTTGGAAAACGCGCGAAGTCCGCGCGCGCCGGGGCGTTGGTGAGTTTACGCAATCCTGAACCGTCAGGTTGAATTGCATAAAGATCCGAATGATAAAGTGAAGAAACTGCTTCGTGACTGCTGGAGAAAGCGATCTCTTTGCGATCGGGGCGCCAGGCCACGCCATGAATTCCCAACTCGGGTTTTAAATCAGCATTTGTCCACAGCCGGTGATCATTACTGCCGTCGGGTTCAATTAGACGGATTTCAGTGCCGCCGCGCAGATAGGCAATCGTTGAAGATGCGGAGCCCGATTTACTCGCTGCGCCCGATTGCGCGAACGATGAACCGGCGCACCCGGCTATCACAAGTGGCAGAATCGTCAGGATGAGTAATTGTGTTGGTCTTGAATTATGCATGGATACCCCCTTGGAAGTTTATTAAGGAACTTGAATGTAAATAATTACGACAAGTTTGGCGGTCAATTCAAGTCAGGCGAGCCCGATTTAAGGGCTACGGTGTTGCGAACCCAATTGCTGTATTAAGGCTTCAACGTTTATCGAAAATGGTATTACCAGGTGCTTTGACAAGCAGCGTCCGGTCGCTATACTGCGCGCATTAGACCGATGGATTGGAACTACAAGCACTTTCATCAAGAGAGAGTCTTTCCCGCGCCGCGCGATGTTGTCACTGAAGCAGCCCGCAAGTTCATGACGGAATCGCTGGGGTGGCGAATCACAAATACACCCGAAGGCCTGACCGCGGAAGGTTATAGTTTTTCACACCGGGCCATGGCACATCTTCACTTTCAAACGGCCGCGGATGGAACAAAAGTGGCCATCGAACTGCTGGTTAAGCGAGCTGGGTGGCGCGGCTTTATGTTGTTTGACGTTGGCGGCTATTACAACACCCAGGTGCGAAAATGGCTCGATGGTATTCAGTGGTCCATTCACCAAAACGTCACCGACAATCGTGATGAGCCCACGAATCCGCTAGTGCTCGCCGAGCACAAACCCGCCGCGCGCATTTTCAATGGATGTCTCATGTTCATCGTCGTGATGTTTGCTCTTTATTTTCTGGTAACCTTCATTTGCGCCGTGGTTGGACTAATTACTGGAACTCTATATCTGTGGGGTCGCGGCGGTAGCCTGGTTATTCATGGGACGTTGGCGCGCATAGTGTCCGGGCTGATCTTATTGATGGGGGCATTTCTCGCGTGGAGGATGAAGAGTTCCAAAACCACAGTGACTGCGGGTCCGCCATAAATAAGGAGCGGCAGGCGACCCTCGCAAAATCGCCTGCCTCGTCTCAACTTGTCTCACCTCTTTGAAGGTAGGGGCAAGTGAGGCGCCGTGAGTATATGCCCCACATTCCTTTGCTGCAAGTATCTTGCTAAGCTGCGAGGCCCCAATTTCCACGGGGTGTTAGGCGGCCTACGATTGAGCCCGCTCGCTCTTCGAGAAGAGGCGGCTCACGCCCTTTGCCCGCCCGGACCAGTGACGTGACCAGCTTAGAAAAATGCAAAAATGCGCGCACGCAGACTAAGATTTTGCGTTGCGAAAACTCAATTTGGGGCACGCTACCGTGAGGCCTTGGATTAGTTTCACCCGCACGGCCGCGTCGCGGCGTAATTTCGGCGCGGGACAGCGTTTTAATCTTCAACCTCACGCATTACCTGTCATGTTCAATTCGTGATCGTGGATCGAACCAGCTATACTATGCGTACAATTTAGAAAGCAGTACTTACCAGCACGACAATGCCAAAAATTAGCGACATCCAGGAAACGCCAAACCCTAACGCCGTGAAGTTTATTTTGCGTGAGCCCGTCACCGCGGGCGTCGCGCGCCAATTTGGATCCAACGATCAGGCGCGAAGCGACGAACTCGCGCGGTCCTTATTCGATGTAGGCAGTGTGGCGTCTGTCTTCTACATGGACAATATGATTACGGTCGAGAAGGAGGACGCCGCCGATTGGGACGATCTTCTCCCGGCTTTGGCAGTTCCGATTCGCGCGGCGCAATCATCGGCGACAGCATCGACTAATGAAGGAGCGGCAGCCGGAGTTGGCGGGGCCATCGCCGCCGTAACCAGCGACGATCCGCGCCTGCTGCGCATCAACGAAATACTCGATGAAAAAGTGCGGCCTTACCTGATGGGTGATGGAGGTTATCTGGAGGTCCTCGACCTCACCGATCACACTTTGAAGATTCGTTATCAAGGTGCTTGCGGCTCTTGCCCGAGTTCGCTCACCGGAACGCTGATGGCGATCGAGAGCATGCTCAAAGAACAGATCGATCCAGAGCTGGAAGTAATCGCCATCTAATGACCGAATAGCTATTTCAGGCGGGCGATGGCCCGCGAATCGTCGCCAAGATACCGCGGGCTGTTCATCGTCCAGACTCGAAATTCTTAACTCTTATACTTCTTTCCGGAACCAAGTCCGTTCCTCGCGCGTTTTCCTATCAGCCCACTGTGTTTCGCGTCACGGCCCGGAGGAGATCTTATGTTTCGTCACAGCTTGCTTGCTCTGGTTTGCCTGTTCGCTCTTTCAGCTGCGGCCCTTGCGCAACCTTCCGACGCAAATAAGTCCGCCCTTAAAAGCGTAACCAACACTACGAAATCGGCGAAGGATGCTGAAGCCGAACGCGTGATGAAAGAGCGGCGAGAGAACGCTCAATCATTGCTCATCAGTCTGGCTGCCGACGCCGCGCGCTTCAGCGATCAGACATTGAGGGCACGGACACAAGCGCGAATTGCTGATGTTGTTTGGACTGCAGATCCGGATCGTGCGCGGTCTCTGTTTCGCAAAGCGTGGGAGTCTGCGGAAATTGTCGATCAGGAAGCCCAGCGGAAGCTCGAGGAAGATATCAACCAACAAAGGGCGCGCAACGGCGGGGGCAGCGTTAGCGTCCGGGGCGCGCCCAACATTCGCGGCGAAGTATTGAGACTGGCGGCCAGGCGAGATCGGGTGCTCGGTGAAGAGTTCCTGGCCAAGCTGCGGACTGAACAGCAGCAGGATGCAAACGATAGCGCTGACCGTGCGCGAAACAATACCCCCGAGACTCCCGAGGCTGTAAGCCAACGGTTGAGTCTCGCTCGACAGTTACTCGATACGGACGTGGCGCGAGCGCTTCAGTTTGCAGATCCGGCATTAACTAATATCACTCGCGAGGGACTGGATTTTCTTTCATACCTACGTGAAAAGGATGCTCCGGCAGCTGACCTGCGCTACTCGGCATTTCTAACGCGCGCTGCGGCTGATTTGCAATCGGATGCCAACACCGTTTCTTTCTTGTCTTCATACGTCTTCACACCGCACCTGTTCGTTTCGTTCAGTAACAACGGCGGCACCTCGACCAGTTCGAGCGGGCGCGAAAGTGGAGCGCCAAACGTGCCGGCGCAATTGCGCAATGCCTTCTTCCGAACCGCGGGGGACATTCTGTTGCGTCCTTTGGCGCCACCCGGACAAGATCAAACTTCCTCCGGCATTCAGGGAAAGTACCTGGTGCTAAAGCGACTGGCGCCTTTGTTCGATCAATTTGCCCCCCGCGAATTAGCAGACGCGATTCACGCGCAGGCCGACGCTCTGGCGCAAGCAGTGCCCGAAGATGCGCGGCAGCGAGACGATGACGGATTGCGCCAGGGAATTCGTCCGCCACAGACACTGGATGATCGCGAGAAGATTCTGCAGGATCGAATCGATCGCGCGAAAACGTCCGAAGACCGTAACGCGCTCTATATTCAGATGGCCCGGCTTTACGTTGAGAAGGGCGACATTCGCGCGCGTGATTTTATCGCGAAGATTGACGATAGCGATTTGAGAAAGCAGGCCGGCGCCTACATCGACGGCTCGTTAGTCATGCGCGCCATTGATAAGAAGGATATCGATCAGATCTTTCAGTTGACGAAAGATGGAGAACTTACTCACATTCAAAGGTCATGGGCGCTGATGCAGGCAGCTAAACTCCTTGCAAAAACTGACCGCGACAGATCTTTAGCAGCTATCGAAGAGGCCACGGCGGAAGCGCTTCGTATCGAAGAGCTCGATCCTGATCGGCCTCACGCCATGATGGGGATTGCCAATGCCCTACTGCCGCTCGACCGTGCCCGCGCTTGGGACGCCGTGTATGAGGCCATCAAGGCCGCCAATTCATCGGAAGGATTCACTGGAGAAGACGGTGTCGTGAAGATCTCTATGCAATCGAAGGGGATGTCTTCGCTCAGGAGTTCAAGTGTGGCTGAATTCAATGTCGCGGGGATCTTCACTGAATTAGCGAAAGAAGACTACAACCGAACCGTGGAATTGATTCGTAGTTTTCAAAAGGAAGCTCCGCGCGCAAGCGCGACCAGCGCCATTGCGCGGTCGGTCCTGGACGAAAAGAAAAGCTGATCGTGACTCTGCGTTTAGGGAAAAGGCTCCAAGACCGTGTCCCTTAAAACTTTGCCCCAAGCCCCGGATCATCCTTGCGCGCTTTGGCATCCCCAACGTGGCCATGCGAGTCAACCGCCGCGGGCAGCTGGCCAAATCATGGCTCACGCGACTAAGGCAGCCAACTCAGCCGAGAAATTCACCGGCGAAGACGGACAGATCGCTTTTCGCCTGGTCAGCAAGGGAACGATTCGGCCACGAGCAATCGTTCGCGGACTTTAACGTCGCGGGCATTTTCGCCAGACTCGTTGATGAGAATCACGACAAGCTGTGGAGTTGGCGCGCGGCTTTGAACACGAAGCGCCGCGAGCTAATGCGGTGGATCGCTATTCGCGCGCGATTTTTGGAAGAGAAAAGAAGTAACCCGAACGGCTTCCGGGGGCGAAAATCAGCTAGGAGCGTTCTCCGGCGCTGGCGGCCTGGCCGGCGTCGTCAGCCTGATCGTTAAAGTCTTCCTCGCGACGTCGCGGGTAAGGATCGCCGGCACGGCGCCGCGGCACGGCCTCTCCGCTCCGACGTTCGTCACGCATCTGCGCGGTAATTCCGCGAATGCTATGCTTATCCAAAAGGTGTCGCAGCGAACGCACGGACATTTTCAATAATTCCGCGGCGTTGGTCTGGTTTCCTTCCGTGCGTTTCAACGCTTCCAGCAGATAAGTTTTCTCAAGCTGATCGAGATGTGCGGTGAGGTTAATGCCCTCGTCCGGCAGTTGCAAATCAGAACTGATCCGCGTCTGACTGTAGTTAGTGATCTGCTCGGGTAACCGCTCAGGCTGAATCAACTCTGTGCGCTCGAGGGCCACTGCGCGCTCGATTGTGTGCTCCAGTTCACGCACATTGCCCGGCCATGAATACGCTTCCAACAATCGCATCGCCGGGCCGCTGATGGCGATCGTGCGCCCGGTTTCCGCGCAGTACTTGCCAATGAAATGCTCTGCGAGTTCGGCGATGTCCGCACCGCGTTCGCGCAGCGCCGGCAACTCCATCGGAATTACTGAAACCCGGTAAAACAAATCTTCGCGAAAGCTTCCGTCCTTGACCATTGCCGACAGGTCGCGATTGGTCGCCGCAATCACCCGGGTGTTGATTTCCGTTTCTTGATGCGCGCCGACCGGGCGGACTTTTCGTTCCTGCAGCACGCGCAAAAGTTTCACCTGCATGGCGGGCGACATCTCGCCGATTTCATCCAGAAAGATCGTTCCCTGCTCAGCCGCTTCAAACAAGCCTTTGCGGTTTGCGGTAGCCCCGGTGAACGAACCTTTCACGTAGCCGAACAACTCAGATTCCAGGAGGGTTTCGGTGAAAGCACCACAGTTAATCGATACGAAAGGCTTCTGGGCTCGCGGACTAAGATCGTGAATCGCGCGCGCAACGAGTTCTTTACCCGTGCCGGATTCACCGGTAATCAGGACAGTCGATTGCACCTGGGCCACGGTCTCAATCATTTGATAGACCGATTGCATTCGATCCGATCGCCCGACGATGTTGCCCAGCTGACCGCGCGCGCGTTGCCCTTTAATCAGCGCTTCGTTCTCGACCTGAAGCGCCTGCTTCTCGCGCACGATCGAAATCTTTTGCAAGGCGCGAGCGACTTTTTCTTTCAACAGGTTGTTGTCGAAGGGTTTATGGACAAAATCAAACGCGCCCAGTAAAAATGCGTCGTGGGCTGTCTGTTCGTTCGCGAACGCAGTCATCATGATGATCTCGACGTCCGGTTGGAGCTCGCGCGCCGCGCGCAACAGTTCGATGCCTCCCATGTCCGGCATCTTCACGTCAGATATGATTACGTCGGCAGGCTGCTCGCGCAGCACCGCCATGGCTTTGCGGCCATTCTCGGCGACACGGATCGAATGTCCGTCACGCTGAAACAGATGTGTCAGGAATTGACGCATGCTGAGTTCGTCATCGACGATTAGAAGATTAGCCATTTGGTTAGATTCGATTTTGTCTTAGGTTCAGAGCCTGGCTCTGCTTCTTATCACTGTGGGTCAAATCTCTAGCCCAAAAATCTAAGTCTAAATTCCAAACTCCAGGTTCATGGATGCATGGGAAGTTCCACCGTGATGGTGGTCCCTTCTCCCTGCCGGCTGCGCACGTTGATTGTACCATTATGGTCGCGAATAATTTGATATACGATTGACAGCCCCAGGCCTGTGCCTCCCGTCGTCGAAGTGAAGGGTTCAAACAACTGCTCGACCTGCTCGGGTGTCATGCCACAACCGTCATCTGCGAATGTCAGCCGCAAACGATTATCGTCGCCTTCCTGCACTGCCACGCGAAGCGTGCCGCCGTCAGGCATAGCTTTCAACGCGTTGCGCGCGATGTTCCAGCAGACCTGCTTTAACTGCTCCGGGTCGCCGGAAATGATCGCCGGCCGATCAGGTAAATCCTCCTTTAATAAATGTCCATCGATCAACTCGTCGCTGTTGCGCAGCAACTTGAACGTGTCGCTGATCACAGCGCTGATATCGACGTTCTTCAATTCAGCCGGCCGCGGGCGCGCATAGTTCAGATAGTCCGCCACGATTTTATTGAGCCGATCAGACTCGCGCAGAATGATTTCCATCAACTGCGCCTGTTCCGTATCCCCATCCATCTCGGCACGCAGCATTTGAATCGAGCCGCGCATCGCCGCGAGTGGATTTCTGATTTCATGAGCAATCGATGCGGCCATGCGGCCCACCGCGGCCATGCGATCCTGGCGGCGTGAGGTTTCTTCCAGCGCGCGCACGTCAGTAAGATCCTGAAAGGTGATCACCATGCCGCTCGTCTCTCCTGCCTCAGCGAACAGCGGCGCGATCGTGAAACCAAGCCTGAGCGCCAATCCATTGGGCGTCAAACAATCTGCCTGAAAGCGTGGGCTGACTTTTCCGGTGGCCGCGGCGTTCATGGAATAAGGAATCTGCCGCGACATATCGCCAAAAAACATCGAGGCGTCCTCTCCACGCACTTCGGAAAGTCTGTAGCCGGTAATTTCTTCAGCAGCGGCATTGAAAGTATAGATGCGGCCCTGCAGGTCCGTGGTGATTACTCCCGACCGAATTGATTCAACGATCCGCTCATGCAAGGCGCGCAAGTCCGCCAATGATCGCGTGGCCGCCGCCAACTGCACATGCGAGGTTGTTTGACTGTGCGCGAGTTTCGCGGATAGCAGACCGACCACCAGAAATGAAATGTCGGCCAGACCGACGGTTTGAATTGTAGTGGCAAGCGTCTCGATGTTTGCGCCCGGATGGCTCATCGTGTACAGCACGCAAGCGTTGAAAGTGACGGCGCTGCCAACGGAGGTAATCAAAGCGCCGCGCGGGCCCAGAAAGAAACTTGCCACCGAAATGATTACGATGTAGAGCGCTGCGTAAGGCGATCGGAAATTGCCGCTGATCCAAACAAGCCACGTTACCAGCAAGACGTCAAAAAGAATCTGGAGCCGGGCCTGCGCCAGGAAATTCTTCCAGGCTAAACGCGCAATGCAATACACCAGCGTCAGTCCCGCGACGGTCAGCATTAGAGGCGCGACGGCCATGGACGAATTGAGCAGATTGCTGTGCGAATTCGATTTCCATGCGGCCGCTATTAATAAAAGAAGGACAGCCGTCGCCGCCCGGCCGCCGATTAGCCACCACAGCCTGCGGCCTAAAAGCAATTGGGGTGTTTGCGAGGATGAAATTATCGGGCGGCCCGCCATATCGAAAGCGTACCATAAAAAAGCGCGGCTAAAGCGATGTTGTCGTTCGCCCAAGGCACGAGCGTGTCGCGCCTTGAATTACCCTGTAAGAGGGCTATTAACGCACACTCAGCCGCGACGGAAGCCAGATGATTGTCAAACGGCAGCGGCGAGTGATATGTAATCCTGATTGCGAAATCTTTATGTTTAGAAAATCTACTCTGATAACCACGCTAATTATTCTCTCGTCAGTGTCCATGGCCGTCGTGTCGGCGCAAAAAGAGAGCCAGCGAACCCGAAACCGTCGCGCACTCGTCCAAATGGAACGCGACTTTGCCAAAGCTGCGGCGACAAAAGGTACGCGGGATGCATTTCTAGAGTTCCTTGCTGACGATGGGATCATCTTTCAACCTGGCCCAGTGAACGGGAAGAAGTTCTGGCGTGAACGACCGGGCCGCAAAGGTTTGTTGAGCTGGGAGCCTGTCTTTGCCGACGTTTCGCGGGCCGGCGACCTTGGTTACACAACCGGTCCCTGGGAATTTCGCGCGAACGGCCCCCAGGATCAACCCGTGGCTTTCGGACAATACTTCACAATTTGGCAGAAACAGCGCGATGGTTCATGGAAGGCGGTTCTCGATCGCGGGGTATCGAGCGAGAAATCATTCGCCACCAAAGTGCTCCAGTTTCCCTTGCACGATGAATCGTCGATGGGTAAAAAGAAGTTTGATGCCAGCGAGGGCCGGACGTCTTTACTACAGCTGGAAGACGAGTTTTCAACGCTGTCCGCCCGTAAAGGAGCGACTGCCGCTTACGGTTCTTATCTGGCGCCCGATGTGAGGGTGCTGCGAAAAAATGTGGCGCCGGTTGTGGGCAAGGAAAATGCTTTAGTACTTGTCTCAGGAACAGCGGCAGCGCTGACGTGGAAACCGGCGATGGCGGACGTGTCTGCATCGGGCGATTTTGGATACACTTATGGAGCTTTCGACTTGAAGCGAGCCAATACCCTAATCGAGCACGGCAGCTATGTGAGAGTCTGGAAGCGACACGGCCGCGCATGGCGAATCGTAATCGATGTGATGAGCCCTGATCCGAAGGATTAAATAGACAGCACGAACAAATTTCACACAATTAAGAATCGGCACATTGGCAACCTTTTGAATTGATTCGTATTGTCGATCTTGTTAACGCCGTCGATTTTCTAGTCACTCTTGTCCCACTCTGCGCGCGTAATCACCTTAATCGGAGGCAATTGCTTTGCGCCCAATTCCGAGTTCAGAACCGGCAATTCCTTCGCCAGCCAGGCATCGAAATCTCTGACTACATCCGCGAGTTCGCGCGCGATCGCGTCGGTGCGGCTAAGTTGCATCTGGGTGGGGCGGCCTTCGTAACCAATGATGTCACCGTAGAGCGTCGCGAGATTTTCGCGTAGACGCTCTTCACCAGTGATCGCGCCGCCTTCCTTTGTCGCGACAATTTTTCGGCGCAGCTCATCCACTTGGTGCGAGGCGGTGCGCAGTCGCGCGCCAAGCGGATCGTTTGCTGACGCCCTTGTTGCGTTTGCGTCAAGCGCCAGCCGGACTCCATTGATCCGATCGACAGCAAAGGTCATGTCACCGAGCAAATCGTACAGCTTCATCGCGAGATCGAACTGCGCTTTGCGATCGAGAATTGTGTAAGTTGAGCGAGGATCTCGCGTCACCACCAGTTGCGTCGTGTAAACGTTTCTGTCTTTCGTCATCCTCACCGTATAAGTTCCCGGCAAGACTCGTGGTCCGACTGAGGCGCCAAAGGCCGCACTCGCCGCAGTCGGCACCCGCGGGGCCTTCAAACGCATGGACCAGGTCGCGCGATTTAAACCCCGGCGCTTGCTGCTGGGAACGGTCGTCAAAACTTTTCCACTCGTGTCAAGAATCTCAATTTTCAAATCGCCAAAGATATGACGTTTCTGCTGGTAGTAAGTGATCACGGCTTCGTCGGTTGGATCATCGCCGACAAAGACAGCGTCGCCATTTGCCCACCCACCGCCGGCAGGCATTTGCTGGGCAGTCGGGCGAGCGTCGACGAACGCGGCTTCTTTCGCGAGCAGTTGAGGGGTAAGCGCGCGCAGCGGCGTAATGTCATCGATAATCCAAATACCGCGGCCGTGCGTGGCTATCACAAGATCCTTGTCCCGTGGATGGATTGCCAGATCGCGGACGGCGACATTCGGAAAATCGCCACCGGTGTATTGTGCCCATTGCCGGCCGCCGTCGAGCGAGATCCAAAGGCCGAATTCGGTGCCCACAAAAAGCAGATCTTTATTGACAAGGTCCTCCTTGACAACGTGGGCATAACCCTTGACGTTGCTGACGGGCGCCACGATCTGCGTCCAGGTCTGCCCATAATCATTCGTCCGGTAAACGTATGGCCGCACGTCGCCGAAAGTGTGCACATCGAAAGTCGCGTACGCCGTGCCTTCGCTAAAGTGGCCGGCATCAATTGAAGTCACCCACGCGTTTTTTGGCAGGCCCTGGATATTGTTGGCGACGTTCCTCCACGTCCTGCCGCCGTCCCGCGTGACTTGTACGTTTCCATCGTCAGTGCCAACCCAGATCAGGTTCGGGTTCTTGGGGGATTCGCAAATTGAAAAGATCGTGGTGTGCATTTCCGCGGAAGAATTATCGACCGTAATGCCACCCGATTGTTCCTGCTTCTGCTTCTCGGGATCGTTGGTGGTTAAATCCGGCGAGATGCGCTCCCAGGTTTGTCCGTGATCGCGTGAGCGAAACAAAAACTGCGCGCCGATGTAGATGGTTCCGTTTTGCGTGGGGCTCACATGAATCGGCGTGTTCCAGTTATAGCGCAGCTTGCCCTCCCGGTAATTCGGCAAGGGCTGAATGCCGCGGGATTCGTGTGTCTTGCGATTAATGCGCCCCACGTAGCCGCCCTGTGATTCGGCATAGACATAATCAGGATCGGAAGGATCAGCGAACACCCAGAAGCCATCTCCGCCATAAATGTTTTCCCAACGGTCGTTTGTGATTCCACCGGGATAGGCTGAGTCCCCAATCCATGAACTGTTGTCCTGCAAGCCGCCATAGACGTGATACGGGCGGTCCATGTCCAGGCTCACGTGATAGAACTGCGAGACCGGCAGGTTGTTCGCCTTCCACCATCGATTTGCGCCGTCGAACGAATACCACAAACCGCCGTCGTCGCCGGTGATCACGTTGTCGGTGTTGTTTGGATTAATCCACACGTCGTGAAAATCACCGTGCGCGCCTCCTGAAACATTGCTGAAGCTTTCGCCGCCGTCACTGCTCGCGATCAGCGATCCGCCGGTTTTGTAAATCTTGTTCTCGTCTTTTGGATCGACGACTAAATTCGCAAAATAGAATGGGCGCCAAATCATGTTCTGACTGCGATCGAGCTGTCGCCATGTTTTTCCATTATCGTCGGAACGATAGAGCCCATCCTTCGGAATTTCAGCTTCGATGAATGCGTAGACGGTGCTGGGTTTAGAAGGAGCAACGGCAACCGCGATTCGGCCCCATGGTTTAGATGGCAATCCTGGGGCGCTCTTTTCATCCAACTGGGTCCAGGAAGCGCCGCCATCAGTGCTCTTGAACAGACCGCTGCCGCTAAAGGCATCGGGACCGTCGCCACCCGACCGAAAGCTCCAGCCCTTGCGGCGGAAATCCCACATTCCGGCATAGATGGTTCGCGGGTTGCGACGCTCCATCGAAATCATGGAACAGCCGGTTGACAGGTTCGCGCCCGCAAGAATCCTGGTCCACGTCTTTCCGCCGTCGGTCGTTTTATAGAGGCCGCGCTCGTCGCTGTCGCTCCACAGTTTTCCCGGCGCGCAAACATAAACCGTATCATCAGAGTTTGGGTCGACCAGAATCTTGGCAATGCGCTCAGAGTTCTTGAGACCCATGTTGGTCCAGTTCTCGCCGCCGTCCGTTGATTTGTAGACCCCGTCCCCGATTGAAGTGCTGTTCCGTGTCCATGCTTCACCGGTGCCCACCCAAATCACTTTCGAGTTTTTCGGATCGATGGTGACTGCGCCGATCGATTGCACCGGCTGCTTGTCGAAAACCGGCTTATAAGTCGCGCCGCCGTTCAAAGACTTCCACACGCCACCGCTGGCGGAACCGACGAAGATCGTCAGGCGCTGGCCTTCCTGGACCGCATCGACAGCAGCAATGCGCCCGCTCATCGTCGCCGAACCGATATTGCGCGCACCGAGTCCCGAAATGGTTTCAGAATCGAATTTGATCGGAGTCTGACCGGCGGCGATTCGAGAAACGCCCGAGATGGAAAGAATCGCAGCAAAAAGGATGATTACCTTAGGTCTCATGAGCTTATCCTCGTAAGCGTGTTGCTCGCTCGGTTCGGGCGAGATGTTTATAAAACGAATTGATTGTGCGAAGCAGCGCTGTAGGCATAACGGACGGCGTGTCAGCACCGAGCGCAGACAGGATGTGACGGGCCTCCCGGCCCGGCCGTGGGGTCCTGACGCGGGGACGCGGCTTTACCATCGGAATAGTGGACAACTGCCGCAAACTAATCTTCCAGGTTGTTTTATAAATATTTTGCGTTCGGCCATGGTAAAGCGTAAAACCCTGTAGGAAAACTACGAATTTTTGTTAGGTCTTCTTCACTAGCGGCATTGCGAAGCGCGAATCATCCACCGGAACGTTGGCTTCGATCTTGTCGTACACATACTTTGATTTGTCCTGGTGACCTTTGGCATTGACTTCCAGGGCGAAGGGCAAATACCAGCCGTTAACCAATTTGTAATCACCGAGGGCAGTTTCGTACTCACGCTCTTCGCCGCGGACGATACGTTTCGTGTCGATCTTGATCGGCATGTAATAGTCGGTGTCGAGATAATAAAAGTACATGTCGCCGTTTGGTTTTGTGACTTTGAGCTTATAGGTGTCGGTGCCTTCAAATTTGTCCGTGCCGACGAACTCGATCTTGTTGCCCTTTCCCTTGTAATCGACCAGCGGCCCATCAAAGTCGGCGTCTTCGATGATCGATTTCATTTCTTCTTCGCCGAGCGATTCGGGATCTTTCTTACCGTTCCACGGCTCGATCTTCCAGCCTGTCTTGCCGTTATAGGCATTGATGCCGGTCATGCCTTGCAATGAAAACTCTTCTCGCACTGAGGCGTCGCGTTTGTTTTCCTGCAGGACCACGGCTTCGAAGCCGCCCCCGCCAATGTATTTGCCGCTGCGCCGCAAACTGTGAATCGCCTGAATCTTATCCATACCGCCCACAGCCTTTATATAATGCGCGACGATTTCATCCGCCGTTTGCGCGCAAGCCGCCGCACCGCACACCATCACGATCCCAATCAATGCCAGAATTCTGTGCATAAATCTTCCTCCCCATCCGAGACGCAGAGCTGTCGATACTACGGCTGAAGACGCGCATAGGTTTAATTCATGATCCGGTTCGGATGCAACTGGTGATTCAACTTGGCGAGTCCGCGCGGCTGCGGGCCGGCAACAAAACGTGGATATTTAGAGGCCGGGGGATACTTAAGGCATTGATGAACGTGCTTTCCTTGCTTGATCGATCGAAGGTTTCGCTTTGCGCCCAGGAATCAAGCACTGCCGAGTGCTTTTGTGAATTCATCCGAGCTCGACACCCAACCCAACAGTACCTCTATTGTTAATAGTGACGCTTCGTGATTACTCCGCGGCAGTCCATATCCGATTGGTTCGCCGGTGCAGTCCGCAAGCAAAATCGGATGATAATCCCGGAACATCGCGTCTCTAATGGTCGAATCTACGCACACACTCGTCCTGCAGCCAGTGAAGACGAGGTGTTTGATCCCAAGCTTCTTCAGGATGGCGTCCAGCTGCGTTTGATAAAAGCCGCTGAATCGCGTCTTGTACATCACCACGTCACCAGCTCGAGGTCTCAGCTGTGGGACTATCTCTGTGCCCCAGCTGTCGCGGACAAGAATCCTGCTTTCGCTGCCATCAGGCGCCTTGATCGTTTTTCCCACATGCATTAGTTGCAAATGACGCATCCGGGTGACTGAGTCAGGGGCGCCAAGGTCTGAGAGGTCGGGATGAAACCCCATTTTAAGATAGACAATCGGAATGTCCGCCTTGCGCGCGGCCGCGATCACGTTCGCCGTGGGACCAACCGCCCTCTGAATCATCGAGATATCTATCCCGGCGAGATCGAACATACCGCCTTTGCTGCCAAAGTCGTTCTCCATGTCGACGACAATCACAGCGGTCTTTGCGGTATCAATCGCGATCGGGGCAGGTTTGGCCTCGATTCTAATCATCCTGCTCTTTATGGCGCGAAAGCCAGGGGGCGCCGTATTTGGCTGCCTGCGCGCGGAAGCCGCGGCAACGCCACCCACCGAAGAGATAGCCATCGCCGCGAGCATTTGGCGTCGCGACAACTCATGGGATTGCTTTTTCATTTCGTTGTCCTTCCGAAAGAAGTAGCCGAACTTCAGGTTAGCCCACCGGGCTCAATCATGTAGAAGTTGGATTCAATCAACCAGGTTCGATTAATAGTATTCGGGCAATCAAGAGACACTTGAGCACGGCGACTTGAATCAACCTTCCAATAACCCCAGATGTCAAAGGCGCGCGTCGTGGTCCAATTCACGGGTTAGGGCTTGCGCACGATGTTAATAGCGCGAACTGAGAACAGCGTCAAATATGAACGAACGTTTTGGAGTTCCCCAAGCGCAGCGGGGAGTGTGTTAACGGGGTGTTAGTCGGAAGCGGATTTGGAATCTCTAACCAATCGGCGGATTGTCGTGATGAGTTGGGACGGGGCTTCAGTCTTGCGGAGAAACGCATTCGCTCCCGCGCGCCAGGCAGCCTGTTCGCAATCATCTGCCGACAACACGATGATCGGGGTGCGACGCCGATGAGTGATCTTGCGCGCCCGCGCTACCAGCTCCAGGCCGCTTATTCCGGGCAGATTATTATCAAAAATAAGGACATCATAATGATCGTTACCGGTGAGTTTCAGCAGCGACGTGTCACTGTCCGAGCAGAGATCAATTTGCCAGTTCTCGGGGGCCACAATGTTGCCAAATGGCCTGGCGGCCATTTCATGATCCTCGACATGCAGGATCGAAATCTCAGAAGTCGCCGCGGGCACGTCGCGCCTGGCTACAGCCTTTCGGCCGCCCTGCGGTTTGAGTATGTGACGACGCCGCTTTCGCACCGTTGAGCGGGTCTTCATCAAATCTTTATGACGACTGTTGAGCAGGGAAATTAAGCTCTGGTGATGCTTGAAGCCGAGCAGCTTGGCAGCTTTGCTGACCGAGCCGCCGGCATCTCGGAGAGCGCGTTCAATCACTGAACTTTCGGCAGCTTTAACATGCTGCTTGAGTGAAAAGCCCTCCCACGAACCTTCGACGGATTCCTCAGCCTGACTTTCCAAACGGGTCAGGGTGGCAAAGAGTATTTCGGCGCAAGAGATTAGGCGCTTGGTGCTGCTTGGGTCTTGAGAATTCTTCAAAAACCCGATTGCTGAACGATAAATCGTTACCAGCTCGACGGCAGGAATTTTATCTCCCAGCTCTTCAATGATATTCAACTGGGCGCGCCCTGCGCCTTCCAAATCACCCGCGGTCTCCGCCACGGTTATCGCCCTTTCAAAGAGAGAGCGGGCGCGAAGATCATTCCCGAGGCGAGCCAGGGCAACGCCGTGAGTCGCGAGCGCTTCAGCGAACACCGCTTGCTGACCCCCTCGTTCAAGGACCCGGACCGCCGCGCGCACGACGCGCTCTGCCTCAACCACATACCCCTGGGCCAGCAGCGTACGGGCACGTGTCTCGTCAACTTGAGCTGCGGTGCCTATGTCTTTAAGTTTTAGGAAGACGTGACGAGCACGGTCGAGGTGGGTGTGCGCTTCTTTGTACTTTCCTATTGCGAAGAAAAGGTAACCAAGATTCGTCTCGACCCGCGCCAGCGCCCGATCGTTTCCCGCTTCTTGGAAATGGAAACTTGCGGCGCTGTATTCGATTAGGGCCCTGTCCATGTATTCTTCGCGGTTTTCGGGGATAGCTAATCGTCGTAAAAGAAGACCATATTCGAAGTGAAAGCTTCCTTGAAGCGCGTGGTTCTCAGTCTGTTCGACTAAAGGAAGCGCCCGCTTGTAAAAATTTACTGCCTCTTCAAATCGCTCGCTATCTACTTCAACAATTGCAGCACGGATAAGCAGTACTGCTTTCAATTCGACATTCGCATCGCTCAAGCGAGACAGCGCGTCACCTAAATGAATGCGCGCCTCATCGTAGGCGCCTTCGCGCCAATAACAGAGTGCGAGGTCGCCACGTGCTTCAGCCGCGTTTTTCGAGTCTCTAAGCCGATCAAATATTTCAATGCTCTGAGTAATGAGATTCTTGGCGGTCTCTTGCGCGCCTTCGGTTTGAGAGGCTCCCCCTAGCCAGCCTGCAATCGAGCCGACACGCAGCAATACGTTAGCTGCGCCCGCCTCTTCGAGTCCGGCCATTTTTGGAGGTTCGTTGCCCTCCGGCCAGAATGCAACCAGCGCGGAGCGCGCACCCTCGTAATCCCCAGCCTTCTCGAACTTTTTGGCCAAGCGGCAAGAACGCTCCGCACGTCCGGCGACTGTAAGTTCGCTTTCTTCCTTCGAAGGGGCGGGTATTCGAACTTTTAAGTTCATGTGAGGTCAGCCTTTCCACCACGGTGATAAACTTCTTGCGTGGCGAAGCGGGCAGCCCAAGTGCTTTTGTGACAGGGAATCACAGATTCCGAATCGTGCTGGTCTTGTTCGTTTAGACAAACTCGCAACATCGATACCAACTTGAGGAGACAGATATGAACATCCTAAAACGACTGTGTCTGGTCATCGGCTTAAGTCTCGGCCTAGCAGTCTCCGTTTTTGCGCAGGCGCCGACGTGCACGCCGGGGGAAGTACATTCGCCGCCTTGTGAAGCCATCCAACTAACATCGGACGATCCTGCGCCACCACAAACATCAACTTCGAGTGCTGTAACTGAATATGTAGTTGCGGACGCAGCAATCGATTTCGTAGAAAGCGTGCTGTCGCTCTTCTAGGCGACTCTTGAATTCCTAAAATTCTTTGCTGTCGTTGTCATTTGCTGGCAACGCGTTACTAGTGTGTCTGATCTTTCGAGGGCCCTCGTTTGTCACAGCTTGAGCGGACGCCCTTTGAGTGGCGTAGCATAAACCCGTACTAGCACAATTGCAACCAACTTTTAAATGACGTGTAAGTGGTTGCACGCTAACGAATAGTCCGTTGTTAACACTAATCGTGCAGCAGTTAAACCACGTGCCATCCCCACCGAAGAGCCGCTTTATGATTTCTAAGGAAGTTATCAGTGGGTTTATTCTACGCGCCTCGACAGCTGCCGTTTGAGTTTTCCTCAGCACTGTCTAACACACGCTCAAATCTTTTGATAAGACATGCGAAGAGACCTCGCACTTACAGTTAGTGATTATGTGGAAGTGAAAGCGAGGCGTTCTGCCCCGTTGCACGAGAAAGTCTAATGGAAATTCTCCAACAGCATGATATCGAGGTTGCGATAATCAGTCGATGCTATAGATCAGCCATCGGGCGAGAAGATTGAGACCGGGATCGAGGCAGCGTCGTGTGCGAGGGACCAACTTGTTTTTCGGGTATTGTGTCGCGGTGCAGAACGCCCGACTCATGCGCGCCGCCAATGCGCTTACCACTTAAGATCCTACTTCGAGTGCTTTTCGCAAGCTCATGGCCCCGCTCGAGAGAATCTTGCGGAGCGTTTCTCGTTCAACGAACTCAGTAGCGATGTAATGCCGGGCCCTCAACTTCCGCGATCTCGTGAATGGTAATTATATTTAAGATGATTTGAGCGCCGAGGCTGCCTGGGCCTGTTGCCGAAAACGGCGGATTCGAATCAGAGTGCATTCGCAAGTCACACCACACTCATCAATCATGGTCCGAAGCGTTGCCGATATTCGATCGAAGTGATAAATGCCTTGACCATCTCGGCTTCGATAAAGTTGCCGTTGAATTGATTCAGCTTCGTCAGCCAAAAGTCATAGCCTGTGTAGTCCGAGTCTTGTGGGTCATTCGGGTTGCGTCGCAGGTAGCCAAAATACTGCATTAAGACGAAAGCCCGGTTATGCTCAGTGCTAAACAGGTCCGGATCTTCCGCCACTGCCTGCAGCACTTGCGCACGCGTCTTCGCGCCGGAGCCTAGTGCGGCGACTAGTTGATCGCGTTCCGATGGTGACAACGGACTGCCGGCGTTCGTATTGAGTGTGTCGACAAACTGCGCAGACGTCATAGAAATCGGATATGCTGCCGCGAATCGCGCCCGCTGTGTGAACTCCGACGTGAAAGACTGCTTGTTGTTTTCCAGCACTTGCTCCCAACCTGCCTGGCCCACTATCACACCTTGGCCGATCGCTTGCGTATCTCTCAGAAACTCGTTGAGCTTGATGATTGGCACCGCCAGGCGATGGAAACCACCGAAGGTCGAGGTCCCGTTTGTCTCGCCGTATGCGGTTTTGTAAAGGCGTTCGACGAGATAGCCGGTCTGCTGAAATTCTATCGAAAGGTAAAACGCCGCCGAGACGTTGATCCGCTTGGTCTCAAGGCACTGTTGATTCGTACCGCAGGAAGTAATTTCGTTAGTCCAGAAGTTTAGTCCCGACGCGTCAGGTTGGCGATTGAGAAAGTCGTGATACTGCTGGCAGACAAAGTCCTGTGGGTCATCAATCACATTCGCGGCTGATTCGGTTAAGTTGTCGATGATCTGCAGGTTGGCGACCGCCGCCCCGCCGAGATTTGCGCCGGAGGGATTGCTCAAGTTGACATTCAAGGTCTCGGTCCCTTCGACGTACGAGTCATCATTGATGAGCACGACGAAATTCTTCGAGGTCTCGCCGGCAGCAAAGCGTAACGTGCCGATTGCGTTGATGTAATCGCGCCGCTCACTGGCCGTGACGTCTGAAGTGAAATAGTCCACCATTGCCGCGCCGGAAGTATCACCGATGCGGTTTACGGTAATCGTAACTGATGTGCAGGCCTCGACCACACTATAGCTCGACGAGCTGAATTGCACCGCGTTCGATGTGGGAGTTGGCGAAGGCGAAGGCGAGACTGAAGGTGAAGGAGTGGGTGACGCTTGGGATTCTGCCTGCCAGAACCCTCCTGTTTGCGAAAACTGCCCGCCGTCCATTGTGGTTCCCACGGCTGGCTGGCCGATGGTGCCTTCGACTGTGAGGTTGCCGGCAGTGCTCGTGCCCCCGCCGCCGGCAATCACGGCGCTCGAAGTTTCAATTTGGGTACTCTCTTGGGATTGCGGCTCAGCCGATATGGAAACGGTTGTGCTGCTCTCACCCGAGGAACGAAGAGCGACCGTAGGTTTAACGGCTGGTGTGCGCCGAGAGAGTCTTTTGGATGTGAGAGCAATCGCGATCGCCGTGCAAAAAAGAAACAGTAAGAGCGCGGCAATGTGGATTCGCTTGTTACTTAACGATGAAATATTTCCCATCAGCATTGGATCACCGAACCTTAAAAACTTTTCTTAAAGGCATGAATCTTCTGAAGCGATGCGGCTCAGGCTTGTCAGCGCTGTCGCCGCCTTGAACCAACTCTCTTCCTCAAAACCTTCTCCACCGATCGCAGACGCGCGTTCAGCGTAGCGTTCATCGCCTTTAGGGTTTCGATCTGGTTCTGCTGTTCCTTGATCGCGTTTATGAGGACAATGTTGAGGCGCTCGTACTTGACGCCTTCGGCTTCACCCTTGCTGTTGATAAAGGTCAAAGACGGCGCGATTTTGGCCACATCTTCCGCGCCGAGCCCGATGTCCGCTGCTCCGCTCTCTTTCCAGTTGAAGTTAATCGGGCGCAGCCGCCGAACGATATCCAAGCCGCCAAGAAAGGGGCTCACGTTAATTTTCCAGCGGAGGCTGGAAGCGCCGCATTGAAGGAGGTCACCCACCGCGTTGAAGCAAACAGTCCCCGTGGAGGCCACGAGCGGGATGGACCGAATACGAGCCCGTCCAGCCACGTCCAGCGTCTGCGTAGGAGCGTTCGTGCCGACACCGACGAAGCCGCCGAAATGGTTTAGAGCCAAAATTTTTGGCGAGCCGGGCGGCTTATAGTCAAAGGCAAACACATAGCCGTAGGCGGCGAAGGGCTGCGAACCTATGGCAACGCCCGCCCCCTCTCCAGTCACAGCGGAATTCAACGAGGGCGTCGTATCGCCCGTGAACCAACTCGTGCCATAACCTTTCACCCCGAGGCCGTTGCCGGTGGTGACGCCAGACACGCCGACGCCGTTGCTGGTGAAGCCCTCCACGCCGACGCCGCTGCCGTCGCTTTCGCCAGTTACGCCGGTGCCGTTGCCGCTGGTGATGCCAAAAACAGCTGGCCCGGAGGACCTCACGTCCAACTTCGCCGTCGGCGCAGTAATGCCGATGCCGACATCGCCGTCGGGAGTGAGCGTCATCTGAGGCAAGCTGTTGTTGGCGAAAAAAAACAGCGGGTGATTGGACTTCGTACCGTACCAGCCACCGTTTAGGCCGACAAAGGAACCTACGGTGATCGTTCCGTCCGTATGGGTAACACCGTAACTGTTCGCCCCGGTCTGCACCGTCAGTTTTGTCTGTGGGGTGGCGGTGCCGATGCCCACGTTGCCGCCGAAGATGCCATTCCCACCGATGTTGAATCCAGCAGCTTGGGTTGACGCTGTCTGGTTCTGAACGTAATTCACACTGCCGGCAGTCGGCGCTCGTGAATCGATCAAACGCGAATCATTCGTCACCACATACTGGCTCGCCGCAACGCCGCCAAGCTGAGTGGCGTTCGCCGCCGTGGTCGCGTTGGTCGCATTGGTGGCGTTAGCGGCGGTCGTCGCCGTGTCGGCGGTTGTCGCATTCCCGCTGCGGATTGCATAAGGCGTTGAAGTAATCTGCTGGCGTGGCGAGAGGGTGATGAACGACGCGGCGCCCGTCAATCTGGCACTAATCTCTAGAAAGCGATTCGCACCCGGGAAAGCAGTCGCGCCAAAGTCAAGCTGCACACTGAAAATTCCCGCGCTGACTGCGACCGAGGAAACAGTTTGCGTAGCGCCAATCTGCGTCCCACCGCTGGCGCTGTCAAAAAGCGCAAACTGCAAATCGTAAGTTCCATTTGCGGCCGCACCGCTATCCCTCAAACGACCCTGATAAGTAAAAGAGGTTGTCTGGGCGCCGACGACGCTGCTCGTCAAAATAATAATGGCGAGCGCCAGACCAAAAGATGCCCAGGGATATTGTTTATTTCCGGATCTCATGTCTCTACACTCCATAGCGGCAGAATTCCACGACGGCTCGTTCAATTTCATTAAGGACAAGCAGTGGCTAAAAGCACCACCGCGCCTGTGTTATCGATTGAAAGCAATTTACAAGTCGCACCATCCGGCGATTTCAGGATGATGCCCTGACCGGGCGAACCGACCAGGATGTTGCCGCCCGTTACGTCGAACTTCGCTTTCGGCGCGGCTGTGCCCATGCAGGCGCTGGCGTCAGCAGCCCCGCCGGTTTTTTGCTTTTGCAGATCAACGATTTTATTTTTCAGCGTCTTGATCGTTGCTTCCTGCTCCTGAATCGCTTTGATGACGACCGGCAAGAGACCCAGGTAGTTCATGCTCAGCAGACGGTCTTTATCCGTGCCCTGAACGATCAATTCGGGAAGAACGGGCTGAACCTCCTGCGCGATGAGTCCGAGGCGGGTACTGTTGAGGGCATCGTTTTTCCATTCCCAAGTGACTGGACGCAGCCTCATCACTTCGCTTAGTCCGTACCTCAGATTTGCAACGCCGGTTTTCAGTCGGAGGTCCGAAGGGTTGGTGAAGGTGCCGTTGACGACAAGGTTGCCGGGAATGCGGACAGTGTCGGCGGGGTATGAGCCAATGGCGGCTTTACCTATCACGACTGTGTTACTCGCGTCCACGCTCGCGGCAGCGCCGATGGCCGTCGCGAAAAAGAGATTATTCGCACCGAATGCAGCGCCAGCCCCCTCGCCGATGAAGGTATTGTTTAATCCGCCCGTGTCGTAGGCACCAGTTCCGGTGCCGACGAAGGTATTACCATTGCCGATGTTGTGAGATGGCCCCGCATTGCTGCCGACGAAAGTGTTATTGCTCCCTTGAGTGTTTGCTTTACCAACGTTGTAGCCCAGGAAGGTGTTGCCACCGCCGGTCGTGTTGCTTTGACCTGAATAATTCCCGAAGAAGGCGTTGCAGCAATCAATGTTGTTCTGTCCGGCAGAGGTGCCGAAGAAAGTGTTCTCTAGATTGTTATCGCCTAGAACCGGAGTGACAGCTCCCGCCCCAATACCGGCAAAGAGATTGTTCTGACCGGGGTTGCCCAGCACGCGCGGCCCACCGAGGTTGTACTGCGTCGCCGCATCGAAGACGTTTGCTTTACCCGTCCCATCAATGTTGAAGTTTGCGCTCGTTTGTTGCGTCGTTTGGTTCAGGATAGAACTGCCGCCGGTCCCGCTGGTGGTGATCGAAACCGAACCCGCCCCGTTGTCCGTCAGTGTCCCGTTCGATACGCGGAGTTCTGAAACGCTTGTTACCGAAGGGTTCCCATCTTCCTCTTTAACCGTGAGGCTCGCGCCTCCGCCAGCCGACGCAATCGTCAGCGTGTTGCCTGAGGGTGTGATCGTGACGTTCGCGCCCGCGGCGAGCATCACATTCTCGGTTAGCCCATTAAGATTTTTGACCACCTGCCCCGAAGCGATCTTTGACGCGGTCACCGCTAAATCTGCGATGTTGGCGGTCGGGATAAGACCGAGTCGAGCGTTGTTGAGTGTGCCTGAAGTGATGTTGCCGGCGTTGAGATTAGTGAGACCGGAACCGTTGCCGCTCAGCGTGCCGCCGACAGAGAGATTAGTGCCGATAGTGCCGCTGCCGCTGATATTGAAGTTAGCACCCGCTTGCTGAGTTGTCTGATTGAGGATCGCGTTGACAGGCGTGGCGGCAGTGGTTTGAGTTGTGCCATCGGGGAATTTGACGCCGCCCGTCGTCGTTTCAATTAAACCGACAACCGTTAATTTCGAGTTCGGCGTTGACGTACCGATACCGACGTTTGCGTTGTTGCCCAAGACGAGAGAATTACTTTGCGAAACGACGGCATCTGCGCCAATCGCCGAGGCGTTGGTGAGATTGCTTGCGCTGACATCAGCCCTCGCGCCGATAATTGTGTTGTTGCTTCCGGTGCTGTTACTAATCCCTGCTATGTCTCCGAAGAATGAATTAGCGCTGCCAGTTGTATTAGCGGTACCTGTGCCGGTGCCAAAAAAAGAATTATCGTTACCGGTACTATTAACACCAGATATCGATCCAAAAAAGGCGTTGAAATTGCCCGTCACGTTTGCCGCGCCCGAACTCCTGCCGACGAAAGTGTTGTAAGTGCCAGTGGTGTTCTGTTGGCCCGCGAAATTGCCAAAGAAAGAGTTATCGCTCGCTGTATTGGCGAAGCCGGCTCTCCTTCCAAAGAAGGCGTTGCCGTTACCAGTTTGGTTCGAATATCCCGCTTCGAGTCCAAAGTATGAATTCTCGGAACCTTGCGTATTCAGGAAACCTGCGCCGCCACCAAAGAATGAATTAAAGGCACCGGTACTGTTGTTCTTGCCCGACCCATTGCCGAAGAATGAATTATTGCTGGAATTGTTGTTGCGCCCTGCGTCACGCCCGAAGAATGAGTTTCCACCGCCCGTCACATTTGCCGCGCCCGAACTCGTGCCGACAAAAGTATTGCTCGTGCCGCTGGTGTTCGCTTCGCCCGCGCCCGCGCCAAAAAAGGCGTTGAAGGAGGCTATGTTATTGAGTCCGGCAAAACGCCCGACGAAAGTATTGAAGCCGCCTGTTTGATTAAAGAAGCCCGCGCTGCTGCCGACAAAAGTATTGCCCGCGCCGGTTGTGTTGGAGAGACCCGCGCTCTGTCCAAGGTAGGAATTCTCATTGCCCGTCGTGTTTCCGAATCCCGCGCTTAAGCCAAAGAACGCGTTGCCTGTGCCCGTGGTGTTGTTTTGTCCGGCAGACGAGCCGAAAAACGAATTGTTGCTGCCGGTCGTATTTTCTTGTCCGCTATATGCTCCGAAAAAAGAGTTGGCAGAGACGGTATTTTTGAGACCGGCAAATTGGCCCACGAAAGTATTATTGATGCCCGTTTGATTCGCAGTGCCGGCAGCCGAGCCGATGAAGGTATTAAAATTGCCGGTCGTGTTATTGATCCCGGCGTTGATGCCAAAGAAAGAATTTTGTCCGCCCGTCGTGTTGCTTAATCCTGCGCTTTTGCCGAAGAAAGAATTTTCCGCGCCCGTTTGATTGGCATTTCCCGCGCCGGCGCCGAAGAAAGCGTTGTCAAAGCCGGTCGTGTTGTTCCCACCCGCTAAGTCGCCGAAAAACGAATTTCTATTGGCGACGTTGTTGGCGCCAGCGTCTCTGCCGAAAAACGAATTAAAAGAGCCCGTCGTGTTGCTGTAACCCGAGAGCGAGCCAAAATATGAGTTGGCGACGCCACTTGTGTTCTTAACACCTGATTGGTCGCCGAAGAATGAGTTTAAGCTGCCTGTTGTATTATCCTGTCCCGCAAATCTTCCGACAGAAAGTACATTTCCATTAGAGGAACCCAAAATCCGCTGGCCCCCAAGATTGTATTGCGTCTGCACATTGATGATGTCGGTTGATAACGTTCCGCCGAGCGTCAGGTTGCCGCCCACGCTGACGTTGCCCGCCGCATCCGATTGCACGTAACGGTTAGCGGCCACGCCACCGAGTTGCGTCGAGTTAGTGGCTGTATCGGCAGAGGTCGAGGCCAGACTGCGAATCGCATAAGGCGTCGAGGTGATCTGCTGGCGCGGGTTCAGCGCCGTCCCGTTAACGATGATCTCGAGATAGCGCGCCGCGCCGGTGAAAGCGCCGACGCCAAAGTCGAGCGGTACAGAGAACGCGCCATTGGTCACCTGCACCGGAGGAGGCGAGAACGTCGCGCCAATCTGGACCCCGGTGCCGACAGTCGGCGTGTCGAAAAGATTGAACTGCATGGTGTAGGTGCCGTTCGCAGGCGCGCCGTTCTGCTTTAACTGCCCCTGATAGGTGAAGACAGTCGTCTGCGCCAAAGCTGTGCCGGTGCTCCACATGACCAGCAGCATTAAGAAGCAGACCCTTTTGATAGCGACTTTCGGGTTCACAATTTTGCCTCGACTTTCACCTTTTCAACGCAGCAGCCTGCAGAACTAAAATGCTTCCAACTAAACGTATGCGCCATCTCCACAAGCGACGCCGGCCCCCAACTTCAGGCGAAAAAGTATCGGCTACTCCCGTCCCGAACGGGATAGCATGTTTATGTGTTTATGTATGAGTGAAGAGCGGGCTACACAAGCAAGGACTGGCAAAGGCGGGTACGGCTGATGCAGTTAATAGATGAGACGGTTGCGAAGAGCTTTGCCCACCGCTTCGCTCTTTGAATGAACGTGCAGCTTGTCGTAGATGCGGCGAATATAGTCGCGGATAGTGTTTACGCTGATGTTGAAGTGGTCGGCTGCTGCCTGGTAGCTGTAACCTTCCACCAGCAGTTTGAGGAGCCGCACTTCCTGAGGGGTCAGTTGTTCGTCAAACTTCTCCGCGGGGGCCGTCCGGCGAAACAGCGCGACTACTTTCCGAGCAATGTCGGGCGACATGGGAGAACCACCCTCGTGCGCCTCGCCAATTGCTTCCAATAACCTCGCCGGCGGCGTCTCCTTCAACAGATAACCGCACGCACCGTTGCAAATGGACTCAAAGACCTTGTCCTCTTCGGCGTAAACAGTCAGCATGATGATCTGAACGGAAGAATATTTTTCCTGCAGTAAGCTGACGCCGTCAGAACCAAGCATGCCGGGAAGATGAATATCGAGCAGCAGCACGTCCGGGGCTTCCCCGTCCGACCGGCGCAGAGCTTCTTCAACCGAGCGAAATGTGTTAACGCAATGGTAACCGGGCGTGCCGCTGATGAGCATACCCAGGCCTTCGCGGGTGGCTCGGTCGTCCTCGACGATGGCTACGCGGATGGGCTTGACCGGGGACGGGGAAACGTTTGTCGAGATCACAGTCACTCCTGATGGATACTGCCAGAACCGCCTGCGGTAGCGAGCGAGGCTCTCCCCGCTGCTGAAACCCAGAGGGCCCGTTTGCTGTGCCAGGAAGATATCTCTAATTTTCTAACTAAACGACGCATATCTATGCTACTGCTTTTTGAGCGGGATTGTCAGTTTCAAGCAGGTCCCGCGGCTCGGCGACGAATCAACGTCAAGGTGGCCGCCCATTTGGGTCGCCCGGCTTTTCATGTTCGCCAGGCCGTGCCCGCCGGCGCGTCCGTCTGTTGAAACCTCTCTAGCAGACACGTCTGAGAACCCGCGCCCGTCATCCCGGATTTCTGCGATTAAGCGGTTGTGGGTGATCGCAATATCGATCGAAACCGAGGTGGCTTGTGCGTGGCGGGCCATGTTATTGATGGCTTCTTTGAAGATTAGAAACAGATGACGGCGTGGTTCAGGATTCAGTTTGATCTTATCCAAATCCGGCGGCGCGTGAAAATCCAATTTTATTTTTTGCGCTTCGAGCACGTCAGAGGCGAACTGTCTTACCCGGAAGATAACGTTCGCAAGATCATCGCGGCGCGGGTCAATCGACCACACAATGTCCCTCATCGAACCGACCAGACCTCGCGCTGAGTCAGCTATTTCGGTCAGCAGCGGCACGGATTCATCCGCGGTGTTCCCCATCTGCTGCTTGACGACTTCGCTCAATATCGCCATTCGTGACAAGCCCGATCCGATGTCGTCGTGCAAGTCAGTAGCCATGCGTGTACGCATGTTTACTATCTCCAGTAAGCGCGCCATGCGATAGCGGTAAAGGATGTAGATCATCATTCCTGCGGCAATGACTGCCAGAGTAAGAAACCACCAGCGCTGCCAGATTGGCCGAAGAATTCTGAACGTTACACTGGCGGACAGCGCGCTGAAATCTCCATCGGAATTCGCCGCGCGCACCAGAAATCTGTAACGGCCCGGAGCGAGGTTGGCGTAGTTAACCCGACGCTGTTCGCTTGGCGCGCTCCAATCCGGGTCGGCGCCTTCGAGTTTGTACTGGTAATGCAGCACCTCACCGGGCAGGAAGCTTAATCCGACGAAATCAAGTTGTAGCTGGTTGTCGTTTGCTGCGAGATCGGGTAGCGCTACCTCCTGTTCGCCCAGTGCCGAGACTAGACGGGGTTTGTCCGCCACGCGCAATCCGCTGATCAAGACTGATGGCGGCGTCACTGGAGCATCGGACGGAGGCGCGAACCGCGAAAGTCCCCGGGTCATGCCAAACCAAATGACGCCATTGTGATCCCGAAAGGCGGCCCGAAACAATCCAGGCGCTAAGCCCTCCGCAGTACCGTAGTGCCTGACTCGGCCGCTCGCCGGATCGATCCGATCCAGTCCGCGCCCGCCGCCAGCATAGATGTGCCCCTCCGCGTCTTCCGTAATGACTTCCATGTTGTTGCTGGAGAGACCCTGCGCCGTTGTGTAGCTCGTAAATGAGGGCCGTTCCGCTTCCGGATTGTCAACGCGAATAAGTCCGCTCCTCGCTGAAGCAAGCCAGAGCCGGCCAGAATGGTCGAGATAAATATTCATGATTCCGCCTGCTGGCACTCCGTCTGTGGCGCTGAAAAATGTGAAATTGCCCTGCGCATAGCGAGCTATTCCGCTGTTGAAACCAATCCACACGTTCCCGGCGCGGTCCTCGCCAAATGACCTCGGCAAATTGTCTTCAAGAGATGGTAAGCCGGGCGCGGTCCCCAGGTCGTGCATACTTTCGCTGGCTCGTTCCCATCGAGTCAGCCTATTGGGCGCGGTGATAGTCGAAATCCAAATGTCTGTACGAGAGTCTTCAAAAAGACGAAAGACTTGTGGACCTGCTCCATCCTTCGCCGTGTAAACGGCGAGCGGATGAGCTGTTTTGATCGTCGCAAAGCTATCAGACGGTGGAAAACGGTAAAGGCCTTTACCGCTACCAACCCACCATTCTCCATTTCGGGCTTGCAGGGTGACGTCCTCCATCACCCAACCAAAAGGAAAGGGCTCCCTGGGCTGGAACCAAGTGAAACGTTGTCCATCAAAACAGCCAAACCGCTGATGAAACGTCGGAGGGTTGGGATCGAGAAGATCTAACTTCGCTCCTTCGAACACGCTGGTGTGCTCGTCGCCCAGTACGTTGCCTTTGAAGCAGATATCGCCTGTTCGATCCTCAAAGATTGCGTTCACCTGAAACAGCCCATCCTGCTCGTCATAAGTGACAAACCCATTGCGCGACAACTTCATCGCGCCGGCCGTATTTGTACCCAGCCATAAATTGCCGCCGCTGTCTTCATTGAGGGCGGTGATTTCCTGATAACTCAAGCCGTTCCTTGTGGTGTATGAACGAAAGTGGGGGCCCTGTTCGCTGCCGGGGAAAAACTCCACTAAACCTTTGGCGGTCGCAACCCAGAAGCGATGAGCGGAAGTCTCGAACAGTTGGAACACCCAATTCGCTGGTAAGCCATTTTTCTGACTGTAAACGGCGTCAACTACTGGCGGCGCGTGGCTTGGTTCAGCTGAAAAGCGGAAGAAACCCCCACGCGCTGTCCCTGCCCACAGGTGTCCCTCGTGATCTTCGAGCAAGTCCGACAGGTACTCGTTTGGCAGCCCATTCTTTCGGGTGTAGTGCGCCGCGCTGCCATCGGGCCAGCGGCGATAAAGGCCGCTGGGCGCAGCCACCCACAGCGAGCCGTTTCGGTCTTCCAGCAGATCAGAGATAACAGCTTGCTCCGGATATTCATTAGGAATTCCAATTTCAACTGATCGCAGCGTGAGCCTATCCATGGTTCGTTCCAAGCTGGAAAGACTCTTTTGCGTACCGCACCAAATCGTACCGTGGCGATCTTCGAGCAGCGCGGTAATAGCCCTGGCGCGCCGGTCCTGATCTTTTTCAGGAACGATAACAGTAAACATTGCCGTGCTCGCACCTGCCTCGCCGAAGTAGATGACGCGGTTAACCGGTGCGCCCTTCGGATTGAAGCGGACGAGCCCGCCGGAGGTCGCCACCCAGTATTCTTTGCTACGCGTCTCCAGAAGGTCGGTAACGTTGGCATGGGGTAGGCCCTGATCGGTACCAAAGTTCGTGAACGTGTAGCCGTCAAAGCGTGATAGCCCATCTGCGGTGCAGAACCAGAGAAACCCGCGCGAGTCCCTCACGATTTTATTGATCTCATTGTGCGCTAGCCCATCGGCGACCGTGTATGTCTTGAGCGGCAGCCGCTCCGCTTGAGCCAGGAATGAAAAGGACAAAAGAAGGAGAAACGGAAACACCCCCGCCGCGAGGAGGGTTGCGAACACGCGTCTCTCCGCAAATCTTAGTTGCAATAGCAGACTCCAAAAGGGAGTGAGAGTCTAGTTTATTGAATTCCGGCGAACAAGATCTATTCGAGAGGCGATTGGTTGTTTTATACAGGAAGCGAATAATTGTCCGTTATTCCCAAATCTCGAATTGAGACAAACTCGTGACACGACTACACGCAAACAAGTAGCATCAGGGTAAGAACAAACAAGAGAAGAGTTATCTGGCACTCAGTCGCTCGTAGCAATTGGCCGACCTTAAGTCGTTGATTCGAGAGCGAATCGATGAGGGAACGGTTTTTTTGAAAAGACCTGCTGACTAAAATCAGAAAGGGCGCGTCATCGAGGGTCGCCCTTAAATCATTGCTATGATTGAAATGGTGAGCCGAGCAGGGCTCGAACCTGCGACCCGCTGATTAAGAGTGAGATTAGGGGCACTCCAGCAGGTTATGGCTCATCACGATTTACTAACATCTGTTACCGGTTGCAGCCGCCAGCGAGTCTATCTGTTACTCCCTATTTGGCCCAGTTTGTCTGTAGTCTTGTCAAAAGTTGTCGCACGATTCGAGCTGCTCAAGCCGAGCTCCGATCCATTGATACCACCAAACGCGAGTCCTTTGAGAGTCCCATAAGCCCGCTTCAGAAATCTCAGGAGCGCGTAATCGTTAGTCCCTGCAACGTCCGGCGAGATTTTCAGAGTCCGAGATGACGGCGCGTTTACGCTTGAACGCGACTCAGACGATAATTCGATCCTCACACGTCTTTCTTGTGTCGCGGGAAATTGTGCTGCTGACAATCGCGCGCTGATTTAGACAGTTCCGAAGGGCTGCAAGGCTAAAAGAAAGTCTGCTTGAAGCGCTTATGACGCTGATGGGCGCCTTCGATCAAGGACGTAAATTGAGGTTCGGCGCGGACCTGCTCCAGTAGCGGATCGGCTATGAAGTAGGGATAACAAAAGAATCCCTGATCGATGCTTTTCAGGAGCAGTCGCAGTGCCGATGAAGCATCGCCCAGCACGCTGTAGCACTCCGCCACTTTGTAGCTCAACTCTCCATCGCCAAACGGATCCTTCTCAAGCTTGCGCTCAACTCCTCTCAAGACTTCGAGCCCTTCCCCATCATGTCCCTCCATCGAGAGCTTGAGAACTTCGCCTAGTTGCGAAACCAGCGCTGTAGGATCAAGCTGGCGCGCGCGATCAAAGTACACGGAAGCGCGAGCCCAATCCTTCATGTAATAGTGTCCGAGCCCACGATAGAATAACGAATAAGCTTCGTCCCGCGTGGGTAAGCTATTTACGAATTTCTCTGGCTCGCCGGCGTAGAGATAGCTGTTGAATAAGTGACCTTTGATATGCGGATCGAGTTGGAGCGCGCTCTCGCCCTCGGCAATCGATTGGTCCAACATCCCACTGTAGCGATAGGCGTAGCTCAACTCCCAGCGCGCCAAGGAGTTATTTGGGTTCTCTTCGATGACTTCTCTCAACATCGGCACAGCCTCTTCGACCCTATTGTTCTCCGTCAGAAAATTAGCCAGCAAGATGCGCGTTTCCGATAACTGTGGCTTGAGCGCCAGCGCCTTTTCATAAGCAGCCGCAGCTTTGTCATGGAATATCCGGCCGCCAAAGTATTGCGACGCGGTAACAGCATAGGTCTTCCCCAAATACGTCCACGCCAGAGCATAGGTTGGATCGAGCGATACGGACTCTTCCAATAATTGAATCGCCTTCTGATGCTCGTTGCCGGAAATGAGATGACGACCGCGCAGGAAAATTTCATACGCGCGAGGATTTTGAGGCGCGTCAATCTTAACGCGCTCGATTTCTTCATGTGAAAGGTTCAGCCGCAGTCCTTCGATGATCTGCTCGGCGACGCGATCCTCCATTGTAAGCAACTTTTCATACTTCACGTCGATCGTTTCATTCCACAGAACATCGCCACGATTGATGTCGACTAATTGCGCGGTTACGCGCAAATTATCCCCGTCTCTCAGAAAACTGCCTGTGACCAGCTTGTCCACTTCCAGTTCCTGGGCAACCACCTTCGGATCAATTTCTTGCTTGCCGTATTTCTCAACATAGGACGACGGCCGCACCATTAACGTGCGGATATGACTCAACCTGTTAATCACGGCATCGGACATCGAAGGCCCGAGAAAATCAGTGTCAGCATTGGGCCTCAGGTTGCGGAACGGAAGGATTGCCAACGTGTGAGGCTTAAGCGATGTATCAGATCGTGCGCGCTGTTTTGTGACCAATAAATAAGCGGCAACTGCGACAGTCATAACAGTCGTAACGCCAATGATCGTGGAAAGTAACTTGTGCTGCTTGACCCATGTTATTGAATTGCGGTTTGGGGAGGGCAGCCCCGGCATTACGAGAGTCGAGGGCATTCCGGCCACCGCGAGGGGGCCATCGGAATCTACCGCTCGCTGAAAACCGTTCTCAATCTCTTCAATCACGATCCGTGAGCGCGTCCGTTCGCGCACGATTAAGTCCGGAGTGCTGGGTATCTCTCTAACCGCCGCGACGAATCTGTAACCGCGCTTGGGGACGGTTTCAATGTATTGCCTGTCGTCTCCATTTTGCCCCAGCGACTTTCGCAGTTGAGAAATGTTAACTGTGAGATTTGCTTCTTCGACAAAGCTGCCGGGCCAGACGAGTCTCATCAACTCGTCCTTATCCATCATGTGCCCGCTATGCTCGACCAGCACCAAAAGTGTCTCCAGCACCTTTGGTTTCAGCGGTACCGCCTGCCCTTCGCACAGCAAACGGCACTCATCCGGGTCGAGAAGGAAGGGGCCAAATTCGTAAAAGCAGTTTTTTTGGAGGCGCATGGACGTTTAGACGCCGCTTAGAAAAAATTTAGGATGCGTTAAAGACAGACTTTGCGGCGCTGGATTATTGTCGGCCACGAATTAAGACGACGCCACCGGCGAATTGGATGGCCCGATACACGGCTGATTCTAACGCCAGTTAGGATGTTCGACAAGCTTCAGCTTGTCAGACACAGATGAAACGGAAGCGAACCGAGATTACCATCGAAACTGAACGCGTGTTGTATGTGAGCCCGCCGGGAAAAGTTCTCAGTTGGTGCGGGAAATGCGATGCGCAAGCAGAGATGGTTCCGGTGGATGAGGCTGCGATTCTACGGCGGGTTAATTCGCGCACCGTGTTTGGCTGGGTGGAAGAGAAACGAGTTCATTCAACCGAAACTGCCGAAGGGTTGCTGCTTATTTGCCTGAACTCGTTGTCATGAACACGACATTTAGTAACACGAGAGCCTGCGGTTCTAAACAAAGATCGTAACAACGATCAATTCATAAGGAGGATAGAAATGAACAAAAGAACACTCAGCAAAGTAATGGCGCTTTGCGCTGTCTTGGCCTTAGTACTGATCCAGAACTTCAACGTGTCAAGAGCGACTGGTCCAACCGATCTCAAATCCGAGACCCGGGTCGTGGTGACTTATCTTGCCGATCTTGGCAAGCTTGGTCGAAATCTCCAAGACTTGAAAAACAAAGCGACGTTGTCGCGCGATGAATTCAACAAAACGGAAGGCGATGCCGACGGGCTGCGGAGGCGATTATCCGATGTTCAGCAAGCCGTCGCTCATATGATCGAGAAGCTGAAAAAAGACAACAACTGGGATAATTTCGATACGCAAGTATCTCAGACCCTGACTGATCCGAAAGGCCAAGAGGTATTGCGTCAGTGTGGCGGGGCAAAGAAATGTCTCGAAGAAGCGACCAATCTCGCTTCTCACGCTAACGAGATTAACGCGTTGCTCGATCACCTCCGCTCCAAAATACAGGCTCGCGCCGGCGATTACCCATTTGAGGATCGATTGAGCTTTGATGCCCGCATGGTGCGGACCTCGTATAGTCCATCCGTCTCGCCGATGCGGACATATAGCCTCGGGTGCGCAGCAGCCACTGCCATCATGACCGTCGAAGGGACGTCCAAAAGTGTTCAGCGGGCCTACTGTTTTTGCGTTGAGCTGCCAGTTCTCGGGCCATACGGAGAGACTGCCGCGCAGTGCATGCAAACCTAACTCTGCGACCTCGTCAGCTGATGTGATCTCTTTGTGGACCGAACTCACTGGCTGGTCTGTAGAGTCCTAAGCAAAAGGCAGTCGCGCGTCAACGCGACTGTCTATTTGCAAATCCACGGAAGAGCGATCGCCGACCGCTGGCACGCCCAGTAGATATGAAATTGGTGCATTACTCAAGAGAGAATCGAAATGAGAAAAGCAAGATCGAATCACAGTAAGGTAATAACGCTTTGCGCAGTGGCGGCAATGGTTTTCGTCCAGAGCGTAAGAGCAACAAGGATAACCATCTCGCCGCTGCGCCTGGCGGTTCTTGGGGATCTCGATCTGAAATCTGAAGACCAGACTCTGGACGTTTTCGGCGATGGCTCTGTCAGGTTCGACAAGCAGTTGGGTGAGTTGAGGAAGGCAAACTCCTTCAGTCTTGCTGAACTGGATGTGCTCAAGCCCAAAGGGGATGACGCTAAAAGGCAACTGCCGCAAGCTCTCCAAGCTATCAAGTCGGCCATTACCAAATTGAAAGCGGCGGACAGGTGGAATCGCCTCGACGATGAAGTGCAAGATGGAACAAGTAACAGTTTGATTAGCCGCGTCCTAAAGAAGCTTGGGGGGGCAAGGCAGAATCTCCAGGAGGCATCACAAATCAGCAGCAGTAATTTTGCCGAAGAGATTGACGGAGACATTGAAGTGCTGCGCACCAAAGCGCAAGTCCGCCCTGAAGATTTAGTGTTCGAGCGGTTCGGCGACTCACGAAATCGGTTGGTTCCAGTGGCTTACAATCCTGTCTTCGCCAAAGGTTTCAGATGCATGCTCGCGACCGCTCGACATACCATAAGCAAACTGACTCATGGGGGCAATGCCACCGCCGCTGCGTCTTCTGCGGTGCTACTGGCTTGCCCGGACCCCACGCTTTGATTTTTTCGGGCACAGTTATTGAAGGACATCGCCATGACAAATTCAGAATCTACGTCAATCCACGCCTCACTTTGCGACATGGCAGCCCGTTGCACACCAAACCGACTTTCAAAGACGAATCAACGAGGTTTCACCCTGATCGAACTGCTCGTGGTTATCGCGATCATCGCGATCCTCATCGGCATGCTGCTGCCGGCGGTGCAGAAGGTAAGGATGGCTAACAATAAGTCATGTGCCGCAAATTATCTTCAGCAGATTAGGGAAGCCGAGAAAAACCACTTTAAGCAGCATCGCGCCTTCACGGCTTCTTTGGAATCCCTTGGTCTGAAACAGACAAAGTGCGGGTTTCACTACTCGATCGAATTGAGTCAAGACGCATTCGTCGGGCGCGGCGTGCCGGCCAAGGCTGGTGTCACTGCGGCCGAAGATTGCAGCGTTGACCAAACAGATGCCGCGATTGTTTGGAAGACTGACCCGCAAGCCGAAGAAGGGCAGCGTCAGTTGTTTGCGAGTATCAATTCGCGCGTGCCCGGAATAATTACCTCACTGCGTTCCAGAATTCCTCACAGCACGGATGAAGTGACGCAAGGGTTACAAAATGGAAACGCTGCACAGGATGCATTCAAGCGACTTGATGCCAACGGTGACGGCTCGGTAACACTTACCGAAATACTGAACTTCAAGGACGATAAGACAGGCGCGCTGAACGAACTGCTGCCACACATCAAGCAGCAGATGCAACTCGGCCTTGGCGAAGAGGATGTCAACTCGCTGCCTGGCGTGAAATTCGAAGCGCTGCAACGCCCGGGAAGATTTTCAGAGGCGGAGATTAGAGCGCTGATTCATTGACGGGTATTCGAACTGAGACCTGGAACGAGTGAAGCTAAACCGCCAAGCCATTGCCAAAATCAAGCAGCACAATTGGCCTTGAAAGGGAGCCGGCTTCGAGTGTTACGCATTGAGGCAGCTAATGAGGCAGACATGCTCAGACGATCGAAAGGACGATTGGTGCGATCATGTTTGCTGATTAGCGTCGCGGTTCTGGTCTTTTCGTTGTGGCCGCAAGGCAACCACGTGCAAGCTCAAAATGATCTGACTGTAACCGCCAGCTTCGACTCACAGACTCCGCTAACTCTTGATACGCCGATTGAAATTCATGTAAGTCGCCCGCTCAGGACCGATGAAGGCCACGTTGCAGTCATCATCAATCACACAGACGTCACCAACCTGTTCATCGTTGACGGCATGCGGCTCGTCTATAGTCCGAGTCTCGTGCCGTTGCCGGCGGGCGAATCGGTGGTGACGGTCTATCTGGTCTCGCAGGAGAACCTGTGGAAAGAAGTCGCCCGGTTTACTTTGCGAGTTTCGAAAGACGAGGATTCTGGTTCGCGAGCTAACTCTGAGCCGGCACAAAATCCGTCTGACTTCAGATCGAACTTCGTCAGAGAGAAAATCCCAGGCTTCGGTCCGTTTGCTTCCGCATTTGATCTTGAGATGACTACGGCGGACGAAAGCGCGCAAGGTCCGCAACCAGCGGCTTCGCCGCAGGCGTCGACGGCCAAGAGCGATAAGATGAAGT
Organism: Pyrinomonadaceae bacterium; assembly: GCA_046262835.1. Lineage (GTDB taxonomy): Bacteria > Acidobacteriota > Blastocatellia > Pyrinomonadales > Pyrinomonadaceae > UBA11740. Next base: position 91,865 of record JBHELZ010000002.1, read on the forward strand.
TCACGCCATCGTTGACTTTGACGATCAATTCGCAGCCGGCGCAGTCAACGTTCCCGGGGCCACAGCCCGAGCGGGCCACGTTTACGGAACTCAATCTTCAAGCTTCGATCAAGAATGATTCCAGCTCCGGCATTTTCAGCACACAGTCATCGTTTGATTTTGCGGGTTCTAGTTTTCAGCAGGAAACTCTGCGTTTCGGAACGCTCGGAAACAATGCGCCGAAAGTGGACCTGTCCAGCTATCTGGTTCACTTTCAGACGGGCAAAGTGAAATACGATGCGGGCCACTTTTCTTATGGCACGCAGCGCCAGCTCATCAATGATTTCTCTAGTCGTGGCATTCAGATCACCGTGCCGTTTCTGAAGCGCTTCGATTTTTCCGCGGCGGCGATGAACGGGACGCAGCTCATCGGTTATGACAATTTCTTTGGCCTCAGCAAGAGTAAGCATCAGATGTTGAGCGGGACGCTGGGAATTGAGTTCATTCCCAAGCGGGCTGGCGGATTCCGCTTCGAAGTTGGCGTGTTGAGCGCTTACTTCCAGCCCATTAGCGGAGTAAATCGCGGCGTAGTTACTGATCTGCAACGCAGCCGCGGGATTGCCCTGCGCTTGATTGCCAATGACAAGGGCGGACGATTTCATTTCGACGGCGGGTTCACGCGCAGCTTTTTTGCCAGTCCCAGCGACCAGACATTGAACCAGGGCGCGAGCGTGGTCGCGCTGCCGAACTTGACGCGCAACGCGCATTACTTTGAAACGAGCTATCAAATCCTGAAGGACCATTCTTTGACAAAAACGAAGAAGGCCAATCTGAGCGTCGCGTTCCGCGAAGAGAATGTAGCGCCACTGTTTCGCAGCCTGGGCGCTTCGACCCAAGCCGACAAGATTCAATACGAGTTTTCACTTAATGGTTCGATCAATGAGATCAGCGCGCAATTTTCGCGCGCCAATTTTCACGACAACCTGCGCCGCATTCCTTCGATCCTGCGATCGCTAACCGGCAACACGCACCTTGGCTTGGCGGCGCCAGCCAGCGCTCTGCTCAATCGGAAGAACTCAGTGTGGCTGCCGCGACTTGGTTACAGCTTCGATCGCGTGCATGCGTTCGGCGCAGCGATTCCCATCAACGGCGGCTTCGAACTGGATCTTAGCGCAGTGCCCGATCTCGTGGGCACTAACCAGACTTTCAGCGCGGACTGGCAAGTAAAAACATTCACCTGGAGTTACAACCTGAACCGTTCGTTTCAGGACAATCGGCAGACTGGCCGCGAGCGCGCCGACCAGGGCGTTTTGGTCCACACAGGACGGATCGGAATCGCCGCCACCACCAAACTCAATTTCAATGTCGACCTGAGCCGCGAGAGTTCCGCGAATATTGAAACAAGACGCATCGATCGTACTTATCGACTGGGCCCTGGCGTTAGCTGGCAACTGACGAAGCACATGGGTCTGACGGCAAATCTCGCGAACACAATTGCCGGTGATGCGGCGAAGACAAGCCACAGCCGCAACACCGAGTTCGATGCATCGTGGACTTATCATTTCCAACGAGGAGAAGAATCACCAAAGAAAGTTTCGGGCCAGTTCTTCATTCGTTACGCCAATCACTACTCGCATTCATTGGAGCGCATTTCTGTCAGCGACACGCTGCGAAGGAACCAGACGCTGACGGCGAATGTGGGGATTACGTTATTCTGAGGAGCGAAAGCAAGCCACAGAGACGCAGAGGCACAGAGAAAATGCTAAGAAGACAACCAAAAAAATGCGCGGCCAACACTACTTGCTCTCATTGGATTCTTGCTTTGTGTCTCCGTGTCTCTGTGGCTGTCTTCATTTTCGCTGCGCCTGGTTCGATCAGCTTGGCCCAAACCGTTTCCGTCTCACCCAATAACGTTAACGCTTACTCGCAAGGCGCGACTTCGGTGCTGCTGACTTTCGGCGGTTTGATCAGTAAGCGTCCGGCTGAAGCAACTTGGTGCGGCGCATTGATTTCCGCGGCGCCGGACTTTGGTTCCAAGTGCGATCCGGCAACGATCTTCGGCCGGCTGCCGGCACGTTACAATCAATCAACACTGAGCGGCACCAGAGCCTACACCGACATCATGTCGATCACACCACAGGTGGCGCGGCGCGCCTATCTCGACGCGGTGCGCGGCAACACTAGCACCTTCTTTTATGTCCGACGATTCATTAGTACCGTTGCAGGACCTGATGAATACGTCCCGGTGACGATTCGCTTGAGCGGCAACGGCGCGCGCGTGCCGCTGTCTTTGACGGAAGTGAAAATCACCTGGGGCATCGGCAAGCCAATCCTTTTCGTGAAGACCGACGAGAAGTTGCCGCGCTTTCAAGCTGAAATTACCTACACCGGCACTGGCCGCTTGAAAGGCCGCTGGGAATTGGTCAAACCCGGCGAGACTCCGCCCGAACCGCGCGACCTCCTGACTGAAGCCACGCTCCCAATCGAAGAGCGCGGCTCCCAGAAAAAGTACACCGAGATTAGCCGCTTCAATGTCTATCTGCCGCCCACCGGCAAAGTCGTTCTGCCCGGTCCGGAAGTCTGGCGCGTCGATGAAAGCTTGAATGGTTTGTATCTCGTGCTGCTGCGCATCGAGGCTTCCGACGACAAGGAAGGTGATACGAATCTCGCTTCAGTCGGCGCCGGCGGCGGCGTAGTTCATAGCGGAGCGGTGGCAGGATTCTCTTTGCCAACCCTGAAATATTACGTCAGCAACGGCAGCTCTCAAGTCGTTGCGACGACTTCCGGAACAGTTCCAATATCCGCAGTAATAACACAACTCTCACCTGATGAGCGCGCCGTGCTGCCTACCGACAAGCCCGTTGATTTCACATGGAGGTTAACTAACAACGTGGCAACATATCGTCTGGACGTAGAAGACCTTCAGGCAAATCAGATCATCTCTGCAATTCTTGTGAGTGGCGTCGGCGCCTACCGCGCCCCTTCGTGGTTCAAAGACAAAGTCGGCAAGGCGGTAGTTCGCTGGAGAGTCACTGCCTTCGACAATCAAAACAAAAAAATCTCCCAAACCGATTGGCGCGCGCTGCGGTTTGACCAAGAGCGTCGATGATCTCTTAGCTAACCGCCCCCTCGGTGACCGCGCGTGGACCAGTTTTGTAAGCGCGCGCTTTGAAGAGATCGCCACCCTTCAACTCCAGCAGTGTGCCAATCTTTAGCAGCACGGGTAAGAAAGCTTAAATCGCGTGCGGGCAAACGAAGGCGGGCGGGATCACCTGGCATGATCCGAGGCATATGTTCGCCACGCGCTTGCGCCGCCAGAGGGTGCATGAACTCGATATCATGCAGTTGCTGGGACACTCGTCACTTGTCGTCCGAGTTCTTGGGATAAGGATGACGCTAAGATGACGACATCTTAAACTGCCCTTCGCACGAGTTCGATAACCTCACCTCTCGGTCGATAAGCTCGCGGAACTGCTAACTGGGGCCAAAGAGCGGTTAATGACACGACGAAACTGGAAACGAATCGCAAGTGGTAAATACAGTGAGATTTGGATTGGTGCCGAGGGTGGGAGTCGAACCCACACGACCTTACGGTCAACGGATTTTAAGCCATGCAGCCCGTCGTACCTAATCGGCTGGGTGAACAAGCCGATTCGATGAGACAAACTTGTGACAACACTCACGCAAACAAGCAGCATCAGGTAAGAACAATGGGAGAAGAGTTATCTGGCACTCAGTCGCTCGTAGCAATTGGCCGACCTTAAATCGTTGATTCGAGAGCGAATCGATGAGGGAACGGTTTTTTGAAAAGACCTGCTAACTAAAATCAGAAAGGGCGCGTCATCGAGGGTCGCCCTTAAATCATTGCTATGATTGAAATGGTGAGCCGAGCAGGGCTCGAACCTGCGACCCGCTGATTAAGAGTCAGCTGCTCTACCAACTGAGCTATCGGCCCACGGCGAAGGGGAAATTATACGTCGGCAATCATCTTAGTCAAGCGAGCGGCAGAATAGAACTCGCGCTTCAGCCTGATCTGCGCCGCGTGCTCTGCACTCCTCCAGTCTTCGGTCCCGTTATCCTTACCCCTGCGAAACATACCGCAGCAGATGAACCTGTTTTTTCCACAGCGCGCCGCCGCAAACTAAAAAAATCAGCAGACAGCGCTCATCAGATTCGCGCGTAACAAACACTGAGAACATCCAATGCACGCCGTTGCCAGTCTCATTTTGCAAAACCGCAGCACTTCGCAGAGAATGGCATGGCATCAATTCTGAATAGCTTTATGCTTTCACAAACAACATCGACATGAAATATCACCAAAGCGTGCTGGAGTTAATCGGGAACACGCCTCTCATTAAAATCAACCGCCTCAGCAAAGGGTTGAAGCCCCTGGTTCTCGCCAAGATGGAGAACCTCAATCCCGGTTTCTCGGTGAAAGACCGAATTGGCATTTCGATGATTGAATCGGCAGAGCGCGAAGGCAAGTTGAAGGCAGGCGGCACTATTGTCGAAGCAACCTCCGGCAACACCGGCATTGGTTTGGCGATCGTCGCGTCAGTCAAAGGTTACAAATGCATCTTTGTGATGACCGACAAATCGTCAGCGGAGAAGGCGCGCTACCTGAAAGCATTAGGCGCAGACGTCATCATCACACCCGTCTCAGCAAAGCCCGGCACGCCCGATCACTATGTGTCGACCGCGCGCCGCATCGCGGCCGAAACGCCCAATTCTTTTTATCCGGACCAGTATTCGCACCCGGCCAATCCGGAAGCCCACTATCGCACTACGGGACCAGAGCTCTGGGAGCAGAGTGAAGGCAAGATCACGCATTTTGTTTCGGGCATTGGCACCGGGGGCACGATCTCAGGCACCGGCAGGTTCCTGAAAGAGAAAAATCCAAACATCAAAATCATCGGCGCCGATCCGTTTGGCTCGATCTACAAAACGTATAAAGAGACAGGGCAAATTCCAGAGACCACGCCATATCTGGTTGAAGGGATTGGCCAGGAAGTACTGCCGGGTAACGCCCACATGGAATACGTTGACGAGGTAATGAACGTCAGCGATCACGATTCGTTTGAGACCGCGCGCCAGCTGAGCCGCGTCGAAGGAATTTTTTGCGGTGGATCGACGGGAACCAATTGCGCTGCCGCGTTACGCGTCGCGCGCGCCGCTGATGAAAACGCCGTGATCGTGTTCGTGGTTTGTGATACCGGCGAGCATTACCTGTCAAAATTTCATTCAGACGAATGGATGAAAGAGAAGCGACTGCTCGAGCCCCAGAAAATTACTGCCGGGCTGATTAGTGAAACGAAGGGTAAAGCTGCGCCGGGCGATCTGGTGATTGTGGCCCCGAATGATTTGGTCTCAGCGGCTTTAGCAAAGATGAATGAAATGGGCCTGACGCAGATTCCGGTTCTGGAAGACGGCAAGCCCGTCGGGTCGCTGCGCGAGAACCACTTACTCTCTAAAGTTATCAATGATCGTGATTTGCTTGAAGTACCCGTCAGCAAAGTAATGGACAAGAGTTTTCCGACTGTGGCGGTTGATGATGATGTGAATGTGGTGTCCCGCAAATTGCGCACCAGCCCGGCGGTGCTGATTGAAGAATACGGCCGCATCACAGGAATCATTACCCGGCACGACTTGTTGGACGTGAGTGAAGACGGCAATTAGGGCGGGCTTCGTTCGTAAAACTTCACTCGCAGTTCGTCATCGAGTTGTCTTAGCTCATACAATTCGAAGCCCTCTAAGAAGTTTACCGGCATGAATGTGTCGGCGCCTTGGACCGACAGCGGCACCTCAGTCACAATCCAGCGCTGGATATGCGGCAGGAAGGCGTTGTAAACCTTCGCGCCGCCGATCACAAACAGATCCCTCGTCAACGTGCCGGCGAGTGTCAATACTGATTCAACATCAGGCAGGGTAATCACAGAATCAGCAGCAGCCGTATCTGCTTTGGTCGTTAGAACAATGTTCATTCGACCGGCCAAAGGCTTTTTCAGCGTTTGCCGGGTGCGAGAGCCCATCACGACGGCATTGCCAATCGTCGTCTGTTTGAAGAATTTCATGTCGGCCGCGTAATGCCAGGGCAGCGTTCCATTCTTGCCGATGGCGAGATTTCGATCTACTGCGACGATGCCTGTGATGAACATTTTAAAGCTGCGGCGTTAGCCACGGATCGTAAATCGCAACTATACGATTGTTTGACGGGAGCGCAAGCGTCCTCGCTTGCAACCATCGAGGGCAGCAAGCGGGACAGTTGCGCTCCAGTCTCCTAACATTTACGGTTTCAACCATTGTAATTAGAAACTGTTGAAACAGTGCGAGATCCGGCGCGCTGAAAAGACCGCGCTGAACCGGCCTGTGAATGAAACATCTGGTTAATGTCGCCCGCTACGCGAACACAATTCAGGACAATATCAGGAGTCCCACTAATTTTTAACGAGTGACCTGAGCGCGCGCTTATCGTATCATCAGGTCGCCTTTCGACTACAGATTAGCGAAGACGAGTGGACCGCGCATCCAGCGCGTGCTTCAGGGCGAGGGGCCCGTACGATTCGACAAAACATATGAGCGGTTTTTATTTCGCATTTGCCCTTACGGTTCTCGGCATGTTGCTTTATCACCTTTCGCAGAAGGCGGTGCCGAAAGAGACGAACCCGTTTTTCGTCATTGCCATAGCTTACGTTATCGGAATCGCGCTTTGCATTGCCCTCGCTTTCACCTATCCGGGAAAAAAAGGTCTGGTAGAGACGTTCAAGGCGTCGAACTGGGCTGTATTTGCATTAGGCGCCGCGGCGGCTTTAATTGAGTTAGGATTCCTGCTCGCGTATCGCACGGGCTGGCGAATAAGCATTGCAGCTGTGGCTACGAACGCGGCGGCCGCGATCGTGCTAATTCCTGTGGGCCTGTTCGTCTACAAAGATCACTTGTCGTGGCGAAACGTGATTGGGTTGATTTTCTGTGTCGTGGGACTCGCACTCCTTGTGCGCCAATAGTGGCCAATGGCGCTTGCGCGAGAATGTCTCTGAAAGAATCCAACTGCGCGTAGTGGTACATTTTGAAATCGTGAGACAGAGGAATAGAAGTAGCAGCCATTCAAAATGTACCACTACTAAACTGCGACAGGCGCGGTGATTTTCGCGTGTGATTGGTAACCTACAAGATTCAAATCCTCGTACTGAAAACTGAGCAAGCCTTTCAGCCCGCGCAGCCTCTGCTCATCATCATTGATTTTCAACTTCGGCAGTGGCAGAGGTTCGCGCGACAACACTTCATGGACCTGCTCGAGATGATTTTGATAGATGTGATAATCGCCCAGACTGTAAATGAATTCGCCCACTTCTAAACCGCACACATGCGCGACCAGATGAGTAAGCAGGGCGTACGAGCTGATATTGAAAGGCACCCCCAGAAATGCATCGGCGGACCGTTGATACAACTGGCAATGCAGGAAACGGCGTTCGAAGCGCTCCTGAATCTTAAACTGGAAGAGCGTGTGACAGGGAGGCAGATCGACGTTGTCGCATTCGCGTGGATCCCACCCGCTGACGATTAATCTTCGCGAATTGGGATTGGTTTCGATCTCATTAATCAATCGGGCGATTTGGTCGACGCCGTCGCGTTTTGGATAGTGTCCGCCGAATGATCGCCAGAGATAACCATAAATCGGGCCTAGGTCACCCGAGGGGCGCCCGAATCGGCCGGTATGTTCTTCGTCCGCCCAGTCCTTCCAGATGTCGACTCCCTTCTCTCGCAGTCTTGCTTCGTTCGTCTCACCCGCGAGAAACCAGAACAACTCTTCCGCCACCCATCGGAACGGAACGCGCTTGGTCGTGACGATCGGGAAACCCTCGCTGAGATTGAACCGAGTCTGATATCCGAAATGTGAGATGGTCCCAACACCGGTGCGATCACGATGCGCGGTGCCGTGATCCAGAATTGAGCGAAGGATATCGTGATACTGTTTCATCTTGAAGGTCGCCTGGGAACGAAATATTTATCACCTGAGCAGATGAATTCGTGCAGCCGTTGCTGTGTCAAGGATTCTTAGGCGGCGTGAGATCGATTGTCATTAGGACATCAGTTACAGCTCCATCGGTGACAGTCACGAGCTGCCTGGTGGTTCGTGACCGGTAGCGCCATTCCGGCGAATAGGCAAAACCCATCAATTCGTAGATTCCGGGAGCTAATCCCTCAATCAAAAAATGGCCGCGCGCATCCGCGGCGGTTCCACTATCCGTGTTCCAATTAGAATCCCCAACTTTCGCAAGACTTATCACCAAATGCCCACTTGAGGGCAAGGTACCATTTTCCACTTTTACTACGCCGCGAATGCTTCCGCTGCTGTAAGCGGCGACGATTCGTATTTTTGAGATGTGTTCAGCGGCCCGGACTTGTATGCCATTTGGTTGAATAACTCCATCCCGCTCGACGCGCGAGATCGGAATTGGCTTGGCGTCACCGGTTGGCGACCATGATCCGACTGAGAAGCTAACCGTCCCCGCTAATAACCCTCCAATTCGGAAGCTGCCGTCTGGTTTGATCGGGGTAGATTGAGTTGAGCTGTAACTAGAGCCGGGGCTGTCGTTGCGCAAGCGCACCGAGAGCCACGCCGGCGCTGCCCTGACATTCTGGCGGTCGCGCGTTCCTTCAAGAAGGACGGTCCCCGACAGGCTTGCTCCGGTAGAAGTTTTGATCAGCAATCCCGTCACATCTCGATCTACAATGTCAAAGCCTACGGGCTCAGCCCGCAAGTCTGAGTCCGGCGTCGGCTGGATTGAAACGCGGTATTTACCTGTTGGTAATTTTTCTAAGCGGAATGCTCCGTCGGTGTTGGACCGCGTGCCGGTGCCTCCGCCAGAACTGCTCGAGCTGTTCGCGTCGATTATCATGATCTTGGACAAATAGATCGCTACATTCGGAACCGGGTTGCCAGTCTCTCCATCGACGACTACTCCGTTCACCGAGAAGGTCTGGGCCGCTGGAGCAATAGTGATATTAATGTTTGTGACCTCCGAGCCTTCACCGATTTCAATTATGGTAGCTTTCGCCGCCTCAGCGGCATCGGGATAAAAGGTGACCTGAAGAGAACGTCCTGTACCCAAGCCGCGATAGAGACCGATATTCTCCTCGCCGACGGAAACCTTGTAACGTCCTGGTCGTATTCCGAACATTCGGTAGATGCCTCGATCGTCAGTTTGAAAGTCCGAAACCCGCGCAGGACCGCTGCGCGGATAATCCGCCGATAAGAGAAATACTCTCTCTTCAGCAACAGGATGACCGTCAACATCCGTTACCTTTCCGGTAATTACTCCGCCCTTCACCAGATCGAAATCGATCCCGGTAACGTTGTCGCCTTCACTGATAATCAGACTCTGCCCTGACTTGTTGAGATCCGAGATCACAAACACAGGGGCCACCGGCCCGACTTGATAGCTGCCCGAAGGCACATCGATGATTCGATATTGACCGTCCTGGTCGGAAGTGGCTTTAAGGCCGGAATCAGATCGCGCGGGATCGTATTGACTCACGCGCAAACCCACTATGACTCCAGCGGCGGGCCTGCCTTTCATAGTTATCCGGCCGGAAACCGTCGCGTCGGAATTTTTCTTAGCCGGCGCAGTTTGGGCGGGCGCCTCCTGCCAGAACACGGTGCAGCAAAGCAGAAAGGCGGGGACAATTGCCAAAGCCGGGCGATTCATATTTTATCTTTCAACCAGGAAATAGCGGCGAATACAACAAAACGAGAATCCGCTACTCGTCATGCTCCCTGGACTATCTCCCTGACAGCTTCTATCAATCGTTCGACTTCATCATCGCTCGTGTAGCACGCGCAGCCAACGCGCACCAGACCTTCAGGCTGCAGGCCGAGACGATCCACAACTGTCTGAGCATAAAAATCCCCGTGCGAAACGAACAAGCCGCGCCGCGCGAGACGCCGCGCGACGTCGGTTGACGCGACATTCTTAATCACGAAGGAAACGGTTGGCGTGCGTTCGGCGCCCGGCGGCGGTCCATAAAGGCGAACCGCGTCAATTCGCCCGAGCGCATCCCAGAGTTTCCGTACCTGGGGCGAACTGTGAACTCGAAGACCGGCAAACGACGATTGCAGCGCATCGCGTCGAGTGGGGCGCGCATCCGGCGCTTGGCCGCTAACCGGCGCGGCCCCCGGACTACCGACCAGCGACGCATAGAAATCCACTGCCGCAGCTGCTCCGGCGATCCCTTCGTGATTCAAGGTGCCCATCTCAATTCGCTCCGGCGCGGTGTCAGGCGCTGGTTGCAGCTTCGGAAAATCCATCGACTCAAGCAGCGCTTGTTTTCCGTAAAAGACGCTGACGTGTGGGCCATAGAACTTGTAAGCCGAGCAGGTCAGAAAGTCGCAATCCATCTCTTTGACGTCACACAGAAAATAGGGCGCGTAATGAACTGCATCGATCAACGCCAGCGCGCCGACTGAATGCGCCAGCTGCACCGCGCGGCGATAATCGTTGACGGTTCCCAGAGCATTGCAGCCCGCTCCAAAGGCGACCATTTTGGTTCGCTGGTTGATCAATCTCTCAAAATCATTCCAATCGAGCTGTCCAGTTTCCGGGTCCATCTGACCAATCCTCAATCGGACCCCGCGCTCGACCTCGAGCGCTTGCCACGGGGCGACGTTGGCGTGATGCTCGAGTTCGGTAATAACAACCTCATCGCCGGGGCCCAGCGTGCGTCCCAGGGCGCGCGATAGGTGATAGATCATCGAAGTGGTATTCGCTCCAAAAACAACCTCGTTGGCTGAGGCGTTCAGGAAATCCGCAAACGTGTGACGCGCCGTTTCGATGATGGCATCGGTTTCGTGACTGGTCGGATATTCCCAGTGCGTGTTGGCATTGTGATTCAGCAAATAGTCAGCAACAGCGTCGACCACGACGCGTGGAGTCTGTGTTCCGCCCGGCGCGTCGAAATAAGCAACCGGGAATCCATTGTGTTCACGCTCAAGTGCGGGAAACTGTGCGCGAATTGCTTTTGTCGAAGCAATCTCGATTAACTGGTGCGGTGATGGTGTGCTCATATGAATCAATCAGGTTGTCCGCGAAGATGCTATCAGAAAAGATTACAAATTTCGCGCAGCCGCTGACTCGTCCCCCTGACGATCGGCACTGTAGTTGCACTAACCTTTTCCAAATGCGGAGCTTTCCGTAAAAGGCGCTCTGTGTGGCGCTTAAACGAACGGTCGCGCACTCAACTGTACGCGAAAGCGACACGAGCGCCTTGTGCGGTGCCGGTATTTACAAAATGGATAGGAGGAAAAATGGCAAAACGAAACAAGACCGCGAAAACGAAAACGAACAACACGCCAAAATCCCTACAGACACGTAATAACGAAGAGGTCGTGGAGAGTCTGGCCGCTGTGCCGTCCGCTTTCGTGCGGCGGTTCAGTGAAGAAATGAACAACCTCTTTGCGGACTTCGGACATGGCCGCGACTTGCTTGCGCCTATCATCGGCGAAACTGACTTGCCGCCAGGGCTGTGGGCGCCCCAGGTTGAAGTCTTCGAGCGCGGCAAAGAACTAGTATTGCGCGCGGACCTGCCGGGAGTAACGAAGGAAGACGTAAATGTCGAACTCTCTGAGAATGGCATCACTCTCGAAGGAGAGCGAAAGACCGAGCAGGAGGAGAGCGGCGAGGGGTTCTACCGGAGCGAGCGAAGCTATGGCAAGTTCTATCGACGGGTGCCACTTCCGGAAGGCGTGAATCCCGAAGAAGCCAAGGCTACATTCCGCGACGGAGTGCTGGAAGTGACGATGCCGGCGCCGAACCGGGGCGAGCGCAAGTCGCGCCGGCTCGAGATCGCCGGAGACCGGCCGCAGCGGGCCGCGAAAAAGGCGGCTGCCTAAGAGAACCACATTTGGTCCCTAAGAGGAGAAGGAGTCATCCGCAATGATATGCAGTGAGATCATGACTAAAGATCCCGAGTGTTGCGTGCCGTCGGATTCAGTTATGAAGGCGGCGCAGCTAATGAGGTCCGAGGACGTTGGGCCAATCCCGGTCGTCGAAAACCGAGAAGAAAGAAAGTTGACGGGCATCGTCACGGATCGCGATCTGGCAATTAAGGTAGTCGCAGAGGCCCGCGATGCGAAAACCACGCAGGTTGAAGAAGTGATGTCCGAGGGCCTGGTGACTTGTCGAGAAAATGACGACGTTCAGAGCGTGCTGCAGCTGATGGAGGACAATCAACTTCGGCGTATTCCTGTCGTCGATTTGAGCGACCGCTTGCTCGGCATCGTCGCGCAAGCGGACGTCGCCACGCGATTGGGCGCGCACGCCACCGGAGAAGTGGTCGAACAGGTTTCGCAATAGCGTTCGACCTGCCTCGCCGGTCGACGCTGAGCCCTGGGTGGTAGAGCTTGAATTGATAGAAGCTTGGTGGCAGTGCGCTGGCGCGGTGTGACTGGACTTCGAAGTCGGACTCTGGCAGGCGGAGGACTAGCTACACTCGATGCTACGGCGAATTAACGTTAGTGCAGCGCTTATCGTGCTGGTTTGTTTCTTTCTGCCGTGGGCCCAGGTAAGTTGCGCGGGAGCAAGGGAAACGCTGAACGGCTTGGATCTCGCCCGGCACGATCATCCCTTACTATGGCTGGTCCCGTTGCTGATGCTGGCGGTGCTGGTTGTCGGACTTGTTCGTCGTCGCGGCGAAAACTTCAAATTGTTATCAATCGTCAGTATCGGCTCTGCCTGCATTGCCGCTTATTTGATGAATGATGAGAGGGTCCGTGCTCAAAACGAGTCGGGCGTCATTTCTGCCCACCTTACTGGGTGGTTTTGGCTTGCGTTTCTGTCATTACCGGCGATGATAATTGCTGCACTGGCAATGCTACTGAAGAAACGACCAGCGCCCTAGGACTACTATTATGGTTCTATCCCTGAAAACAGAAAGACTGAAGCGCTACAAGGACATTGTAGCCTTGTTGGTTAAGTACGGCCGGTCCGACCTGGTAAACCAGTCCGATATTACTCCGCCCGAAGGACTCTCTCGCGAGCAAATCGCAACCGCGGGCGAGAAAGCGGATGAGCTCGCTTCCGATCTGGAAGCCCTTGGGCCGACTTTTATCAAATTGGGTCAACTTCTTTCGACCCGCGGCGATCTCTTGCCAGAGCCCTATCTTGAAGCGCTGGAGCGTTTGCAGGATCACATTGAACCCTTTCCGTATGAAGAGGTCGAGCGCATCGTTTCCTCCGAATTGGGCGGGCGCATCTCCAAACTGTTTCTTGAGTTCGATACTCAACCATCCGCGGCCGCGTCTCTGGGGCAGGCGCACCGGGCAACAATGCGCGATGGTCGCGCGGTGATGGTAAAGGTGCAGCGGCCCGGCATTCGCGAACAAATCGTCGAAGATCTGGACGCCCTCGAACAAGCTGCGGAATTCATCGACGCGCATACTGAGATTGGCAAGCGCTACGAATTCTCGAACATGCTTGCAGACCTGCGCCAGAGTCTGCTGCATGAATTGGACTTTCAGCGCGAGTCCGCAAATTTGAATCGACTGCGGCGCAGCTTGCGCGAGTTCGAAAACATAATTATTCCTGAGCCGATCGCTGACTACACGTCGGCGCGCGTCCTTACCATGGACTACATTCCCGGCAAGAAGATAACGGATGTGAGTCCGTTGCGCTTGATGGACATGAACACCCCTGCTTTGGCCGAGGAAGTCTTTCGCGCCTACCTCAAACAAATTCTGGTAGATGGGTTCTTTCATGCGGATCCGCATCCGGGTAATGTATTCGTTACTGAAGATAGTCGCATCGCTCTGCTCGACCTGGGCATGGTCGGTCACATTTCGGGCAACTTTCGCGAAAACCTCTTGCGGCTTCTGCTGGCGATAAGCGAAGGCCACGGCGATCAGGCGGCTGAAATTTCTATTAAGATGGGCGAAGAAAAGCCCAGTTTCGAAAAGTATGATTTCCAACGTCGCGTCTCACGGCTGGTGGCGCAACATTCCGGCGCCGCTCTCGAGCACTTGCATGCAGGCAAAGTTGTGCTGGAAATTCAGCGAATTGCCGCGGACTGCTGGTTCCGATTGCCATCAGACTTCACGATGATTGCCAAAGCAATGATGAATTTGGATCGGGTAGTTTATGTACTTGATCCGACCTTTGATCCGAATGCGGTAATTCGGCAAGAGTCTACCAACATCATGGTCCGCCAGGTGGCCCAGAGTGTCGAACCTGGCTCGATCCTGGCACGGGCAATCGAGGTTAAGGAATTCGTCGAAAAACTGCCTAATCGTGTCAACAAGATTCTTGACGCGGTTGGTAATAATGATCTGAAGATCAAGGTTGACACGATCGATGAAAAAGTGGTCCTCGACGGCCTCCAGAAAGTCGCGAACCGGATTACTCTCGGGCTGATACTGGCGGCCTTGATCGTAGGCGCCGCACTGATGATGCGGGTTGAGACTTCGTTCCGCATTTTTGGTTATCCGGGACTGCCCACAATCTTCTTTCTCATCGCTGCGTTAGCGGGAATAATCCTGGTCCTGAGCATTGTGATAACTGACGAAAAACCCAAGAAAAAGCCTGAGGATGACTAATAGCCGGGTCCGCAACTTCTTACCCTGATCGGCGGCGGGAATAAATCTGGTTTGCAACTATTAGTTAAATCAGGCATCATAGTTAGCGTCAATCCTTCTCTCGCGCATCAACGGTGATGCGCCCGCGCAAAAATGAGTAGCGCCGGACGTTTGGATAGTTCGAGAGCAGGCTAGTTACGAAATCTTCGAAGCCGCTCGTTTTTTGAGAGCATCCGAACCTGGTCCTTCGATCGCTACCGTTTCGCCGAAGCCCAATCCGATTCGCAGCTTCTTTTTCTTCCCTAACGGGGAAAGGCTAATTTTACATGTCAACTAAACTCTATATTGGAAACCTCGCTTTCCAAACGACCAGTCAGGAGCTGCAGGAATTGTTTGCCCAAGCCGGTACCGTTGAATCAGCGAGTGTCGTAGAAGACCGCATGACCGGGCGTTCGCGAGGCTTTGCCTTCGTCGAAATGTCCACTAAAGAAGAGGCCACCGCCGCCATCGATCAATTCAATGGCAAGGAACTGGGTGGTCGCGCTTTGAAGGTCAACGAAGCCAAGCCGCGTGAGAATCGCGCCGGCGGCGGGGGCGGCGGCCGCGGTGGCTTTGGCGGAAATCGCGGCGGCGGCGGTGGCTACGGCGGAAATCGTAGCGGCGGCGGCGGCGGTCGGGGCAATAGCTTCGGCGGCGGCAATCGTGAACCGCGCTGGTAATAAACAGCGCGGGCGAGTAGTAAGCAGTTCTTTTGTGTCCCCCACGATCTGGCGCGTAAGTGCTAATCATGGCGGACACGAAAGGCTGCGCTGCTCAGGATCCAACCAGCGATGATTCATCTCATCGCGCTTACCGAAGGAGTATATGAATTTTTCTCAACTGGGACTCGCACCCGCGCAAGTGAGCGCCTGCAAGTCTCTCGGATACAACGAACCGACACCTATTCAACGACAGGCGATTCCTGTCATCCTCAGCGGCCGAGACATAATCGGCTGTGCCGAAACCGGCACCGGCAAGACGGCCGCATTTCTACTACCCATTCTTCAAAAGATCAGCGAACGCTCGAGACCGGGCCTTCGCGTGCTGGTACTGGCGCCTACGCGTGAACTGGCGCTTCAGATTCAAAAGAATTATGGCGAGCTTAACCGCGTTAAGGCCAATCGCAGTGTGATCGCAATCGGCGGCGCGAACATCAAAACCCAAATCAGCGAACTGCGAAAGGGTGCCTGCGTATTGATCGCAACGCCTGGGCGTTTGCTTGATCTGACAGAACGCGGCGCAGTCAATCTTTCAACGATTGACGTTCTGGTGCTGGACGAGGCAGATCGCATGCTCGACATGGGATTTTTGCCCGCCATTCGTCGCGTACTCGCGATGCTGCCGACAAAGCGCCAAACGCTCTTGTTTTCCGCAACGATGTCGGCGAACATTGAACAACTGGCCCGGTCCACGATGATCGAGCCCAAGCTGATAGAAGTAAATCAGCGCGGCCAGGCGGCCATGATGGTTGAGCAGACTGCTTACCATGTTGAGCAGCACTCCAAAACAGCGCTCTTGCTCGAGCTGCTGGAAAAAGAGCGTGAGCCATTTGAGCGCGTGCTGGTGTTCACCCGAACACGACGAGGGGCCGAGCGCCTTTCACACATTCTGAAAGCGCGCGATCACAGCGTAAATCGAATTCATGCGGATCGCTCGCAACCGCAGCGCGAAGCAGCGTTGCGCGAATTCAGCGACGGCCGGGCGCGCGTGCTGGTGGCGACGGATATAGCCGCCCGTGGTCTGGATGTGGACGCGGTTTCGCATGTCATTAATTACGACGTGCCCGCCGCGCCCGAAGACTACGTGCATCGCGTAGGGCGCACCGGCAGAGCCGGCAACCTGGGAAAAGCAATCACAATTGTGGCGCCGATCGACGAGTTGTCGATGCGAGCAATCGAAAGGCTTACCGGGCAAGCAGTCAGGCGCGTGGTGCCGGACGGTTTTGGTGGCACCCCAACGCTGGCCGCTTCGTCGGCGAAACCAATTAATACTATTGCGCGTCCGCGCGGTAATTCAGTTCGTTCGTTTCGCCCCCGTCGGGCGCGTTAAAATCGTAAAGTCACAGCCGCCTGCCCTCGCGGCGGTTGGATTAATGACGCAATAAGGAGCAGAAAATGGAAGATAAACAGACTTTTGCAGTCGGAGATCGCGTCGAGCAGATGTGCGCTACTTGCGGTGAGGAACGTGGCCACATTGTCGCCTCAATGACAAAAGCCGGCAAGATCACACGGGTTAGTTGCCCGATATGCGGCTCACGAGTTCCCTACAAAAGCGGCACGACGCGCCGAGCGTCTACCAAGGTTGGGGCCCCTTACGATCGCGCGCGCACCTATCGTCGCGGGCAAACCATCATGCACCCCACATTCGGTGAGGGCGAAGTAACGGCGATTATTGAGTCGGGAAAGATGGACGTGCTGTTCGCCGATCGCATGCGACGGCTAATCCATTCGGTTTAGCTTTCGCTGTACGCGTCGCTCAGCTTGCGGAAATGATAGCCCATCGCCGCCAACCGCAGCGATTCCGGAAGTCTATTGTGGTGTTTGAAGAGTGTTCGCGTGATGAACCGCCAGAATTCCCTGCGCTCACGATCTATCACTCCCAACCTGACCAGAATTCGGGTCAATGACGTGAAGCCATTAATGACGTTGTAGTGATTCGGCTCGGTAAACTGCTGGGCCGTTCGCTTCATCGACGCCAGGGCGCGTTCGTAATATTCCCGCGGACTGTAAATCGTTTGCATGATCGACTGATAGCCCTTAATCAATACTGCGGGGTCCATACGCGTCTTGAAGTTGAATGTGCAGACCGTATTGTTTCCGGAAGCTTCGCCTAGTAAGCGCCCTTCGCGTTCCAGTCTTTTCCAAAGTTGCGTTTCAGGAAGCGCATTGAGTAATCCCACCATCGCGAGTGGAATGGCGCTCTTGCGAATGAAATCTATCTGCCGCTCAAAGATGTCGAGTGGATCATTATCAAATCCAACAATAAAGCCGGCCATCACTTCCATTCCGTAACTCTGAATCTTTTCGACGGAACTCAGCAAGTCGCCGCGGTTTTGCGATTTCTGGGCTTCCTGCAAACTCTCTTCAACCGGCGTTTCAATGCCGATGAAAACGCGCCGGAAGCCGGCATCGCGCATACCGGCGAGCAAGGCTTCGTCGTCCGCCAGATTCAGGCTTGATTCGGTAATCAAGGAAAAAGGATAGCCGCGTGCCTTCTGCCACTTTGCCAGTTCCGGCAACAGTAGCCGCACGTTTTTCTTGTTGCCGATAAAATTGTCGTCAACGATGAATACCGTGCCCCGCCAATTCAGTTCGTATAGTGCGTCGAATTCCGCCAGCATCTGCTGGTTGCTTTTTGTTCGTGGTACGCGGCCGTAGATTTCGATGATGTCACAGAA
Organism: Pyrinomonadaceae bacterium; assembly: GCA_046262835.1. Lineage (GTDB taxonomy): Bacteria > Acidobacteriota > Blastocatellia > Pyrinomonadales > Pyrinomonadaceae > UBA11740. The sequence goes on from JBHELZ010000002.1 coordinate 109,843, forward strand.
CTCGCATGAAAAAGGACAACCGCGCGAATACTGAACTGACATTGCGCTATAACGTTTGAGGTTGGCGAGTTGAAAGTGGGCCATGGGCGTGGCCGACAAGGGCGGCCGCTCCGAGGCCTGGTATGTGCGCTTGGCTTCGCCGCGCGCGAGATCTTCAATAAACAGCGGCAGCGTCGTTTCCGCTTCGCCGAGAAAGATATGATCGGCTTCGGGCAAATCTTCGATGGTGGTGGTTACATAAGGCCCACCGAGCACTACTCGTTTGCCGTGTGCTTTCGCCTGTCTCACGACATCTCTGAGAGATTCTTTCTGCACCAGCATCGCCGTGGCGAAAACCATGTCCGCCCACTCGATATCGGACGATTTCAGCCGCTGCACGTTCAGATCAACGACTCTTCGCTCCCAGGATTGGGGCAGCAACGCTGACACGGTAAGCAGGCCCAACGGCGGAAACGCACAACGCTTCCCCTCGAATGGCAGCGCGTGCCGAAAACTCCAGTAGGTGTCGGGGAATTCCGGATTGACCAATAAGACTTTCATGTTTCTCGCCTGTTGTTTTTACAATAACTTCGACTATAAAACCAATCGCGCCGCGCACGGGCGGCCGATGTGACCAATCGAGGAGCTGTTGCCCCTGCAAGGACCTGCGGTTTAGCGGCGCGGTTTAATGGACTTATTCCGGCCCATCTCCAGCACGTCGCCGGGCTTGCACTTTAGCGTTCGGCATATCGACTCGAGGGTATTGAACGTAATTCCCTGGGCCTTGTCTTTCTTAAGCCGCCACAACGTAGTGTGGCTCACGCCGGTTTCTTTGGCCAGCCAATAAAACGATCGACCGCGAGCTTTTAGTAAATGATCGATATGAACTCTGATCATGCCACCTTTTCCAGTAACGGTCCAGCATACACTGAGTATGTCGCGTGTGTCTAATGTTTAATTGATGAAATATATCTCGTGGTTGACATATACTGCGCATGACTGTAGGGTTACTGGCCAGATAGAGTGAAGCTGACTCCGTCCTCAGCTCTTCTGGAAGTCCCCAGATTATCTGAAGTCCATAGCTGAATGTCCAAGGACCTCGGACTAGAGACGAGCTCGGTCCTTTGTCCTTGTAATTGGAGTGAGTGGCGGATACCAGATGATCGTTTGTGAATTCTGTCTCCACTACATCCCAGTCGGCGAATGCCGATTAGGCCTCAACATCCCCAAGACAATGAGTTGCCGCCAGTTCAAACCCGGAATCGAAAAGTTTTGCGCAGATCCAAAAGATTTCGTAAGTGAAAACCAGATTGTTCAGATGGCTATCTTCTTCGGTTTTCAGCGAACTGAGCTGAAAAAGATTAAAGCCATGGCGGCCGGAGAAGTGAACCGCTCTCCGGTAGCCTGTTGAGCACTAATAAGACACAAATAGAATGAAGACATCGAAAACATCAATCAGCGGAAAATCACAGCCCGGGAAAAAGGGCGTGAATTGGGGCACGGCTGTTTTTCTGATCATAGCGCACGTGGCCGGTGTCGCAGCATTATTTTTCTGGAGCTGGCCCGCGTTTATTACGGCCCTCGTGCTGTACTGGGTGGGAGGTAGTCTCGGCATAGGGATGGGTTTTCATCGGCTCATCACGCATCGTGGCTATCACGTGCCAAAGCCAGTCGAATATTTCCTGATTGTGTGCGGATCTCTGGCGCTGGAAGGCGGACCCATCCAATGGGTGACCACGCACCGCATTCATCATGCTCACACAGATCGAGACGGCGACCCGCATACGCCGCGTGATGGCGGGTGGTGGGCGCATGTTGGCTGGATCTTGCGCGGTACGGCACAAGATCACGATCAAGCGACCCTCGAGCGATATGCGCCGGACCTGATCAAGAATCGATTCTACGTATTGCTCGACCGTTTCTATTACGTTCCGCAAATTATCCTTGCGGTATTGTTGCTCGCCTTCGGGGGCTGGAGTGTCTTGCTTTGGGGAATCTTCTTGCGTGTGACCCTCGCGCTCCATGCCACCTGGCTGGTTAACTCAGCGACGCATATGTGGGGCCGCACGCGCTTTGACACAGGTGAAGATTCGCGAAACAGTTGGTGGGTAGCATTGCTCACGTTTGGCGAGGGCTGGCACAACAACCATCATGCGCACCCCACTTCCGCGCAGCATGGATTCAAGTGGTACGAAATTGATCTCAACTGGCTGGGTATCCGCGTGTTGCAATTACTGGGGCTGGCGCGAGGCGTAAAGCGCACGCGCTTTGACTCATCAACATCGGCCTGGCGATTAGTCCGCGGCAGGAGCAAGAGAAAGCGTTCATTTGCGAATGCGCAAACTGGTCGTGCTTAATAATGCTTAGGATTATGTGGCCATGTTTTAACTTTGGCAGCGTTCTACCAATGCGTGGCAATTCAACTCCACCCGTGGCCATCGACTTGCGCTTGGCTGCTTGCATCTGATCGGTCGTGACTGCACAGCTCTACCGATGCTCTTCATTGTATTAAAACGAATTTAATGAACGGCTTGCGAATGTACATGGACGGCGGAGGCGCCGAAACGCGCCGGACCCTGCGCGTGTTCTACAGCCGGCGGGAAGATGGTCCATACTATAGGTGGATCTACGACGACGCCATTCGCAAATGGCGCGTGGGTCGGGTAAAATCGGTGACTCTCGCTAGGACGCTTTCAGCGGCCGCGTGGAAAACCTTACCCGTCGCGCTGCAAAGAAGCATCGTCGAACATTATCAGGATTGAGTTACTGAGGAGGAGACTCTATTGGCAAAAGATGATTTGATTCCCGCGGAAGGCACTATTATCGACAAGCAGCCGAACGCCTTTTTTAAAGTTCAACTCGACAACAGTTCCCATGTTGTCCTCGCCGCCATTTCCGGCAAGATGCGCAAGCACCGCATTCGCATCCTGGTCGGCGATCGCGTCAGTGTCGAGATGTCCCCTTATGATCTAACGCGCGGAAGAATTACCTATCGCTATCGATAGTTCGCAGACTGCACCGGCACGGACGCTAGGCCGCTCGATGAAGCGAGGCGGGAGCGTTCCTGATATCCAGTTCCTTAAGCAGGTAACCCGCGCCGCCGAACTTATCAGCGATGAATAGCACATACCGAATATCGACTGAAATCGCCCGGTCTTTCGCATCGTTGTAGAAAAAGTCATTTCCCAGGCCTTCATAATTACCATCAAAAATTATTCCCACCTGCTCGCCGTGGCCATTCATAATCGGCGAACCTGAATTCCCCCCGATGATGTCAGTCGTCGAAAGAAAATCGACTGGTACATTTTGACCGTCGGGCGTGGAGTACGGCCCAAAGTCCCGCGCGCGATAAAGCTGCTTGAGTCTTTCAGGAGCATCAAAGGGCTCCCGACCGGTGTCTTTCTCGATCACTCCCGAAAGACTCGTGAACGGTTGATAAACGGCGGCGTCATGCGGCACGTATCCTTTTACTTCTCCATAGGTAAACCGCAACGTCCGGTTAGCGTCGGGATATAGTTTGGCGCCGCGCATCTCAGTCATTCCATTGAGAAGCAGCGGGCGCGATTGCGCGACGCTGGCGTTGAATGCGCGCGTGCGAGCATCTGAATCCGTTGCCAGCGCGTTAAGGTCAATTGCTAAGTCGATCAGCGGATCGTGCAGGTCGCGTAATTGGGCGACCGACATGTCAAACAAGGCATTCATGGACTGAGGCGATGAAAAGTTTTTGCTTTCAGCAACGGAACGCGCGAAATCTTCTTCGGCGCGAATGCGGGCATCGCCGCCGAAAGTCCCAAAGCGCTTTTCTACTGGTTCAATCTTTTGGCCGATAGGAAGATCCGCCGCCTGACGTAACAGAAAAGCGAGCACGTGTCGTTCATAGCCGGGCATTCGCTCGCCGAGGATCCCCGGCACAGCCGCCCGCACTTGCATGGCAACAACAGCCAGATTCGCATTGCGCTGGCCCAGCGGCTTTTCCTTATCGGCGGCAACCGCAGCGATTACGCCGGCAATCTCAAAGGTGTCGTCGATGCCCCCGATCTGCTGGGCGAGCGTGTCGCGCGGCTGCGTCCGGCTTAATTCTTCGTAGGCCTTCTGTAACGCAGGCAGCACTTTCCCATATTTTTTTTGTCGCTCGGGGTTGGCGTTAATCCAGCGCGTGAATTCGGCTTCCTCCCTGGCCTTTTGTTCGACCACGCCCTCACGTCGCAAGGCCGTAACCGAGCCTTCGAAATCTTTTAACGTGTTAGCAATGTCAAAGATCCTGCTTTGCAGTTTGATTTTCAGATCGCGGTTCGCCTTCCCTTCCTCCTGCAAGGCTTCGATCTGAGTTCGGAAGAGATTGATGAACAAGGGCATAAAAACATCCTGGTTGTATGCGATGGAATAGCTCTCACGATAGCGTTTAGTTAAACCCGGATAACCCATCACCATCACGAAGTCATTTTCCCTGACTCCACCCATCGAGATTGACAGAAACTTCTTCGGCTTAAACGGCACATTACGCGCTGAGTACTCGGCGGGCTTTCCGTCAGCGCCGACGTAGACGCGCATGAAAGTGAAATCGCCATCATGACGCGGCCATTCAAAGTTGTCCGCGTCGCCGCCGAAGAAGCCAATATTTTTCGGAGGCGCGTATACGATACGAACGTCTCGCAGCGTGAGATACGTAAATAAATAGTAGGAAAGACCTTCGTTAAGCGGCAGCACCTGGGCCGTTATCCCATCGTCGGGCCTCGCGTTTGCCGCCTGGATCGAGCGGGCTTTCGCGCTAATCGCGGCGCTGCGGCTTTGCGGCGACATCGTGTCATTCACACCGCTAAGCACTTCGGAGGTCACGTCTTTCAGGTCCTGAGTTATTTGGACTGTGTATTCCTTCGCCGGCAATTCCTCCGCGCGGTTTTTCGCCAGGTAACCATTTGCCGCGTAATCCTTCGCCGAGTCAGAAGCGGAAACCAGCGCCTCGAAGGCAACGTGATGATTGGTCAGCAGCAGACCTTCCGATGACAGGAACTCGCCGGTGCCGCCATCCACAATGACGACTGCATCCTTGATGCTTGGGCCGGTAGGGTTGTAGATGTCGGTGAGCGGAATCTTCAGGCCCATCTGCTGAAGTTTTTTTAGCGGCAGCTCGTTCAACGTGTCCGGCAGAAACATTCCCTCGTCACCGAGCACGTACACCGGAATGAACGTGGCGCACAGAAGTGCTGCAACTACGAGCGCTGTCGCGCGCGCGCGATTTGAACTCATGATGAAATGGATTCCTTTATTGTTATTCGGCAAGAAGCGAATGTTAACAGACGCCGAAAACGAAAGCGAAATTTAAGGGGCCTGAGTGCGTGCTAGTGACTTCGCGTGTGTTTGCGGGAGATGCTTCGTTGCCGACACAGTTTTCACGTGAAGGCCAAAACCGCAAAGGAAACCGTAACGCAAGACACTGTCACAGCGGGAGGGATGGGATGAAGTGGCGGCGGCCCATTACCAACGCGCCCGGGTCTTCGCCGATCGAGAAGCCGGATCAGAGTCTTTGCTTGAACTCTGCTCCCTTTATTGCTTTTCGGCTCCCGGTAAGTAGGGCTTCGGATCAACGGGCTGATTATTAATGCGCACCTCGTAATGCAGATGAGGGCCAGTGGACCGACCGGTCGAGCCCACCAGACCGATCACTTCGCCGGTGTCGACGGTCTGTCCCACCGTCACATTAATCTTCGAGAGATGGCCATATCGGGTCGACAATCCGCTGCCATGATCGACATAGACAACATTCCCATAGCCGCGCTGCCAACGGGCGATGGTCACTTTTCCCGACGCCGCGACTTCTACTGGAGTTCCATAAGCCGCGTCAATATCCTGTCCTTCGTGATACTCGTGGCCGCGGCCGGTAAACGGATTTCGGCGCCCTCCGACCCCGCTTTCAAGTTTTCCGAACACAGGCCAGATTGCGGGTATCACGCCGCGCGAGCGCAGGAACGCTTCGTACATGCGCAGTTCATGCTCGAGCTTTTCGGTTTTGGCTTCCAAAGCTGCCAGCGCCGACGCGCTATTTACCGGGCGCGCCGGTCCGCCCTGCCCGTGCGGGGCGGCAGTGGTCTTATCAACGCCTGAAACTTCCGCCAGCTTGCGCGAAGTGTCTTCAACCGCATTGACCCGATTGTTCAAGTTCTGTAGCTGCTGCCGCTGCTTATCATTTTCGGCTCGCAGATTCTGGTTCTCATGCTCAATGCGCAAATGCTCAGCCTGTTGCGTCAGTCCGTAAAAGCCATACACCAAACCGCAGAAGACAACGACCAGGCAGGCCGCGGACGCTTTCAGCCAGCGCTTGTGCACGCATATGCGGCGAATGTGTGATCGTGATTTCGAAGTACGGGCGACTATGAACGCGTAAAACCGGTCGTCTCTGGTCATCTTCTGCTCCTGTCGATCGCACCGTGCGTTGAAACAACGGGGGCCACTGTGCGACCGCAAAGTTACAGACGCCGACGGAGGGCGACTGAAAACTATTCAAATGTGAGGCTAAAAAACGAACCTGCTAGAAGGTTCAAGCCCTGCCTGGAGCTAACAGCGGACGTCGATCTCAATCGCCGGGTAAATTCGATTCCGGATTCGCGCCCTGGATTGCTGCTAGAGCGCGCACCCTATCACACGATAAAGGCAGAAGGCAAACGCAAAACGCGTTGACAGCAAGCCGGATCACAAGCGGTTAGGAAGAATGCCGACTGGGATCGCTTGAGCGAGATGAAATTGATTACGGGTTTTTAAGGTTCTTATCGCGAGACCAATCACGAAGCATTCCCACTGCGATCGATATGAGAACGATGAGAAATGCGATGATGATAATGAACTTAAAAATAGCAAACAGAAAACCGAAAACGATGATCAATCGCTTCAGTAGAGCGAACCCAAAGACTACTGTTGCCGCGACCGCCGTCCCGCGAGTAAGTGCTAAGAGAATTGCCATATATTTAGCCCAACTAATTAGTGCGATTAAGCCATCGATCAACTACGCACGTCACAACCCGCGCGGTAGTTTATTTCATCCGTGCCGATCTAAGCTGCCGCGGACTTGCGTGAGTTGGAAAGTCGCCGTCACCGAATCTGGCGGACTCAACACGCCAACTTGCAACGGATGGCGGCGGAGTGACCTCAACCGCCCGCAACTCCTCACGACGCCGGCGACGCTTCAAATAATCAAACAACATGTAAGAGCCCAGAATAACGAGCGCCACAGGCAGTGTTCGCCGCACAGGAAACTGAACACTGAAGAGAGTACGCGCCAGGAATACAGAACCTAACACAACCAGGGTCACCCCCCAGGCGATTGGATTGCCATAAAGCTGTCGCGCAATTGCGTCTTCCTCAGCATCCGGTGCAAGCCCCGCACGCATGAGCTGCGCGGTTCGACAAGCGTCAACCGCGGCAAACAGCCACATGGCGATTACCCCCAACACGAAAAATGTTACTCCGTCGGTCACAACGGCCATCTGAAAGAAACTGGCAAAAATTGCAAAGTGGACGATTGCCTTTGACGTCTGTCCGTTATAGGCGGCGCCCAGTCCTGGTACGAACAATGAAAGGAAGGTCGCGATGAAGGGCGAGGTCTTGCGGCGAATAACCTGCCCATCAGACGTACGCGATTGCTGATAGCGGAGCATCTCGACTCCGGCAACGATACAATCCTGACAAAATGGAAATCCGCGAATCCGATGATCGCAGGCCGAACAAAGTGCTCGTGCACATTGGTTGCACTGTACGGTGGCGGCATTTCTTGTGTGATACGAGCAGTTCATTAAAATTCCTGCGCCGGAATCATTCCAGCTCTTTCAGTCACTTAGCCGCAGCTTTCGAAGAGACTTCAACGTCCTTTCGGTTGCGATCCGTTATCTTTGCGCTTGCTCTCCGGACTCGGCGACGCACTGTTTTGATTCGCACTATTTTGAGTCTTGTTTGTTTCATTACTGGTGTCCGCAGCTTTGTTTGTGCCCATCAGATCGTCGACGCTGCCTTCAAGTTTCTTCATGCCATCGGGGACCACCGAACTTCTGGTTGCGTTGTCGGCCGTTCGCTGCGCCAGGTGTAAACTCGCGTGATAAATTCCGCCGACTGAGCCGTCTGTCGAGACGGTATTCGTTAAGACGAACACCGAGACGAGCAACATCGTTGCGACCGTCGCCAACTGCGGCGACACAATCGGATCCAGCGCCCCACGCACCCATTCAACCAGTCGCGAGGCAAAGGGCGCCCGAACTTGCTGGGGCAGGACATTACCGATGGTGCTTTGGAGAATCCGAACTTCCAATCCCGCCGGCACTGCCAGCTCATCCTGTTTGTAGGTATAACAAGCACCGATTGATCGCACCACAGCTCCCGGCAATTCGCTGCAACTTTCGCAAAGGGCCGCGTGTCGCTCCCACCGGTGATAAAGCGGCGCCACCAGAAACCCGTCCAGATAGTCGGTCAGATATTCCTCGAACTCATCGCAAGTTAGTGCGGTTTCGGGCATCGTTTTCAGCAAAATGCGCGCTTCCAAACCGATGCCGGCTGGAGGTGCTTCCGATGCTGAACAAGCCACCACCGTACTCTTGACCTCGCCCAGGAGATCATGACAGACCGGACAACGCATCGCGTGTTCAGCAAAATTCCTGTGCGCCTCCCCGCCCAGCGTGCCGTCGAGGTAATCGGTCAATTGATCTTCAAATTCGTTACAGAGCATCTTTTTCTCAAATCTCGGAGTGCAGAGCTCAAAATCTCAAAAAACTATGCCTCCACTACTCGCATACGACGCAGTATCTTTGCAAGTTCAATGCGACCGCGATTAATCCTGGATTTGACTGTTCCTTCAGGGATCTTTAACAAATCGACAATCTCTTGATAGCTAAGCTCCTCAATGTCTCGCAGGATGACACAGGTTCGGAGGTCCGAGGAGAGTTTGTCGATACCCGCCTGGACCTGGATGCCCAACTCCCGCCGCTCCATTTCGCGCTGGACCGTCCCGCCCGAGGCCCGCAAATGGTATTTGTGTTCTTCGAGATCGTCCGCGGCGTCGTCCTGTGGGGCGCGCTGTCGCTTGCGATAATCATCAATGATTAGATTGCGCGCCAGCCGCATCAGCCAGTTTTGCAAATCTCCCTGCTTCGGATTGTATTGCTCAAGCGAGCGGTAGACCCGAATGAAAACTTCCTGCGTCAAATCTTCAGCAGAATCAGCGCGGGACGTGAATCGATAGGCGAGGTTGTAGATGCGGCGGCTGTAGGTTTGGACAATCTCTTCCCAGGCCGCGCCGTCACCCTTGCGGCATTTTCTGACTAATTCAGCGCCTTGACTGGTAACCAAGAGTTTGGCGACTCCCAAGGTTTTCCATCTCCGATTCGTACGGCGTTCGGTTTGCGGCCTAATATCCCCGCCCGACACGACCGTCTTACGTCAGTCCTTGCTGCAAAGTTCCGCCGACCGATTCAGTGCGCGTCACAAGTTTTGCCGCAATCGCAGCCAATCTTGCGCGCACCATTAAACTGTTGTAGCCTCTCTGCGCTACGCAATATGTTGTGGTTGCGTAATTATTTAGTCAAGTTTGATTGCCGCGCCTTTACTGCGAAACCCAGTGTTCACCGACATTTTTTCCCAGCACCGCAAAACAATTGAATTCTTCGCCTTGCTCCTGCTGGCGGCCCTGATAATCTGGATATTTGGCCGTCGACTTGATTGGCACCAGGTAAAGCTGGCAGTGGCAAAATCTGACTGGCGACTAATTGTCATCGCTCTCTCAATCATACTGCTGGCTTACCTTTGGCGGGTCGTTCGCTGGCAGGCTTTATTAAAACCGTTGACTTCGACCAGCCTTCGCGAGGTTTGGATTGCGACCTGTGTCGGCTTCGCCGCCGTCTTGACGATCGGAAGGGCGGGGGAGGTCGTGCGGCCTGTCGTCTTGCCCATGCGTGATCCTCGCGTGCGGCCCGCCGCTTCATTCGTGACCATTTTGATCGAGCGACTCTACGACACGATGACGGTAGTGCTGATGTTCGCGCTGAATCTCATGTGGTTCAAGCCTACGAGCAGCGCCGCCGATCTCGGCTGGCTGCGCATCATTGGCTTTGCGTTTATTGGGGTGCTGGCCATCGTCGTCGCATTTTTGATTTGGTTTAGAAGCAGATCACAAATCCTGATCGCCTGGTTGGACGGTCGAATCAAGGCGCATTCCAGCGTCGCCCAAAGAATCAAGCGGGCCCTGTTAAGTACCCTCGAGCAACTGGCGACGGCGCTCACCGTCCTCTCTAATATTCGACTGCTGGCGATTAGCATTTTTTGGTCGTTCGCTCTATGGGGTTCAGTAGTGCTTGCGAACCTGCTTGTGTGTCGCGCGTTCGGCATCAATTTCGGTGTCTCGCAAATTATTTTCGTTTTGGGATGGTCAATGGTTGGCTCAATCGTGCCAACGCCCGGCGGCGCGGCAGGCGCCTTTCACGCGGTGACCGCTGCGGCGCTGATTCTCCTCGGTGTCGGGCGCGATCAGGCAGCTGCGGTTGCGATCGTTCTTCATCTTGTCGATTTTGGCCCGGCCGCTGTCTTCGGGCTGTTCTATTTTCTGCGAGGCGATGTGAATATGACGCGTTTGCGAGCGCTGATTTCGGTGAAAGAGGTTGAACACGCGGTTGAAGACGAACCAGTGGCCGTGGCGGAAGGTGCCCAAGGAGGAACAATCCTCATGCGGAGGTGAATCATGAAATGCCCATTCTGTGGTTTTCTTGAAGACAAAGTTGTAGATTCACGGGAATCGCGTGAAGGCGAAGCAATTCGGCGGCGCCGGGAATGTTTGAAATGCGAGCGCCGCTTTACTTCGTATGAGCGAATCGACGAGATCCCCTACATGGTGATCAAGAAAGATGGTCGGCGCGAAACGTTCGATCGTAACAAAGTCATGGCCGGCCTGTTACGAGCCTGTGAAAAACGGCCGGTACCGTCGTCGAAGCTTGATAGCATCGTGAACGCGGTTGAGAAGTATGTTCAGGAATCGTCCGAACGCGAGCGCCCCACGAGCAAGATTGGCGAACAAATCATGCGGCGGCTTAAAGAATTGGATAAAGTCGCGTACGTGCGGTTCGCTTCCGTCTATCTTGAATTTGAGGACGTCTCTGAATTCATGAATGAGCTAAAGTCACTCGTGCGTGCGCGTGCGACCGGTTCGCTGAAGCGTGCCTGAAGGCGCGAATGCGTAAACCCATTGACGAGTTAAATGGTAAAGAGCGTAGGCGCAGCAGGCCTCGAACGAATCGAGTTAAAGCGGCTAACCGAACGAATCGGTAAGTTGTATTCCGTTCTGCATGAGGCGGCCGAGGCCGAAGTAACTCCGCTGGCGGCCTTCAAACCGCCCGCCGATGTCTGCGAAACCGCGGATGCGTTATACGTTCGCATCGAACTTCCCGGCGTTACGGCGAGTCAAATCAAAATCGCCCTGAACAGCGATAAGATCCGCATTTATGGTGAAAAGAAAAAGCGCAACCCGCGACAAAAAGTCGTTTCGCATCTTTGTTCCGAGCGAAACTACGGCCGTTTCAGCCGTGTGGTTCCGTTGCGTTGGACGATCAGCGTGAAAGATACCAGGGCCGAGCTCAAAGATGGCGTATTGCTGATTCATTTGCCGAAGATTAAGGATCGGCGCGGCTCAGAATACAGAGTGCCGATTAAGGAAATCGAATCCCCAAAATAAGATCTGAAAAAATGACAGACAATATCAACGACGAAATTACTGTAGCATCCGTAGGCCTTGAGCCCCCCGAGTCTGACCTCCAGCTACAGATTCCCAACGAATTGCCGCTGCTGCCGCTGCGCGACATCGTGATCTATCCGTTCATGATCGTGCCGCTGTTTGTTTCGCGCGAAAAATCGATTCGCGCGGTCGATGAGGCGCTCGGCGAGCACCGAATGATCCTTCTCACGTGTCAGAAAGATCTGGATAAGGAAGAACCGCAGCAGGACGATTTGTATAAGGTAGGCACCGTGGCCGTGATCATGAGAATGCTGAAGCTTCCCGATGGACGCATTCGCATTCTGGTTCAGGGGGTTTCGCGTGCGCAGGTTGAATCGGTGAATTCGGAGGGCGAATGCCTTCACGCGCAGTTGCAAGTCATGCCCGAAGAAGGAGCGCCGGAGCGTTCGCTTGAGGTGGAAGCCCTCATGCGCAATGTGCGCGGGTCAATGGAGAAGGCAGCGAACCTGGGAAAGAACATTTCTCCCGAAGTAATGGCCATTATTGCCAATCTTGACGACGCCGGCCGGCTCGCCGATCTTTCGGCTTCGAATCTCGAATTGAAAGTTGAAGACGCCCAGTCGGTGCTTGAGATCGCCGACACCACCGCGCGTCTGCGTCGTGTCAACGATATTCTGAACAAGGAAATTGAAGTCCTGACGGTCCAGCAGGAAATCAACACACAGGCGCGCGCAGACATCGATCGATCGCAACGCGAGTTTTATCTGCGTCAGCAGATGAAGGCAATTCAAACCGAACTCGGTGAAGGAAACGAACTTGCTGAAGAAGTGCAGCAGTTCCGCGAAAAGATCGAAGCGGCGAAGATGCCGAAGCCGGCTGAAGACGAAGCTCTGCGCCAACTGAAAAAACTCGAACGCATGCATCCGGATGCGGCGGAAACGGCAACGCTGCGAAATTGGATGGAGATCATGACTGATCTGCCCTGGTCAAAATCTTCGAAAGACAATCTCGATCTTCACAAGGCAGAAAAGATTCTTAATGAAGACCACTACGGCCTGGAAAAAGTGAAGGAGCGCATCATCGAAGCGCTCGCCGTGCGCAAATTAAAAGAGAAACCAAAGGGCCCCATTCTTTGTCTGGTAGGGCCGCCGGGGGTCGGCAAAACCAGTTTGGGAAGATCTATCGCGCGCGCGTTGGGCCGCAAGTTCATGCGCTTGAGCCTGGGCGGCGTGCACGACGAAGCGGAAATTCGTGGTCATCGGCGGACCTATGTGGGTGCCATGCCCGGACGGATAATTCAGGCGATTCAGCAAGCCGGAACAAATAATCCGCTGGTCATGCTCGACGAAATCGACAAAGTCGGCGCTGACTTCCGCGGCGACCCCTCCTCCGCATTGCTTGAAGTCCTGGATCCTGAGCAGAACTACAGTTTCCGCGATAACTACCTGGGTGTTTCTTTCGATCTGTCGAATGTCATTTTTATGACGACGGCGAACATACTCGACACAGTACAATCGGCGCTCAGGGATCGCATGGAAGTGATTAGGCTCGCGGGATATACGGAAGAAGAAAAAATCGAGATCGCCCGCAGGCACCTGGTCCCAAAACAGATGGAAGAAAACGGCATCACTGCCCGCAATCTCAACATCTCTCGATCCGCGATGCTGGCGATGATTCAGCGCTATACCCAGGAAGCCGGACTAAGGCAATTGGAGCGCGAAATCGCATCGATTTGCCGCAAGGTTGCCCGTCGCATCGGCGAGGGCGAGCAGCGGGCATTGCGCGTCTCGGCAAACAATCTGCACGAGTTTCTGGGGGCGCCGAAGATTATTCCGGAAGAAGTATTGAAGAAAGACCAGATTGGCGTCGCCACGGGACTCGCCTGGACCGCCGTCGGTGGCGACGTCCTGTTCGTCGAAGCGCTGCGCATGAAAGGCAAAGGCAATCTCGTTTTGACCGGGCAACTCGGCGAGGTGATGAGGGAATCAGCACAGGCTGCTTATTCATACGCTAAGTCCCGGGCGAAAGAACTTCAAATCGATCCCGAGGACTTCAATACCTACGATATGCACATTCATATTCCTGAAGGAGCGATCCCGAAGGATGGCCCCTCGGCGGGAATCACCCTGGCTAGCGCGCTGGTTTCAGCGTTGTCGCAACGGCCTGTGCGAAAAGACGTCGCGATGACGGGCGAGATTACTTTGCGCGGGAATGTGCTGCCCGTCGGCGGGATAAAGGAAAAGGTGCTCGCCGCCCGCCGGGCGCGCGTCACGAAAATCATTCTTCCGGCTCAAAATCGCCGCGATCTTGATGAAGTCCCGAAAGAGCCCTTCAAAGACATTACCTTTATTTTTGTAGAAAACATGCGACAGGTCTTTCGCGAAGCTTTGAAAGAGCGGATTAGTCCGGCGCTTGGGACCAGCGCGCGACCGGCTCGGTTGCCCCAGGCCGCCAGCGGGCGAAATGTGTGAGAGGGCCGGTTATGACCTGGCTCGCGAATGCGAATTGATATCGTTCGAATCTTCTGCGAAATTGTAGACAACGTAACCAGTCCTGAAGCATCTATTTAACGCTGGAGATAACTCGCCGAGGCCATTTTTGGCGGGTTAAATGGTTTGACACCCCCCGACCCGTGTGGTAACCTCGCGACTCAAGTGGCTGATTTTCAGCCACAAAAGCGGAACTTTCCCGGGTTCCGTATTGTTTTAGTAATAGTGAATACCGCAGCGCGACTCGGTGGAAGTTGCAGTCGTGGATTCGCCCAAGCAATAACAGAGGAGAACAGCGATTGATGACCCGTACCCGTCTTGGTTTAGCTCTAAGCACCCTATTTGCAGCCGGATCCTTTTTCTACCCCGCAATTATTCAGGCGCAGGGACTAGGTGTCTCTTCCGCTCGTGATATTCCGGATGAAATTCAGAAGGCCCAGCCGCGCGTGGACCAGGTAATGGAGCGCGCTGAAGCCTATTTCAAACAAGGCAAACTTAACCTCGAAGACAATAAGCGCGACGCCGCTCGTTCTGATTTCGACAAAGCAGTTGACGAAATTCTCATGTCGGGAATGGATGTGCGCGCCAATCAAAGACTTCAGAAGTTTTATCTTGAGCTGGTTGAACGCATCTATCGCGAAGAGGTCCCCGTTCTCCAACAGCAGCAGCCACAACAAACTGCTGCGCCGGTCGTCGCGCAGGGAGCTGCCGCGTCGGATAAAGTCGAACAAGTTGCGAAGCTGCAGCAGCCCAAACAAATTCAAATCGGGTTCCGCCAACAGGGCTTCGACCCTTCTCCGCTCGATCCACTAAGCCAACTGATCCTCAATGAAACCGAGAAGAAGGTTTCTGAATCGGATATCGTGCAGCTTGAACAGGCGAAGAATGCGTTGGACTTCAATTTTACGATCAATCCCTTGATTCAGCAGTACATCAATTACTATCAGGGCCGCGGACGCTCGACGATGGAAGCCGGTCTGCGTCGCTCGGGTCGTTTCATGAAGATTGCCCGCGAAACATTTCGTCGCGAAGGTGTACCTGAGGACATTACCTGGTTAGGCCAGGTTGAGAGTGCCTGGAGTCCGAAAGCCCGTTCGTGGGCTGCGGCTTCGGGTCTATGGCAGTTCGTGCCCAGCTCAGGCGCGCAATACGGTTTGAAACAAACTGCCTGGGTGGATGAGCGTAATGGAATCGAAAAGCCGACCGCTGCGTCTGCTCGCTATTTGAAGGATTTGGCTCGTCGCTACAACGGTGATTGGCTGCTTGCCATGGCAGCCTACAATACCGGCGCACTCAATGTTGACCGTGGGATTTCACGCGCGGGCGAAGCGAATTACTGGAAGATTTATCCTTACATCGCCCAAGAGACAAGAAACTATGTTCCGAATATTCTCGCGGTGATCATGATCGCGAAGAACCCTGAGAAATACGGGTTCCATGGGGTTCGCCCTGAAGCGCCGATGTCCTTTGAGACCATCCCGGTTCAGTCTGCGACCAGTCTGCGCCTGATTGCGGACATGACCGACACCAGCGCCGATTACATTCAATCTTTGAATCCGGAACTGCGCCGCGACTCGACGCCGCGGGGTGAATCCTACAACCTTCGCGTGCCGGCCGGAAAAGGAAAGCAGCTGACCGCTTTGCTCAAGCGAGTGACGCCTGACCGGCGCGATAGCGCACGCGTGATTTCAGTTGCGCCCGGTGAAGACCTGCAAGCAGTTGCCAACCGCACCGGGGTCAGCCTCGCGACGCTCCAGGCGATGAATAGCGGAGTCGATCTGAAATCAACGACGAAGCTTGTGGTTCCCAACACTAATCTACGATTGACGAATTGGCGACGCGGGACCGAGAGTACCAGCGCTGCCGGCCTCAACAAAGTACGCGCGCGCAAAGGCGATACAATCGCCCGGATAGCGGCCGCGCACAAGATGTCGGTCGACGAAGTCGCCCGGCTGAACGGAATTGCTCCAAACGTTGAGCTGCAGGCAGGCCAGGAAATAAAGCTGCCCGGTGCGGCGCCAACGGTGGGGGGTAGTCGCCGCAGATAGTTTGAATCGAACAGGCGTTCGTTCTCTGCGAACGCTAAAAATTTTGCAAGCGCGCTTCGGCTTCGAGGCGCGCTTGCTCGCTTTTGGGCGTCACTATAACGGGGCGTTGGCAACTTTAGAGTTAAGAGAATTTGATTCAGTTCTTACCCTCAGATGCTCTTCCGCACCCAATCCGCCGCTGTCTATGGTATCGACGCGAACCTGGTCGATGTCGAAGTCGATCTGACGCCCATCAGAAATGAAACGGACACGGCGGCAACCGTGATCATTGTTGGCTTGCCTGACCTTGCGGTGCGGGAATCGCGCGAGCGCATTCGCGCCGCTATAAACAACAGCGCGTTCTTTTTCCCCTTTCATAAGACGACGATTAACCTGGCCCCGGCCGACGTGCGCAAGGAGGGGGCGAGTTTCGATCTTCCCATTGCGCTGGGGATACTCGGGGCCAATGGCGACCTCGCCGATGCCGAACACCTTACGGACATTTTATCGGTCGGTGAGCTATCGCTTGATGGCCGGGTCCGGCCCATCCGCGGGGCGCTGCCCATCGCGTTGCGCGCACGCCAGTCACAAACCAAACATCTTTTGTTACCCGATGAGAATGCAAAGGAAGCTGCGGTAGTATCCGACATTAACGTCTACCCCGTGTCTGATTTGCGCGGCGCGGTCGAGTTGATCGCGGCGATTCGATCGGACAATCCCCCGGCTCCGGTCCGTGTCGATCCTTCAGAAATTTTGATCCACGACGATCGCTACAGCGTTGACTTTCGTGAGGTGCGAGGTCAGCAGGCGGCCAAACGAGCATTAGAGGTGGCCACCGCGGGAGGCCACAATATCCTGCTGATTGGTCCGCCCGGATCCGGCAAGACGATGCTGACGAAGCGTTTGCCAACTATCTTGCCGCCCCTGGAATTCGAAGCCGCACTTGAGCTGACGAAGATTCATTCCGTAGCGGGCCTCACGGGACGATCAGGCTTGCTCACGAACCGCCCTTTTCGATCCCCTCATCACACTATCAGCGACGCAGGTCTGATCGGCGGCGGCGCCGTACCCCGGCCCGGCGAAGTTTCACTAGCCCATCATGGAGTGCTGTTCCTCGATGAGCTGCCGGAATTTGATCGCAGCGTGCTGGAAGTGCTGCGCCAGCCGCTCGAAGACCAAAAAGTGACCATTAGTCGCGCCGCGATGTCTTTGACCTTCCCGTCCTCGTTCATGTTGGCGGCTGCTATGAATCCCTGTCCGTGCGGTTTCTGGAACGATCCGACTCGCGAATGCCGCTGCACGCCTTTGCAAATTCAGCGTTATGTCGGGCGCATCTCCGGGCCCTTGCTCGATCGCATCGATATTCACATTGACGTTCCGGCGGTGAAGTTTCGCGAGCTAACGGGTGATACGCCGCCAGGTGCTGAAGACTCTGCCGGTATTCGGCAGCGAGTTATCAAGGCGCGTAACCGGCAAAGTGAACGATTCGCTTCCGACGGAATTTTCTCAAATGCCGCGATGACGCCCCGGCTGATTCGCAGTTACTGTCGCATCGACAGCGACAGCGAGACCATGCTCGAACGCGCAATGGCCCGCCTGGGACTGTCCGCGCGCGCCTACGACCGAATCCTGAAGGTCAGTCGTACGATTGCGGACCTCGCCGATTCAGATGAGATCAAGTCCGATCACGTAGCGGAAGCGGTGCATTATCGCTCGCTCGATCGGACGTACTGGACTTAACGCTGCCCCCTCTTCAGCTTGTTAATAGTGCCGCGACAATTCTTCGCCCCGCATTGACAGCGCCTGGAGTCAGGCAGCAGCGTCTCTTCGTAGTCAATCGTAATCTCTTCACCGGCGGCAATATCGCGCCGGGCGAAAAACAGGACGTGCCCGTGCAGCGTCTTCATGTAGGCGTTAGGGTCGCATGAATGATTAATGTAGTGCGTTCCGTTCCCGCCACGCGCGCCGTCCAGGCTGAAGCGACCGTCGATATCGCAAATGCGCAGATGGCGGCGACCTCGAGCTCGTTTTCTCGCTTCCAGATCTGAAATTCGCTCACCTGTGTATTCAGCGATTTTTCTTCGACGCGGGAATGCTCTGCTGGCGAAGCAGCCGCGACCGTTAATTGAAGACTTGCGAATCGATAAACCCGGGGCTAGTTTCAGAGACATTGATGACCGCCGCGTGTAGAGGGCGTATTGTAAGTCACTCCGGAAGATAGCGGAATCTCTGAATGAATCGGACTTAACGTTTGATTTTACGCGAAGTCGCTTTTATCACCACGTGGCCGCTGGTAAACGGCAGCTTCGGGATAGGCGGTGGTATCGCATCTCGTTGCCGGTCGATCGGCAGCGCCATAATTCCCATGGTCCGTTGCGGCGGAAACGGCTGAACGTCCGGAAGCAGCCTATAAAACCCTAAGGTGGCCAAAAAAGTAAGAGCGGCCGCAGTAATCGCTTTCGTCCAATAGGAAACTTTTTCGTGGATCGCTCGCAAACCAACCGGACAATCTCTAGTGAGGATTGAACCATCGACCCGGCGGTAAAACCTCACACACAGCCTTCCTTCAGTGCCTGCAATCAGAGATTCAGCCTCCGCGCGCCGCATGCCCGAGAGGTTATAAACATTCAGTTGGCATTGACCGCAGAAACGCACCTGGTCTGAACCAATCATTCCGTCCCAATCCGCTTTGCAGGGCGCGGCGACCTGAACGTGCGATAGAGGGTTTGTGAATCGAGCCATCAAGCTTCTCCGCCAATTTCGCTGGTGGTCGAGGACGGGAAAAACAGCCCGCCCTCGATCGTCAGAACGTGGTGTCCCGCGAAACTTGCGAATCAAAGTCAGGGAGATGCCCCGGCGCTCAATACAAATTAAAGTTGTACTCCAACTGCATGTACACCGAGACCGTTTGACCGTTTCGCGTGGCCGGAACGAATCGAATTTGCCGGGCGGCCACGATGGCCTTTTCCGTCAAGCCGCAGCAAAGCGTCTGCGACGCATGAATGTTGGTTATTTCACCTGTTCGAGAAAAAACGACATTCAATATCACTGTCCCGGTGATTTGATTGCGCCGCGCTTCTTCGGTGTATTGCGGTTCAGGTTTCGAGATGACTCGCGCCCGCACGTCGACCTCGGTTTGTCTGAATATCCGATTGAGATCATTGTTCGGATTGCTCCCCGTGGATCCACCAGGTCCACAGCACCCAGAACTCTTGTCGTCTCCACCAATATTGCCTTTGTTTCCGGGGCCAATGCCAGGACCATTTCCTTCGCCAATTCCCGTACCCCGATTGGTGCCGACGCCACCGCCCTCACCTGAACCATTTGAGGCCGGGGTAGATTTCGATCGTGGATCCCCATAACTGCGAAATGGAAGATCTTTCCAGAGCACCGGATCCATATCGATGCCCGCGGCGGGCAAAACGTGTGGTGGAAGGCGAGCGTACGTCGTGAGAATTGGCGCCGGAATCAAGGAAGGAACGGGCGGGCGACCCTGGGAAGGAAGTAAGGGAGAATGATCGCCCCCACCGCCACCACCCTGGGCCCGCGCTGGCGTAGGGTGCGAGCCCTCACCGCGACCGCTGTTAAGACCCACCCGGCCTTGCTCACCAACTCCTACGCCCGACGGCGAATCGTTACTGAACGTAGTTCGCAGATCGATCATCACGGCCGGCGGGACGTCTTCTGGGCCCTCGGCGCGCGGTCGACTTAGACCATGCTTGTCTAATAGAGTGATGCTCACGACGAGGCAAAGTACGGTCGCTAGTGAAATGAGCAAGCCGTTTCGCAAGTATGCTCGTGCGAAAGTGCGTCTGGCATTATGCTCGACCTGGCGCAAGCCGTCCTGCAGAAACACACGCGGACTGGCTTTGAATCGAAACCACGACAGGCGAAATCGCTCGACCAGAAAGACAGCCTGCGTAAACAAACGGCGGGGCAATGACTCGTTGTCGATAATCGTGGGCCGGTAATCAAAGGGCGTCACATCCCGATTTGTGAAAAGCGTCTTACCATCAACCGCACAAAAGTTGAATTGATTCTCGAATTCTTCACCACACGCACCACACCTTTTCATAGCGAGCTCCTCTCATTTGTATCGGACGTTGATGGGGAGAACTGGAACTGCGCGGCTAAGCCGAACACACAACGACGGCGACACGGCGGACCAGGACGGTTCGACGCGTTATTCGCTTACGGCTGTCTCGGAAGCGGGGAGACTTTAATTAGGTATTACGGGAGACGTCTGGAAAGTTACGAAGAAAAAGGTGATGTTTAGCGTCTAAGCTTCAGATCGTTCAACGCCAAAGAGACAATCTAAAGATTGCACTCTGAAAGTCTTCGAATTATTTCAATTTCAAACTTCTCGCGATCGAGTCGGTCTGGTTCCGGATCCGCAAAAGCTTGTCTCGCAGACCGGTAAATCGAAGCACATAAACGGTTCGGCTATCGCTCTGAAGATAATAGGTTCGACCGGCCATCGGCTTGCCCGCCTGGGTGAATTCGTAGGATCGCGTCACACCGGAAAGCCGGCCGTTGAACGGATCGTCTTTGCCGTCGACGAAGCCGGGAAGAAATCGAGTTCGTTGATCCTGGTCGCGACGAGCGAAATCGTTAACCGTGATCCCTTCTTCGAGCTCTTCTTTGCGAATTCGCAGGTACCCGTCGTTGCGGTCGCCATAAACGAATTCTGCGTGTTGATGAACCTCGTCGGGCTCGTCTACGAGCTTCCAGGTCGGTGACGGAAAAGCTACGACATAATCAACCTTGGGGCCGGTATAGCTGTGCTCCTGCAGAAGTGCGGCAAGATGTGCGGGGGGTGGACCAAAAGCTGCCAATAGAAACAAGCCAAGAAAAGCGAAAAGTCCTCGCATTATGTCTCTCCCTTTAAAGTCGCTGCTTCATCAGATGCGCAAGGTGAAATCGTTGTTGTCCTCTCGACTGAGGATTAAGGGGTGCCGGAATATCGGAATTGACCGTCGGCCTTGCTCGTTTCCCCGCTGTCCTCACCTAACCACACACCCGCTCAATCGATTTTTGCGGCTTCTATCGCTTGACGTTGAAAGGTAACCAATTCGCCAATTCCCTTCTTCGCCAATTCCAACAAGCTGTCCATTTGCTCGCGCGTAAAGGGCGATCCTTCTGCCGTCCCCTGCACTTCAATGAACCGGCCATCGCCCGTGCATACGACGTTCATGTCGACTTCGGCGCGCGAGTCTTCATCGTATTTCAAATCGAGCAAGGGTATACCATCGACGATCCCGACACTGACGGCCGCAACCTCAGTATTGATTGGCGACCTGGTGATTCGTCGTTCCTTCATCAGTCGCTTGCAGGCAATTGCGAGCGCCACATAAGCCCCGGTAATTGCCGCTGTGCGCGTCCCGCCGTCCGCCTGCAGCACATCACAATCCAGGGTGATGGTGCGTTCACCAAGGACCTTGCGGTTTGCGATTGCCCGCAGGCTGCGGCCAATCAAGCGCTGAATTTCATGTGTGCGTCCGCTGGGACCTCCGCGGCCAATTTCGCGCGCTCTGCGCGTGTGTGTCGAACGCGGCAACATTCCATATTCGGCAGTCACCCAACCTTCTGCGCGTTGATTCCGCAGGTGCGGCGGCAGTTTGTCTTCAACTGAAGCAGCACAGATCACGCGCGTGTTACCCATCTCGATCAGCGCCGAACCTTCGGCGTTGCGAAGAAAGTTTGGCGTGATTTTCACGTCACGTAATTGGTCGAGTCCGCGATTGTCAGTGCGAAGAAATTGATTCATTGGTTCATTGAGACAATCTATCGTCTCCCCAGACCTCAACCGCTTCCAGGCGCGATGGTTTGCTGCCCAGGAATCTCTCTGCGACGCGCGCAAATCTTTCTGCCGCGTCAGTCACATAAAAGTGGTCCAAATCATCGCACAGATGCCGCTCCAGCGCACCAGTGGGCATGGTCGATCGTGCCAAACCTTTTTGCTTGAGCAATAATTTCACTTCGACCGCGGTTGCCTCGCCCGAATCGATCAGTTCCACGCCGTTCCCGATTGTTTGCTGAATCACATCCCGCAAAATTGGATAGTGGGTACATCCGAGAACGAGGGTGTCTACGCGGGATCGCAAGTCCTTCAGATAAATCTCTGCAATCGTCCGGGCAACTTCATTGTCCGCCCAGCCTTCCTCAGCCAGCGGCACGAACAATGGGCAAGCCCGTTCGATTACAGTCGCGCTCGCCTGCGCTTTGTTGATTGATTTGGTGTAAGCGCCGCTCTGCACGGTTGATTCGGTTGCGATGACGCCAATGGTACCCAATGAAGCCCGGGCATCCTGCCCCCTTCCGACCGCCGCTCGCGCCCCGGGCCCAATCACACCGACAACGTCGACTTCCAATGCCGCGCGAATGGCCGGCAGGGCCAGAGCTGAAGCCGTATTGCAGGCGACGACCAGTAACTTTATTCCATGTGCGGCGAGAAAGCGCGCATTCTCAACGGCGTATCGCTCAACCGTAGCTAATGATTTTGTGCCGTAGGGCACGCGGGCTGTATCGCCCAAATAAACGAACCGTTCATTGGGCAGCTGCTCGTGCAGCGCGCGATAGACTGTCAGTCCGCCTACACCACTGTCGAAGATACCGATAGGAAGTGAAGTCATTGCCAATTGCCGATTCCCAATTGCCGATTGGTGCTCGGCGTGTATGAAGTAATCAAATCGGCAATCAGAAATCGCAAATCGGCAATGTTTGGTGGAGGCGCCGGGAATTGAACCCGGATCCAAAAGCCAACGCCGAAGGACTCTACATGCTTAGTTGCTTCTCTTTTTGTGAGAGCCTTGCGACTCGCACAACTTTCGCCCGATTCCAACTAAGTGAAGCAGCAAGACGTTGGCACGGGCTAGTCCGGCTTTGATCTCGCCCACCGCCACGGACCGAAGCGATGGGCCAGCTCATCTAAAGTGACATCTCCGTCCGCGCGCATGAGCAACTTGCGGCGGAGACGCTCACTGGCTAATTAGGCAGCGAGAGCTAACTCGTTAGAGTTGGCAATTGTATTTCCCTGCGATTTGATAACGGTCCCCACAGAGAAGGGGCCCGGCATGCATCGCGACGGACGTTACGGCCTCTGTCGAAGCCTGTCGCCCCCAATCGTGAAGCAAGAAGATTATAGGGGATGCGAGGAGAGATGTCAGGTAGGCCGATGCAATTTTTATTACTTTTTAGGATCTGTCGTTTCATCTAAGATGCGCCGACATTCTTACCCCGAGAGCAAGTTGTGGTGGAACGCGCCAGCCTGATATCCCGCGAAAGAATCGAAAAAGCAATTTACTCAATTCGTGAAGAACGGGTGATGCTCGCGATCTGGCAGCGCTGTGTGGCGTAACAACGAAGGCCTTCAATCAAGCGGTTAAGCACCACATAAATCGGTTTCCAGCGGACTTCATGTTTCAGCTGAGTATGGAAGAGGCGCGAGCTTGGTGGTTAGAGATTGCGACGAATCGTTTAAGGTCACAATCTGTGACCTTCAAGAGAGGTCAGCATATCAAGTACCGCCCGTACGCCTTCACCGAACATGGCATTCTAATGTTATCAAGCGTTTTGAATAGTGAGCGTGCAGTTTCAGTCAACATCGAAATCATGCGGTCATTTGTAAAGCTGCGCCAGTTGCTCACTTCGAATGTTGAACTCTCAAGTAGACTGGATGAACTCGAAAGCAAGTACGATCGTCAGTTCAGAGTCGTATTTGACACGATTCGACAACTGATGTCACCGCCTTCGCCTGAGCGTAAACAAATTGGCTTTCGGTTTCGGTCGGATTCGGCCGCAGATAAGGCTTAAATTTCCTTTTGTTGCCTGTTCGCTTGCCGCTTATTGAAATTAAGGAGGGCAGCGTCAGCATATCGCGACGCGTTACGGTGGAAGCCTCTCGCCCAATCGTCCATCAAGATGACTAGGATGCGCGTCGGTGCGAATCTATCAGAAAAGTATGATGACTGCGGACGATCGCGCCTTCATCCCTCGTTTCGCGGGCTTCGTCTAAGTTATAATTGACGTTAACCCCGATAAGCGCCGTACAGCGAAAGTCGTTAATTTGTATTACATATCGGCGAAGACCCAAGCGATCGGAAGTTACAGCTGTCGCTGCAACTGTGGGAAGCCACATTGTCCAAAGGGCATGATTAAAGGACTATTAGGCTGGAAGACCTGGGGGGAGAACTATGGCCGCTAAACCACCAATAAATCGTTTGAAATCATATACGCCCGGGGCCATCGTAAATGCGCCGCTCGGCGAGCGGAAACACATTCTGCGCCGGTTCTGGTTTCCAGCCGTCATCCTGCTCGCCCTGGCGGCGGGTGGATTGACAGGAATCATTGCGGCTTACCAGCTTAACTATTCGCAGGCGGCAAGCGAAGTCGCCGCGCTCGCAACTTACCGGCCCAGTATCGTCACGCGCATTTACGCTGATGACGGCAAGACGGTTATCGGCGAGTTTGCGCTCGAAAAACGCATCCCACTGAAGTACGACGAGATTCCGGCGAACATGAAAAACGCGATCCTCGCGGTCGAAGACGCGCGCTTCTATGATCACGTGGGCATCGACCCCATTCGGATCGTAGGCGCCGCCTGGAAGACTCTTACCAGCAACAAAGTTGAAGGTGGATCGACGCTCACGCAACAACTCGCTAAGAACCTGTTTCTTACGCGCGAGCAGACCCTGACGCGGAAAGTGAATGAATGGGTTCTGGCGCTGCAGATCGAACGTTACTACACGAAAAACCAGATCATGGAGCTATACGCGAACCACATTTTTGTGGGCGCGAACGCCTATGGTGTAGAAGCCGGAGCTGAGACCTATTTTGGCAAGCAGGCGAAAGACCTGACCATTGAAGAAGCCGCCCTGCTCGCCGCCATTCCGAAAGCGCCCGGCGAATATTCGCCCACGGCGAACGCGGCCAAGGCAAAAGAACGTCGCGATCTCGTGCTGCAGCTCATGGCTAACAACGGGTTCGCTTCCCAGACTGAAGTTGATGCGGCCAAAGCGAAACCGATTATGTTGGCCGACTCAGCTTACTATCAGCCGCCGCAGGCAACCGAGCCTGCCTTCGACTATCCTGTCGAATACATTCGCCAGGATCTGGAAGACAAGTACACCACGCGCGTCGCGCAAACGGGTCTCTCCGTTTATTCGACGATCAACGTGGCAGCGCAGCGCAAGGCCTACGAGGTTCTGCGCGCCGGTTTGCGTTGGTACGACAAATCGCATGGGGGGTGGCGTTCTTCCTATCAGGCGATTCCGACCTCATCGAACAATGGCGTGCCTACACAGCAGGAACTCTCAGGCTATAAATATCCGGATTGGTATCGCGATGACTACGTGCCGGGCCGCTATCTGATGGGCCTGGTGATGAAGATCGATCAAGGCCGCAATGAAGCAACCGTACGTTTTGGTAATTATACCGCCACAGTCGGCGCGGCCGACATGGGGTGGGGGCACCGCGCGCCACGCAGTGAATTCAAGCCTGGTTATCTTGCTGAATTCATCATCAAGGACCTCGATAAGAAGAATCGAAAGTTGAAAGTCGAACTGAATCAAATTCCCGCCGTCCAGGGATCGATGATGACGCTAAACGCGAAGACCGGAGAGGTAGTGACCATGGTGGGTGGTTATGATTTTCTCACCAACAAATTCAATAACGCGGTGCAGGCGTACCGGCAGACCGGCTCGGCCTTTAAGCCGTTCATCTACAGCGCCGCCATTGAATGGGGCATGACGCCGGACACCAGCGTGAGCGGCGCGGCAATAAACATCAACGGCTGGCAACCGCATAACTATGACGGGTCAACCAGTTGCGGCGACATGCCTTTAAAGACGGCGCTGGCCCACTCGATGAACATTCCCGCGGTGCATTTGCTGCAAACCGTGGGTATTCAAACCGGCGCGCAGATGGTACGGCGCTTTGGCATCAAGGTTCCAATGGCCCCTTACCTGCCGTCGGCGTTGGGCGCGACTGAAGTCCCGCTGGATCAAATGGTATCGGCCTACTCAACATTTCCAAACAAAGGCATTCGAGTTGAGCCGCACATGATGCGGAAAGTCCTGGATCGGGACGGTGCGGTGATAGAAGAGTGGGAAAAGACTACCTACAAAGTTTTTAGTGAATACGTTGCCCTGACAATGGTTTCGATGATGCGGGGCGTGATTCAGGGGGGCACGGCATCAGCAGCTACCGTGCTCAACATGCCCCTGGCCGGCAAGACCGGCACCGTCAACGATCACACTGACGTTTGGTTCATAGGTTACACGCCGACGTATGTCACCGGT
Organism: Pyrinomonadaceae bacterium; assembly: GCA_046262835.1. GTDB lineage: Bacteria > Acidobacteriota > Blastocatellia > Pyrinomonadales > Pyrinomonadaceae > UBA11740. The sequence continues at coordinate 136,334 of JBHELZ010000002.1, forward strand.
GCATGGCTTGGTTATCCGGGAAGAAAGAAACCACTCGGCAACGACATGACCGGCGCGCACGGGGCGCTGCCGATGTTCATCGATTTCATGCGCGACTTTATGAAAGACAAGCCAAAGGAAGATTTTCCGAAGGCGCCGTCAATGCCGGAAGACATGAAGGAGATGTACAAGCAACGGCAGCGCGAGCTGCAACTCGAGCGCGCGCAGATGGCGGTGGATAACCAGACCGATGAGACGGACAAGAATGCGAAGCCTGATGCAAACACCATCACGAGGCCGCGCCTGGAAGACAGCACGTTGCCCGCCGCGAAAACCGAGGGGGCTGCGGAGCCCCGCGTGAATACGGAACCCCCTAAGAAGGAACCCGCGCCGGTAGCAACGCCCGCGCAATCACGCCCGCGCGAAGCTGAGCCGAATAAAAAGAAGGGCAAGAAGGGTGACGATGGGCCGCCGGGTTAACGACCTTTTATTGCCGTAGGCTAGGTTCTTTTACGGTTTCTGTTTTCGGTTTCTTCGGCCCGAGGTTTATACCTAAGAGTTGCCCTGCCCGCATCAATGCCGGGTCGTGCCCATTAGAGAGGTCGGACGGCAGTGGAAGTATCAATTCTTCCGGTGTCACGCCTATTCGTTCAAGACTTGTACCATCCGTCATGATTAGGTCACTTATCGTAACGCTAACCCCGTAATTAACTGCAAACGCCGACATCGGAGAGTTTTTCCAGCGCACATAATCATGCGAAAAGATACGAGACTCGCCAACTGCGCCCGCTGTCCGATCACCGACCACGATGCCGCGTTTCTCGAGTTGCATCACACGCGCGAATATCTCTGCGGCCGATGCGGTGTCACTGTCAACAAGCGTCACAACTCGTCCTCGGTACGATTTTGTGCCGCGGGTCTTAGCTATGACGGGCTTTGATTCTTTCCGACCTCTTCGATCCCCGACCCTTATATTGTGATCGAAAAAGTATCCCAGCAAATACTGAAGCGTGACTTCGTAACCGCCGGGATTGCCGCGCAGATCGAGGATCAGCGCGTTATGTTCGCCGACTTTTTTCATCATGTCGTCAACACCGTTGCTGCTCATATCGAAGTTCGGCATCTCCCAATAAAAGACACTCCCGTCCTGCTCTTTGTAACCGTTAATACTTTGTTCGGCGCGTCGGCGTCTTTCCTGAACGGTGGCCATCGTCGCCTTCTTCACGTCGGTTAACAGGGCGATTTGTTGAATCTGACCGCTCTGAGTTCGAACTCTCACTGACATTGCCTTAAGTGGTCGTAGCCGGTAAAACAAATACTTAATTTGCCAAAGATTCTCCCTTGTAATTAGCACATCGAAAATCGCCAGAACTTGGTCGCCAAGCCGAAGTCCCTTATTTTGAGCGTCACTTCCATCTTGCACAAAGGTGACGTAACACTTGTCACCAATAACCTGCATTTTCCACCCATAATCCACTTCCATACTCCAAGTAGGCGGAACGAAATAGGTATGAGAATCTTCAAATGCAAACAAAGTATGAGCAATAATTCCGTAGATTTGATCTCCCGAAACGGCCTTACCGATTTGCGCATCAGCTTCTTCAAACTGTTTGTCCAAATCTACGCCATGGAGGTCGGGATTGTAGTAATTGTCTTTGATGTCCTTCTTGATCGTAGCCAGCATCTCGTGCCCACGCTCGATCTGAATCTTCATGTCTTGTGCGTTGGCGAGTTGCGACAAAGGCGCAATTACCAGATACAAGACCGCGCTAAGGTGAAGGCTCAAACTCTTGGTGGAGATGCAATGCAAAATTATCCGCTCCTTTGAGATGCGAAACGTCTTTGGCGAAATCCATGCAACAATTTTTACCAAAACATGCGGCAGCGTCTTTCACCGCCAGGACGCGTGGTGAGTCACGTCTGCGTTTTTCGACTATGGTTTTTCGCCTTGCTAAACCGACTTCGATTTCGCTCCATCAGTTGCCGTGCCTCGGCTTACCGTCACAGGCGTTTGAAGATGCTTGTCTCCGATAATTCGAATTTTCTTGCCGATGTGCTTGCCCCTTAATCCTTTACTAAAATCGTATTGTGCTCGCATAACTCACCCCACGATCTTCCCCAACACATGCGGCAGCATCTTGCGCCACCAGGGCCAGTCATGATTCACGTCCGCGCCCCACAGCTCTAAACTGTGCGGCACGCCTTTAGTCTTAAGAATGTCTGAGAGTTGCCGGCTGCGACTGGGATCTTCGTAAGATCCCTGTCCGGAAAGAATGTAAATCGAATCTGCCTGGCGCAACATCGGCAGGTAGTGGTCGTCATTCAAACCAGAAAGAAAATCGGCTGGATTGTTGAAATAGACATTGTCGTCGTAATGGCCTTTTAAGTAAGAACGAATGTCATAGCTGCCGCTCATGGCAATCACGCCGCGAAACAGGTCGGGATGCTTGAAGTATTCGTTCACGGCCAGAAACGCGCCCAGACTCGCTCCGGTTGTGATCGGGCGCGTATCTTCTTGTTCGTTCTCGTTTCGAATCAGGGCGAGAACTTCTTCCGTAATGTAGCGATCGTAGCGCGTCAGTAATTCCGCCTTCAGCTTTGGCGGCATCTGCTCGTTCAGCAGACTCCACCGATTCACGCTGTTGATTGAGTAGGCCCGAATTTTTCCCTCTTCGATGAAGGGCTTGATCGCATCCACCAGGTAAAATCGTTCGTATTCAAGATAATCGGCGGCGGCGGTCGGGAGCATCAAAAGGGTCTGGCCACCGTGACCGTACGCGACCAGGGGCATCTCCATTTGCAGGTTCGGACTGAACCAGCTCGTGATTCTTCGTTCCATCAAGTCCTCGCTCCGGGGTTTTATTGAAATGAGCGGAGTGAGATATTGTCGCACTCCGCTCTCACGCGCAACTCGCACCAAGTATTGTTGCGCCCAACCGCGCGACTTAAGCGCACATCGAATGCGTCGAATTTTCCCCGTTACTGTGGCGAGGCCGCTGGTGAAGCCATTGTGCAATTTTCGGAATCCGCTCGCCGGAAACGCATCGCGGGGGGAGATGGAACGATGCCATTCTCTGGTCTTAAAGCCTCTTGCGTGAATGCTTGCCGAAACTGTTGACGGCCGGCGCAAGATCGGATAGCTTCTGCCCCACCTCGTGAAACCAGCCCGCCGCCCTGGAGGAAAAAACGATGCCGAAGAAAGCGAAATCGCTTAAAACAGGAAAGCCCGGTTCTTCCGACTCAACTGAGCCGCCCCCAACTGCTGCGCGAGGCAAACGACACGGGTCAAATGTTCGCCTGTCCAATCACAAAGCGCGCGGCCGATGGTTTCAGGCCCGGAGTGCCTGGCCCGTGCGGGAAGCGCCGGTTCACACATTAATCCGTGAACGCGAGCGCACGGCGAAGTCCCTGCCGCCGGTAACGACTCTAGATTCGTCCTGGGAATGCGTTGGGCCAACAAATATTGGCGGGCGAATCACCTCGCTTGTCTGCCATCCCGATCACCCCGAGCGCATCTGGGCAGGATCAGCGGGCGGCGGAGTTTGGCGCAGCAATGACGCCGGTCAGACCTGGCAGTCATGTTGGAGTGATCAGGACATTCTGAACATCGGATCGCTGGGCATCGATCAGAAAAACCCAGACCTGATCTACTGCGGCACCGGTGAAGCGAACCTTTCTTCGGATTCCTATCCGGGTGTTGGCTTATACAAGAGCAGCGACGAGGGAAAAACCTGGCAGCTCATCGCATCAAGTGAGAAACAAATTGTTCCGAAACGCATCGGAGCGATCGCTGTCGATCCATTCGACTCGAAACACGTACTTTTGGGCGGCGTTGGCCTGGCTGAAGTCAGCTCAAGCGGCAAAGACATGGGTGGCCTATACGTTTCGACAAATGCGGGGATCAACTGGAAACGAATGACGTTTGTTTCGAGCCGTAACTACTGGTGTCACGCGGTTGTTTTTCATCCGAAAACCAGGGGGCGGATCTATGCGACCTTCACGGAACAAGGTTCGCGCAGCGGCATCTGGCGATCGACCGACGGCGGAAAGAAATGGGAGCATTTGAAGAAGGGATTGCCGGAAGCCGCTCGCTTTGGGCGGACGAGCCTGGCTATCAGTCCCTCTAATCCGGACGTTCTCTATGCGTTCGCGAAAAATGAAGCCAGCGGCGACAAAGACCTTTTGCTGGGTGTTTTTCGCAGCACAAATGGAGGAGACACCTGGAAGAGCATTCATGGTGCGCATTTCAAAGACGAGGGACAAATTTCATATGGAAATACTATCGTGGTCCATCCGACGAATCCCGATTATGTGATTTGCGGCGGCGTAGACTTGCACCGCACCACCGACGCCGGGGCGACGTGGAAAAAGATTACGCGGTGGGACGCCAATGTCGGGACCCCAGTCTATGCCCATGCTGATCACCATGCGCTCATAATGCCGCCAAAAGCGGTGGGCCGGGTTTACGACCCGAACGATGGTGGCCTGGATGTCAGCGAAGACGGCGGCAACACCTGGACAAATCGCAGCAAGGGATTGGCGGTCACGATGTTCTATGACATGGACGTCGCGCAAACCGACAGCAAAGTGTTTGGCGGCGGCGCCCAGGACAACGGGACAGTAGCCACAACTACCGGCTTCGCCAATGGTTTCTTCCCTATCGATACGGGTGATGGGGGTTGGAACATCTTCGACCCGGCCGACGCGGGACACGTGTTCACTTCTGCCTATAATCTTCTAATACAACGTTATCACGGGTTGAATAAGGCCCCCGTGGATGTCTCGCCGCATGCGTCGATAGACGAACAGAACTCAGTCTGGATGTGTTACATCGCAATGGATCCGGCGGACTCGAATACGCTGTTCACCGGGTCAACCCGCGTGTGGCGCACAAGGAACGATGGGGACAGTTGGCAGCATGTTTCGACGGACCTCGATAGCAGCGCTATTTCCGCGATTGAGATAGCCAGTACCAACAGCAAACGAATTTATGTAGGAACCGAAAACGGCGGCTTGTTTAGAAGCAGCGACGGCGGAGACACGTGGAGCGCGAACATTTCAAGTTCGATTTTGCCCGGTCATACGATCACCCGGATCGAGTCACACCCAAAAGATGCCAATCTTCTTTACGTCGCGGCTGCGAACTTTGGACACGCGCATGTGTTTCGATCAAAAGACGGGGGTGAGACCTGGGAAGATGTGGACCAGGGACAGCTTCCAGACGTGCCGCATCATGTGGTGATGATCCCGCCCGACGATCTGAACAAAGTCTACGCGGGCAACGATGCCGGCGTGTTTGTTCTGGACACACGTACTGGCGCCTGGAGTAATCTCACCAGGAACTTACCAAATGCGATGGTGATCGATCTGGTCTATCACCTCAAAGAGGCGACGCTGTTTGCGGCTACGTATGGAAGAAGTATCTGGCGGCTGCGTATGAAGTAAGAAGACGAGAGGACTGCGAGCAGCTAGCGGCCGCCCGTTCTTTTTTGAAACCACTCTGAGCGGCGGCGAAGATTATCCGGCCGTTCGCCATGCTTTGAGGCCGGCTCATCTTCATTGTCCTGCTTCTTCCCTTGCTCGCCGTCGGCGTCCGCGGATTGATCCTGACCATCTTCGTTTACATCTTCTTGATCATTTTTCATAAACGGATTATACGCGACGCGCAGTAGACGAGCCATTCATCATCAACAAAATAACGGTGTCTGAAAACTGCATTGCCCGGGAATCACCCGGACCGTCATGCGAGAGCTCATTTCGCGAGATTCAATGGCGGCCCCGGCTAGTGGCGTGCTCTTTATCGACCGCAACGTTCCGGCAGCGCGCAAAAATGACTCGGAAGTCATGGTTTTATGCTCGCGGATTTTTCTACCGGCAGATCGCGTCGATTGCTCCAGTCCTGAAACGACCCGTCGTAAAGATGCGCTTGATAACCAAGATAGCGCGCAACAAAGTAGAGCAAACTGGCCTGCTGGCCGATATGACAATAGGTGGCCACGCTGTCGCTCGGATTTACGCCGGCTGACATGAACAATGCACGCAGGGCTTCGGCACTCTTGAACTTGTTGGTCGAATCTTCTACGAGCGTTGAAAAAGGAATGCTCTTCGCGTGCGGGATGTGGCCCGCCCGGGGCATCTGTCCGGCGTCTTCACCGGTGTAGAATTTCGCCGCGCGCGCATCGAGCACCGCGACGCCGGGCTTATTCAAATTCGAGCTGACCCACGCGGAATCGACGACCAGTTGGGCATTCGGATGCGGGGTGAAATGGCCCTGCTTTGGCGGCTTCCCCTCCGGCGTCAGAGGCCTCTGTTCGGCCCGCCATGCGGGCAAGCCGCCGTCGAGAATCGACGTACGATCGCCGAAGCCCAAATAATCAAGCGTGAAATAAACGCGCGCTGTTGGCGTCACCCAATCTTTGCCGAAGTAAATTACGATGCGGGATTTGTCAGTGAGGCCAAGCTTTTCAAAGACAGTCTGCAACTGATCCACGGGCGGCAGCTCGAGAATCAATCCCTGGCCGCGCGGCGTCGAGAGGTTTGCGAGCTGAATGAATTGCGCGCCAGGAATGTGTGCCGCGTCATACTCGGCCCGGTCGCCCACATGCAGCAACACGAGTGAATTATCATTGAGATGTTTTGACAACCAATCGGTCGTGACGATCATTGAATCGTTGACTTTGCTTGTTTGCGCGGCAGCGAATGATGCAAAAACAAGCAATCCAAACACAGCGACCATTGGATTAGACTTTCGTTTCATTTATTTTGCTCCGAACATAGAACATGACGACGCTCTTACAATATCGCTGTCTCTTCCAATGATCGACCTTCGGCGAACCGGCTAACACTCAATTGTGAAGCATCTATTAAATCCGAACGACCATGCAGAACCAGATCAGCAACCACGCGGCCCGACGCCGGCGAGTGCATTACCCCGTGGCCGCTAAAACCATTCACAAAATACAAACCTTTGACGTTGGGCGCCGGACCGATAATGGCATGGTGATCGGGCGTCATTTCGTATAAGCCAGCCCATGCGCGTCGTGGATTGACTGCAGCATTAACAAGCACGGGTACGCGTGCGGCTGCCCGCGTCAAAATTTTTTCCACAAAACCGGGATCGAATTCCATTTTGAACCCCGGGGTCTCGTTCGGATCATTCCACGCCAGCAAAATCCCCTGGCCTTCCCGGCGAAAATGAAAACCGGTCGACATGTCGATGACCATGGGGAAGCGGTGCGGCAGTTGATCGAAAGGTTCAGTGGGAACAAGCTGACGGCGGAGCGGTTCGACCGGCAATTGAGCACCGGCCAGCGCGGCGATTTGCGCCGCCCACGCCCCGGCAGCATTGACCACGATGTGCGTTGAGATGAACCCGCGAGTTGTGCGGACACCTGAAATGGTACTGCGTCCTTTTGGAGCGCTCTGACTTGTCAGCGCTTTTGAAAGCGGCGACGAGTCGCCACCCTCTAAATCAATTCCAGTGACTTGGGTATCGAGCCACAGTCGCACGCCTCTGTCTCGCGCGTTCAGCATGAATCCCATCATCACGCTGTGGGGATCGACAAAGCCGTCCGTCGGGCAGAACGTGCCGCCGAGCATATCGTCCACGCGAAGCTGCGGCACCATCTTGACAATGTCTTCAGGGGTCACCCACTCGACGTTGGTTACACCAAGTGCATTTTGTTTTTCGCGATTCGCTTTCAGATAAGCCAGATGATTTTCGTTCGTGGCGCAGAAAAGATAGCCATGCGCGCGATAATCCGCCGGATGCCCGACGATTTCGTCGAACTTCGAAAAGAAGTCGATCGAATACTTCGACATCTGGATGTTGACCGGGGTCGAGAACTGCGCGCGCACGCCGCCCATGCTCTTCCCGGTCGAGCCTTTGCCCTGATGAGCCTCCCGCTCGAGCACAAGCACATCCGCGCAACCAGCCTCGGCGAGATGATAGGCAACGCTCGAGCCAACGATGCCGCTGCCGATGATGACGACCTCCGCTGTTTCAGTCATAATTGGGCACATCCCCGATCCGAACGGTTTTCGCGGCGGATGCAGCGCGTATCATACGACATAGAAGCGTAAAGCCATGATTAAGCACGCAAAAACTTTCCGCGTGGTCAGTGCTGCTTTGCTGACGCTGTTAACGTGCATCGTCTGCACTGCACAGGAAAACAAGAAGCTGGAGTATGCCATTCTGATCGACAGCACCGGATCAATGAGATCACAATTCGACGTCGTGCTAAAACTGGGTAAAGCCACCGCACATCAAGTGCACGACCACGGCCCGGTTTCCATATTCAGTTTCCAATCTGAAGGGATTGGCAGAGGTTCACGAGCAGTAACCACTCCGCGCATCGAACACACACAAAATGAAAACTTGCTCGTTCGCACTATCGATAACATTTACATTGAAGGTGGGCAAACCACTCTACTTGATGCTATCGAATTCATCGCTGGACGCTTAAATCAATCCCCCGCGGCGGAAAGAGTGATCATTCTGATTACGGATGGAGAGGACCGCGTGAGTGAGAAGAACCGCAAAGAAGTTATTGCCAAGCTACAAGCAAACAAGACGAGCGTCTATGCCATCGGTTTGGTTCAGCAGTTAGAAGGAAGCAAGCGCAGCAAAGCAACCGAGCTTCTCAAGTTGTTGACGAGCGAAACCGGAGGACGGGTAATTTTTCCGAAATCGGATCGACTGGAAATACAGAATTTGTTGAATGAACTTGCCCTGCCAATCAAATAGCGGCTTCCCAACCCCGACCTGACGGTTGGCGCGCAACATCATGCGAGTGCCGTTGTGTCGAGCCGCTCTGTTTGCTAGTTTGGCGTTGATGCCTCCGCCGGTGCCGGAACAACTCAGCAGGATCATTGAGACTCTCTACCGGAGGGAATCGGGCCGGGTTCTCGCGACGCTCGTGCGCCTCCTCGGAGATCTGGATCTCGCTGAAGAGGCCATGCACGAGGCATTCGCTGCCGCTCTGGAGTCCTGGCCTCAGACTAGTATCCCCGACAATCCGCGCCCATGGCTGATTTCGACGGCCCGCTTCAAAGCGATTGATACTCTGCGTCGACGGGCAAGATTTGACGCCTCCCAGGACGAGCTCGCGCGCTATCTCGAAGCGCAATGGAGTTCGCGCAAAAAGTCCAATGCAGAGGCAAGGTCCAATGCCGAGAACTTTCTTGGAGATGATCAGCTTGAAGATGGCCTTGAAGATGATCGCCTGCGTTTGATCTTTATATGTTGTCATCCAGCACTACCGCCTGAAGCGCGCGTTGCACTCACCTTGCGTGAGGTGTGCGGGCTGACAACCGAGGAGATAGCAAAGGCCTTTCTCATAACTCCGCCCACGCTGGCCCAACGGATCGTGCGCGCCAAAGCAAAGATTCGAGACGCATCGATTCCATACGAAGTGCCGAGCCCGCAGGAATTGCCCGAGCGGCTGGACGCGGTGCTTCAGGTCATCTATCTCGTCTTCAACGAAGGTTATTCTGCTGCGGCAGGGACGGAGGTAACGCGGGCGGAGCTAACCGGCGAGGCGATTCGATTGGCACGGTTGCTGACACAACTCCAGCCCGACCCGGAAGTGGTTGGACTGCTTGCTCTGATGTTGCTGCAAGAATCCCGTCGCGCAGCGAGGACCTCGCCGGCTGGCGAGCTGATCTTGCTGGAGAACCAGGACCGCTCGCTCTGGAATCGAGAGCAGATTGCCGAAGGGTTGGCATTGGTGGAGAAAGCCCTGAACTCCCGCCGCTTCGGTGCTTACACCCTGCAGGCTGCGATTGCCGCCGTCCATGCTGAAGCGGAATCGGCTGCTGCGACCGACTGGCGTCAAATTATTACTCTCTACAATCAATTGTTACGGATTCAACCTTCGCCGGTAGTCGAGCTAAACCGTGCGGTGGCCATTGCGATGCACGATGGCCCAGAGGCGAGTCTCCGGCATATCGATGCGATATTGGAACAAGGCGAATTAACAAATTACTACCTGGCGCATTCAGCTCGTGCCGATATGTACCGCAGACTGGGCAGGACTGCTGAGGCCCGGATTTCTTATGAGAAAGCTTTGGCGCTGACCCAACAGGAACCGGAGCGGCAATTCCTGCAAGAGCGGATTCGTCAGTTGAAATAAAAAGCTGAAAATAAAAATTTGGATAGCTGTCGATTTTCCGTGTCCCCAACGACTATAGGTCAGAAGAACGATGAGCTTGCCTCAAAGCACCGAGACATGTCTCATTCACACCTGGCTTCAGGCAGGTGAACGGGCACTGCTGAGTTTGGGAAACCGTTTCAAACGGTTTCTTCTGAAAATTGTGTCGTGGCACCTGGCTAAAGCCGGGTGAGAATAAGAAGAAGCGACGAAAGTCGAAGGCCACAGTTTGAGACAAAAATTAAAACGATGAGCACTGCTATCTGATTCCGGAGAAAATGATTAAGGAGAAGAATTCATGCCACAGTATCTCGTTAGTAACTACCTCCTCGACGACTTTGACCCGTCGGCCGTAACCGAAGAAATGATCGAAGAGATTCACGCGCTCAACCGCGAAATGATTGCTGCGGGCGCCAGGAAGTTCGCCTGCGGCATTGCCCGCGCCGCAAACGCAAAGACTTTGCGGAAGCAGTCGGACGGCACAGTCTCCGTCACCGATGGGCCATACACCGAGACCAAGGAGCACATGGGCGGATTTTGGATACTGGAATGCGCTGACATCAACGACGCACTTGCATGGGCGAAGAAGGCTGCCATCGCCTGCGATGTGCCCGGCGAGGTGCGCGAGCTTCTTTTTTTTCCGGCTCCGGAAGTACCGACGCAATAGTCTGGCCGCCGCAACTTCGGAATATGCTCGCTCAAAAGGGGTAACCCCGTTTTAGAATGCGACGCATGTGTGACATTTGGTCGAGGTCTCTCAGCGCCGCAAGCATTTAATAGCCACGGCCGTAAGGCCTTGGGTGTCGCGACCTAAAACAAATTGAGGCCCGAAGGGCCGACATCCCTCAGTGGTGTGATCTGCGGTTTGCCGCACCTTCGGCGCTCCAATACTCTTGTTTCATCAGTACCACGGCCTTACGGCCGTGGCTACTAATTGACGGTCCTTCGGACCTCCCGACTGATGCTGGCAAAGATGTTAGTACGACCGCGATGCGCCAGGCATGTCGTGCCGTTGACAGGCCGGGCTAAATGTACTTCGACGGTAGCGTCGCTACTCAGAGAAGAAGGACGAGGAGAAGAAGAATGAAATATGTCTGTTTGGGCTATCTCGAGGCCGGCAAGTTCGAGAACATGTCTGAGAGTGAGCGCAACACCGTGCTGGACGAGTGCTTCAGCTACAACGATGAACTGCGGAGGAACGGTCACCTAATCGCTGAGGAACCGCTTCAGCCCGCGAACACAGCAGTTACCTTGGATTGGAAGGACGGAAAGGTTGCAGTGACCGACGGCCCGTACGCGGAAACGAAGGAGCAGTTGGGTGGAATTCAGGTGCTTGAAGCTCGAGATTTGAACCACGCAATTCAGCTCATTTCCCAAAGTCCCGGCCTGGGGCTGGGGTGCGGAACCATCGAGATCCGTCCAGTGGCGGACATTAGCGAAATCGTGAAGGCAAGTGAGCGGCGGCGGCAAAAGGAAACTTCGCCATGAGCGAAAAACCTGTCGGGCGCCCGTCGATGTGCGCGCTTTGGGGCGACTAAGTTGCGCGCTGGAATTCGGCAACGCCTTCGGCGTGGTGGTAACCAAATACAGTGTTCCTCCGTGTGTGGAGGCGCCGCAAGACCCCGCATCAGCATGCGGCTTCCAAGTGGCATCACCGGGCTCATCCGAAACCGCGGACACGCGTAAACCAAATAAAATCAGATAGGACTCGAAGGGACTCATTATGAGAAAAATCAATGTACTCGAATTCGTCACCCTTGATGGCGTCATCCAAGCGCCAGGTGGGCCAGAAGAAGATACCAGTAGCGGTTTCGCATTTGGTGGCTGGCAAGCTCCATATTCCGACGACGTCAGCGGAGCTATCATGAGAAAGCAGATGAACGTGCCGTTTGATCTGTTGTTAGGCCGCAAGACCTTTGATATTTGGGCGCCGTTCTGGCCGCAACATGCCGATTTCTGGCCGGGAGTCATGACTGCGACCAAGTACGTCGCCTCGAATACCAGGGCTTCTGCCGAATGGCAGCCCTCAGTGTTTTTAGGCGGAGACATTGCGGAAAAGATCGCCAAAATCAAGCAAGAGAAAGGACCGGATTTGCACGTTTATGGAAGCGCAAATCTTGTGCAGACGCTCATGAAGCATGATCTGGTCGATGCGTTTTGGCTGAAGATTTATCCGATAACGTTGGGCGCTGGAAAGCGTCTGTTTGCGGATGGCACTATCCCCGCGGCCTTCAAGGTGACGGAAAGCACGGTCACTTCTAAAGGCATCATTATTGTGAATTACGAGCGTGCCGGCGCAGTCCAGACCGGAAGCCTATAACATTGGGCTCGGGGCGCCGGGGCCTTTTGATCTGCGGACGCGCAGTAAACTTCTTCGCGCGGCACAGCCGAGTCGAGTCCATATTCGAGCACGCACCACTACCCTCCTCGTCTGTTCGATGGATTTAGCAAATCGAAGTCGCGCGTACTCTAACTATACAAAAGTTAATTCAGGGCCCCCCCGTTGGTACTATCGAGATTGCATACTTAGTCCCTAACGCGACTTCTTATGCGAAGACTTCTTTTTAGAAGTACGCGAGGTCTGGAAGGTCTCAGCAGCCTGCTCAATCAGCGAGATCGCTCGTTCGGGACCGAACCGACCCATTATCTCAAACCTTTTCCCTTTGGTTTCATTATAAGAAACGAAAAAGCGCTCAATTTCGTGGATCAAATTGTTGTTCAGGTCACCAAGAAAGCGAACATGGGAGTGATTACGTGAATCGGCGGATACAGCGATCAATCGGTCATTGCGAGTGGTCTCCTGGCCCTCCGTTTGATTCGCCTCGATAACGCCGATCAGCTTCGCCGGCACCAGGCATCCGGGGAAGGCCGGTTCATCCATCAGCACTAGTATATCGACCGGATCGCCGTCACCCGCTATTGTTGACGGAAGATATCCGAAGTCGAATGGGAACACGGTCCCCAGGGGGAGCGGCCCGCCGAGTTTGAAGAGTCCTAATTTGGCGTCGTAGTTGAACTTGTTCCGGCTGCCCTTGGGCGTTTCAATGATAGCGTTAGCATGGCCGGTTTCGGCGTCGAGTGGATCCAAATCAATCATGGAATTCTTGTCTGTAGTCTAAGGTTAAAGTGATTTAAATCCCAATCACCGGTCCATTTGCTTGAGCGCCGAGCGTTTGCGGTGAAGGCTTGCCGGACAATAGCGATTGGTCTGAGTGGCCAAAGCAACTGCGAGACCATTCATCACCCATTGTGATCGACCACCCATAAAAGCCTCAATTTGAAAGTGAACGGCGCGGTAACTCTCTCGCGTTTGGATCATTCGCCGGTGGGTGATTTTTAAAGCGCCTGGGGCGGGTCCAACACGCATACGACAGCATCATTAGCTTGCTGCCATTTATGAATTAGTCAAAATCCCGCCGTGCGGGCAGCGTGCAAATTAAATCCCGCACCGGCTTCCCGCTCAGTTGCGCTCGCCACATCTTACACTCCCGCAAGGACTTACAAGTCTTCTATTGACGGCTTTCGTAACCGGAATCTAGTATCAAAAAAGGCTCCAGCCGGCCTGCCCGACTTAACCGCCCGCGCCAGCATCCTCGGCACCAATCCAATTGTTATCAGCGAAATATGAGAATCAACAGATAAGCACGGCAGTCACCGTTGGTTCTACCACATCTTCGGCTGGCTTTTGAGCACGCAGACGCGTCTATGTACGAGAGGTTCAAAGAGATAGACGGCCGCCATCCCTGGCGAGAGGTCAGCCCGGATGGCTACATCGATTATCCAGCTCGCTACCGTCCCAACGGGCGGGTTCTTTACTTCAACTTTGAGCTGGCCAGAGAAATGGGTTTGCTCTGCGATGATCACTCGCCGGTCATGAATAAGGATCTCGAACAGGCGATACTCGAAACGTTTTCTCTGCGAATCATTAATGAGTATGACCAGGAGCAGGGAAAGAAATATCCGGCGGAAGCGATTAGGCCGAACCCGTACATGGCCACGCGTTATCTGCAAACGCAACACCGAAACCGGCAGGGCAAAACATCGGGCGACGGGCGGAGTATCTGGAATGGTTGCATCCGCAACAACAAACTGACGTTTGATATTTCGAGCCGCGGAACCGGGGCCACCTGCCTGAGTCCAGGCGCCCAGGAAGCCAATGGGATCGTCAAAACAGGCGATGAGAGTTATGGCTATTCGTCGGGCCTGGCAGACCTCGAAGAAATGCTGGCCAGCGCTTTGATGTCCGAGATTTTCTATCGGCAGGAGATTCCGACCGAGCGCTGCCTGGCGGTGATCGGTTTTCCCGACGGCACGGCCATCGGAGTGCGCACCGCTCCAAATCTTCTCAGGCCTGCGCACATTTTTCGCTACCTGAAACAAGCCCGGCACTCTGAACTGAAAGCTTCGGTGGATTACTTCATCAGGCGCCAGGTTGAAAACGGCTTCTGGGAGATTCCGGCGGAGGCCGGCGCCGGATACGAAAGGGCGCTGAATTATGTGGCTCGCGCTTATGGAAAGATGGCCGCGCTGCTCGAGGAAGAATACATCTTCAACTGGCTCGCATGGGACGGCGATAATCTGTTGGCCAGCGGCGCCATCCTGGACTACGGATCTATCCGGCAGTTCGCCGCGAAACACGACAAGTACCGTTTCAAGGACGTTGACCGTTATTCAGCTTCTCTGCGCGAACAGCGAGGTTGCGCCCGCGTGATCGTGCAGGTCTTTGCGCAGGCCCTGGACTTTGCGCAGACTGGTGTCAAGCTAAACTTGGATCAATTCAAGAATGCTGAATGCCTGACCACATTTGATCAGACGTTTGAAGCCGAACGACATCGGCGCATGCTTTGGCGCATTGGTTTCACTCCCGCACAGATCGAGCATGTCATGGCGGCCGGAGAAAAAGAGATTCGCGAGTTTCATCGCAGCTTGAGTTATTTCGAAGATCGAAAGGTTTCCAAAGGCATAGAGAAGCTGCCGGATGGCTTTACGCACAACCCGGTCTTTCTCATACGCAACCTGCTGCGGTTATTGCCCGCCTACTATGTCGCGCAGGCCATGCACGACGTCGAGGACGAAAGTGCTTACATGCCCACCGATATTTTTTGCCGCATCATGGCGGCGTCCTATGTGGGCAAGAGGGACCTGAAGCCGACTAACGGATGCCGCATGCACGTTAGGAAGTTTCAGGAATGCTATCTCAAACTGGTCTCCACGTTGGGCCAGCCGCTGGACGCTTCACTGAAAACGATTCAGGAGCGGTCGGCGATCATCAATCACCGGCATCGCATTACCGGAGACGCGGTCACCTTCATCATCGATGAAGTGGTGGCCATGAAAGGCAGGATTAAGATCGATGGCTTACAGGAAGCCATCGAAGCTTTCATCGATTCGCAGGTGCTTATCCCCGGGAAATGGCAGCCGGTGCCGCCGCATGAGCTGAAAGACAACACCTTGAAATCCCGCCTGCTCAATGCTATCCAGGATAATCTCGAGGAATACAAAGAGTCGGTTTGACCGCCGCCGATAAAATACAACCCTGATTTCACCATCCCTGTTTTTATTTCGTCAGAACGCATTGGGAGTCTTACACCTCCTCATTAAGCCACTGGAAAATATTTCTAGCCAACAACATTTGCCATTTGACAATTTCGTGAGTGCACTCATATATTGTGTGAGCGCACTCATGAATTGTTTATGATCACCAGAAAGAAAGCTGCCGCCAAGTCCAAGCCGCGCCGCGCTGCCGCGCGGATAGAGCGTCCGGCCGGACGGCGCGCGCAAAACAAAGCCGCGATTCGGAAGCGCATCGTGACCGCCGCGTTGTCGCTCTTTCAGAGCAAGGGGTTTGATGCCACGACCACAAAAGCGATTGCGCGGAAGGCTGGAATTGCCGAAGGCACCGTCTTCAATTATTTCAGGACCAAGGAAGACATTGCCCTGCATTTCTTTGAACAGGAAGTGGACCAGGCCATTGCTTCAGTCCGCGAAAACCCTCGCCTGCGCAAGGCGCCCCTCGAAGAAAAGCTCTTTGCACTGGTGCATAGCCAGTTTGAGTTTCTCGCGCCGCACGAAAAATTCATCGGCGCTGCTTTCATTCACGCGCTTAAACCGGCCTCCCCCCTCGGCATGTTCAGCCACCGGGCCCAGGAGCTTCGTCACCGTTACGTCGGCTTCGTGCAGGAGTTGCTCGACGAATCGTTGCCTAAAAATCAACACAGTCCACTCTCGTTTCTGGCGCCCGAGGTCTTCTGGATTTACTACCTGGGAGCGCTTTTATACTGGCTTCACGATTCGTCACCCGGCAAGCAACACACGCTCGCCTTTCTCGATCGGTCTTTGAGCATCGGTGTTTCGTTCCTTCAACAGGGAAAGCGATAGATGGCCCCGCAAAAGAACACCGCCCGCGGACGTGCCCTCGGAATGGCTTCCATGGGAGCTGGCATTGCCGGCAGTTACTTCGGTTACCTGTTGCAGCGCGTATTCCTGGGCGAAGCAAAAAGCAAAATCAAATTGAAATCCACCCACGTGCGTGCCGCCCGCAGGATGGCCGACGAGATGCAGGCCTTGCGCGGCCCGGCCATGAAGCTCGGACAGATGTTAAGCCTGCAAACTGGCGTGCTTCCCGATGAAGTGCTGGCTGAGTTGGCAACGCTGCAGATGGAAGCGCCGGGCATGCATCCTTCATTGGTCCGCGTACAGATTAAGGCGAGCCTGGGACGCGAGCCTGAAGAGATCTTTAAGCGGTTTACGCCGGAGCCTTTTGCCGCCGCCTCACTGGGCCAGGTGCACCACGCCGTCACTCGCCAGGGCCAACCCGTGGCCGTGAAGATCCAGTATCCGGACATCCGGCGCGCTATCGAAAGCGATTTCGCCTTGTTTCGCAGCTTCTCAAAACCGGCGCAGGCGTCGGGTCATCTTTCCAAGTCGGCGATAGACGAGATGGAAAAGCAGATCGTTGCGGAAACAGATTATGTGCGTGAAGCTGATAACATTGAATTCCTAGCGGAGCGCCTCGCACCACTTTCTTTCGTGCAAATTCCGCGTGTGTTTCGCGAGTACTCTTCTGACAGAGTTTTGACGATGTCGCTGATGGCAGGCCGTCACCTCGAAGATTACCTGGCACAGCGTCCTTCGCAGAAACTTCGGGATCAACTGGGGTCGCATCTTTTCGAGCTCTTCTATTTTCAATTATTGAAGATCGAAGCTCTGCACGCCGATCCGCACTGGGGCAACTATTTATTCAAGGACGAGGGGGATATTTCGTTGGTAGATTTCGGCTGCGTTAAATATCTTAGCCCTGAAACTGTCGCTTATCTCCGAAGCGTATTTCTTTACCCTGGGGCGAGTAATTCGATGGAATTTCGCGGGCTGCTAGAGACCTATTACGAACGCGCCGGCCAGAAGTTACTGCCGCAGGCTCGCCGTGCGCTCCTCGGTTTTGTCGATAATTTCTATCGCAAGGTTTATCCGCCCACGGCGGGTAAACATCAGTTCTTCGATTTCGGCGACGCCACGTTCCTACGGGCTTACCTGCGTGAATCGAAGAATCTGGTCCGAACTATGGGAGTGCTGCCCGAGTTCATTTTTATGGGGCGCACAGAGATGGGGTTGTACCAAACGCTCCACCGTTTAAAGGCGCGTGTGCCTACAAGCCAAATCGTCAAGAAATTTCTGTGAGGTCCATGATTAAAGCTCCCAATGAAAGGTGACATCGGGTCACGCCTGTGGGCAAGCGCGCAAAATTGACGAGCTACGCTTATCACATCTACTCGATCCGCTCTTGAGTGCCTGGTTTGAAATGAAATAGAGCGACTGAGACGGCGAGTTTTTTCGCTTGATCGAAATGCATAAAGATCGGGAGCACGCGGCCGTTGAAAGCTGAGATGCTGCTGTAGTCGCCAAAGAAGACTTTGTCGTCGCACTTAAAGGCCGGCACATCGATCGGGTAATTGACAAAGGTCTTTCCGCCATCGATGCTGCGCGCGAGGACCAGCCTGGTCATTGCCCCCTCAGTATCACGTCGATCATAAAAGACGATGTTCACTGAGCCATCGATTGGATCCAGGGACATCCAGGTAAAGAACTGGTCTTTGCCGTTCTTTAAGGGATCGTCATTGACGCGCACCGCCGGCAGCCAGGTTTCGCCGCCGTCTTTCGACGACATCACAAAAACATCAGGGTCCCCGTTGCGCGCGTCAATCCAGTTAACGTACAGCGTTCCCCTGTTGGCGCTATTGCTCAAATCGACGCCGGTCACTGGCATTCCGTTAGCGCGCTCGAGCCCTGCTACTGAAAAGTCCCACCCACCGGGCATCTGACTAATAGTTTTTTCTTTGCCGAAGGTCAGACCGCCGTCAGTCGACTTTCTGAACACCAGTCCGAGCGGGCCGGCCCAAACGATGTACAGATCTCCATTTGGTCCAACGGCCGGCACCGCGCCTTCCACCGTGTTATCGCTGTCGCGGCAATCGCCCGCACCTTCAGAGATGCTGGCCGGCATTTCGAACGACTTGCCGCCGTCGGTCGACCGGGTGAAGTAGATGTGCGAGTGACAATCAGGATCGCTGCTGCCGTAGACATCAAAGCGGGTCCAGGCGAGATAGAGATTGCCTCTATGTTTCGACTGCGGCGCGTTATCCACCACGATGCCCGGCTTGTCTTCGAACGGTATGACAGTGTTCACATGGTTTATCGCGGTCACCGCCTCGCCCCACGTCAGACCTCCATCCGCGGACGATTCCATCAGCATCCCACTCTCCGCACGGGGCGGATGCGCGACGCGAATGCCGATGAACGAAAGATGAACGTGATAAACAGTGCCGTCATTGCGGAAATAGACCGTATCGTCACCCTGGGTGAGGCCTTTCGGATCAGCCACGGGAATAGTCTTCCAGGTGTGGCCACCATCCATCGAAGCATAATTGTAACTTCCATAACGCGGTCGCGGCGGACGCCCCATCGCGAACGACGCGGCCACGACATTCTCGGGATTTTTCGGATTGATGGCGATCGTAACTTCCGCCGGATTGATTGCATCGGGTTCGGTAACCCTGAAGACCTTCTGCGCGACGATCGACGGCGCCAGAGCGCAGCTAACAATAACTGCAAAGACTATATTGAGTAATTTCATATGATTCGATTATGCGACAGGTGCTTTGCTGCCAACCAACAGAAGCATACGGTCGCATTCGCTTTTTTTCTAGTGTGTTCGTGTCCAGGATAGGAAATTATTCCCTCAGTTGAGCGCACTTCGCGCAATCGGCGGGGCGAACATTGTCTCTATCTTCCAAAACATTTCGCGGCTATGTGGCTAAAATGCTTTACCATTATCAAAGTGGAGATCCGTCCCATCATTTTCGAAGGCAAGCACGTGCGCCTGGAACCACTGTCAACGGCGCACGGGGGCGCCCTGCTCGCCGCGGCGAGCGACGGCGAGCTTTGGAACTCAAATGTCACTATCATTCCCTCTCCCCACACTATCACCGATTACATTCAAGCCGCGCTTGACGGACAGGCTCAGGGACGCGAACTGCCGTTCGTGATCATTCGCAAATCCGAAGCGGAAGCCCCACCGTCGAGAAGGGCGCAGGAAGGCCGGAGCGAAATCGCCGGCACCACCCGGTTCTACGAGATCCGAGTGCACGACCGCGCTGCCGCGATCGGCTACACCTGGCTGGCGAAAAGCGCCCAACGGACTGCGGTAAACACTGAGAGCAAGTTGCTGTTGCTTTCTCACGCCTTTGAAACCTGGAAGTGCGTGCGAGTTGAATTGATCACTGACGTGCTCAACGAACAATCGCGCGCCGCAATTCTGCGTCTGGGCGCAAAGCAGGAAGGTATTCTGCGCAAACATCTGATCCTGCCGAACGGGCGGATGCGCGATTCGGTTATCTTCAGCATCATCGACGTAGAGTGGTCCGAAATAAAAGCGCGGCTGGTAGCGAAACTGGCTGACGGCCGGCCGTGAGGCAGAGCGTACGCCACGCGCCTTTGGCTTGTATCAGCGCATACCGCGTCGTATTCTGTCGCCCGCTTCGCCGAAATTGTTCCTGGTTTGAGCTTATCTGCAGCGACGAAGATGGGCATATCATTCAGCCGCTATCTTGCGATTGTGTTCGGCATTCTCACGCTGCTTGCTGAAACGATTCGCCGTTGGAGCACCTGGCGAGAGAATCCTCCGGCCTTGTTCGACGATTACATCCTCGGCGGTTTTTTGCTTTACGGAGCGTGGCGCGTAAGCAAAGATGCTCGTCGGGGTCAACGGTTCCTGGCCGCGGCTTGGGCATTCATGTGCGGCATGGCTTACGGTAGTTTTTTCGAGTAGGTCCATCGCTACCAAATGGGCGTAGCTGATCCGGCTCCGATCTCTTCTGGTTGGGTGGCGGTAGTTAAGGGCACGGGTTTTGGACTGGGAATCCTGGCCCTGGTCCTTAGCCTCTGGCCTTTACCCGGCAACAAAGAATCTCGAATCTAATCCAAAAATGATTTGGAGCAATCAATGAAGATCACAACTTCCGTTCTTCTGGTGCTTAGCATCTTCGGATTTTCCTGGGCGCAAGGTCCGCAATTAGATCGCCAGCAATTCATTCGGGCCGAAGCACCGGTAATTGCACTGACCCACGTGCGCGTGATTGACGGCACCGGTGGGGGGCCGATGGAAGATCAAATGATCGTGATTAACAACGGCAAGATTCAATCGATTTCGCCTGTCGCGAATCCGCCGGCGACGGCGCAGATAATCGATCTGAAGGGCTACACAGTGCTGCCCGGTCTGGTCGGCATGCACGATCACATGTTCTTTCCCATGGGCGGCTCGCCGCCGATGTATTCGAATATGGGGTCGAGTTTTCCACGACTTTATCTGGCGCTGGGCGTCACCACGATTCGCACCACCGGCAGCGTGGCCCCTTATTCTGATTTGGAGATTAAGAAACTGATTGATGCGGGCAAGATGATTGGCCCCAGGATGCACATCACCGCGCCGTACCTGGAGGGCGTTGGCGCATTCACGCCCGTGATGCATCAACTCAGCGGACCCGACGATGCGCGCAAAATGGTGAACTTCTGGGCTGACCAGGGTGCGACATCCTTCAAGGCTTACATGAACATCACGCGCGATGAATTGCGCGCCGCGGTGGAAGAAGCGCACAAGCGTGGATTAAAAGTCACCGGCCATTTGTGCTCGATTGGCTATCGCGAAGCGGCTGAGATCGGCATCGATAACCTCGAGCATGGCTTGCTTCCGGATTCCGAGTTCGTTGCGGATAAACAACCTGACAAATGTCCCGGCGCGGCGGTGAACGCGAGCCTGCTGCAACTCGATGTCAACAGCGATGCCGTTAAAGAGACAATTCGAACTTTGGTCGCAAAGAATGTCGCGTTGACTTCTACGCTGCCGGTGTTTGAAGCCGGTGCGCCCTTAACGCAAACCGGAATCGGCGCTTCGAGGGCGGTTTTAAACCCACGGATGCTCAACGTCATGAATGCTGACGCGCGCGTGCGTTACCTGACGGCGCGTTCACGCATTGCAGCGAGCTCGACGACCGCGACGCTGGTGCGCAAGTCGATGGATTTCGAACGTGCATTTGTTGCCGCGGGTGGTTTATTAATGGCCGGCCTCGATCCAACCGGTAATGGTGGAATTGTTGCCGGCTTCGGTGATTTGCGCGAGGTCGAGTTGTTGGTCGAGGCAGGTTTTACCCCGATTGAAGCAATAAAGATCGCGACTTTGAACGGCGCGAAGTTTCTCGGCGAGGACGCGCGCATCGGCTCAATCGCAGCCGGTAAGCAGGCCGACCTGATGATTGTAAAAGGCAATCCTGCCACGAACATTAGCGATATTGAAAACGTCGAGATCGTTTTCAAAGACGGGGTTGGGTACGACTCCGAGAAATTGATTCAGTCGGTGCAGGGGTTGGTGGGGATAAGGTAAACAGCGACGCAGACAGTCAAAAGTATGTTTCATTATCGTCAATGGCAGGTGGTGCTTCAAGAGCAGCAACTAGTTTCCTAGTCTTGTCATAGAGTTCATCGAAGCCAATAATCTGAGCATTCGCCAATTGGTTTCTGAATAACTCAAATGAGGTTACCTCATCATCCTTAAGAGTTGATACCTTACCGATGATTACCATGCGCTTTGGGTCAAAGGAGTGAAATGGTTGATTTAGACTCGGACTCTGATAGTGCTGCTCAAGGCTGGTCTTGTAGTCGAGAATCTGAAGTAGAGCCCCCGTCATCTCTGCCGAGACGTTATAGACACCTCTGTACTTTGGCCTGAGAACCGAGTAGTAGGTGTTTTGATTTCGATCAAGGCGGCATTTTGGGTAAGCCGGTTCTTGAGCAGGAAATCGACAATCTTCCCGCCGGTATTAGTGACATTCTTTCCGCCAACGTACGCTTTATCCTTCACTATCGAGCAAGGCCAGGAAAACACTTGCTCCAAGACAAAAGAGTTCTCCATTAAGCTCGTCTGCCAAAACTCTTCAACTGAACAATTCGCGAATCTTTGCGCGAACTTCGTTGATCTTTGAAGGCTTTACCTTTGCAGCGTGTAGACAATCACCGAACGATCGATTGTGAATAGGCGATTTGGTCGAAGGAAGCTGTCGACATTCAGTCGTCCGCTCTCGAAATCGGTGCTTGTCAAAGCTACTGAGTAACCGTCGCGGCGAGACTGAGTAGTTATCTGGCAGAGAATCAGATCGTCTCCGCTCAAACTGCGACGACGAGCGCGGGACGCCGTTTTCCAGGCTGCAAGTCTGTTTGAGGAAATGGTAAGACAACGACTTCGCCGACTACAGGTTTGCCCATGCGGCATCTTCCTCAGGAGTTTCCCAGTCTTTAGCGAGTGATGATTCGCTCATGAGTAATCCATTGAAATGCTCGTCTGATTTTTCGCGCAAGAAGCGAACGAAGTCGTACACCTCACGCTGTAGAGCCTCGGGCAGGTTCTCGATTTCTTTGCTGATTAATTCTTGCGTACTCATCGGATGCAGTTTATCTCATGACACATTGTAGATGGAAGCTATTTGCTGGCCGTACGCGAATTCAGACCGGAGGCACTCCAGGAAACCGAAACAGAGTAGCACGTCGCCCCTCTACGTGATTTTCGCTCGAGATTTGAGCTTGGTCTAAGCGGGCTGCAGTTCTCTAACGTGAGCGACGTCTTGCCGGCTAACTAATTTGCTGTGCCAACAATGAAGCTACGGCGATCGCCTGACCTGTCAGAGTGATGAATTCAACCTCGTGGCTTCGCCGTTGTTGTGGATGTGGACAACAGTCCCTACGTCACCGGCGGTAGCCCTTCTTCCGGCACTTTCAGTGAGCCACTAATATGTCGTGTTCCTTAATCATTGCTCGGCCTTGAAAGGGATACCAGCCTTGACTATACGCACTCATACCGCATCTGCACCCCGAAATCTCAACGCAGTGCGTGCTCGCGCTTTAGTGGCTTCGACTTCTCGATCACGCGGAGGAGCGTTCGTCACGAGTGAATCAAGTAGTTCGGTCGCGGCTTTCGATACCTCCTCGACGGCGCGATCGAATGCTGGTTCATTTGCTTTGGATGGGCGGGTAAATCCGCTGAGCTTTCTCACGAACTGAATTGCTGAGGCGCGAATTTCTTCTTCCGTCGCGGGTGGTTTGAAGTTATGTAGAGTTTTGATGTTACGGCACATAAATCTTCTGATCCTTTGATGAAATCTTATGACGAAGATAATTGCTGCAGCGGCCAAAATTTAGTCTGTGCGGCACTCGCCCACGTAAATCAAACCAGGATAGTGAAAAATGATTGGAATCGCTCTCATGGTAACCGCCTCTTTGTCGTGATCGATTTCAACGATCAATTGTTTCTAGCGGACGTTCCCAATTACGAGTTCCATCAGATCCTCACGCACGGCAAAGCCGCGCCGCTCGTATAACGAACGGCTTCGTTGGGTTGGCCAAAGTATCACTGCGTCAACTTCATTCGTTTCGCACCAGGCGATGGCGGTCGATAGTAACTGTGATCCAATACCTTTTCCGCGCGCGTATTCGTAAATAAAGAAATTGGTCAGATACGCATGATATTCGGGTTCCGCCCGTGGGTTGGGAATTTTCTCAACCAGTTGAATCCACAAACAACCAATCAAACAGTCATCACTCTCGGCGACCCAACACTGCCAGCGACTCTCTGCTTTCAAATGCTCGTTCATCCATTCCGTGCAGCGCTTTATAAATTCATCCCGCGGCTCTGTCGCCACACCCGTAGTTGAGCGCAGCGCATAACGCAATGTCGCTAACGCCGGGGCATCCGAGGCCCGGCCCGACCGGATCTTGCAGCCGACCTTATCGCTTACATCGGTCATCACCGCGAGATTAGCCGAGATGATGGCCCCGCCGCAATTCTTCGATTGCCGCCTAAGCGTTGTCTCAATTGGCAACACGCTGCACGGAAGGGCCCGCTTCGCTTCGACTAACCAGCGATGCCGGCAAGAGGTGGTGATGCAGTTTCAGAAATTGGAAGCGTCATGTTGCTGGGAGCGCGGACGTCTCGTCCGCAGTGAGCGCGAAGCGCGCAACAATCTTATTCTGACGAGCAAATGGTTGACGCCCGAGCAGGAGATCTCTTAACGAATCAACTGCTTCCGTTGTAAACTCTCACCGCTCAAAACCGCCGACCGAAGCAGATGAAATCAGGAGGGGTGTTGTCTTGATAAATAGAATCATCTCAAATTCGACCCGATCGCTATTGCCCGCCGAAGTCACTTTATTGACTGCCATCTTCTTACTGCTTTTTGTAATCGCGGTCGCGGCCCAGGATCAACCGACAATTCAGAAAGACTCGGTACAAGTTACTGCTTTCACGCTCAGCTCTTACAAGAAAGACTTTAAGGTATTTAGCTGGGTGCCCAGGTTGAGCCTGCGCGTTAATGGACCAATCGCCAGCGGCAGCCAGATATATGCGGAGTTCACTGCGCCGGGCGCCGGCCCATGGAAGTTTGATTGCAAAACGGAGGAGACAGGCGCAGGTCATTGGTGGCAGGTGCAGGATTGCGGCGGCCGCGATGCTCTCGGCGAGGACAAAGGGACCACCTACACCGGCCCGGTCAATTTCACGATCAAAATGAGAAACGAATTGTCGGGCGGCGACGCAACCCTCTTTACCGGTAAGTTTAAAGTCGCCAAAGTGCATTCCAACGAAACCGGTCCCGACTATGTGAACCACTTTGTTTATTACGTGGATCAGGACGCGAACTTGCCAATCGGTTATGTCTTCTATAACCGTGACGATGTCCGCGGTATGAACTACCCGACATTCGGCTTCTCGTTCTGGGCCCGCGGTGAGTATAACGCGCCATACGAGCCACACCTTTTTCATAACGCGAAAGAAGTGGGCAAGCTGATGTATGAGGGTGAGGAAGTCGGCAAAGCCAGTTGTGGTACTACCGAAGTCGAGGACAATCCCACGCACATCACTTCGCCCGAAGGTCAATTCATCTGGACGCGTTGGGGGTGTGGCTTTCCCAATGTGCGGGCCTGGAACAAGACGGGAGAGAAGATCGATAGCATGTTTGGCCCTCTGCATTTGATGAGCGAAAACGCGGGTGATTATGAAATCAAGATCCTTTACAAGGGTCGTCTGGTTCGCTCGATCAAGTTTGCGGTCGATGCGGAAGGAAAGCTGGTGGATAACGGCATCGGCAGTGCGAACAAGCTGGGCAACAATCGCATAATCGTGCCGGTCCAGGTGCTCGGCAATTCCGACGGGCTTTGGGATAAGAATGCGTGGAAGACGGACGCTTTTTATGGCAATCCACTGACTGGATTTTCCGCCCCGTAATCCGAAGCGACTAATCCTCCACGAACTGATGAGACAACTTACAGATCTGTTTGCTAACAATCGCGCGTGGGCGGCGGGCATGACGCGGCAGGACCCGAATTTCTTTCGCCGCCTGTCCGCACAGCAGTCGCCGCGTTACCTCTGGATTGGGTGCTCAGACAGTCGGGTGCCCGCAAATCAGATTGTCGGCTTGATGGCCGGCGACATGTTTGTTCATCGCAATGTCGCTAATGTTGTTGTGCACACCGATCTCAACTGTCTTTCAGCAATTCATTTCGCCGCTGAAGTCCTCCGTGTCGAGCATATTATTGTGTGCGGGCATTATGGCTGTGGCGGAGTGCTGGCAGCGCTGCAAAATAAAAAGCTCGGTTTGATCGACAACTGGCTGCGACACGTCCAGGATGTCCGCGCTAAGCACCGGGCCGAAATCGACTCCCTTGCAACTGAGTCGGAACAGCATGCAAGGCTTTGCGAACTAAACGTGGTCGAGCAGGTTGCAAACGTCAGCCAGACGACCGTTGTAAGCGACGCCTGGTCGCGAGGCCAGCCGCTTACAATACATGGTTGGATTTATGATATTGGGGACGGACTGCTGCGGGATCTCGGGGTTTCCGTGGCCTCGCAACTCGGCGACGATCCACCCGGCCTGTCTTCGCGCGTCTAATCCTGATTGTGCCCGCGCTTCAGTCCTGAAGTACCGCGCGATCCGTAATCTCCAGACCCTTGTCGATAATCTCGAAGGCCTCTCTTAATTGCGCGTCGGTAATGCAAAGCGGAGGATTGGTAAAGAACGTATTCCAACGAACGAAGGTATAGAGACCTTGCTCTCGGAAGTACCTGCCCAGCGCCTGCATTTCGGATGAACTGCCGTTAAATGGGGCCATCGGCTCCAACGTCTCGCGATTTCTTACTAACTCAACAATACCGAATAGTCCGATATTGCGCGTCGCGCCGACCGATGGGTGACGAGCTTTCAGGTCATCGAGCAAGCTATGCATTACGACGCCCATGTCACGCGCATGTGCGATCAAGTTGTCCTCTTCGTACACTGCTATGGTCGCGAGGGCCGCGGCGCAGGCGAGCGGATGACTGTTGTAGGTGAGTCCGCCGTAAAAAACATTTTTGGCAAAATGATCCGCGATTTGCCGCCGCATTCCCACTGCCCCAAGTTGCACGTAAGCGCTTGTCAGTCCCTTGGCCATCGAAATTAGATCGGGCTTAACTTTCCAATGGTCTATTGAGAACCATTCACCGGTACGCCCGAAGCCGGCCATCACTTCATCGGCAATTAAGAGAATGCCATATTTGTCGCAAAGAGCACGCAAACCCTGCAGGTAACCATCTGGCGGAATAAGGATGCCGTTGGTGCCGGTGACGGGTTCTACAATTATCGCGGCGATTGTATTTGCACCTTCGAGCTGAATGATCTCTTCGGTGCGGGCGAGCACTTCGTCGGCCGTGTCCATTTTCTGGTTAACGCCGTGATAAAAATCAGGGATGCGAAAAACTCCGGGAATCCCCGGCTCGGCGGCCCAACGCCGCGGATCGCCGGTCAATGTCAGAGCCCCCGCAGTCCCACCGTGATACGACCGATAGCGCGCGCCGATTTTGTGACGACCGGTGAAGAGGCGGGCGATGCGAATCGCGTTCTCGTTCGCTTCGGCGCCGCCGTTGGTGAAAAAGAAAGCGTCGATGTCCCCGGGGGTTATCTTGGCGAGCTTAACGCTGAGCCGCGCGCGTACCTCGGTCGCCATAAAGGGGTTTGCATAGGGGAGAATTTCTGCCTGCTCCTGGATCGCTCGCACGACCCGCTCGTCGCCGTGGCCGATGTTGACGCACATCAACTGGCTGTTGAAATCAATAAAGCGCTTGTCTTCCGGTGTCCAGAAGTAAACGCCTTTGGCGCGGGCGACGGGAATCGGATCGACCGCAGCTTGAGCCGACCATTCGAAGAGTGTGTGCCGGCGACAGAGTTCGACCATCTCGGCGCCGGTCATGGTTTCAGTCGTGACTGTCATAGGGTCGTGATGCTATTAGAAGGCGGCCGGTTTTACAACGCGGCCGGTTTACAACGAGGCAAGTCCTCAATAATCTTTTGGATTGCGGTGGCGCGTGTTGCGCCTTCGCATCTTTGCGTGAGTTGTACCCTATACTGCAATAGTTTTCATGCAAGGGCAGACGACCGGAAACAAAAACCGCAGTTCAGATACTGGTTAAGCCTTTAACCCTGACGCCGGAAATTAAATGAATTATTTCCCGCTATCTATGTGCCACCCCGGGTTAACCCATTGACCTTTGCGCAGCACAAACACTTCGGTGACCCGGCCCGCACGAGTACTACGTTGGCCACCCTGTTCCAACTCGTACGAATAGTTCGAATAGACAATCGCGGTTAAGCCATACATTTGAATTTCTGTTCTCGGAAATTCAAGTTTCAGGAGCTTGCGGCCGCTCTTTGCGAACTGGACAGAGCCCTCCAGAATTGTCCGGCGGTCGGACCAGTTGGTGTCGCCGGACTCAATCGTAATCGTCTCGTCCGGAATCAACTTTTCCAAAGTCGCCCGATCGCCCGCGAACCACGCGCGCCACACCGCTTCACGCGCGTCCAGCAGACGTTTCTTCATTTGAGCACCCAGCGGCCGCGGCACTGCCATCTGCTCTTCCATCGATTCGGCATGGAGCGCGGTGTCACTGCCCGTTTGAATCCACTGCCCGTTTTCCTTCGTGTAGAAATCCGAGATGCGCAGCACCCGACGAGACGGACCGCTCGGACCCATGCCCTCGACCTCCGCTACGAAGCAAACGAAGGCCGCATCCCCTTTGAAAATCATGTCGAACTCACGCATCTTGTAGCTCCTCATGCCATAAGGATTTTTCGGATCAACCTGGTTCCAATCCATGTAGCCATCAACTCCCTTAATTACCGTCGTCGAACCTTCCAGATAGCCAAGCCAATTTTGTGCGTGTGTGGAGCGCAGGGCGGCAATGTCTTTCTTGATGAAAGCCTGAAAGATACTGTCGATGCGCGCGCGAATGGCTTGGCGATCAGCCGCCCGATCGTCCTGCGCGGATACGCACGAAATTGTTGTCCCAAGGAGCACGCAGCCAAGCGCGAACGAGAGAAGTGAGAAGCCGATAATCCTTAGAGCCATTGCGACGACCTCCGGTTTAGTTGTAAAAAACTTGAAGCGATGCGATTGAAATACGCGCGAGAGTTGGCGAGAGTTGCATTCCGACCGGGCATTGATCAGGAACACGCTGCGCCAAAATTCCTTCTTTCAACGACCTTGCTGCTCTATATTACTCCGCGCTAATCAATCTTTTAATCGTGAGGCTAAGTAAATGGCAAATGCTTTTATGGGAGAAATCCGAATGGTCGGCTTCAATTTCGCGCCCGCGGGCTGGGCTTTTTGCGACGGACAAGTGATGCCCATCGCTCAAAACACTGCGCTGTTCTCTCTTCTGGGCACAACCTACGGAGGCGACGGGCAATCAACCTTTGCCCTCCCGGACTTTCGGTCGCGTGGCCCGATACATCGAGGTCAGGGTAATGGTCTGACGCAGAGAAACCTCGGCGAAATCGGCGGTGACGAAGGATCGCAATTACCGGTTCATAGAGTTGAGATTCCGCAAGCTCCCGACAACCCGACTGTGCTCGCCTACACGCCGGGAGGACTTTCCGTCAACAGCATGGAACCATTCCTGGTTGTAAGCTTTATCATCTCTTTGACGGGTGGCTTTCCGATTCGGCAGGAAAATTCACCTGAACGTTTCGCTTGAAGTTGCTGCTCATGATTGATTGTTTACGACTCGGGCCGCTGGTTCTGATTGACCGGGGACAGCCCGTTCACAAACGATGTCTTCTGCAAATAAAAAATGGGTTCCTGAGACCCTCATACCTGAGATTTCCCAGTCCGTAGGATTGCATTTACATTTTATGGTCGGATCATGTTCGGTCGCGCAGAAAGTTCTTTCGCTACATGACGCGGTGAATGTTCGATCCAACCTCTGCTTGCTGGTTCTGAAACTCCTGACAATGTGATAAGAGTATGCCGCCTTGTGATCAGAGAACGTCGCGACACCCGCGAGCAAGGAGGAGTTGCTATGCGATTCGCTAAACTCGTTCTTGGCGTCAGCTGTACGCTAACCGCTTGCCTGCTGACGGCAGAGATTTCCGCGCAAGCTCCGTCTAAACGCATCGTGATCGCCGCGAGTACTGTGCTCGACGGCAAAGGTAAGATCCTTCACAACACACGCATCGTTATCGAAGGATCGAAAATTGTGGCCATCGATCCAAAGGCGAGACCAGTGGCTTATGATTTGCGCGGCCTCACAGTTTTACCCGGATGGATTGACGCCCATACCCACGTCACCTGGAGTTTTGGACCGGACGGAAAGAACGGCGGCCCTGGCCGCACCACTGCTGAGGCGGCGTACGCAGCAGAGTCGAATGCCTGGGCAACGCTGACGGCGGGCTTTACCACAATCCAAAGCGTCGGTTCGCCAACCGACTTTCCGCTGCGCGACGCAATCGCGAAGGGTTTATTGCCTGGCCCGCGGATTCTCACGGCCGCCGAACCTCTCGCTGGCCGCGGACCGCAAACTGGATCGCTCGACGAAGTTCGGGCTTTCATTCGCAGGCAAAAAGAAGCGGGCGCAGATCTCATCAAGATTTTCGCGTCGCAGAGCATTCGCCAGGGCGGCGGCATGACGTTGTCGCAAGAGCAACTGGACGCCGCTTGTGACGAGGCTAAAAAGGTTGGGCTGCGCACCCTGGTCCATGCTTACAAAGATGCAGTGCGGGCCGCGACAAATGCCGGTTGCACGGAGATCGAGCACGGCACGCTGGCGACTGACGATGATTTGAAACTGATGGCCGCGAAAGGAACGTACCTCGACCCGCAAGCGGGACTGGTGATCGAAAATTATCTGCTGAACAAGGAAGAGTACCTCGGCACGCCCGGCTATACCGCTGAAGGGTTTGCGGCGATGGAAAAAATCTTGCCGATGAATCACGACCTGATCCAACGCGCGTCGAAAATCCCCGGACTGAAGATTGTTTTCGGAACTGATGCAGTCGCCGGCGCGCACGGACGCAATGCGGAAGAATTTATCGATCGGGTGCGCGACGCCGGGATCAATCCAATGACCGCAATGATCTCGGCAAACTCGCTCGGCGCTGAAGCGCTGGGTTTGGAAAATCAAATCGGGACGATTGCGCCCGGACTGCAGGCGGACATCATTGCGCTGGATGGCGACCCGCTAAAGGACATTGCCGCAGTGCGTCGGGTAATCTTTGTAATGAAGGGTGGCGTCGTCTATAAAAACGGAGTCAAGTAGTGCGAAGATTTTTGGAGGCTTGGGTGCCAGCCGAACCCGTCGCCGGGTGTCGATCTCGACGGGACTCGTTCGACTAACTGATACAAGCACGTAAAACAGCAAACAAAGGAAGACTTTACGATGGCAATCAGTCAGAAGATAACCACCTGTTTATGGTTCGATAATCAGGCAGAAGCCGCCGCCAATTTTTATTGCTCAGTTTTCAAAAATTCTGAGGTCGGCACAATTGCTCGTTATGGCGAAGCCGGACCCGGCCCCACGGGCGACGCGATGTTAGTCATTTTCAAACTTGAGGGCCGCGAATTTATGGGTTTGAACGGTGGGCCCAAGTTCAAATTTACGGAAGCGACCTCGCTGGTCGTACACTGTGAGGATCAGGATGAGATTGATTATTTCTGGGAGCAACTCACTGCGGACGGCGGCCAGGAAAGCCAGTGCGGCTGGTTAAAGGACAAGTTCGGATTGTCCTGGCAGATTGTGCCGGCGATCATCGGCGAGCTCATGAGCGGTGAGCCCGAAAAATCGAGCCGGGTCATGCAGGCGGTAATGCCGATGAAAAAATTGAACATCCAGAAAATGAAGGACGCATACGACGGTAAGTAAGTAGAGGCTTTTATAAACACCAGGAGACAACACGATGAAAATCAATCCTTATGTAAATTTCAATGGCGACTGTGCTGAAGCATTCAAATTGTACGAGCGGGTCCTCGGCGCCAAAATTACTTTCATGATGACGTGGGGCGAGATGCCCGGCGCCGATCAGTTTCCGGCCGAAACTCACAAGCGTATTATGCACGCGACGCTGAACGTCGGTGAGCAAACCTTGATGGGATCCGACGCTCCACCTGATCGTTATCAAGCGCCAAAGGGCGCGAACGTTTCTATTCACGTCAAGGACAAGCGAGAAGCGGAACGCGTGTTCAACGCTTTGGCCGAAGGTGGCAACGTAACCATGCCCTTCTCACAAACGTTCTGGTCCACCGGATTCGGCATGTGTGTGGACAGATTCGGCATTCCCTGGATGGTTAACACCGATGAACCGAGTTCCCCAACTGCATCCTGACGCCGAGAAGGGCAATGAAAAACATTTGGTATGAATTCCCCGTCTGTTGTTCTGCGACTCTGTGGC
This sequence comes from Pyrinomonadaceae bacterium, assembly GCA_046262835.1. Lineage (GTDB taxonomy): Bacteria > Acidobacteriota > Blastocatellia > Pyrinomonadales > Pyrinomonadaceae > UBA11740. The sequence goes on from JBHELZ010000002.1 coordinate 168,753, forward strand.
AATCCAGTCGGAAGCGAGAATAATGACCGAACCCAAACAACCAACTATGGCAGAAGGTAAGATTTGCTATATCGAAATACCCGCGCGGGACATCGATGCTTCCGTAAATTTTTATAGAGAGGTATTTGGTTGGAGGACCAGAACCCGCGGGGACGGGCATGTAGCATTTGACGATACGGTCGGCGCTGTAAGCGGCACCTGGGTCCTGAAGCGCAAACCGACGACTGAGGCGGGACTGCTGATTTATATCATGGTTGATAGTGTAGCCGCGACCATCGAAAAGGTGACGGCAAAGGGCGGCGGCGAGATTGTGCAACCGATCGGCGCCGATGCGCCGGAAATCACGGCCCGATTCGCCGCTCCCGCCGGGAATATTTTGGGTCTATATCAGCATCGGGGCTGACCAAACCCGTGACGCGACCGACGATTGTCGGTTAATATGTGCGCCGTTCCTACACAACTCAGTTTGCTCGGAAGGAAATAAGGAGATCCCCCAATGATTAAGAAAGTTCTTCTCGGCGCGATCGTCGTAATCGTGCTTATCGTCGCCATTTTCTGCGTCGTCGCGGCAATGCAACCTTCGCATTACCACGTTGAACGATCGGCAACGGTGAATGCGCCCGCGCCGGTCGTATTTAACCAGGTTAATGATTTTCACAAGTGGGACGCGTGGTCCCCATGGGCCCGGTTGGATCCGAATATCAAACAGAATTACGAAGGCGCGTCCGCCGGGACCGGGGCGATGTATTCGTGGACCGGTAACGATCAGGTCGGCGAAGGGCGCATGACAATTACCGACAGCAAGCCGGGCGAGTTGGTGAAGATCAAGCTTGAATTCATCAAGCCGTGGACTGCTACCAACGCCACCAATTTCATGTTTACGCCGCAGGGTAATCAAACGTCAGTGAAATGGACCATGGATGGCGACAACACCTTCATGGGCAAAGCTTTTGGGCTCTTTATGAACATGGACAAAATGGTTGGCGGCGATTTTGAAAAAGGGTTAGCCCGGATGAAGGCCGTGGCTGAAGCCGCCGCCCGGTAAAGGAACCATTTCGATGAATATAGCCCTCTGGATCGCACAGGTCTTGCTGACTCTTCTGTTTCTGCTCGCCGGCGTTACGAAATTCCTCATGTCTGTGAACGAGATGAATGCGCAATCCCCGGTCGCCCTTCCCGGGATGTTCATTCATTTCATTGGCGTGTGCGAAATTCTGGGGGCCCTTGGTTTGATTCTTCCGGCGCTGCTTCGCGTGAAGCCGGGCCTCACGCCGGTGGCCGCGGCTGGACTGGCAATCATCACTGCCGGCGCAACTATCATCACCTTAATGGGCGGCGCAGTTGCACCCGCCGTTTTTCCACTCTTGACGTTCCTGTTGTGCGTGTTTGTCGCTTACGGTCGTTGGCGCCTGTCGCCTGTAGCGCCAAGATAAACTGCCGGGTGTGCGGTCATGGTAAATTGAGATTTTAAGTCTTTGGATTCCCGACAGACTGCAATAATTACGCCGGCGCCTAACCGAAAATCCTTAACATCGCCCGGCGTTGGCTCACTTGGAATGCCGCGCGCCTTTGGCTATCCTTTGCTCGTAATCTTCGCCGGACTGATGGGCGCGGCGATCGTGGAACCGGCGGCACAGCACCTTGATCCTTCTGAACGCGCTCTCCTGCTAAACCCAGACAGTCGTAAGATGAACCAGCGCGCGCCTGATATCTCGCGCGTCCGTCTTGAAACTACCAGGGGAGTAATCCGCCTGGAGTTACATCGGGCTTGGGCCCCTCACGGCGACGACCGATTTTACAATCTCGTCGGGCACGGCTATTACGACAACAGCGCGGTGTTTCGGGTAGTCGCCGGCAAATGGGCCCAATTCGGAATCAACGGCGATCCCGCGATTGCGCAGGCCTGGAGAACGCGTGCCATTCCAGACGATCCGCGAGTCGAGTCAAATCTGCGCGGTACAGTATCGTTTGCTTTCAAAGATGCGAACGCAAGAACCACGCAGGTATTCATCAACCTGCGGGACAACTCGGCGAGGCTCGACGGCGAGCCCTTCGCGCCAATCGCAAAAGTGATCGAAGGAATGGACGTCGCTGATGCATTGTATTCTGACTATGGCGAGCAAGCAGGCGGTGGGATTCGCACCGGCAAGCAGAATGCGCTGTTCGCGGGTGGAAACGATTATCTAAAGCGCAATTTTCCACGCCTGGACTATATTACGAAAGCAACAATCGAGTAGCACCCTGACCAGTCATTACGCTTACGAATGGCTTGGTTTATATTATGTCACCCACTGTGGAGGATTTCGCATGAGGAAATTTGGCTTGATGATTGGCCTGGTGTTCGGCCTTCTTTGCGCTTGTCATACCGTCCGGGCCCAGAGTGCCCCTTTCGCATACTGGCAGCGGGAAGCGCGTAATGTGACGATCACGCGCGACGACTGGGGCATCGCGCACGTGCGGGGTAAAACGGACGCCGATGCGGTTTTCGGAATGATCTACGCTCAGGCTGAAGATGACTTTAATCGGGTCGAAACAAACTACATCAACTCGATGGGCCGTCTGGCAGAGGCCGAGGGCGAAACCGCGATCTGGCGTGACTTGCGGATGAAACTTTTCATTGATCCTCAAACAATGAAAGCTCAATACGAACAGACTCCAGCGTGGTTGCAGAAACTGATGATCGCGTGGGCTGATGGTTTGAACTTTTATCTGGCGCGTCATCCCGAAGTAAAGCCGCGCGTCATCACGCATTTCGAGCCGTGGATGGCGCTGACCTTTAGTGAAGGCAGCATCGGCGGAGACATCGAGACAATTAACCTCAATCAATTGCAAGCGTTCTATGGAAATGACCGTGCGAGCGTCGCCGTCAACGAACCGGGCAGTTTTGGGACGGACCCGGGCGGATCCAACGGGATTGCGATTTCGCCGAAAAACACCACCGGCAAACATGCGTTACTGCTTATCAATCCGCATACGTCCTTTTATTTCAGATCCGAATTACAGATGACGAGCGACGAAGGCCTCAACGCTTACGGCGCGGTCACGTGGGGTCAATTCTTCGTCTATCAGGGATTCAACGAGCACTGTGGCTGGATGCATACCTCGAGCGCTGTCGATGCAATTGACGAGTACCTTGAAACAATCGTGAAGAAGGGCGATGGATTGTACTACAAGTACGGCAATGAAGAACGCCCGGTCGCGACTTCAGTGATTAGGGTCCCCTATAAAACGATGACGGGCATGGCTGAAAAGACTTTCACCGTTTATCGAACGCAACATGGACCAATCATCAGAGCTGAGAATGACAAGTGGGTGAGCATTAGCCTGATGCAGGACCCGGTCAAAGCGCTGACGCAGTCTTACAGCCGCATCAAGGCGAAAAATTATACCGAGTTCAAGCAGACTATGGAGCTGCACACGAACTCTTCGAACAACACAATCTATGCCGATGCTGACGGAAACATCGGCTACTTTCACGCGAACTTCATTCCGCGCCGCGATCCGAGATTTGATTGGACCAAGCCGGTCAATGGCAGCGATCCCGCCACGGATTGGCATGAAGTGCTCTCGGTGGACGAAAGCCCCAAGCTCTTAAATCCAGCGAGCGGCTGGCTTTATAACAGCAATAACTCGCCGTGGTCGGCCGCCGGTCCCAGCAGCCCACGGCAATCGGACTTTCCCAAATACGTCGATAACGGGGTCGAATCCGCGCGCGGAAGACACGCGGTTCGCGTTTTGGAAAATAAAAAGGATTTCACGCTTGATAGCCTGCGCGAGGCGGCGTATGACACCTATCTCACCTGGTTTGAGAAACCGATTCCCTCCTTGATCAAAGCCTGGGACGCGACATCTTCAGGCAATCCCTTGAAAACGAAAACGTCAGCTCAGATTGCTATCTTGCGAAACTGGGATCTGCGTTGGTCCGCGACTTCAGTCCCGACGTCGGTCGCGCTGTTCTGGGCAGATGAACTCAGTCGTACAGTGAACAACGAAGCTCGGCGCGCCGGCATTCCGATGGACGAGTACATCGCCAGCAAAGTTCCACACCAGCAATTGCTGCAGTCGTTATCAGCGGCGTCGGACCGGCTGGCATCAGACTTTGGCAAATGGCAGACGCCCTGGGGCGACATCAATCGCTTTCAACGGCTGACGGATGACATCGTCCACCCCTTCACCGACGCCGGGCCAAGCATTCCAGTCGGCTTCCCTTCGGCCACCTGGGGTTCGCTCGCTTCATTCGCCGCGCGGACTTATAAAGGATCGAAAAAACTTTACGGCACCAGCGGCAACAGCTTTGTTGCCGTGGTAGAGTTCGGCAAGCTAATTCACGCGAAGGCGGTCACCGCGGGCGGTGAGAGCGGCAATACTTCTTCACCGCATTTCAACGATCAAGCGAGCCGGTACAGCAGGGGGGACTTACGCGAAGTTTATTTCTATCCCGCGCAGCTTAAGGGCCACACCGAACGCGTATATCATCCGGGAAGTTAAGCGGCCAACGAGGTCAGTACTACGAGCAAGAGCGGCCGGTTAGTTCACGGAAACATAAGCACGGCCAAGCCCTTCGCTACCGCTCCCGCTACTGACCTCATTTGCATGGGGCTAAACCCTCTTCATGATTGTTCATCTTATCGACGGCACCTACGAACTCTTCCGTCACTTTTACGGCCTGCGTCGATTTCATAAAACTGATCCACCCTTCGGTGCGGTCGCCGGCGTACTCAACACCATAGCGAAGATGATCGAGGACGGCGCGACGCACATTGGGGTCGCGACCGATCATGTCATCGAATCGTTTCGCAACAATCTGTGGCCGGGATACAAAACCAGCGCAGGGATGGAACGCGCACTACTGGCTCAATTTTATCCGTTAGAGGAGGCACTCGTCGCGATGGGCGTCATCGTCTGGCCGATGGTTGAATTTGAAGCCGACGATGCCCTGGCTGCCGCCGCGCACCTCGCTGCCAAAAGCAAGCGCGTTGAAAAAGTTTGCATCTGGACTCCCGACAAAGATCTTGCGCAGTGCGTCGTCGACGATCGCGTCGTGCAAATTGATCGCCGCAAGAACGAGATTCGTGACGCGGCGGGCGTCCGGGCCAAGTTTAGCGTCGAGCCTCGGTTCATTGCGGATTATTTGGCGCTGGTCGGAGACACGGCCGACGGATATCCGGGGCTTCCCGGCATCGGCGCTAGGACAGCGGCGACCCTCATCAACCAACACGGGGCAATCGAAAACTTTCCCGCCACAGTTTTGAACCAGGCGAATCGAGAGCTTGCCTTGCTCTTTAAAAATCTGGCTACGTTGCGGACGGATGCGCCGCTCCTCTCGCCTACGATTGGTCGCAAGACTCGGGTGCACGACCTGCGATGGCGGGGGGCTGATGCGTCCTTTGAACCTCTGATGAAGAAGTTACCGGCTGGTGACACGGATACATAAACTGGCAGGCCAACTGGACGCATGAGTTAGGTTGTGAAAGAGGCGGCTTTGCCGCAGCACCCTGCGGTAACGAGCACGACAGGACTCCCGGGGGACGCTCAGCCTGGAGGTAGACGAGACAGTCGGCACTGAAGACCGGCGGGTTTGCCGCAACGCATTGGCAAAGCCACGGCTGGAATTCAGCTAGTCTCCCAGCCGCCTGGGTTGACACTTGCCGGCCGCAGCTGCGCATCAATTTCATCGCGTGGGTCGCTCACAAAATCTTCGGTTAAATTGACGGCCCGACAAAGCGTTCTTCCGTCTCGATATTCATAAACGTTCTTTGTCCGTACCTACGCCAAGGAGCCGCGGCCGCTTCTTAACAACTATTTACATTTTGAGGATGAAGCCGGTGACTAATCGGCAACCGATGCTGTTATGATGTCCGGCGAATTTAGTCACTTCTGCTGCAGATGCTCCTAATCCAACAGAACATCGGCCAATCATTTCAATCGCCGCTTGTGCGCGTGTTGCTTGGCGCCATCGCGGTCGCCTTGCTGTACGTGTTTTACAAAGAGGTGCGAAAGATTCCGGCCAAGCTCTTCACACTGATGATCACTGCGTTTGTGGACATGGTCGGGCTGTTAATGATCATTCCGCTGCTGCCTTTTTACGTGAAAGAGCTGGGCGGATCCGGCGTCAATCTTCTGGGTGTGCACATCGGCGTGGGGACTATCTCAGGGTTCATCGTCACGGCCTTCACAGTCGCCCAGCTCATCAGCGCTCCGCTGTGGGGCAAGTTTTCCGATCGGGTGGGACGCCGGCCCACGTTAATGATCGCGCTGGCTGCCGCCGGGATTGCTTACTTAATCTTTGGATTCGCGCATTCTCTGCTGCTCCTGTTTATTTCACGATTGGTCCAGGGCGCGGGCGGGGGCACGGTTGGTGTAATTCAAGCCTACGTAGCGGACTCAACAGATCCCAAAGATCGCGCGCGCGCCCTTGGGTGGTTGTCCGCGACCACGAATCTCGGCGTGGCGCTGGGGCCCGTGCTGGGCTCGTTCGCGATTACGATCGGCAAACGCGACATTGTGCCCGGTCATGCGTCTCTGCAAATGGGTCATGCGGCGCCGGGAATCATGGCGGCGGCACTCTGTCTAATTAACATCATTTTTGTCGCGCGTTTTTTGAATGAATCGCGCGACCTTGCCGAACCCACATCGCCGGGGGAAGCCCCCCGCAAATCCAGCGAGGCGGTTTGGCGCGTCATTTCGCACCCCAGTGAACCTTCATCTCGATTGATCTGGATTTACGCGATTTCGATCGGCGCTTTCCAGGGAAGCTTTTCCGTGCTGGCGCTTTTTCTCAACGCGCGCTTTCAGGTGACCGAACAGACCATCGGTTACTTCTTCATGTATGTCGGCGCGATTTCCGTTTTCACCCGCGTCCTCCTGCTGGGACGGATGGTGGATTGGCTCGGAGAAGCAAAGCTTTCGCGACTGGGCCTGGTGCTGTTGGCTGCGGGTGTGGTGGGCATGCCACTGGCGGGCAATCTTGGAATGCTGGCGTTGGCAGTGGCGCTTATTCCGTTGGGCACCGCGTTTACTTTTCCCTGCGTGACTGCGCTCCTCTCGCGTGTTGTTAGTCAAAGAGAGCGCGGCCTTTACATGGGTATGCAACAGACTTATGGCGGCGTGACCCGGGCCATTGCGCCGGTGCTCTACGGCCGGGCTTTCGATACGCTCGGAGTGTCATCGCCCTACTACTTTTCGAGCGCGATCCTTCTGGCCACGATCTTCCTGGGTTTCGGTTTGGATAAGTACGCGCGGCACGAACCTGCTCAACCAAAAGCGAGCGCGCGACCTGAATCAGCCCAAGCGCCCTTAACCGCTGACGCGGAGCCTCAATTTGCGGCCAAAGCAGCCGTGGCCACAGAGCGCGAAAGTTAGCGGGCGCCGACTCCAATTTCAACCAAAAGGACACGAAGCAACAAAGAATTCCTGAATTCTAAAGGGGGCTCTTGTGTGTTTGTGGTGAATACCCTACTGGATGCTTACAGGGACATGGTTACGACGAATCACTGCCAGGGTCATATCGTCTGTTAACGGCCGGATGGCCGCAAAATCCTGGACGGCACCTAAAACGGAAAACAGAATCGCCTCAGCGGACGCTGATTGGGCACTTGCAAACTGTGCCTTCAGACGCTCGTATCCGAATTCCTCCCCGCGCTCGTTCTGCGATTCGACGATCCCGTCCGAAAAGATGAGTAAGGTGTCTTTGGATTCGAGACGCGCCTGGCCGCCGCAGTATTTCGCATCATTGAGGACGCCGAGCAATAACCCGCCGTCGGTCAACGATTCAAATTCGCCGTTGGCGCGCAAGAGAAACGCGGGCGGATGGCCCGCACTGCAATAGTCGAGCGCGCCCGTAACCACGTCGAGCCTGGCAAGAAATAAACTAGCCAACGGCCGCAGCAGCGGCATGCGGCAGATGTCCTGGTTGACGCCGGCGACAATTCTTTCGGGTCCCGATGCGCTCGCGGTATGCGATTTAAGCAAACCAACCAGCTGGGTGGTCCACATTCCTGCGGCCAATCCCTTGCCGCAGATGTCACCCAACGCCAGGACCAGGCCGTCGTTCGTTTCTTCAGCGGTAAAAAAATCTCCCGGCAGATGACGCACCGCGAAAATCTCGCTGGCAATCTCGAACTCGTGGTAACGCAAAAGACGCGGCGCGCACAGACGACGATGTACGTGCGCCGCTTCAAAGATCGCTGTGTGCAGATCGGCGTAATCCTTCTGCAGCTCGGCGAGCTTCAGATCCGAATCGCTTTGCTCATTTTGTGCCGGGCCGCGCCGGCGCGCGGGCGTAGCGCGTTCGACTACACGACGGGGAGCGAGAGCTGCATTGAACGATGATTGGCCCATATAGATTTTGGGATCCTAACCCACGAACTTGTAACCAGTGCCGTGTACGGTAAGTATAAAACGCGGTTCTTCCGGATTCGGTTCCAACTTTTGTCTGAGATGAACTATGTGCGTATCGACGGTGCGAGTATTCGGATAATTCTCGTAACCCCAGACTGCGTCGAGCAGCCGATCGCGCGAAAGGGTTTCCGCCGGATGCGCGACGAAATAAGCCAGCAAGGCAAATTCTTTTGCTGAGAGCTCGATGCGCGATCCGGCGCGTAGTACCTCGTTGCCGCGAACGTTGACTTCGACATCGCTGAATTTATAGATGTCTGAAGGTGGCTGTGGCGTCGCCCGGCGCAGGACCGCTTTGACCCGGGCCATCAATTCGCGAATTGAAAATGGTTTTGTCACATAATCATCCGCGCCCAATTCGAGCCCTACGACCTTGTCAATTTCCTGCCCGCGCGCCGTTAACATGATGATCGGAAGACATGGCTGCTTAACCTTTAATTGCTTGCAGACGTCGAGGCCGCTCATGCGCGGCATCATCACGTCGAGGACTACCAGATCGGGATTTTCCGAAAGCGCGCGATCCAAACCCTCAACGCCGTCACAGGCGCTGATGACTTCATAACCCTCGTATTCAAAGTTGTCGCGCAAGCCGGCCACCATCGCCGGCTCGTCTTCGACAATAAGTATTCGCGCTCGCTTTCCGCTCCCGGTTGCAACGCCTTCCAGCGAAGGAAACTCGGTTCGCCCGTTCGTAACTTTTCCGTTTGCTTGGCCGTTTGATTTCATGGTTTTCAATTTAGTGGACTGTATTTGAGTGTGAAATATGCTGCTGCTGACGGGGCGCCGCCACGAGCGGCAGAGACATTATGAACTTGCTGCCGGTTCCGGGAGAGCTCTCAACTTCGATTTCGCCGCCGTGGGCATCCGTAATGTGACGCACGAGCGAGAGACCCAGGCCGCTGCCCTTCGTATTATGGACCAGTGGATCTCCCGCGCGATAAAACTTCTCGAAAATCTTTGCCTGATCGCGACGGGCGATCCCAATGCCTCGATCCGCAACTTCAAGCTTCACCGCGCCGTTGTCGCGATAAAGCTTCACGCCGAGGTATTTTTCGTCCTGCGAATACTTCAAAGCATTGTTGACGAGATTAACCAGCGCGCGCGCGATCGCTTCCCGATCCACGCGCACTGCCGGCAGGTCTGAATCGATGGCTTCCTCAAGCGCAAACCCCTGCTGTTCGATCTGATAGCGGTACGAGTCAAGTGTGTTGCGAACCAAATCGGCAATATCAGTTTCGCGAAACTCATACTCTTTGTGCCCCGCTTCGATGCGCGAAAAATCAAGAATGTTATTGATCAGCGCCGTTAATCGCTCGCTCTCTTTGCGAATGATGCGGTAATACTGGTGCTTCTTTTCCTGGGTGGTAATGCGGCCGAGTTCCAGGGTCTCAGCGTACAGGCGAATCAACGCCAGCGGCGTGCGTAACTCGTGGGACACGTTTGAGACGAAGTCGGACTTTAGTTTGGCCACCGCCATTTCCTTGCTGACCATGTGCTTGGTCAGGACGAGCCCACCGATGATCATCAGCGAAAGAAATCCGAGAATGATAAAGCTGTTACGGATCCAGGTATGGCCCATCGCCTCTACGCTGGTGCCTTGAAACTTGATCCCCAGAGCGAGCCCGTGAAAGACTTCGTCGAGGTTGCGCGTGACTTCAGGTTTGCCGTCTCCCCAACCCGCCGATGCAACCAGCGGTTTTATTTCGTGTGCGTCCATCTGGTTGGCCCGGTAAATCATCATGGCCCGAGTGTTTCCGCTTTGATCCCCACCCTTCTCTTTGACGAAGTCGTCGATCATATTCGGCAGAAAGTCGCCCGCCATATAGCAGGGGTCGAAGGCAACTCCGGCTACTACGGTCCGATCCTTGGCGGGTAAAAGAAACATCCCCGTCAGTAAATAACCGGGGCCGTTGGAGCGCTTGGTCTGGGAAGAATTGAAATAGATATTGAGAGGTTTTTGACCCAACATTTCGATTAGAGATTTCATCTCTGTCTTGGTGCTGAACCAGGCGCGATAAGACTCCACCATGTGTTCGTGTTCATCACGAACGTAACTGTCGTTGCGTTGGTCGGCTTGCGTTTCAAAAACAAAGCTGTCTCCGTCAAAAATGAAGGCGTGCGACAGGCATGAACAGCGCGAAAGAATTTCGTCGAGCCTGCGTTGTTTTTCGTCCTCATCCGCGTCGGCAGATGGAAACAAGTCCCGTGTTTCATCAACTTTTTTGTATATGGCCTTATTCATTTTCTTTTCAGAGATGGCCAGCACCTCTTGAAAGTCCCGCTTGATTATTGCCTCCAGGACCTTGTCACGCTCAAACGACCGCAATTGGCTAAAGTTGACATAGATGAGTGCCGCGGCGGGCAACAACACGGCCAGCCCGAGTGTTATCACCAGGCGATAGCGGTTAAACCCGCCAACCAAATTCTGTTTCTTTAACTTCATAACGTTTCAAAATGCCCGCACGCGCCCTAAAGAATAAGCGGACCCCACTAAGATCGTGTCAACCGCAAGTAAAAAGATGTTAAGAATTGTGAACCCAAAGTCGTACTGATGCACTTTCAAATCCATAATAGAAGGACACCGCGATCTGAGGCGAGTCTTTTGAGCCGCGTTAACGTGGCTTTCCCTGGGGTTTAGCAGACCGGCGCTTTACGCCCAAGGTATAGCGCACCAAAATCACAGCGTTTTAACGGGCTTAAGTCAGGGGTTTGGGCTGAAGCTCTTGATGAAAGCACGCTGGAAGCGCACTAAAGGTCGGGGTCTTCCGCTGCCTTAACGCTAAAAGCGTGGCCTATGAACTCTTCGGGCAAGCCGTCTGAAAACGGCTACATGACTGGAAGAATCAATCCGAGGTCCCCTCAACTGGCTGAATGTGAAGAAACTCTCGATTTCTAATCAGAACTTCAGCGTCACGGACCAAACCGTCGCCGATACTCGTTCGCTAAGATGAACTTGTCCCAACGCCCGCCGTTCAAAGTGCCAGAAGATCACCCTAACTCTTAACGGCTTCGTGCCTTCGCCCATGGAGGATGCGTGAGTGATTCGCATGCAGGTAGGCAACCCGACCACCGACAATCGTCGCTACTGCCGCGCCATTGAAGCGATAACCATCGAAAGGCGTATTGCGGCTCTTTGATTTTGAGCGCGCCACCTCGAACGTCCAACTAAATTCCGGATCGAGCAGCGTCACATCAGCCCTCGCGCCGGCGCGAAACGTGCCGCGATCCTGCAACGAAAGAATGCGAGCGGGATTCGTCGCACAAAGCTCGATCAAACGTTCCAGTGAGATAACCCCAGTGCTTACCAGACGATCCATGGCTAATCCAACGCTCGTTTCCAAACCAATGATGCCAAACGGCGCCTGATCATATTCGAGGTCCTTCTCGTCTGCATGATGTGGAGCATGATCGGAAGCGATGGCATCGATCGTCCCATCGCGCAAGCCTTCGCGAATAGCTTCGATGTGATCCGCACTGCGCAGAGGCGGACTCATCTTGGTGTTGGTGTCGTACGCAAACGAGCCTTCGCCCACGGCCGGGCTGGTCCCCCGCTCACCAGCGACTGCTTCATCGGTCAGCGCCCAGTGATGCGGAGCAACTTCGCAGGTCACGGCTAAACCTTTTTCTTTTGCGCGACGCACCGCGTCAATCGCACCGCGCGTCGATAGGTGGGCGAGGTGAACGCGCGCCCCAGTCAATTCAGCCAGAGCACAGTCGCGCTCTGCATCCACTTCTTCCGCCGCCGCGGGCATGCCCCGCAAGCCAAGGACCAGCGACCAATGACCTTCGTGCATCACGCCGCCGCGCGCCAGGGATCTATCTTCGCAGTGATCGATTACCGGTAAATCGAATCCCCGCGCATATTCCATCGCCCTTCGCATCATGCCGGCGTTCGGCACGGGCCGGCCATCATCCGAAACCGCCACGATGCCGGCGTCTTTCATCTCGCCCATTTCCGCCAATTCAGTGCCTTCGGAATTTTTTGTGATCGCACCAATGGGGAAAACGCTCGCGAGGCCCGCGCGCTCGGCTTGTTCGATGACGAAGCGAGTCACAGCGGCACTGTCGTTCACCGGATGGGTGTTAGGCATTGCGCAGATGGTCGTGAAACCGCCGGCCACGGCCGCCGCGGCTCCGCTGGCAATTGTCTCTTTATATTCGTGGCCCGGTTCGCGCAGATGCACATGCATGTCGATGAAACCGGGGGCGACAATCAATCCGGTAGCATCAAGAATTTCGATATCATCAGGAATCGAATCGCTGTAACCAGCCAGCCCTATGACGCGGCCATCTTCGATCAAAACGTTCTTACCCGTGTTGGTGCCCTGCGATGGATCAATCACGTAACCGTTTTGGATGAGCAACCGCATGATCTTAGGTCAAATTTTCTATTTCGTTCCCCGCGCCGTAAGGCGCGCAATGTTCATAGCCTTCGAGAATTCAACTCGCTCTTTACTCTTTGCCCAGAGTCTCTACCTCGAGTCTTCGACGCATAGCGGCTCCGAGTTTAGCCCGGCTTTTTAAGGCGGGCCCGCTAGCGTTGCCAGGATCGTCGCGCCAGGGATGGCTGAAAAATTCACTCAATCGTCGCTGACGCGACGGACGCGACGTGACTCGACCTGGTGCTTTGATCCCGGCCTTGAAAGGCCGGGCTAAAATCAAACGTCGCTCCGCGACGACTATAACGTTTCGCTCCTGACGGAACGCCGCGCGTCCTTCGCCTGGCTCATTCCTCTTCTCTCAATGATCGTTTGCGGCTCCGTTGTCTTTTGACCGTACCGTTTCTCAGAGCCGGTTCTGAAGCGTCCTTACGTCTAGCCGTTTGTCCATCGCCTGGAGTCCCGGCGAGCAAATAAAGGACAGCCATGCGCACTGCCACCCCGTTGGTTACTTGATCAAGAATCAGCGACCGACCGCCGTCCGCAACTTCCGAAGAGATTTCAATACCGCGATTCATGGGCCCGGGGTGCATCACAATTGCATCCGGCGCACACAAGCCCAGATGATTCAAATGCAGGCCGTAATGCACGGCGTATTCGCGCATCGACGGAAAGAAAGCATCAGTTTGCCGCTCACGTTGCATTCGCAGAATCATGACGACGTCGGCATTGACGATAGCGTCTTCGATGCGGCGTTCGAGCCGCACGCCATGCTCAATTAGGCCGGCAAACTCTGCGGGCACCAAAGTTCCCGGACCGGCCACGCTAATGCTTGCCCCCAGCTTGGAAAGCAAATAAATGTTCGATCGGGCCACGCGCGAATGCAGCACGTCGCCGATAATCGCAACCTTTAAACCCTGCAATCGTCCCTTGTGTTCGCGAATCGTCAAGGCGTCGAGCAGGGCCTGGGTCGGATGTTCGTGCGCGCCATCTCCGGCATTGACGATTGCCGCGCTGCACGCGCGCGCGAGGTGATAAGGCGCGCCGGCGGACGAATGCCGAATCACAATGCAGTCGGGCGCCATTGCTTGCAGGTTGCGTGCAGTATCGAGCAGCGTCTCGCCTTTCGAGACGCTGGAAGTCGACACGCTGATATTGACCGCATCGGCGGACAGACGTTTGGCGGCAATCTCAAACGAAGTACGCGTCCGCGTCGAGGATTCGAAGAAGAGATTGATTACCGTGCGGCCACGGAGCGCCGGCACTTTCTTGATCTCGCGGCGAGAGACGTCGCGAAACGTCTCAGCCGTATCGAGCAGGTGCACGATCTGTTCGGCAGACAGTTCGCGGATGCCGAGTAAGTGTTTAAGATTGAATCCGCTGCTCATATCGGTTCAATGGGCTGTGGACTTCGGTTTGGGTCGCTATTGAATCATGATTCTGATCCTTCGACTTCCGTTTCAGCAACCGACTCCCCGGACCAAAGTGCAAAGACACTTTTCTGGCAAATAAAAAAGCGGCCTCGCGGGCCGCTTCAGGCTACAGCTTCTGCTGCCGGTCGCTCGACAATTACGACCCCTTCGTCTTCGTCAAAATCAGTGAGCATCACTTTAATTATCTCGCTCTTTTTGGTCGGCACGAGTTTGCCGATGTAATCGGCCTGAATAGGCAGTTCACGATGCTCGTTGCCGCGGTCGATTAGCACGGCCAGCTGCACGCGCTTCGGCCTGCCGAAATCTATCAACTGGTCCATGGCCGCGCGGACCGTGCGTCCCGTGTACAGCACGTCATCGATCAGGACAATCGTGCGCGCTTCTATGTCCCCAGGCAATTCGGTCCCACTCACAATCGGTTTCGCGCCCACCGTCGACAGGTCGTCGCGATACAGCGTGATGTCGAGTATGCCCACCGGAGGGCGATGCCCTTCGAGCTCCGCGATCTTATCTGCAATTCGATTCGCCAGCGGCACACCCCGGCGACGGATTCCGACCAATATCAGATCATCTATTCCATGATTTTCTTCGACGATTTCAGAAGCGAGACGAGCGAGCGCGCGACTGATGCGCGCTGGATCCATGATGCGGGCCTTTTCAGTGAACTCCACCGGCGCGAGATGGTAGCAAGAAGATGTATCAGTTACAAGTTCATCACGGACAGTAGCACGGACCTAACGAAGGGCCCATGGACGGCTGCCTTACGATTGGGGCTACTTGCCTCGCTGCGCCTTGCACCGCCAGCGCGCGCACCGCATCCTTAACCTGCATGAATTTGATTCTCGTTTTCGAAGCCAGCGATATTTTTCCCGCCACTCCAGACGAAGCTAACCCCTGATGGCAATACGGTCCAGATTAAAAGCGCGTCGCCGCGAGTCATCCCCCGTGAATCACGCGCAAAAAGATGCAGCTGCACGATCAAATTAATTATCGGAAAACTAGCTGCTGAAAGAAATCCCCAGCACACCTCAATCCCTCAATAACTATTGTCACCGCTCGGACGCTCTGTTAGTCTCTCGGTGTTCAGACGCTTCATGGTTTATCGATCGCTCCTCCGTCCGATGCTGTTTCGTTTGTCGCCCGAAACAGCCCACGAACTCGCGCTCAGTTCCCTTTCCTTTTTTCTTGCGGCAGCGCCAATCCGAAAAGCCGTTGCCGGTCGACATGCGGATTGGCCCCTGGGCGCAATCAATCGTTTCGGTCTCGAGTTTACCAATCCGATTGGGCTTGCCGCAGGCTTCGACAAGAACGGAACTGCCGCGCAGGGTTTGGCAGCCCTGGGTTTCGGCTTTATTGAAGTCGGGACGGTGACCAGCGAACCGCAGAGCGGAAATGAAAGGCCGCGGCTCTTTCGCTTGCCGTCTGATCAGGCGTTGATTAATCGATTGGGCTTTAATAATTGCGGCGCGCCGCAACTGGCTGAAAATGTGAGACGTCACCCGCCTGATTGCGTTCTCGGCGTGAACATCGGCAAGTCGCGCACGGTAGTGATCCCTGATGCGATTTCCGATTATTTGGCCAGCTTCAACGCCGTTTACGATGTCGCAGATTACATCGCTATCAATGTCAGCTCGCCGAACACGCCGCATCTGCGTGAGCTGCAACGTCGCGAACCGTTGGGAGAGTTGCTGACAGCGCTACAAAAAAGAAATGATGAGTTCGCCAAAGACAGACACCTTGAATCGGGGAAACCGCTGCTGTTAAAGATCGCCCCAGACCTCTCTGAGGCTGAGCTGGAAGCGATCATTGACGTAGGCTTGCAAGCGAGCGTGGCCGGCATAATCGCTACAAACACAACCGTGAGTCGTGACAATCTGCGCGCTTCGCCGGCGGATATACAAGCGTACGGCCCAGGCGGTTTAAGTGGCGCTCCACTGCGAAATCGATCCAACCAGATCATTTCAATCATTCATCGACTCACGCGGGGACACTTGCCAATCATCGGCGTGGGGGGAGTGTTCACCGCTCAAGATGCGTGGGAAAAAATTTGCGCCGGCGCCAGCCTGGTCCAACTCTACACCGGATTTATTTATGAAGGGCCGAGGGTGGCGAACAAGATCAATGACGGGCTCGCTGCCATTGTGAGCCGCGAAGGCTTCAAATCGCTTGATGAGGCGATAGGATGTGACCTTAAGTGATGAACAACGCCAGAGATAAATTAATCGTAGCACTTGATGTTGAGAAAGCCGATCGGGCGTTAGAGCTGTTCGATTTGCTGCGTGATCATGTCGGGACATTCAAGATTGGCATGCAACTCTTCAGCGCCGCCGGGCCGGACTTAGTTCGAGGGATCGTCGATCGCGGCGGCCGCGTCTTTCTCGATCTTAAATACCACGATATCCCCAACACGGTGGCTGCGGCCGGCATTGAAGCGACACGCCTGGGCGTCTCACTCTTCAACATCCATGCTTTAGGCGGCAGGGAAATGATGCAGCGCACCGCCGAAGCAGTCAGTGAGACCGCTCTGCGGGAAGGCCTGACGAAGCCGGCAATACTTGGAGTCACGCTCCTTACCAGCGCAGATCAGGAAACTCTGCGACAGGTTGGAATCGAAGGTGAGCCAGCAACCGTTGTCCGCCGTCTGGCGTTGCTCGCGCAAACGTCCGGCCTTGACGGCGTAGTTTCGGCCGCGCAGGAAATCAAGGTCATTCGCGAAGCAGTTGCGAACTCGACATTTCTAATAGTAACTCCGGGAATACGGAGCGCCGCGGACCCATCACACGATCAACGGCGCGTCATGACGGCGGCCGAGGCTGTTAGCGCGGGCGCCGATTACGTTGTTGTCGGACGGCCGATTCTGAATGCAGAAGACGTGGCCAAAGCGGCGATGACATTTCTTCAGGAAATCAGCGCGGCCATCGGTTGATTAGAACGCGGTACCTTACCTGACCCGATCAGGGGAACAAACCTTAGCGTAACGCGTTCATCTAGGATGAGTTTGCGCCATGCAACAACTTACCATTATCATTCGCTAGTGCAGCGAAAACTCAAGTTCTCACTAGCGTTTGCGAAACTAGCAGTCCTTATCATTTGCTTCGCCGGCCCGGGCGCCGCCCAACAGGTAGCCGCGAATGAATCTCCTTTTAACGCGAGTGCTTATCGAGTGGGCGAGCGCCTGACCTATAACGTCAACTACTCGCAATTTGTTAGTGCCGCCCACGTCGAACTGTTCGTCGCCGCGCGCAATGCTTTTTTTGGCCGGGAAGGCGTGCAGCTAAGAGCACATCTTGAGACAAATGGAGTCGTCAACGTCGCGTTGTTGTCAATCAATAACGACTATACGAGCTACGTTTTTCCGGAGAGCGGTTTGCCCTATCGCTCGCAGCGCGTGGTCAGACAGGCGGGTCGCACCTCAGAGGCTTCGGTCGATTACAACCAACCAGCAGGAACAGACGCGCTGCCCGCGCAATTGCGCTTAGGAGAATCGGCTGGAACGCTCGATCTCTTATCGGCAGTGTATCGCGTTCGTGCCATGCCGCTCGCTGCCGGCTCATCCTATTTGATAACTGTGCAAAACGGCGAA
Organism: Pyrinomonadaceae bacterium; assembly: GCA_046262835.1. Taxonomy (GTDB): domain Bacteria; phylum Acidobacteriota; class Blastocatellia; order Pyrinomonadales; family Pyrinomonadaceae; genus UBA11740. Next base: position 186,545 of record JBHELZ010000002.1, read on the forward strand.
GATGAATATCAAGCTGAGATCAAAGTGAGCGGCAGACAGTTGATCAAGACCAACGTCGGTTCGTTCAACGCCATCGCCACCCGGGTGAATATTAAGAAGCGCGACGATTACAACATTCGCGCATATTTCAGCGATGACGAGTGGCATGTGCCGGTTCTGCTCACTGCCCGGTATAACGGCTCTGACATTCAAGTTGAATTGGCCGCCTCTGAGCTTACGGCTCCCGCCCGAACTTCCGTAACGCGCGGCTTCATCCAGCCGGGCAATCCTTCGCCCACTCCTACGCCCCAACCCTCGAGGACTGGCGGCCCGGTAAATCCGGACAATATTCAAACATCGGCTGCAATTTTCGATTTGCCTTTCAAGATCGGCGAACAACTAAACTATCGCGTATTCATTGGTGCGGCGAATGTCCAGGTTGGCACGGTGGGCCTGGAAGTAAAAAGTCGCGGCCGCTATTTTAATCGCGACGGTTTAGTGCTTTCCGCCAGCGCACAGACCGGTGGTCCCGCGGCTATTGCAGTGAAGGATCAAATTACTTCGTACGTTGACCCGGCGACGTTACTCCCGTTTCGCACCGAACTGAATTTTTCCGAAGGCAAATACCGCGACGTTCGCACTTACAATCTCGATCAAGATCGCGGATCCGCGACCTCCGAAGCGCCTCGCGAACGAATAGAAATCCCGGTTGGGACTCATGATTTACTATCAGCGCTCTACGCGATTAGAACATTCGATTTAACGATTCAAAGGCAGAATTCTATTTCGATAATGGCGATTCATCGTCCCCGCGCCCTGGCGGTCAAGGCGCTGCGAAGAGAGATGCTCGAACTCAATGGACAGAAGATTTCCGCAATTATGTTGCAGCTGAGCACCGACGATCCGCAGCCCGATCGTTTGCAGGTACGAGTCTGGGTGGGAGACGATGCGCGCCATCTGCCGCTGCGCATCACGGCGGTCACGGACCTCGGACCGCTGCGGGCTGACCTGGTGATTTTGCCCTCCTCTGCCAGGTGAGCTTTTCAATTGATATGAAACGAGGCTTCCTCAATCAGCGCGTCGTAACCAAGCTAGCCTTTTGGACCACCAGCGGTTGCATCGTGGTAGCGGTCGTGGCGTCGCTGATGGCCATCTGGAACTTCGCCGGCACCGACGTCTTGTGGCGCACGGTGGCCACCTGTGCAGTGGTCGGCGGTGGCATGATTGCGTTCTATGTCATCAACGGAATCTTCGATCGTCCCACCGAATAGCCTGTCAAAGCCTGTTCCCACGGGCGGCGCGATTGGCCGCCATCCCCTTCTCCACTTTCGTCCTCTTTCTAATTGTTTCCCTGCCTAACGGCCGCCTTCTGAAAAAACCCATAATTCGATATTGACAATCATTTTCAACTTCGAGATACTACGGGTTCGGGCGGTCGAGGGGGGCTGCCGATTGCTGTAATGCTTCAATCATTCATCATCGTTCTGCGCGAGGGCTTCGAATCGTTCCTGCTTGTCGCCGTAATCTTTTCGTATCTACGCCGGTCGGGGCAGAAACAACTGAGTTCGGCCGTTTACGCCGCAATCATTGGCTCGCTCGCTGTCAGCGCCGCATTGGGTTATCTGCTCTTTCAGATGCAGACGGGTAACGCCGATTCCGTCGAAAGATATTTTGGGGCGTGGGTGGCCGGGTTTCTCGGCAATGAAGCATTACGCGAAGCGGTTCTGGGAACGGTAGCCATTTTGATGGTCGGGTCGCTGGTGATTTACATGTGGCGAACCGGACCCAGGCTCAAACAAAGGATGGAAGAGCGGCTGGGTGAAGTTTCGTTGAAACGATCGCCCTGGACTGCCTATGCCGGCATCTTCATATTCACGGCCCTGACCATTAGCCGCGAGGGAATGGAAACAGCGTTGATGCTCTTGCAAGTGCGCACGCCGCGCTTAATTTGGGGCGCCTTGATCGGACTTGCCGCCGCCGGCAGCATGGCCTGGGCCTGGGGGCGGTTCGGGCACTTGATCAATGTAAGGCGGTTCTTTCAAGTTACGGGGATCTTTCTGCTTCTTTTTATGGTCCAGGTCGCGATTTATACTTTCCACGAATTCTCGGAAGCCGGCGTGCTGCCGAATAGCGAAGCAATTCACACAGCCACTGAAAAGTTTTCTCCGGAAGGTTTGTACGGCCAGTGGTTCTCAGTAGTGATGGTCGCTTTTTGCGCCGCGTGGTTACTGGGCGCGTGGTTAGTTGATCGGATTCGGATTACCAACAGGTCAATCGGTTCGGAGTCGGTGGCAAACTGAGGGGCGCGCGCATCGCACCGCACAGTCAATCGCGGAGATAGTGCGTTGAATTGTCAGCTCAAATCAATCAGAATCCTGCGATGAATAGGCTGAAGCCAGCTCCCGTTTCAGGAGCTTCCCCGTGGGCCCTTTCGGGATGTCGTGCACAATGCGGATCGACTTCGGGCACTTATAATCCGCAAGCTGAGATTGACAGTGGGCCATGAGTTCCGCTTCGCCGGCTTCGCTTCCCTCTTTCAGAACAATAAAGGCGGCAACTTCCTCGCCATACAAAGGATCTGGTACGCCTATTGTCGCGGCCGCGGCGACCGATGGATGTCGATATAGCACCTCATCGATTTCGCGCGGATAGATGTTTTCGCCGCCGCGGATGATCATGTCGCTCTTGCGATCGACGATATAAAAAAACCCGTCTTTGTCGCGATAAGCGATATCATTGGTGTGGAACCAACCTCCACGAAACGCGGCCGCGGTCGCGTCAGGATTCCGGAAATAACCCTTGAGGACGTTCTCGCCGCGCAAAACGATCTCGCCCAGTTCGCCGTCGGCGACTTCGTTGTCATCCTCATCGACGACTTTCATTTCATTCCCGATTGGCAACCCACACGAGCCGGCGCGACGCTGAGTGTTGGGGGGATTGAAAGTGGATCGACAGGTCGATTCTGAGAGGCCATAGCCTTCAATCACCAGACAGTTAAAAGTCTCTTCGAATTTCTTGAGTACTTCTGCCGGAACCGGGGCGGAGCCGCACATGGCAAAGCGAAGCTGATCACTTTTTAACCCCGCAGGGACGCCATCCGGATAAGTATTGAGCAACATCGACAACATCGTGGCGACAGAGCCAAAGGAAGTCACTTCATAATCGGAGACAACGTTCCAGAACTTTGACGCAGAGAATCTGGGACAAACTACCGTGGATCCCCCCGCGTACAGAGCGGACATGGTTGTAACTGAAACTGCATTCATGTGAAACAGCGGCATGATTGTCAGCAGCCGATCATTCTCTGTGAAGTTGAGCCACTGACTGATCTGTCGCGCGTTAGCGATTACGTTCCCATGGCTCAGCAAACAGCCCTTTGGTTTACCCGTGGTGCCGGACGTGTAGATAATGATCGAATCATCGTCAGGTGCGCAGGCATGTCCCCTGCTCCCATTATCAGCATGCTGCGATGGCGCGGACCCTGCAAACTCTTTCGTCGCTTGCCACTCATCATCAAACGTAATTATCGACTGCAAGTGCGTAAGCCGGCTGTTAAGCTTTTCCACCCGGTCCTGAAATTCCGAGTGAACCAAAATCGCTTTTGCTTCCGAATTATTCATTACCCATTCGATCTCATGTTGCTTTAACAGCGAATTGACTGGCCCAGCAAGGGCGCCGAGGTGCCAGCACGCGAAATAACCAATAATGTATTCAGCGCTGTTCGGCATCAGCATACTGACAACATCGCCTTTGGTTATGCCGTGTGCCGCCAACATTGAGGCTGCCCGCGCAACCGCCGCAGAAAATTCTGCGTAAGTGAATCGCCGGCCGTCAGCTCCCGATAGAAGAAATATCTTATCGGGTGTGCGGGCCACTCGATCTTTCAGCAAATCGCTAATGTTACGAGCTTCGCGGATCATGACTCGAAGCATTGTAATTTGGAGAGCGCTGCCAAGCGAAGCGCGACAAGCGCCGTGGTCGTTTCCGTCTGGGGTCACGTGAGTTTTGTTGTAGAATGCGCCCGCCCAAAAACCGCACGCTCATGATGGCCATCACATCGAAACCGCGAACTATTCTCCTGCTAGTGCTCGCTCTCCTTTACATCTGCCTGTCGGGCAGCTCGACCTGCGCCCAGAACAACTACGAAATCCAGGTTTACGGCTCTGAAACTATTCCCCGCGGCGTAACAATGATCGAACTGCATAACAACTTCACTGCGAAGGGCGCAAAGAACACTAGTGATGGCACGTTGCCCACAGACCATGCGTGGCATGAGACTATCGAGGTCACCCACGGCTTTAATGACTGGTTCGAGACCGGTTTCTATATTTTCACCAGCGCCCGCAACGGCAGCGGATGGGATTATGTGGGCTCACACATCCGGCCCCGCCTTCGCGTACCGCCAAAATGGCATTGGCCCGTGGGCTTTAGTCTTTCACAGGAAATCGGGTTCGTGCGGCGCAAGTTTTCAGAAGATACCTGGAGCTGGGAGATTCGCCCGATCATAGATAAGGATCTCGGCCGCTGGTATCTTTCGTTTAATCCCGCACTGGAACGCGCATTGACGGGACCAGGGAAAAAGCAAGGGTTTGGGTTCTCGCCGAATTTCAAAGTTGCGTACTCGATAACAAAGAAGGTCGACGCCGGCCTCGAATACTATGGGGCGCTTGGTCCACTAAGCGGCTTCGACCCCAAACGCGAACAGCAACATCAAATTTTTCCGGCAATCGATCTAAACGTGTCGTCCAGGTGGGAATTCAACTTTGGTGTTGGGATCGGGATGACCCGCAGTACTGATCATCTGCTTCTGAAGATGATCGTAGGACGGCGATTCGAATTTGGGAAGAAGAAGGCCACAACCCCGCCGACACCAAAGTTAAAATGAAAGAAACGTCGCGACTGATTTTTTGGACTGCGGTAACTTGTTACCGCTTTCATAGGCCGCGGCTCGTCGCTCCGACCTGTGGCCGCAATACCAAAGCGATGACGAGTCAGCGCAGTCCAAAAATCGCGACCATTCTCACAACCTGATTATCATTCCGCATTCATGTTATATTCTGGCGCCACTCAATAAATACACTCCTATGAATACTTATCGAAATTTTATCGGCGGTAAATGGATCGAATCAACGTCGGAAAAGACCGTCAACAATATCAACCCCTCTAACACCGCCGAAGTGATCGGCATGAATCGACAAGCAACCCGCGAAGAAGCTCGCGCCGCAGTCGACGCGGCGAGCGAAGCATTTCATAAGTGGCGGCGCACGCCGCCTCCGGCGCGCGGAAAGATTGTTGCCAGGGCGGCGCGCCTGATGGAAGCCGCAAAAGAAGAGTTGGCTACGATTTTGACGCGTGAAGAGGGCAAGACCCTTTCCGAATCACGCGGCGAGTTGCAGCGCTCGATCAACGTGGCTGAGTTCTGCGCCGGTGAATCGCGGCGAATGAACGGCGAAACAATTTTTTCTGAACTGCCTTCGAATTTCGTTTACACAATCAAGCAACCGCTCGGCGTGGTTGCCTGCGTCACGCCCTGGAATTTTCCGGTGGCGATTCCCACCTGGAAGATCGCGCCGGCTTTGGTCGCGGGAAACACGGTAGTTTTCAAACCAGCGACTCTGACGCCGGCCACGGCCGTGCGCATCGTCGAGATATTCGAAGAAGCCGGCATTCCCGCAGGCGTGTTGAATTTAATCCTGGGATCGGGCTCGGACGCAGGTGACGAAATCATCAACCATCCGGCAGTCAAGGCAGTCTCGTTCACCGGATCAAACGGCGTCGGCATTCGACTTTACGAACAGGTCTCGCGGCGCGGCGGCAAGTGTCAATGCGAGATGGGCGGCAAGAATCCGGTTGTCGTTCTCGAAGACTGCGACATGGACCTGGCCGTCGAGAACACAGCACAAGGCGCGTTCGGATCGTCGGGCCAACGATGCACCGCCACCAGCCGAGCCGTCGTGGTTGACAAGATCGCCGACGAATTCGTCGAACGCATATCGAAACGCGCGCAGTCGATGCGTATCGGCGACGGCATGGATCCGGAAACGGAAATGGGTCCGAGCGTCGATGAGGGTCAATTCAAAACGGTACTCGAGTATTTGAACATTGGCCGTGAAGACGGAGCAACTCTCGTTTGCGGCGGCGAACGCGCCACGGGGAACGGTCTCGACAAGGGGTATTTCGTGCGGCCGACCGTTTTCGATCACGTCACGCCGGACATGCGGATCGCCCGTGAAGAAATCTTTGGGCCGGTACTGTCCGTGATGCGCGTTAAAGACTTTGACCAGGCCATGCAGGTTGCGAACGACACTGAATTCGGCTTGTCCTCTTCGATCTTTACGAACGACGCGGCCCGCATCTTCCGGTTCGTCGATGAAATTGAAACGGGGATGACGCATATCAACTCGCCGACGACGGGCGGCGAAGCCCACATCCCCTTCGGCGGAATCAAAGGCACCGGCATCGGCGATCGCGCGCGCCGATTGGCGTCGGTGTTACCGCCACCTTCCAAATTCACCTGCGCCAGAATGTCGGCCTTGGCCGGCTTGGCAGTGGACTTGGCGTTGACC
>JBHELZ010000003.1:0-190456 GCA_046262835.1 Pyrinomonadaceae bacterium
GTAGATCCACCATTGTCCTGTAGCGCCCCGAGCAACGGATTGAGCTGCGCCGCCCCAGTTCCTGTCTGATCACCTGTCGCGTTGGTAAAGGTCGAAGGCTCCTTGATCCCGATCAAGTTGTAGCCCAAAGAAATTATTCCTGGAGCGGATTCGTAAAGGTCTGGCGCGAATCCAGAGTCAGCCAGGTTCAGCGCGACAATCGTGTTTTTTAGATTGATGGTACCGCCGCTGCGGAATATTCCGCCCCCGTAGTTTGTTGCACGGTTAGCGGAAACAGTAACATTGTTAAGAGTTAGTGGTTTAACGCCTGTAAGATCTTGATAAAGAATGCCCCCACCTTGCGTTGCTGTGTTTCCATCAAAAGTGTCGTTAGTTAAGTTGACCAATGCGTTGAAAGCAAATATACCGCCACCTTCACTACCAGCCATGTTTCCCGAGATTGTGCTGTTGGAGATATTTCCGCTACCGCCCTGGACATAGACACCACCTGCGGTATGGTTCGAAGTGTTATTTGAGATGTTGCACCGGTTGACGAAAAGCGATTCAAATCCTCCACCTAGAGAGGTGCCAACTTCATTGCGAGTAATCCCGCCGTCTGCGTTCGCGTGATTATTTATGACAACGCTGTCACTGATGTTGAGGTATAAGGCTGACCAAATCGCCCCTCCCTCGGATCCTGACACGTTCCCGTCGAAGAGTGACCCCGAAACGAAACTATAGCCTGAAGCGTAAAGCGCACCGCCGTTGCCATTCATCGCCTTGTTGTTGATGAAGGTGCTGTCGGTGATGTTAAATCGAGCTCCGGCGCCTTGATTGTAAAAGATTGCCCCGCCATGGGTGGCGGCCTGGTTGCCCGTAAACATACTCCCATTAACGGTGACAAACGGTGCGTAGATGGCCCCGCCGAACGAGTTGGTGGCCCGATTGTTTTCGAAGGTGCAGTTGTTGATGATGATTCCAAATGAATTGCCGCCTTCAATGGCGCCGCCGCCGTTTGGGGCAGTGTTGTCGTTGCAGACCACGTTATTGAGCGTGGTCGGCCCGTCCGCCACCACCGCTCCGCCAAGGTCGTCTGATCTTCCACCGCGCAGCGTCACATCGTTAAGCACCAGGCTTCCCGAATTGCTAACGGCCATCAAGCGAAATAGTGCCGCGGCATTCGGGTCGCGCTCGATTATCGTGGTAGCCGCGCCGTCGCCCTGGATGGTTACGTTGCTGGTGATATTAGGTAACCCGGTGGAAGGCAAACTGTCAGCCGCGGTGAGCCTATAAGTTCCAGCCGGAAGAATGATCGTACTCGTCCCCGCATTGGCACTGCAGCCATCAACCGCCGAGTGAGTGTTAATCGCCCGAATTGCCTCGCCCAGCGTACAATCACCCGCAATTCCCGGACTCTGTGCAGTTGAATTGACTGTAATCGTGGATGCCAGCGGTAGCAGCAGATTTCCCCGTTCGAGTCTGCCTGCCGCCGAAAAAAGAATTTCTGCGGACCGGGACAGACGTGCGCCGCGTCGCAGAGACGGGATATTCGTTGCTGACGAAATGCTTCCCAATTTAGCGTCTTTGCTTGCACTCTTCTCCGCAGAGCCTTTTGGTCCCCAGAAAACGAGCAAAGAGAACAAAGCGAACGAAAAAGTGAAGATCCAAATTGTTCGCCGCTGTAACACAAGAAGGTTAGAATGAAACATAGCAATTCACCTGGTTGGGGCGTGATAGGTCTTATATGCCAACGCGTTGGCGGTTACAGGCATGCTCCACTTCGCCGCGCTGCGACCCTTAAGTATTGCGTGCGCTCGAGTGCTATTGACCGCACGTTTTCCTGCTCCTACCTATTCACGCCGGAAAACCCGGCAACCTCCATCACTCCTGTTAAAAATTCTTTCCCCTTTTCCGGTAGCCAAGTGATAATGAACGGCCGGAAGGACGGGCACTGGGCATGGGCGATGTGACGCAGATGCTGATATCCTGCGGCCAGGGCGATCGCGCAGCTCTGGACGCCTTGCTGCCCCTGGTCTATGACGAGCTCCGTGTCATCGCCCGGAGTTATTTGCGGCAGGAACGATCGGATCACACGCTGCAGCCCACGGGTCTGGTCCATGAAGCTTATCTTCGGCTGATAAACCAGCAGCGCGTTGACTGGCGCAACCGGGCCCAATTCTTTGGACTCGCGGCCAGCATGATGCGGCGGATTCTGGTCAACCACGCCGAATCAAAGCGCGCCCAAAAACGCGGTGGCGAAATGGAAAGGGTATCCCTCGACGAAGTAGCGCTGGGCTTCGACGAAAATGTGGTGGACTTGCTGGCTCTGGATGAAGTCCTGCTACGCCTGGAGAAGATCGACAAACTGAAGAGCGAGATCGTCGAGCTAAAGTTCTTTGGCGGCCTGACGATTGATGAAATCGCGGAAGTGACTAAAATCTCAACCGCCACCGTTGAACGGGAATGGGCCTTCGCCCGAGGCTGGCTTTACAAGAATCTGACTGAAAGACAATGAACGAGAAACCGCAAGCTACAAACTCGGGCCAGTGGCAACGACTGAATGAAATTTTCGCTGCCGCACTCGAGGTCGGGCCGGAGCGCGAGGACGAGCTTTTACAGCAAGCCTGCAGCGGGGACGAACAGTTACAGCGCGAGGCCGAAGCAATTTTGCTGGCTGCTCGCCAGGCCGACAGCCGCGGCTTCCTCAAGTCAGATGTTTTCGCCGACGGTGCGCGCGTCCTGGTTGCAAACGAAATTCCACCGGGAACGATGATCGGACCCTATCGCGTAGTACGGGAGATCGGTCGCGGCGGAATGGGCGCGGTCTATCTGGCGTCGCGTGAAGGTTTTCATCAACAAGTCGCGCTCAAGATTATCAAGCGCGGCATGGACACCGACGCAATCGTCCGCCGTTTCGTGCAGGAGCGAGACGTCTTAGCCTCGCTCAATCACCCGAACATCGCCCGGTTGCTTGACGGTGGCACAACCGATGGCTTGCCGTTTATCGCGATGGAGTATGTCGAAGGCGAAACCATCACCGAGTATTGCGATCAGAAACGACTGACCATCAATGAACGTCTGGTGTTGTTTCGCAAAGTCTGCGCGGCGGTCGCCTACGCCCACCAGAATCTCGTGGTCCATCGCGACATTAAGCCTTCAAACATTCTGATCGGGCCGGACGGCGAGCCGAAGCTGCTCGACTTTGGAATCGCCAAACTGCTCTCTCCTGACTGGTTCGGCGTCACAATGGAACAGACGGCGACCGGAGCAAACCTGCTAACGCCGGAGTACGCATCACCTGAACAGATTCGCGGCGACAAAATCACCACGGCCAGCGATGTCTACTCGCTCGGAGTGTTGCTCTACGAATTGCTTTCCGGTCATCACCCATTTCGTTTTAAGACTGGTGCGGCCGGTGAGGTGCTGCAGGTCATCTCGGAACGACAACCGCCGGCGCCCTCGACCGCCGCCTTGACGCGAGAGGAAATCGCGATGACGGAGGGCGCTACCAGACGGGTTCTGTCACCCGACACGGTGGCCGAAATGCGTTCAGAGAAACCGGCGCGTTTGCAACGCAAACTCCTGGGCGATTTGGATAACATTGTGCTCATGGCGCTGCGCAAGGAACCGGAGCGTCGTTACAGTTCAGTGCTGCAGTTTGCCGAAGACCTAAGGCGGCATCTTGACGGACTGCCGGTCGCCGCGCGTCCCGCCACGTTTGCCTATCGCACCTCAAAGTTTATCGAGCGCAATCGTACGGCGACCGTATTTGCAACCATCGCGTTTCTGGCGATTCTGGTCGGACTCTCAATTGCCGTCTGGCAAGCCGTTGTCGCCCGGCAGCAATCTGCGCGTGCGGACCGGCGGTCGAACGAAGTGCGCCGGTTGACCAATACCCTGCTGAAAGACCTGCAGGATCAGGTTGGAGTTCTACCTGGTTCAGATCCTTCCCGGGAAAAACTCTATAAAATTTCCATCGAATATCTCAACGGTCTGGCGCGCGAGACGAATGACCCGGCCGTTTTGAAACAGTTGTCCGAGGCCTATGTACTGCTGGCCAAACAGTATGGATATGAAAACCGCAAACTCGACGAGATTCGCGTCCCGATACTGCGCGGACTGGAAATCTCGCGTCACCTGGTGGCCGACTATCCGAGGGATCTTGAAGCAAAAAGACTGCTCGCGAGGAACCTGGAGGAGTACGACTTTTTTTGCGAAAAGGAGCCTTCCGAAAAATTGAAGCTTAACCAGGAGAGAGCGCGCCTGTGGGAAGAACTCGCCAAGGCGGCGCCGGGTGATGGCGAGAACTATGCCGAACTCGCCAGTGCTTATGCCACGCTCAAATATATCTTTACCTTGTACGAACGCCCTGACGACGCGGCGAATTACAGTCGTCTTATCTTGCAGACTCGAGAGCGAGAGGTTCAACTACTCGACAAGAGTCAGGCGTCAAATCACGAGCGTGATCTATTGTCCCTCGCTTATATGAATTTAGGCTCGACTTATGCAGAGGACTTTAAGGATCTGCAAAAAGCCGAAGACTTCTATAAGCGTGCCCTGGCGGTCGCCGAAGCCCTGGTTGCCGACCACCCTGACTACCGGACGGCTTGGATTCGTCTCGCCGTCGCCAACCGCGAAATTGCGGATACTCGATACGATCAAGGTGATTATCAAGCAGCCCTGGAGCACTTCCGAACTTGCTTGCGCGTGGTGACGGACGCAAGCGCAAAACTTACGGACGCGCAAATGATGTCAGCTGAGCCGCGCTATATGCTTCGCGTGGCGCAATGCTTATTCCGCATCGGCCATGTCGACGAGGCGACGCAAATGCTGCACGACGCCATCGCTCTTAACAACCAGATAAACGATTTTGGTCAAACAGCAGCGGCTCTCGCGACACACAGGGCAATCTTTCTCAGATCATGCGGAGAAGTTTATGAGGTCTTTGGCCGGAGCGATGAAGCGCTGGCCCGCTATGGCCAGGCGGAAAAGCTCTGGAGAGAGGTCGCCGCGACAGAACCACAACAACAAGTTGAGGTGGACGGACAAGTCGCGAGGCTTTGCCTTATTCGAGGAAACCTCTATGCCGCCAGTCCGCAGGAACAAACGGAAGCTCGCCATCAGTATCAAGAGACGGTTGAGATTCTTTCCAAACTTAAAGCATCAAATGAAATCAGCCTGGACGGTCTGAAAGATCTGCGGGAAGCCCAACAAAAGCTGCAAGCCCTGGCAGGTTGATTTCCTGCTGTAAACTTAGCGGACTCAACGGAAGCCGGTAACCGTTCGGTTTTGAAAAGTCGGGCTACTTGCTGCGGGAGCGCGGGGGCGATCACTCTACGATGGATACCTATTTGCATTGCTGCCCATATGAGAAAAACGCATCGGACAAACTAGAGAGATGCTTGTTCGCAAGAGCGGGAACAGAATAAGCACAATCAGCAACGACTGGCACACCATAGGCAGACAAAACGGGCGACTCAGAACCTGGGTCGCCCGTAACTCGTTGGATCTATTTGGCTGGGAGGCAGGGACTCGAACCCCGATAGCCAGATCCAGAGTCTGGAGTCCTACCATTGGACGACCTCCCAGCAGCGAAATCGAATTTACGGAAGTCTGACATTCAAGTCAACCGCGCCTAAAAAACGGTAGTGCCATTTCAAAACGCGCCGCGATGGTGCCCGCTGCAACATTGCGTCAGGGCACCAACCAATCCTTGACGGCGTTAATGCTACAAATATTACGCAATTAAAAAAACTACTTGCGCTCAGGTTCGTCATCAACGCAAAATAGCCGCGCCCGGCAGCCTTCCCACCCGCCGCTTCTTCACGTTCGCGCATTGTTAATTTCAAAAACACCCGAAACCGATGACTGAATCAAAAAGGTCCGCAGACACAAACGAACTAACGGCCCTGGGCGCGCTGGTTGCCGAATACGAGAACAAATTAGCCGATGCAGCCATGCTGGTCGCCCGCGTCCGCCACGAAATTAACAATCCACTGGCCGCTTTGTTGGGACAGGTGCAACTCCTTTTGCGTGAAGAGGACTTGAACGAGACATTGCGACGGCGAGCCTCGACCATCGAGAGCCAGGCCAAAAGAATTGAAGAGATTGTCGGCGAGCTGCGTGAGATTCAAACGCCCGTCCCCACCATCAATCGCCAGGAAGAATAATTTTTCAGGACAGATCAAAAAGCAGAAATTCGCACCGCTCGACCGCGGTAATCGCTAACTGGTTCTCACCGCTAATAGCGGCGCCATCGCCCTGACTCAAATTCAGATCATTCAGAGTGATGCTGCCGCGCGCTATTTGCAGCCAGCCATTCCGAGTCTCATCCAGTGGATAAGCAAGCGACTCCCCGGCTTCCAGCAACGAGGCGTAAACGCGCGCGTCCTGATGAATAGTAACGGCTCCGTCGCGGCCGTCATCTGATGCAATCAAACACAGCTTTCCACTTCTTTCGTCTTCGCCAAAGAACTTTTGTTCATAGCTCGGAGTAAGGTTCCGCGCGCTCGGGATAATCCAAATTTGCAAAAGATGGCAGGCTTCAGTTTGCGAGGGGTTGAATTCGCTATGTGATACGCCGGTGCCCGCGCTCATGCGCTGAACGTCGCCCGGGCTGATGACTGATCCGTTAGCCATGCTGTCGCGATGTTCAAGCGAACCTGACAGGATGTAAGTGATGATCTCCATGTCCCGATGCGAATGCGTGGGAAACCCTCTGCCGGCGGCGACCCGATCTTCATTGATGACACGCAAACTGCGAAAATGGGAGTGCGCAGGATCGAAATACTGATCGAACGAGAAGGTGTGATAGGTATTGAGCCACCCGAAATCAAAGTGGCCGCGATCTTCTGATTTGCGAATAGTGATCATGTGCAGCTCGTGAGCGGACGATTAATAATAACCTCGCAACTCGTTACGGCACCGGGAGAGGACGGCATCCGGCGCGAGCCTGTCCTGAGCCGTTCACGCATATGCTCGAGCAGCTTCGAAATATCAGCTCCGGTAAAGATTGCCAGGCCGTCGGTATTCAATTCAATCGCCAAACCCGCGCGCCAATTCTCGAATGCCTCAATTGCCGTCAGCCGATCTGAATCATCGATCGTCGAGAGAAAAAGGGCATTTGCCCTGGCCAGCGTTCGGCGGCCTGAGGTCTTCATCTTGTTCTCTCCGGCGCGCGCGCACGTAATGGCAAAGTCCGCTTTGATGTAGTCAAGAAAGCTGTTGCCTTCAACGATCACGCCGGCGGATTTTACTCGCGACAGGGCGCGCGTAATCCCTGCTTCAACCTGCTCTTCGCCTACAATCACCCAATGCACATTCGCGGCGCCGGCCTCCCAAAAGCGCCCGGTGTCTTTTCCTCTCTCGTAATTTGCTTCCCGCCCGGAGCGTATCAAGGGTTCATCGGACAGCAGGTCGCTGACGCAACAGCCGCTTGGATCCTTTCCGCACGAGCGGTAATGTCCGCGCGTCAATTTAATAGCTTCCCAACCTGGCAAGCGTTGGATCAATTCGCACGCGAGCGTCGTCTTGCCGGTGTTTGACGACAATCCGCTAACGGCGACGATGATAGGACGCTGGCTCATGAACTTACCGATGACATTAGAATACTGATCAGGCGTTCAAGTCCTGCCGCATCGTCTCGATCGAATCGCGAGGAAACGGGGCTGTCAAGATCGAGCACCCCAATTAATCGTTCACCCTTCATTAAAGGTACTACAATCTCGGAATTCGACGCGCTGTCGCAAGCGATGTGACCGGGAAATTCGTGGACGTTCGGCACAATAACGGTCTCGCGCCTGGAAGCCGCGGCGCCGCAAACGCCCTGACCAATCGGCATGCGAACGCACGCCGGGTTCCCTTGAAATGGGCCCAGCACGAGCTCTTCTTCCTTAACAAAATAGAAGCCGGCCCAATTCAAATCGGGCAAAGAATGAAAGATCAGCGATGAAAAATTCGCGGCGTTTGCAATCAGATCTCGCTCCCCGTTCAGCAGACTGCTGAGCTGCGAGCCTAGTTGATCGTAAAGTTCGGTTTTGGAGACGGTCATTGTTCAATAGTCGCTGATTTTTGAAATCGAGTCGCCTTGCCGGGACCCCAATTCCTTAACTTTGCAGTGCCCATTGTTCTTGCGCTCGCCTGAGGACGCGGCGACAAGCTTTGCCTGGTCGTCACGCCGATGATACCAATTGGAGGCTACGACTCCCTCCGAGGCCTCGCCGCGCAAAGCCCAAAGTCGCACCGAGACCACGGCTTTGCGCGCTGTAGGGCGCAAAACAGCGACTCCTCTAAACGGGCGGGTCTGCTCGCCGAATACTTATAACCACTGATTTCGACGCCGGGGTGTGACTCTTGTCGGCAAAATATTTGAGCGGCACCAGCACATTCGTTTCCGGAAAATACGTCGCCGCACAACGGCGTGGGATGCTGTAGGGCACAATCGTAAAACTCCGCGCCACCCGCTCCTCGCCTTCATAATTGCTAATCAAATTCACAGGTGCGCCTGCTGCAAAGCCGCCCAACTGAATGTCCTCGGGATTCAGAAAAACGACGCGCCGGCCGTTGCGCACTCCCCGATAGCGATCGTCCAGTCCGTAGATTGTCGTATTGAATTGATCATGACTGCGCATGGTCATCATCAGGAATTCTCCCGGCTGTAGATCGATTCGCGGCAAGGGGTGCACAGTAAAGTGTGCCAGCCCGTCCTCAGTCTTGAATTTACGATCGCGAATGGGATTCGGAAGATAAAACCCACCGGGCTGCCGGACGCGCGCATTGTAATTTTGAAAGTCGGGTACAACGCGTTCGATGCAACTGCGAATGAGATCGTAGTCCGAGACAAAACTGTCCCAGTCAATAGTTGTGCGATTTTTGAAAACAGCCTTCGCCAATCCCCCGATGATTCCCGGCTCGCTCATCAATTGATCTGAGGCCGGCGTCAATTTTCCCTGCCAGGCTTCGACCACAGCCATCGAATTTTCGGTTGTCAGAAATTGTGGTCCACTGGCTTGCTGGTCCACTTCAGTGCGCCCGAGACACGGCAAGATTAAGGCCTGCTTGCCGGTAATCAAGTGCGCGCGGTTAAGTTTGGTTGAGACGTGCGCGGTTAAGCGACAGCGGCGTAAAGCCTCAGCTGTGTACTCAGTGTCAGGAGTTGCCGAAAGGAAGTTCCCGCCCAGCGCAAAGAAAACTCTCGCTTTTCCCTCGTGCATCGCCTCGATGGCCTGGACTGTATCGTAGCCATGACGCCGCGGCGGCCTAAACCCAAATTCCTTTTCCAGGCTGTCGAGGAATTGAGTGGAGGGTTGCTCCCAGATTCCCATCGTGCGATCGCCCTGAACGTTGCTGTGGCCGCGCACCGGACAAAAACCGGCGCCCGGTTTACCCAGTTGTCCGCGCAGCATCATCAGATTCACAACCTCCTGAATGTTTGCGACCGCATTCTTGTGTTGTGTTAGTCCCATGGCCCAGCAAAAAATGGTTCGTTCCGATTCGATAAAGATGCGCGCCGCATCTTCGATTTGGGTCTTCTTGATTCCGGACTGATCCAGGATGTCACCCAGGTGCGCTTGCTGGAGCGCGGCCTTGAATTCCTCGAACCCGGTTGTGTAACGGTCGATGAACTCACGATCGAGAATTTGACCCGGCCGGCGTTCTTCAGCGTCCAGTATTTCCTTCATCAATCCCTTCAACAGCGCAACATCGCCGTTGATACGCACCTGGAGAAAAAGATCGGCCAGACTGGTTCCTCCCGCCGGCCAGGTCCAAAACTCCTGCGGATGTTTGAATCGGGTCGTGCCCGTTTCAGGCAGCGGGTTGATATGCACAATCTTGCAGCCGCGACGTTTCGCTTCCAGCAGTGTCGTCAACATGCGCGGATGATTGGTCCCGGGATTCTGACCAATTACGAAAATGGCGTCGCAGAGATCGAAATCTTTCAGCGTGACGGTGCCTTTGCCGAAGCCCAGCGTTTCTTTCATGCCCGTGCCGCTTGATTCGTGACACATGTTTGAACAGTCAGGCAAGTTGTTGGTTCCGAATTGTCTTACGAACAGTTGATAAAGAAACGCCGCTTCGTTGCTGGCGCGGCCGGAGGTGTAGAAGATTGCTTCATCGGGCGACGGCAGTGAATTCAACTCGCCGGCAATGAGCGCAAACGCGTCGTTCCAATTAATCGCCTGGTAGTGAGCGCTGCCTTCGCGCAAAACCATCGGATGCGTGATGCGTCCCTGCTGATTCAGCCACAGATCGGATTGCTGCGAGAGATCAGCCAGGCTCCACTTTGCAAAGAATTCGGGCGTGGCCCGCTTGCGGGTGGCTTCGTCAGCGACGTGCTTTGCGCCTTCTTCGCAGAATTCGAAATGCGAACGCTCACCGTCCGGCTCAGGCCAGGCACAGCCGGGACAATCGATGCCCTGCTTTTGATTGACTTGCAGGAGGGTTCGCGTGCCGCGCACCACGCCCATCTCGCCCCAGGCAAACCGTGCGGCTGCCCAGGCTGCCTTCGCGCCGCCCGCGGCTTTGCTGATGGGTTTGAAATTGGGCGCGGTTGATTCTTCAGGTGGTTGGGCCGAACTTGCGGATAAATCTTTTGTTTGCTGAGACATGATTCAATGCGAAAGCAGAACTTAATTCTAATTACCAATCGGACTGTTTACAATCACGCGCGGCCGGAACGTTTGATAATCTAATCGTCCAACTTCACATGACAAAACAGTGCACTCATGCTAAAGCCTGGAAACGTTGTGGCTATAGCCCACCCCTCGCCACATCGGGGCGGGCTCATTTCGGGAGGATTCAATGCTGACCACCCTCTCGCAGTCAGCTAATTCCCGGCAACACAATTTTCACAGACTACCAAACCCTAGCTCATTGACTTTACATTCCGGTTTAGCTTAAAAGCATCTTCTTCTTTTCGGAATCGATGTGAGTTCGTCGAATCGGTCTTGCGCGCAATTAAATTCAAGGAGCCCATATGAATCTCAACCGGATCAGCAGTGTCTTCTTCGCGGGTGCTTTTTTGCTAAGCGCCACGGCTTTGTCGGTACACGCACAGAACGGATACAGCCGCGATACGAACCAGCCAATTGATCAGGAATACTCGAAAAAGATCGCCGAGTATACTACCGAAAAATTTTTCAATTCGCCGCTGACTGATTACCTGCCTGCCTCGCCAAATGTGCCCACCCCCCAATCCGTGATCGGCGACGTGGCCGGCGCACCGGGCAAGCTGCCTTATGCCGAAGACGTGTACAAGTACATGCGCCTGCTTGAGAAGGCCAGCCCGCGCGTAAAAGTGTTTTCGATCGGCACTACGGAAGAAGGCCGCGAGATGATTGCCGTCGCGGTTGCTTCCGAGTCTTTGCTCGCGAAACTGGACGAGAATCGCGCGCGACTGGCGAAGCTCGCCGATCCGCGCACGATTAACATGGACGATGCTGAAGCAGACCGATTGGTCGATCAATCGTTCCCCATCTACTACATCACCGGCACAATTCACTCAGTCGAGACGGGCGCGCCTACCGCCTTGATGGAACTCGCGTACCGGCTGGCTGTTGACGACAGCCCTTACATCAAATCAATCCGCGACAACATGGTGACGCTGATCACGCCGGTGGTTGAAGTCGACGGCCGGGATCGCATGGTCGACATTTACAAATGGCACCTGGCCCATCCCAACGAGAACTGGCCGCCGCTGCTGTACTGGGGCCACTACGTCGCCCACGACAACAATCGCGATGCCATGGGTTTGTCCTTAAAGCTGACCCGCAACGTCCTGAATACCTATGTGGGGTGGAAAGCGCAGGTCTTGCACGACCTGCATGAATCCGTGCCCTATCTTTATGACAACACCATCGGTGACGGCCCATACAATGCCTGGGTCGATCCGATCCTCACGGACGAATGGCAGTTGATCGGGTGGAAGAACGTCTCCGAGATGACCAAGTTCGGCATGCCCGGTGTCTTCACTCACGGAACGTTCGATACGTGGTCCCCGGGCTATTTGATGTTCATTGCGGCGACGCACAACGGCATCAGCCGTTTGTACGAAACGTTCGGCAACGGTGGAGCCGACACGCTGATCCGCACAGTTTCGCCGGAGGAATATCAGCGCACCTGGTACAAACAGAACCCCCCGCTGCCGCGCGCAAAGTGGTCCCAGCGCAACAACAACAATTACGAGCAGACGGCGCTCTTGATCTCCCTCGATTATTTCAATAAGAACAGCAAGTTGTTTCTCAAGAACTTTTATTTAAAGTCGAAGCGCTCGATCGAAAAGCCGAAGAACGAAGGACCCGCCGCTTACGTTTTTCCCGGCGACGACCCGCGTTCGGGCAACCAGGCAAGCTTGCTGCGAGTCCTCCAGGGCCAGGCTTGCGAGATTCACCGCGCGACCGCGCCGTTTACGGTGACGATGAAAAAGAAAGCCGCGCCGCGAGCAGGCGGGCCTCGCAACGGAAACAACAATGCAGCCGCGGCTGCGTCGCCGGCCAGATCTGCGGAAACAGAGCAGCGCACTTTTCCCGCCGGCAGTTACATCGTGCGGATGGACCAACCCTACAGCCGCATCGCCGACGCGCTGCTTGATTATCAGTATTGGAGTCCACGCGATCCGCAACAGAGTGTGTACGACGACACCGGTTGGACGTTCGGTGAACTGGGAAACGTGCAAGTCGTCCGCGTCACCGATGTCAAGGTTCTTTCCGCAGCGATGGACCGAGTTACCGGCGAGGTGCGTTCACCCGGCGGTGTCACCGGCACGGGCTCGACCTTCGTCGTCAATCATAACGCGGACAACAACCTGATCACTCTGCGTTATCGTCTGCGGCGCGCGTCTTTCGACTCGGCAGAAGACCCGTTCGAAGCCGAGGGGCGAAAATTCAATCGCGGCTCGTTCATCATTCGCAATGCTTCCGCGGATGAGGTGGGCCGCGCCACCGCAGAGCTGGGCATTCAAGCTTTCGCCGTTGCGACGCCGCCGGCAGTAAAGGCCCATCCGGTTAAAGCTGCGCGCGTGGCGATCATGCACACGTGGTTGGGCACGCAGGACGAAGGATGGTGGCGACTCGCTTTCGATCAGATGGGCGTTCCCTATGACTACATCAGCACCCAGGATGTCGCTAAGGAAGTTGACCTTAACAAAAAGTACGACGTGATTGTTTTCGGACCCGGCGGCGGTAATCCAAACGCGGTGGTCCAGGGTCGGCCGATGTACGGCAATCCTCTGCCCTGGAAGAAAACTGATTTAACGCCAAATCTCGGCGGGTTTGCTTCGACCGACGATATTCGTCCTGGCCTTGGCTGGACCGGAGTGATGGCCCTGCAAAATTTCGTGAAGAACGGCGGAGTCTTCATCGGCTCTGACGAGTCGGCGGATTTTGCCGTGACGATGGGCTTCACGCCCGGGGTTTCAATTCAGCGGGCGACGCGGCTGCGCGCGATTGGCGATGTGCTGCGCACGAAATTCGTGGACTCGACCAGTCCGATCGCGTACGGCTATGGCGATTCACTTTCGGTCTACTGTTTCAATGGACCAATCTTCAACATCAGTAACGTCGCGGGCGGCGGCGGGGGAGGACGTCGTGGCGGCGGCGGCGCTCCGCAACGAATGACCGGCCGCGGCACCGTCGATGATCCGGACATCGTCCAGGGCAGACCGCCGGCAGAAATCCCCGATCCTCCGCCGGCCAGCGAGGTTTGGGAAGCCGCGCCCATTAATGAAGAACAGCGCCGCAATCTCGTGGGCCTGATTCCACCGGCGCAAAGGCCGAGAGTAATCGTGCGCTGGGGCGACGCGCGCGACCTGCTGGTTTCGGGGTTGCTAGACGGCGGCGACGAGATTGCGCAGCATGCGGCAGTAATCGATTCGCCGCTCGAACGGGGGCACGTCATTCTGTTTTCGCTCAATCCGTTCTGGCGCGGACAAACCGCCGGCAGTTATTCACTGGTGTTCAATACAATTCTCAACTTCGACAATCTGAACGCGGGAAGAAAGTTGGACGACAAGTAACCGACGGCCAATAACACTGATGCGAATCGCTATTATTGGCGGTGGCATTGGCGGCTTGACGGCGGCGCTGGCGCTGAGGCAATACGGTTTCAACCCCGAAGTCTTTGAACAGGCGCCGCCGGCGCAGGGCGGGTCCGCGTCCCTTTCACCGAAGGAGAAACATTATGAGTCGCCTGGTAATCCTGCTGTCGGTAGGCCTGCTTCTCTGCGCTAATTCATTCGGCCAGCCGCGTGCGGGATCTGATGCTAAAACTGCAACCATTGCGGAAAGAACCGCCGGAATGCAGAAATTCCCGGGCTATTTTCCTTTCTATTGGGACGCGAAAGCAGGGAAATTGTGGCTGCAGATCGATAAATGGAATTCTGACTTTCTATACGTTGAATCGTTGCCGGCCGGTATCGGATCGAATGACATCGGACTAGATCGAGGCCAGCTGGGCCAATCTCACATCGTTCGTTTCGAGCGCACTGGCCCGCGCGTTTTGCTGATCGCGTCGAACCAGGGCTTTCGCGCTGAAACCGACAATGCTGATGAACGGCGTGCCGTAAGAGATGCGTTCGCTGAATCCGTTCTGTGGGGATTTGAAGTGGCTGCCGAAGACGGCAATCGCGCCCTGGTGGATGCCACTGCTTTTTATCTCCGTGATGTCCACGGAATTCCCGGTACGCTGCAACGCAATCAACAAGGTCAGTTTCGTCTTGATCCGGGCCGCTGCGCTTTCTATCTTGCCAACACAAAGAACTTCCCGAAGAACTCAGAAGTGGAAACTACCCTCACCTTTATAACTGAAGGCGAAGCGGGTCCACTTGTTCGCGCAGTAACTCCGGTGGCCCAGGCGATTACCGTGCGCGAGCATGTTTCGTTTGTCGAACTGCCGCCGCCAGGTTTCAAGCCGCGCGTCAACGATCCGCGCTCTGGGTATTTTGGGATTCAATACATGGATTTCGGCACACCGATCAGCGAACCGGTGGTCAAACGCTATATCGATCGCCATCGCCTGCAGAAAAAGGATCCGGCCGCCGCGATGAGCGAGCCCGTCACACCGATCGTTTATTACGTGGACCGCGGCGCGCCTGAGCCCGTACGTTCCGCGCTCGTTGAGGGCGCCAGTTGGTGGAACCAGGCGTTTGAAGCCGCCGGTTACCAGAACGCATTTCGGGTCGAGGTGATGCCGCCTGATGCCGACCCAATGGATGTCCGTTACAACGTCATTCAATGGGTGCATCGCTCAACGCGCGGATGGTCATACGGTTCGTCGCTTGCAGATCCGCGCACGGGAGAGATCATTCAGGGCCGGGTATCGCTTGGCTCCCTTCGCGACCGGCAGGATTTTCTGATCGCCGAGGGCTTGCTCGCACCGTACGGCAAAGACAAATCAGTAGTCGACAAGATCATGCAGCAGGTCGTGCTCGCCCGTTTGCGTCAGCTGGCCGCGCATGAGGTTGGTCACACGCTGGGCTTGCAACATAACTTTGCGGCCAGTACGACAGGTCGCGCTTCAGTGATGGATTATCCCGCGCCTCTGGTGAAGTTGGGCGCTGATGGGGTGCCCGATATTTCTGACGCGTACGCAAAAGGTATCGGTGAATGGGACAAGGTAGTCATCGCTTACGGTTATCAGGATTTTCCGGCCGGCACTGATGAGCACGCCGCACTCGACAAAATTCTTAGCGACGCATTCGCCCGGGGGTTGAGATATCTGACTGATCAGGACGCGCGTCCGGCCAGTGCCTCGAATTCCTACACACATCTTTGGGACAACGGCGCGAATGTGATCGATGGTCTCGCTCAGGTAATGAAGGTGCGCGCCGCGGCGATGAATCGCTTTGGCGAAACCAACATTCGCGAGGGGGCGCCGATGGCCACCCTGGAAGATGTGCTCGTGCCGCTCTACATGTATCACCGTTATCAGGTCGAAGCGACGGCGAAGTTAGTCGGGGGCGAAGACTACACTTTCAGTTTGCGCGGCAAGGGTGATCGCAATCCGCAAATCATCGCGCCTGATGAACAGAAACGGGCTCTGTATGCGGTGCTCGATACTTTGAAGCCTGAGAATTTGGCCCTGCCTGAGTCGCTTTTGAAATTGATTCCGCCGCGACCACCGGGCTATGCCCGCACGCGGGAAGTTTTTCGTATCCGCACTTATCCGACATTCGATGCGCTTGCGCCGGCCGAAGCTTTTGCCAATCATGTCTCCGACTTTCTGCTCAATCAGGAACGGGCAGCGCGGTTGGTTGAGTTTCACGCGCGCGACGCACGCAACCCGGGCCTCGACGAAGTGCTTGACAAGATTCTTCAAGCCACCTGGAAAGCTCCGATGCGGTCGGGCTACGAAGGCGAGATTCAACACGTCGTGAACATGGTAATTCTGAATGATCTTATGGCCTTAGCCGCCGGAGAGCGCGCGTCTAACCAGGTGCGCGCCATCGCCGAGTACCGGCTGGAACTGTTGAAGCGTTCTATCGATGATCAGCGCCCGCAATCGCGTAGCATGGAACAGACGGCCTTTTTCATGTATGCCGCGAACCAGATCAAGCGTTTTCAGGATGATCCGAAGAAGATGAATCTCACCAAACCAAACGATCCTCCAGATGGGCAGCCCATCGGCACCGACTGGTGGACCATGCTGGATCAGGATTGGTGTGGTTGGCCGTGAGTTCTCACCCTGATGGCGCTCCGATCAATAGCCCCAGGGTCGCGCACTACGAGGTAACCCCGGCTATTGCATCTGACTCCTAGAGTTAAGACATGCGCTGCGTGACGGCCGCACGATTACCAGTTTACAGAACCGCCCGATCCACCTTCATCACCGACCCCAACAACACATTCGCACCATTTTCGATATCCTTCGCGCGCGAAAATTCCTTTGGTGAGTGACTGATGCCGCCGATACTGGGAATGAAAATCATGCCCACCGGTCCGATGCGGGCCATGTCCTGCGCGTCATGGCCCGCCCCGCTGGGCAGCTGTTTGGTCGTCAGGCCCAACGCCTTCGCTGACTGATCGATGATGTTGCGAATTCGTGGGTCAGTGGGCGCCGGGATATTGGTGTTGAGCTCTTTGAAATCGAACGTGACGCGGCTCGATTGCGCGATTTCATCAGCTTCCCCGCGAATCTTCTGATAAAGCATTTGAATCTTTGCGGCCTCGAGATCGCGCAGCTCCAAACTTAAAATTACTTTTCCGGGAATCACATTCGGGGCCCCGGGAAAGGCCTGAATGCGGCCGACGGTACCGACCTGCCGGCCCGGCGTGCTGGTCACCACGCGATTCACGGCTTCGATGAATTTCGCCGCGGCCAGCAAAGCGTCCCGGCGATTATTCATGGCCGTGGTACCCGCATGATTAGCAAAACCTTCGATCGTCACATCCCACCAGTTAATGCCGACGATACCCTCGACCACCCCAATGTCTATCTTTTCGGCTTCGAGCATGCCGCCCTGCTCAATGTGCAATTCCAGATAAGCGGCGATGGTTCCCTTCTCTCGCTTCACCGTCGGGAGCCGCGACACATTGCCCCCGATAAATTTGATCCCGTCGCCAACTGTCTTGGCGCTTTTGTTGACCAGACTTAACTCCTTCTCACTCAGCTGGCCAACCACAGCCTCACTGCCAATCAGCCCGCCTTCTTCGTTTTGAAAGATGATGACTTCCAGCGGATGTCGAGTAGTGATGTTGTTTTCAGCCAACGTCTGGGCGACTTCGATTGCACCTAAAGAGCCGACGTCTCCGTCAAAGTTCCCACCCTCGGGAACGCTATCGATGTGCGAACCGAACAGAATTGGTTTGAGACTATTATCGCTGCCGGCACGGCGGCCGATCAGATTACCTGCCGCATCGATCGAAGCATCCAGCTTTGCCGCGCGCATCAGACCCAGAACGTATTCGCGGCCTTGCCGATCGGCTTCACTGTAGGCCACGCGGCTGACACCACCTTGCGGGTTCTTGCCAAACTCGGACAGGGCTTTGAGATGTTCGTTGAGGCGGTCACCATTGACCCGCAGTTGCTGCTGCAATCCCACCGGTCGAAAGGCCATCGCGCCCGCCGCTCCGAACAGTCCGAAATTGAATTCACGCCGATTCATTTCGTCGTTGAAATACTCTATTCGAGCAATCTTGGCAAGCCTGTTCTTCTGTAGTTTGTTATTATTGGCGTTTGATCACATGAACCTCTTCGATGAATTCCAATGGCGCGGCATGCTGCACGAAGCCACGCCGGACCTGCGCCAGGTGCTCGCGAAAGACAAGCTGACGGCCTACATCGGTTTTGATCCGTCGGCTGCGAGTCTGCACGTGGGCTCGCTTCTCCCGGTGATGGGTTTGGCGCGTTTGCAGCGCTTCGGCCACGCGCCGATTGCGATTGCGGGCGGGGGCACCGGATTGATCGGGGATCCCAGTGGCAAGACAAAAGAGCGCCAGCTTTTAACTCGCGAGCAGGTAGCAGCCAACCTCGCTGGTATCAAGGAGCAGTTAAGTCGCTTCCTCGATTTTGACGCAAAAGATAATCCGGCTTTTATCGTCAACAATGCTGATTGGCTGGGACCAATTACGATGATGGAGTTCCTGCGTGATGTCGGGAAATATTTCACCGTAAATAATTTGATCGGAAAGGAAGCGATTAAGCGCCGCCTCGAATCCGACGAAGGGATCTCGTTCACCGAGTTCAGTTATCCATTGCTCCAGGCCTACGATTATCTCGTCCTCCACGATCGATACAAGTGCACGTTGCAGATGGGCGGGAGCGATCAATGGGGCAACATCGTCGCGGGGATCGATCTGATACGACGGCTGCGCGGCGCGCGCACGCACGGTCTGGTCTTTCCCCTCGTTACCACTTCAGCGGGAGTAAAGTTCGGCAAGACTGAAGCAGGGGCCGTCTGGCTGGATGGGCAGCTGACTTCGCCTTACCGCTTTTACCAGTTCTGGCTGAATACTGACGATCGCGACGTGATTACATACCTGAAGTTCTTCACCTGGCTGTCCGTCGACGAAATCGATCAATTGGAACAGATGGTGAAGAGTTCGCCGGAAAAGCGCGAAGCCCAGCGCCGCCTCGCCCGTGAAGTCACGGCGATGCTCCACGGCGAGACAGAATTGGAAAAAGCTGTGCGTGCTTCTGAAGTTCTTTTCGGCAAAGAAGTCAGCGGACTGAGTGTCGACGAGATTGTCGACATTTTCTCCGACGTGCCATCGACCGAAATAGACGGGTCGAAGATCGAGAGCGATAACTTCACACTCGGTGATGCGCTCGTGCTTGCAGGACTCGCGCCGTCGAAAGGCGAAGCCAAGCGGTTGGTGCAAGGCGGGGGTGTTGCGGTAAACAATCGCCGGGTGGATGACGCTCGCAAATCTCTTGCGACCTCTGATTTTATTGAGGGACAGGTGCTGGTGTTAAGAAAGGGAGCAAGGCACTATCACTTGATTAGATTAAGCCGATAGCGCCTTTGGCGCAGCGCGCAGGCGCTGACATTTTGCATTCCGAATACCCTGGACCTGGAACGTCAAGCTGCGGTGTCAAAACATTCCGTTCTCGTTCGGAGAATTTACCGGCGCCTGTATTCCTACATCCCAGAGTTCGGCGATTCGATCGCCCTCGAATCGAAAGATGTGAACGACCGCAATGTCTGCCTGATCGGGTCCGTGCGAGACTCTCGAATGGATCGCCACGAGGTCACCATTCTGGAAAGTATGTTGCACCTCAAGCGTAGTCTCGGGAAACTTCCCGGCCGCCTCGGCCATGCCGGCTTTGAGCGATTCAGCGTCTCCTTTGAAGTATGGGTTGTGATGCCGAAAAGTCGGGCTGACATAACTGTAGGCTTCGTCAAGCTTGCCCGAAGAAGCATGTTTCAAAAATGAAACCGCTGCCTGCTTTCTGCTTGATTCGTTTGTAGATCGTTCAGACATCATCGCTGCTTCATTAGCGGACGTCATTCGCCGCCAGAGGTCCAACCAAACGCGTTCTAAGATGCTCGGAAAGATCTGCGATCTTCACACGCTCCTGTTCCCAGGTATCGCGATCGCGCACGGTGACGGCTTCATCTTCCAGCGACTGGTGATCGACAGTGACACAGAAAGGCGTGCCGATTTCATCCTGACGAGCGTAAAGCTTTCCAATGCCGCCGGTGTCATCATAAACAGCGCGCAAGATCGGTTGCAGTGAGCGTTTGATGGCTTTGGCCATGCCGACGATCTCGGGTTTGTTTTTCGCCAGCGGCAGCACTGCGACTTTAATCGGCGCCATCGAATGATGAAGTTTCAGGATGACCCGCGTCTCACCTTTATCGTTTGTCTTTTCCGAATAGGCGTCCATTAAAAGCGCCAGCACAGTGCGATTAACGCCGGCGGCCGGCTCGATCACATACGGGTAAAAACGCTGTTTGGTCTGTTCATCAAAATAGGAAAGGTCTTCTGTCGAATCAGGATTCAGTCGCTTCCCTTCCGCGTCTTCCGGTTTCTTTGAGTGCGTTTTGAGATCGAAGTCGGTGCGATTAGCGATGCCCATCAACTCGTCCCATTGCCGCTCGTCCTCTTCACGCTCAGGGAAAAAGCGATATTGGATGTCGACCGTGCGCTTGGCGTAATGCGCCAGTTCTTCTTTTGGCTGTTCGTAGAGCCGCAGGTTCGCGTTAGAAATGCCGATCGTCTGAAACCACTGGTGGCAGGCATCAATCCATTCCTGATGCGTATGTTCGTCGTCGCCGGGTTTGACGAAGTACTCCATCTCCATCTGCTCGAACTCACGCGTGCGAAAGATGAAGTTGCCCGGGGTGACTTCATTGCGAAATGACTTTCCGATTTGCGCGACGCCGAAAGGCAGCTTGCGCCGGCTGGTATTCAGCACGTTGAGAAAGTTTATGAAGATGCCCTGGGCGGTTTCGGGACGGAGATAAGCCAGGCCTTCTTCATAGACGTTTCCATCCTCGTCTGTCTCGATGCCGGCCGTTGCTCCCAACCGCGTTGTCAACATTAAGTTGAATGGCCGTGGGTCGGTAAGATTCGTTGAACCGCAGTTCGAACAGTGAACTTTTCCGCCTCTAGTCCGCGCAACGGGATCAAATAAAGTCCTGCCTGAGATGTAATTCTCCGGAAAATATCCCTCAAGCTTGTCCGCGCGCAAGCGGCTCTGGCATTCCCTGCAATCGACCAGTGTATCGTTGAAAGTTGACGTGTGACCCGAATACTTCCAAACAAGCGGATTCAGAATGATGGATGAATCGAGTCCTTCAATGTCATCCCGTTCGTAAACCATCCAACGCCACCAGGCCTGCTTCACGTTGTTGCAGAGTTCGATCCCCATCGGCCCGTAGTCCCAGGCGCTGCCGAGCCCCCCATAGATTTCCGATGAGGGATAAACGAACCCGCGACGTTTTGCGAGCGAGACGATGGTTTCAATGTTAGACGCGGACACTAATCGTGAATAGTAAATGGTGAATCGGAAATAGACGAACGCGGATCGCGAGTTTAGCAGGTCAGAACCGGCTGCGAAAGCGAATCGGTTGAGGTTGGAACTTAGCCGACGCGTGAAATAAAAAACCACCCGCTGCTGCAGGTGGTTTCTGATATAGGCCCTTAACAGGCTTGCGGCTGCTGATAAGTCCTGAGAGGCTCCCCCTAGCCTCGTCAAGCCGCTTATCAGCAGCCTTGCCTTTTTGCCCTTTGACTGCTATCGGCAACTCCGTTCCCCCGAAAGAGCCGCCACTGCTCAGTTGTAAAGCACCTCCCCCAAAGTGCCTTGCAACTCCAGCCTAAGAGCCTGACCCCGTTACTACCTTCTTGCCTTCTTGTCGTGTTTGGCCTTAGCAATGGTTGTGCCAGCACTGGTCAGCTGCGGTCGCATCTATCGCGAAACGTATCGCCCCACGATTTTCAGTTCAAATTTGAAGAAAACTAAAAGTGCAGCTGACGTTCCACCACCGGTCGGGCCGGAGCGCCGCCAATCTCCGTAATTGTTCAATACACCGCGACTTAACGTTTGCATGAAAACCGCTCGCGCGGTCGAACGCCAACGCGGATTAGAAGTTAGTAGGCAGGAATGGCCGGCCGTAAAATTCTCGATATACCCAACCGAGGACCCGGATTTCAGCGGTGCAGAGACTTTCCAGCCAGCAGTCGATTAAAAATCCTTGTCGAGTTTTGGCAGCTGGGATCTTGGTGGACTCCGCGACCACTGATTCTGCACTCTTCATGTTCAGGTGATACGACGTCGATAACTGTTCAGTGGTTTTTGACGCCTGTTCCAGAGTGTTGAGCAATTGGCAAATCCAGGAGTGCAGGTCGCGTTCAGTTGGATTGTGAGCGATCGATTGCAGAATGCCGATTGCCAGACGATCCTCGGCGTGGTTGAAGTTGAAAACGTCCTCGCCGGCCTTACGGCTCTGCTCCTGTTTCCATTGAAAAAGTTCTTCGACCTTCGGGTGCTTGACGATTGCCACCCGCTCATCGTAATCAAGGAACCACTGGATCACCTCAGGAAGTGAATCGTAGTCGACATTCCCGTATTGATCGCGACCAAGGACAGGTGAGGTGAGAGAGGCTGGATTTGAGTCTGGCATTATTGGCATTAAGCTATTTATCAATTTTAAGCGTGAATGCGGCTCGCACTTCGCCCACCCGTTCGCCGCGGCGATTTGTAATCACAGCGGGCGAATAAGCTGACAAGATTTCCAGTTGATGAGCCGACAGTACGCCGAGTTGACGCAGCGCATCGATTACTGCGGGAGGACGGGCGCGGCGATCGTCTCCATCTTCAACCTTCAACGCGAATCCAAAGCCATTCGGCCAGTCGGACGACGGTAATACACCAACTGTGTACACCCCTTCCGCTCCAATTTTTGAAATTAAGCGCCCGGCACCTGCCCGTATCAATTCCGTATCCAGACGATCTTTTGTCCCGCCAATCATCTCCGGGAAACTGATCATCGCATTGACGATTCGCTGACATCCATCACGGATTTGCCGCGCCGCGTTTGCCGGAGGCGAGATCAACCGCGCGTACATGACCGCCATTGCGTGAACGGAAATTCCGAACACCGGCACACCGCATCCGTCTATTCCAATCGCGATGTCGCGGCTGGGGACCCCGGAAAAATCCGACATCGTCTGCGTAATCATCTGCTGCACCGGGTGCGTGGGTTCATAATAAGTTTCAACCGGCGCGCCAAGGTGCTTCGCCAAAGCCAGCATCCCCGCGTGCTTCCCCGAACAGTTGTTCTGAATCGCAGTCGGTTGTTCCTGTTTACGAATCAATTCGCGCGCTGCC
The DNA here is from genome assembly GCA_046262835.1 of Pyrinomonadaceae bacterium. Lineage (GTDB taxonomy): Bacteria > Acidobacteriota > Blastocatellia > Pyrinomonadales > Pyrinomonadaceae > UBA11740. Next base: position 23,251 of record JBHELZ010000003.1, read on the forward strand.
TCAACGCTATAAGGCTCATGTACTCCACATTTCAACGCGGTTTCGTCGAGGCCAATTTTTCGCAACATGGAACGCACGGTCTCAACATGCATCGGCTCACCGTTGTGCGATCCGCAGGAAATTGCGACTTCCTTTTCACTGAACCCAAAGCGATCGGCGGCTCCCGATGTCACAACGGGCAGGGCTTGCAGGGGCTTTCCTGAGGATCGAAGGTAGGTAACCGTTTCCGGCGCGCCCAACGAGCAGATGGTTGTGCCGTTTCCGTCGACTGCGATGAGATGACCGCTGTGCCGCGATTCGATAATCGAACCACGCCATACTTCGACCAGAGGATCAGCACATCCCTTCGCCGCTTGACCTGGAAGTGACATGAAACAGCATCTTAACTGTTGAATCGGAAAAACGAAAAAGTGGCAGCGCGTAAAATCCTCGTACAAGTTCAGCTTCCAGCTGCCGCTACCAGCCAACGCTGAATCCTTAACTTTTTCCGCTAACGAAAAGGTTTGGATAGATGAACGCGGCGGCGCGTCGTGGAGTGCTGGGTAATGATCAACCCGAGCGGTTGCTAGTGAAGGTTTTGGAAAGTTGCAGTGGTATCCGCCAGCGCCCGATCCAGGGCCTGGCGCAAGTGGTCACGGCTTTGCCCGCGCGCGTAGCCTCGCCAGTGACTGATGATGTGGCCGTCGCCAGCGATAATCAGTGTCTGCGGGATAACATTACGACCGTTCATTAGGGTACGAGCCGTGTCGGCGTCCGCCCAACCCAGGCGAAACCCGAAGTTGAAATCGCGCGCGAACTGCTTTACGCGCTCGGTTGCTATGCGCGGATCCTCGGTAGTTAGCCCGATAAACTCGACGGGTCGTCCGGCGTATTCTTTCCGCACCTTTTCATAATCAGGAACTTCGGCGCGGCACGGACCGCACCAGGACGCCCAAAGATTCACCACAATAACTTTGCCGCTGAAATCAGAGAGGTGAAAACTGCCTTTGTCCAGTGACTTTAGTTCGCGATTCAGCAGGCGATCGGGCAACATGCCAGCCTCTTCCATAGCGGAAGATATGCGTTCGGGCGGCGCTTCGGTCGGAGTCTCGACCACCGGCGGGGGTGGAGGCGGCGGGTTCGTGATTCTGCGGCCCGACTGTGCGCGAGCCGTGATCACCACGGCAAAAATAACTACGGCAAGGGATATGCTCTTTTCATGAGCACTCGTTCGGATGAACGTGCAGGTTATTCGGGCGACCCGAATTCTATCGTAGAGAGCGTTCTATTAAAAGGATTTTGCGGAGTGAATCGGCGGTTACTACTTCTGCCTGGTGGTCTCTAACGCGGCCGAAGAGGTGACGGTGCGCAGCCGAGTCGTAGCAGTTTTCCTTCGCTTGCCGCCTAATTCCAGCACCGTTAGCTTAACCGGTCTTCGTCCGAAGCGCATCGCATCGCGCGCAGTCGGTGTCCAAATATCAATTCGATGGCCTTTGACCGCGCCCCCGGTGTCGGTAACGGTGTATTCACCGCTGTAAGAACCGGCCTCGATGCGCACGCGCGAGCCCAGCGGGAGCACCCGGGGATCCGCGGCGATCATGCCTCGCGCGACGGTAACGCCGGTGGCTGTGCGGCCATGAAGGCAGTATGCGGTCGCTGTATAGGTCTCGCTTAGCGCGGCTTTCTTTTCCAGGGCTAGTGTGGCAATCGGATTGACTTCCCGCGGGCGCTCTGCCGCCGCGCTTGGGGCCGCTGTCTCATTGGTCGCGACGGTTTCCGCTGAAGTTTGTGCCGGCATCTGAGCCACCTGCTGATTCGGCTTCGGGTTTTGCTGCGGAGCTAAAGTTCTGGGATAGGCAAATACACAGAAAACAAGGAGCACACTTACTGCGCTTCCAAGAAACGTAGATTTCTTCATCAGTTCGGGTCTCCTGTCTAAAAGCTTTAAGACAACTTGTCAGGGGCAGCTAGCGCGGTTGCAGGCGATGTGTTGACTCGCCCTCGGCTCTCCGGAACGATTGAAGCGTTTGCCGGCCGGAGCCCGGTATTTTTGTGTGCGCGACCCTGAAAAGCGCTGGTCAGTAACACCTGCTGTGGCAGGTGGGTATCATTGATAAATGATAAATGAAATGAAAAGACCCAAAAGAAAAGCGAACCTTGTGGGTTCGCTCTGTAACACGGCGAAAAGGCTACCATGGGGCTTGGAAGCCTGTCCAGCCGCCACGGTAACCGTTTCGTGGCAATTAGTGGCAATCCGAAGCAACAAAGGCACAATCGGCGATTTTTCCGAACAAATCAGTCCTTTTCCAAAGCGGCATATTTCTCGATTAGCTTCTTTGCGCCATAGCCGGGGAAGCTGACTGTGACCTTGGTTTGCTCGCCGGAGCCTTCTCGGCGAAGTACCAGCCCGCGGCCGTACTTGGAGTGGCGAACGTACGATCCGGGACCAAAAGACGAGGCTGGGCTGCGTGTGTCGGGCGAGGAGTTGGGGACGCGGGACTTGGGGCTCGAGCGCTGGGGCATGCCCATCCGGGCGCCGCGCCGGCGAAAAAATTCGTCCACCGACTCGACGCTGTCATAAGTCTTGCCGGTATATTTGTTGCTTTCCCGTTTGTGTGACGTTTCCTCAATGCTGGATTCGTCCCCCGCCCCGCCGTATTCGTTGTCGTATTCATAGCGGACCGAATTTGACCCAGCTCCCAGCGATTGCGACCCGCGCGCGAAGGACAACCAGGAGCGCCCGCGAGAAACGTCCTCGATTAGATCGAGCGGCATCTCGTTCAGGAATTGCGATGGCTCCGACGCCAGTTCCTCTCCATAAACTCGCCGCTTCACTGCATGAGTTACGTACAAGTACCTTTCGGCGCGAGTCATTGCCACGTAGGCCAGGCGCCGCTCTTCCTCAATGTCCGAAGCATCGCTTAACGACCGCGAATGCGGAAACAAACCATCTTCTAAACCGACGAGAAACACCAGCGGAAACTCCAGCCCTTTAGCGGAGTGAGCGGTCATCAGCGTCACCGGCACATCAGCTTTGTACTGGTCGGTATCGGCGACCAGGGCGGAATGGTCGATGAAGTCGCGCAGACCTTCCGCGCCCTGTTCATCGTAGTCGACGGCGGCGTTAACGAGCTCCTGCAGATTTTCAAGTCGGCCTTCCGCCTCCTCGCTGTTTTCCGACTTCAAAGCATTTTCGTAACCCGTGTCGAGGATCGCGGCTTTTACCAAATCAGAAACAGGCGACGAGGACTCAACTCGTGCTTCATTTTCCTGATCAGGGTTCGCTGTACCCGTATTCGGGGAAAGTATTTCCTCGACCTTAACAGCCAATCCGTTAACGATGCGCTGAAAATTCGCGAGCGCGGCAACCGCGCGCGGTGAAAGTCGCCGCTCTTCCGCGATCAAGTCTGAAATCGCATCCCAATGCGAAATGCCAAGTTCCCGCACGCGATTGTCTATTTCGTCGAGCGTCATCTTACCAACGCCGCGGGGAGGCGTGTTGATGACGCGCTGCAAAGCGATCGAATCGTGCGGGTTCATGGCCAGCTTCAAGTAAGCGATAATGTCGCGCACTTCCATCCGCTCATAAAAAGAAAAACCGCCGACGATGTTGTAGGCGAGGCCCGCGCGACGCATCGCCTCTTCGAACACGCGTGATTGCGAGTTAGTCCGATAAAGAACGGCGGCCCGCAGATCAAAATCACCCCGCAAATGCTCTTGTATCTTCCCCGCCACAAACCTGGCTTCGGATTCCGCGTCCAGCGCCTGATAGTAACGAATCTTTTCGCCGGCCGGATTCTGTGTCCACAGCGCCTTTTCCTTGCGCTCAATGTTGTGTTTGATGACCCCACTGGCGAGGTCGAGAATGTTCTGCGTGGAGCGGTAATTTTCTTCCAGCCGGATTACTTTCGCCGAGGGATAGTGTTCCTCGAACTTGAGAATATTGGTGATGTCCGCCCCGCGCCAGCGATAAATTGACTGATCCGGATCGCCGACGACGCAGATGTTTTGTTGTTTCTCAGTCAACAGCCGAATCAAGGCAAACTGCAACTGATTTGTGTCCTGATACTCGTCCACCAGCAGGTAGCGAAAGCGATCGTTGTATCGCTCGCGCACCTCGGGGACGTCGCGCAAAAGCCGCACGGTCTTGATCAGCAAGTCGTCAAAATCGAGCGCATTATTTTTGTGAAGGCGCTCTTCATATAACTGAAAAACCCGCGCCATCGACGCGCGGCGCTCGTCGACAAAGTGTGCGCGTGCAGCAAAGCTTTCTGCATCCTCACCGCGATTCTTGGCCGCGCTGATCGCCGATTGCACCGACCGCGGCGTCAACTGCTTATCATCCATGCCCAAATCGCGAATGCAATTGCGGGTCAGCCGCACGGTGTCGTCCTGATCGTAAATCGTGAACGAGCGGGTATACCCGGCGTTTAAGGCCTCAATATCACGACGCAAAACGCGCACACACAAACTGTGAAAGGTTGAGATTAACGGCGCGCTCCCAATCTCCAGGTCTTCAATCAGATTGCTCACGCGGCGGCGCATTTCTTCGGCGGCTTTGTTCGTAAAGGTCACCGCCAGGATGTTGCGCGGCCAGACATTGCGCTCAGCGATCAAGTAAGCGATGCGGTGCGCAATCACCCGAGTTTTCCCTGAGCCGGCTCCTGCGAGAATCAGTAAAGGACCGTCGCTCGAGGTAACCGCTTCGCGCTGCGGTTCATTGAGATGCGACAGAAAGTCAGTCATGAGTCATGATGAGCCTACATTTAAGCACACGATTTGCAGTGTCAGAAGCCCGCGCGTGAGCAAAGGCTACACTCGCCAGGTTGCCCTCCCTTACGGTGGGGCTTCAGACACCAAATAATGCCGCCAGGAATTCACATCGGTACTTCAGGTTGGAATTACAAACACTGGCTCGGCCGTTTCTATCCCGAGAAAATACGCGCGGCTGACATGCTCGACTTCTATGCGCAAAACTTTAAGACGGTCGAACTCAACAACAGCTTTTATCATTTGCCGACTATAAAGGCTTTCAAATCATGGCGCGAAACGGTGCCGGATGATTTCCTGTTTGCGGTTAAGGGCAGCCGCTTTATCACCCATATGAAAAAGTTAAAGGCGCCGAAGACTTCGACCAGGAAATTCTTCACCCGCGTGGAAAAACTGGGAGAGAAGCTGGGACCGATTCTTTTTCAACTGCCTCCGCACTGGGGCGTTAATATTGAGCGCCTTGGCACGTTTCTCGAACGGTTACCGGGGCAGTTCCGGTACGTTTTCGAGTTCCGCGAACACAGCTGGTTTACTGATGAGGTCTTTGAGTTGCTTAAGAAGCACAACGTTGCGCTCTGCTTGTATCACATGACTGGCTATGATTCACCGCAGGAGATCACCGCGGATTTTGTTTATGTTCGCTTTCACGGCACCGAATCGACATATGGCGGCTCGTATTCCAGGTCGCACCTTGAATCCTGGGCGAGGCGCATTACAAAGTGGCGAGCGGAGTCAAGGCAAGTTTACGTTTACTTCAACAACGATCCAGAAGCGCACGCGATTTATAACGCCAGGACCCTTCGTGATCTGTTGTGACGGCGCGCGGGCCACTTAGTGTCGCTTGAAATACTGCACCGCTCGTTCGTGTTTCTCGGCAGCCGCCCGCGTATCGAAAGTGCCGAGGTTCCTTCGCTTCCCGGTTTTCGGATCCTGCTTGCGCGAGTACAGGCGGTATTTACCTGATTTCAGTTTTCTAATCATAAATCTACGTTCCAGCAAATCTTTTGCCGCAATTACTTCTTAAGTGCGCGACGCAATTCTCTGAATAACTGCGTGAGATCCTCCAACTGATAGTTGGCGTTGAGGCCACTCGGGTTGGGCAAAACCCAGACAGGCACGTCGTGAATTCGTTCAGCTTGCTTGCCAATCTGGGCCTTAGGTCTTGCGAAGGCCTGGCGATACGCGCCGACTCCCAAAATCGCCACGACCTGAGGACTGTACCGCTTCACTTTCGCCGCCAAGGTCAGGCCACCCACAATGAAATCTGCTCGGGTCAACTGGGCCGCAGAAGCTGTTGCGTGCGGCACGACGTTGCTAATGCCGATGCCGCTCTCGAGCAACTCGCGCTCTTCAAATGGTGACAGCAATCGATTCGTAAACCCGGATTTGTGCAGCGCCGGCCAGAAGCGATTGCCGGGGCGCGCGAAGTGATGGCCCACTGCCGCGGTGTAGAGACCTGGATTAATGCCGCAGAAAAGCACGCGCAGGTTTTCCGCGATAACATCAGGCAAAGTCTTGCCCGCAGCGTCGATTAGTTGCTGCTTTGTCGGCTTGAAGGGTTTGCTCATTGTCACTACTGCCTCTTAGACTAGCACCAGATTGGTAACCGATCAGGTCACCGGGGTTCTCGTGCAACGATTGATCGAACGCAGTTAAGCATAACCATCACGATTTACACCGGTGCGTTAACAAAGCTGGTGCCAACCGATGACCTTGCGCCAATCTATTAGTGCACCAACTAGCAGGTGTCTGCGACTTCGTACACTAAAGCTATGGCCGTAAAGAGATCAGCAAAGAAAAAGCCTATTACTATCTGCTCTGCCGCCCGGGCCGCGCGTATGCCCTCGGAGATTCATCCGATGCTGGCAACGCTCGTCGACGACCCATTTTCCGATCCGGAATGGATTTTTGAAACGAAGTGGGACGGCTTTCGATCGATCTGTTTTATTAAGGGCAGTGAGGCCCGGTTTGTATCGCGTAATCAGATTGAGATGACGCCCCAGTATCCTGAACTTCACCGGGTCGCGAAACAAATTGAGGCCAGAGAGGCCATTCTCGATGGCGAGATCGTGGCGCTTGACGAGCACGGCATGCCGCGATTTCAACTACTACAGCCGCGTGTCGGTCGCAAGAGCGGGATTGACGCGCTGAGCGGCAAAGGGCAGATCGTCTATTTTGTTTTCGATCTGCTATACGCGGACGGCAATGATCTGAGGAACTGCCCGGTGGTCGAGCGCAAAGCCAAGCTGGCTGAAATTCTGCGCCCGACGAACTTCATTAAGCTATCAGAACACGTCGCCGGTGACGGCGAGGCTTTCTTTCGCGAGATCGAAAAATTTCATCTCGAAGGAATGATCGCGAAACGCGCGGCCAGCAAGTATCTGCCAAAGCGGAGCAGCGACTGGCTGAAGGTGAAAACGATCATGCGCTCTGAAGTGGTGGTCGGTGGGTATACGCAGCCACGCGGCACGCGATCGTATTTCGGATCCCTGGTCTGCGGCCTCTATCAAGACGACGGGTTGCATTACGTGGCCCATGTCGGCGGCGGCTTTAATGAACGCAAGCTGGCTTCTATTTACAAGTTGATGCAACCTCTCAAAGCCGATAAGAGTCCGTTTCTGGACGCGCCGAAAACCAACGAGCCGGTTCAATGGATCAAGCCCACACCGGTCGCTGAAGTGAAGTTCTCAGAATGGACCGCTGATCATCGTTTGCGTCATCCGGTTTTTATTGGGCTTCGCGATGACAAGGACCCGCGAGATTGCCGATTTGAATTCGAAAGTGATACGGACAAAGTAGTCGGCGACCATTCGAAAAAACGAAATCGCTAGTAGGCATTAGCGAGAGTTGTCCCTTTTATAGGCGCACAAGTCCGCGGTCGAAATGGCGCAACCGTGCTCCAGGTCGTCAGCCGCACCCTACCTTTAAACTCTCTATTTGTTTAGTTTAGCTTGTTAGCAGCTAGGCGTTGGGACGCATCAAGCCGCGAAAAATCCCTTGAATCTCGACTCGGGAGGCGTGAACCTTAATTGGTTGTAGGGTAGCGTTGGAAGGTCGAAGTTCGACTTCGTCGCCGAACCGGTACAGTCGTTTCAACGTGGCCCGCGCGCGATCGATCAAAGCTACGACGATCTCGCCGTTGCGAGCGTCATTGCGACTTTCGATCAGCGCAATGTCCCCGTCGCAGATGTGTTCATCGATCATTGAATCGCCTTTGACGCGCAACGCGTAGATTCTTTCGGGCCTTACTCTGCCGAAGAGAAATCGCGGTACACAAATGGTTTCAATGTCCTGAACGGCGTCGATGGGCGCGCCCGCGGCAATCCTTCCTACCAGCCGCACCTCGCACACAGCATCGGCCGGCGCTTCTTCGATGCTTACCCCGATCGTGAAGACAGTTCCGTGCTCGCGCTTAATCAAACCACGCTTCTCCAACGCGGTGATGTGCTTGGCGATTGTCGCTTTTGAACTAATCCCAAAGTGACGCGCTATTTGCGCATACGAAGGTTCGTGCCCATTCTTCGCGAGAAACCGCGTGAGGTAATCGAGGACTTCTTTTTGACGTTGAGTACGCGGTAGCATTTTGGGGAACTATTAAAGCTGAGCTGAGCATTCGAATTCTAGACACGCAACTTGAAATCGTCAAGCATTCTTTGCCAAATCCACACCGGCGGAAGTTGATCACGGCTAAGGTAATAACGGATCCGTTCAACGGCGAGCCTCAACTGTCGGAACGCGACCAACCAAGATCGATTTAGCCTGGCACCACGCCGGCCCATGAAACGACGCGCGAGATGCACCGGCCGTGCCGGCGAGCGGTGCCAGCAAACGATGTAGAGGATCCGTCTGCAATTGAGGTGCGGCAAACTTCAGTTTGTAGCCCAGGTTCAGACAGGCCAAAGCCCGTCGGAAACCAAACTGGCGCACGGCCCGACTAAAAACTATTTGACTATGGCCGTGCGATCAGTTAAATGTTTCCTCCTCCGACTGGCAGACGCGTGTAACCAGGTTCGGAATGCGCGCGTCATACGGTTTTTAATAGTATTCTTCGGAAATTTTGCTGCCCGTAGTTTCTAACCACAATTTGGATTGAAAGGACATTCCCCAATGAGAGACACGTGTCGTTCTGCTCGTGAGTTGGGCGGCCTGATGGCCGCGGTCTGCGCACTGGCCCTGGTTATCATTACGCTGGGGGCAATGGCGGTTCGCGCTGAGAAGCCCCTCCCCTCGCAAACGCCTGCCGCAACGCAAACGCCGTCGCCCGTACGAACGGGTACCGCTACGCCCACGCCTAGTCCGACACCGACCCCAATCAATTGGTCTGGTGATCCAATGCTGAAGCGATTTGTCTTTCGCGGTATCGGACCCGCGAGCATGGGTGGCCGCATCGACGACATCGCCTGCGTCGATAGCAACTCGTATATCTGCTATGTCGGATTTGCGACCGGTGGGGTTTGGAAGACGACGAACAACGGTACAACTTTCAACCCAATCTTTGACACGTATTCGACTGCTTCGATCGGCGACATTGCCATTGCTCCTTCGAACCCTGACATCGTTTGGGTTGGCACCGGTGAAGCAAACAATCGGCAAAGTTCAAGTTTTGGCGACGGCATTTACAAATCGACGGACGCCGGCATGACTTTTACCAGAATGGGTCTCGAGGATTCGCAGGCGATTGCGCGCATCGTCATCGATCCCAAAGATCCAAACGTGGTTTACGTTGCGGTGCTGGGGCACCTGTTTGGACCAAATAAAGAGCGCGGCGTCTTTAAGACGACTGACGGCGGCAAGACCTGGAGCAATGCGAAGTTCATTGACGAAGACACGGGTTTTACCGACCTCGTCATGGATCCGTTGGACAATAAGACCCTTTACGCCGCCTCGTATCAGCGTCGCAGAACTTCGTGGGGCTTTAACGGCGGCGGTCCCGGCTCAGGCGTTTGGAAAACCACCGACGCCGGCAAGACCTGGACGCGAATCCAGGGCAACGGCTTTCCGGAAGGGCTGCTCGGCCGAATCGGAATCGATGTCGCGCGGTCAAATCCGAACGTGCTTTACGCGCAGATTGAAGTAGGCGCCACGGTGGGCACCGGCGGTGAAGAACAAGCGGGGCCGCCCACACCAACGCCCACTCCCACTCCGGGGGCAACGCCGGCGGGTTCGCCCACGCCCGATCCGAAGAAGCACGGGGTTTGGCGGTCTAATGATAAAGGCAAGACGTGGCAAGTAGTCGCGAGTTGCTTCAACCTGAACAACTGCACCGAAAATAATCGCCCGATGTATTACAGCCAGATTCGCGTTGATCCATCGAATGCGGAAAACGTTTTTGTCGGTGGTCTGAACTTCAGCAGATCGACGGATGGCGGTAAGACATTCAAGTCACTGCAGCCGGGAATCGCGCACAGCGATCATCACGCAATCTGGGTCGATCCAAAGAATGGCAAGCACCTCATGATAGGAAACGATGGCGGCCTCGATGTCAGCTACGATCAGGGCGACAACTGGGAGTTCGTCAACACGATCCCCGCCGCGCAGTTCTATGCAATCGCGGTGGATATGCGCAAGCCTTACTACGTTTACGGCGGATTGCAGGACAACGGGTCCTGGGGTGGTCCCAGCCAAACCCGTAGCGGCGCCGGTGTCACTAACGCGGATTGGTTTCGCACCGGGGGTGGCGACGGTTTTTACTCGGCTGCTGATCCCAATGACTACAACATAATCTATTCCGAATCTCAGAACGGCTCGATGAGTCGCCTCGATCTGCGCACTGGCCGCAGCGTCAGCATTCGTCCCCGCACTGTTCCCCAGCGTCGACCCGGTGGCGGCGGCGGTGGCCAGGGCGGCGGTCGACGTGCCGGCAGTGGTCAAGGCGCGGGAGCTACCGCGGCTGCATCGCCTGAAGCCAGTCCACAGGATCCGCAAGCGGCGCTGGCAGCATTCGCCGCGGCCCAGGGCTTTGGTGGTTTCGGCGGGGGCGCCGGTGCCCCCACGAATGTGGTGCCCGCTCCTTCGCCCGGCGAAACCTATCGCTTCTATTGGAACACTCCGATAATAATGTCGCCGCACAATCCCAGCGTGCTTTACGTAGGCGCGGATCGGTTCTTCAAGTCGCTCGATCGCGGCGACCATTGGATGGCCTCGCAGGATCTAAGCAAGCACATTGATCGAAACACACTCTCGATCATGGGAGTCAAAGGCAACCAGCCGATGGCTTCAAAGAACGATGGTTATACGAGCTTTGGTTACGTGGTCACGATCGGCGAGTCGCCCATGGTGCCAGGCATCATTTGGGTTGGCACTGATGATGGCAACGTGCAGCTGAGTCGCGACGGCGGGACGAACTGGACGAACCTGTCGAAGAATATTCCAATCCTGGCCGACAAAGCCGGCGAGATGTATCACATCACCCGGGTCGAGCCATCACACTTCGATGCGGGCACGGCTTATGTCTCTGTTGATGGTCACCGCTTCGACGATCTGAAGCCTTATGCCTATGTGACGCGCGATTACGGGGCCACCTGGTCGTCCGTTGCCAGTAATTTGCCGGCGCGCGGCAACGTCAATGTGATTCGTGAGGATCCGAAGAACAAAGACCTGCTCTATGCAGGAACTGAGTTTGGCCTTTACGTTTCCATCGACGGCGGCCATGAATGGAAGGAATTTATGTCAGGCATGCCGCGAGTACGCGTTGACGACATTCTGGTTCACCCGCGCGATAACGATTTGGTTATTGGCACACACGGGCGGGGCATTTACATCCTGGACGACATCTCGCCTTTGCAACAGCTGTCGTCCGCCAAGGTTTTTGACAAAGATGTGTTTCTGTTTGATGTTCGGCCGGGAACGCTTTGGTTAAATGATCCGCGATTGAACAGGTATAGCGGCGGATCGAAACTGTTTCGCGGCAATAATCCAGCCCCGGGGACGGCAATCAGTTACTACCTGAAAGCTGCGCCGGCAACCGACGTGAAAATCACGATCAGTGACTACGCCGGCAAAGTCGTTCGCACCATCATTGGCACGAAAGAGATGGGCATCAATCGCCTGCAATGGAACCTGCGCGGCGATCCTCCGCAGAGACCGGCCGGCGCCCAATTTGGCGGCGGAGGCGGCGGCGGGGGGGGCTTTGCCGCGCTATTCGGCGGTCCGGCTCTTGAAGCGGGAACTTATTCTCTGAAGTTGTCAGTCAATGAAAAGGAGTACACCACCAAGGTAGTAATTGAAAACGACCCGGGGATGCAGCCATAACCTGCTGCTGATCCGTAAAGTAAAGGCCTGCGAATAGTCGCGGGCCTTTCTTTTTCTAACTTTACTCAACCACTCTGGCAATCACGCATTTCAGATAATGAGTCTCCGGCACTCCGAGCAGGACCGGATGATCGGTCGATTGTCCGCGCTTCTCAACAATCTGCAAACGCCGGCGCGCGTCAAGAGCTGCGTCAGCGATCAGATCGAGAAACATCTGCTCGCTGATGTGGTACGAGCAGGTGCAGGAGATCAGCATCCCACCGGTATTCAAAAGTTTCAAAGCGCGCAGATTGATTTCCTTGTACCCTCGCGCGCCCGATTTCAACGTAGCCCGGCTTTTGGTAAACGCCGGCGGATCCAGAATGATGGTATCGAAACGTTCTCCGGAGGTCTCCATCTCTCGCAGCGCGTCAAACACATTTCCGGTTTGAAATTTCACATTGCGAGCCTCATTCAAGCGCGCGTTTCGCTCTGCAGCGGCGATAGCGTCTTTTGAAATATCGATTCCCTGGACGTCGTTGCACGACGCCGCGATGTGTAACGCAAACCCGCCATTGAAGGTGAAACAATCCAGCGCCCGTCCATGCGCGACTTGTCGCGCCGCGAGATAATTCTCACGCTGATCGAGGAACGCGCCGGTTTTCTGTCCAGCGCGCGGCGACACAATAAACCTCAAGCCGTGCTGCGCTACTTCGATCTCACCCGGATCGTCGCCGTACAGCGGGCCGCTTCGGGATTCCAATCCTTCCACTTGACGAACGGGAGCATTGTTCAGTTCTACGATTGACTTCGGCTGGAACTCATCAATCAGTATTTGTAATAACAGATCCTGAATGCGATCCGCTCCTTGCGACAGTGTCTGCAACACATAATGGCCGTCGTATACGTCCACAATCAGCGAAGGCAGAAGATCGCCTTCTGAATAGATTAGACGGTAAGCGTTCGTTTGTTTGGTGACGGACGCGCGCCGTGTTGCGCACGCGAGAATTCGCCCGCGCCACCACTCGCGATCGATTACTTCATCCCGCTGGGTGAGGAACCGCAGAGCTATCTGAGAGCGATTGCTATAGAAGGCGTGGCCCACGAAGTTCCTGGCGTCGTCAACGACTCGCACGATTGTGCCGCCTGCAGCTTCATCAGCATCCCGAATGTCGCTGAGATAAACCCACAGGTGGCCCATCCGAATACGCTTCGCACCGCGGGTGGAAATTCTGACCGTCGCCATTATCGACTGACGTTACCACAAACCCGCAGCAGCAATAAGAACGCACGGTTCGTGAAGCGCGCCGCCACTTTTCAAGATCGAAAAAACTCTTGACCGTTCTCTGATTTCCGCGTAGAAGATATGGTTGGCTATTCTCTTAGTTTGAGCAACAGTCGCTCCTCTGAAACGACTTAATGGCCGCCATCGCCGAAGCAACCACCACAATTTCCCGGCCCGAGTTCGCACCTGCATTGCAAACTATCGTCGACTTGGTTCGGCGACTGTTGAATGCTGACGTGGCCAGTATTCTGGGGATCTCGGTGATTGATGAAACGGTCAGTTGGAAGGCCGCCAGTGGTTTTACCGCCGATGTCGACTATTCAAAAGCAATTTTCCGTCCCCTGGGAGCCAAGATCGCCCGGCGCGCCTTTCGCAAAAATACCGTCGGAATCATCCAGGGCATTGGATCGGACCCAGAATTTTCGCCAGACGATTTTCCGATCCATATTGCCGAAGGCGTATGCGACATAGCAATCGCGCCGCTACGTAAAATAGGAAATAGCGCCGGGGCCCTGACCGCCGGTTATCGAGAGCCTCATCAATTCACTGAAGACGAAAAACGGATACTCAAGGACCTCGCGGAAATGGCGGCGGTTGTGCTGCATAGCGAAGGCCTCGTTGAGTCGATCACGGCGGCTGAAAGAATCTGGGAGCAAACTTTCAATGCAATCGATGAAGGCATACTGGTCCATGATGCCGAGGGAGCGATCCTCCACTGCAATGCACGCGCTGCCGAAATGATGGAGAGCGATGCGGCCGCTGTGTCCGGTCTTTCATTTCCCGAAGCATTCGCCCGCATGTTCGGGAAGCGCGCGGCCGATTATTACCTGGCGGACAATCACGGCGCCTCAACGGTAGTGGAAGTGCAGACCGAGTGGGGGCGGAAATTCCTGGTATCGATCTTTCCGATTCAGAAACCCAATGGCCAGCCGGTGAATGTCGTCACCTGGAATGACATCACGCGACTATCAGAAATTCAAGACCAGCTGGGACGCTCGCGCCGATTGGCAACCGTCGGACAATTGGCAGCCGGGGTGGCCCATGAAGTAAATAATCCATTGGCTGCGATCACCACCTGTGCCGAAGCTATCATGCGCGACATGCGTCCCGGGGTAATCGCCGAGCAAATTCCGGAAATTGCGCAATGGAGTTACTACCTCGAGGAAATAGTTCGCCAGGCGCTCCGTTGTAAAGAGATCACCCGCGGGCTGCTGGATCTAACGCGGCAGCGCGAAGCCAAGCCCGTGCTGTGCGATGTGAATGCAATCACCAAGCAATGCGCTCGCGCCGCCTTGCAAAGAGCAGAACCGAACGCTGAATTCGAGATCCGAGTCGACGAGACAATTGGTGAAGTCGCCGCCGATGTGGCTATGGTTAGTCAAATCGTTGACAATCTTTTGAGCAATGCCGTGGATGCACTGGGTGACAAGAAGGGTAAAGTCATTGTTTCCACGCGCCGGGACGGGGCCCGTGTCGTAATTGAAGTGCAAGACACCGGAGAAGGAATGCCCGCGGACTTGCTCACCAAAATTTTTGATCCATTCTTCAGCACTAAAGGTCCCGGCAAGGGATACGGCCTCGGGCTGGCGATTAGCGCCACCCTCGCTGAGTCTCTGCGCGGCGGACTGAATGTCGAAAGCAAACCCGGAGAAGGCAGCACGTTCCGTTTGTGGATTCCCCGTCGCCCGCTCGAATAACAGAACTGTTCGAGAAAGTGGACTGTTGGTGCGCGGGAACATGTCCCGTGGTTAAGCGCTAAAAAGATGAATCGCAAAACCCGTGTCCTGGTCGTCGACGATGACAACTTGCTGCGCAAGTTGTTGACCGAGCAACTGACGCGGTCGGATTTCGCGGCCACTCCCGCGGCGAGTGCGCGGGAATGCCTTCAACTCCTGCGTGAGGCCGATTACGACGTAATCCTGCTCGACATCATGATGCCTGACATGTCGGGCCTCGATGCGCTGCGCGAGATTAGAAAACTTGAAGACCCGCCCGAGGTCGTAATGCTCACCGCCGACGCCTCGCTGTCGACAGGGATCGAAGCGATGCGTGCCGGCGCTTACGACTATCTGACGAAACCAGCAATGCTCGAGGAAATGGAAGCAGTTCTTCGCAAAGCCGATGAGAAACGAAGACTGGTCAAGCAGAACGCCTCGTTGCGCTCAGTGTCACGCCCGAGCAGTGGTGGCGAAGACCCGCTCCCAATCATTCACGCCAACTCTCTGATGGCTGGGGTGGTTACCGAAGCCGAGGCCGCGGCCCAGACTGATTCCACAATTCTCCTGACCGGAGAATCGGGAACCGGTAAGGACGTTTTGGCGCGATACATTCATTCAAAGAGCGGCCGCTCGGCAACCCCAATGATCATGGTGAATTGCGGCGCGCTCCCCGAAACGCTGTTCGAGTCAGAATTCTTTGGACACGAACGCGGAGCTTTCACCGGCGCGAGTTCGCTGCGGCGAGGTCTGCTGGAAGCTGCTGACGCATCGAGTCTGTTTCTCGATGAGATTGGTGACATGCCGCTCTTGATGCAGGTCAAGCTTTTGCATTTTCTCGAGCAGGGTCGCTTTCGACGCGTCGGTTCTACGCGCGATCAGAATGCAGACGTACGCATCATCGCTGCCACCAATCGTATTCTCTCGGTGGAGGTTGAGCGCCAGCGCTTTCGCGCCGACTTGTATTACCGCCTCAATGTCGTGTCACTACACATCCCGCCCCTGCGTGAGCGCGTGGAAGATATTCCCCGTTTTATCGATCACTTCCTCGAGACATTCCGTCAGCGCTTCAACCGTCCAAAGCTTGACCTCGCTCCAGACGCGCGGGAGGCATTACTTAAATATTCCTGGCCCGGCAACGTGCGCGAATTGCGTAACTGCCTCGAACGCGCCGCGGCCATCTCTGTGAGCGACATGATCGAATTTGCGCAGATCCCTTTCTTAAGCGCTGATCAGATTGCGCCGGCAACTGGAACCGATGCCCACGCGGCGCCTCCAGCCGCGGACACCGTGCCCAAGACCCTGGAAGAACTGGAACGGGAACATATTTTGCGGATTCTCACCGATAGTGATGGAAACCGGGAGCGCGCGTCGGCAATACTGGGCATTTCGTCGCGGACACTCTATCGCAAACTACGAGAGTACGAATCTCAGGCGAGCTCAGCCGGCCTAGGCACAGAAGCTTAATTAGGGCAATAACATACTTGACTCATACGGGAGGTCTGTCTAAAAATGCTTGCTGACAGGCCGGTATCAAACGAGTCCGATTCGCTTGGACTCCGCTTCGATAGCCATGACGATGCTCTCGACTACGCTAAAAAAGTGGCAGAGCGCGGGCATCACTGGCTCGCCGTCAATAAGCTCGATTTCGTTGAACGCTATCAAAAACTCATACTCGAAATTTATTGTAAATTTAGCGTCAGGAACCGTGGAGGTCTTAGGGACTCGCGCCAATACCATCTCTTGTTTCGCGCTATCCCATTTCGGCGTGCGGGGAAACTGCGCGGGCAAGCCCGTATGCTCCCCGCTGAGTTGGAAGTTGAGATTCGCAAGAGCAATCGGTTTCAAAATTCCGTGTTTATTTGCGCCAGTGAGCTTGTTCAAGGCCCAAAGGGCGTCATTCCCTCCCTTGTATGGCTCGAACCCGCGCACAAGGTTCCGAATGTCTTGCGGGAGTTTTCCGCAACGTCCGTTAAGGGCGTTATCGAACTCGGTTTCGGTCTTGGCGATAGGGAAGTATGTGGTGTGAGTTGGCAGTCCGCAAAGAGAAGCAACCGCGCAAATAGACTTATCCAACGCCGCACGAAGATTGTTAGCTGTGTCGGCGACGTGCCCGTTGAGCGCTCGTGGCATAGGTTTACGAAGCACGAGCTTGAGCAGGCGGTAAGTAGCATCCGAATCTCGATCAACAATAACGGCGTAAGCGTCTCGGTCTTTAGTGAAGTTGCGCAGTTCCCGCTCAGTTTCGGTGATGTGATCCTTAGCCCAAGCGATGCACTCTTTTGAGGTTTCAAACGGATCGATCATTGAGGCTATTGCAATCGCTGAAGGAGCGCGGCCACCATCGCGTGAAGTTGTGAAACCTGATTCTGTGTTTCTTCAACCGCTGCGGCCAGGTTAGCCAAGCCGTTATAGAGGTTATATTTTTCGTTGTTGCCGCCACGACCGAAGTCTCTGAGGTTTTCTGCGAAACATTTTCGCGCCGTGTCAACTTTACTAAACCCGTGAGTTTCAAACATTGATTCATTCTCCTAGAGGTACAAACTAATGATCGTAGCCGTGAACATAAATCCAACCGTGCTCAACATTCCAGACGAGGAATTGTTTAGCAAGACGGCGAGCGAGGCTGAGATGCTAATCAATAGCCGCGTTAGACAATGGCTTGAGTCCGCGCCAGAGGCTATCAACTGGAATTTCGAGGCTAAAGACGCCGATCACGCTATCGCCGCTTAGCTTTCTTTCGTTTCTTTGGCTCGCGTTTTTCTTCGTCTAGTTCTTTTTTAGGAACGGCCATTAAAGCCGTAGCGAATCGCTTGAAACGCTGTTCTAGCGATTCGCTACCAGACTTAGACCTTATGACTACTTTCACGGTTCAGCCTTTCTTTCTTTTGCCGCGACGTGGCGGTCTATGGCGCGGTAGTTTAGTGCGATATTTCATAGTCCTTCGGCTCTTTGCCAGTCAGTTCTTTAAGAGTCAGCCGCTTGCCAGTGATTTGCGATGCAGCCTTGATGAAACGATCCGAATCATTCGCCTTGCGGTTGTTGAATCTGAACGCTTGTTCATCGAGATAGCGGAATAAGTGGAACAGCTCAACGGCAACGTAAGTACCTTTGATCGACCGTTTCAGAAGCGACCAAAAGTTCT
The DNA here is from genome assembly GCA_046262835.1 of Pyrinomonadaceae bacterium. GTDB lineage: Bacteria > Acidobacteriota > Blastocatellia > Pyrinomonadales > Pyrinomonadaceae > UBA11740. Next base: position 41,375 of record JBHELZ010000003.1, read on the forward strand.
CGATCCCGTTAGTGTGAATCTGACCGTCAACATATCGCTCCGCGTGGTTGATAACGCCGTGAATGAATTCTTCTTCCAGATGCTTGTAGCCGGGATGCTTGTCGGTGTACAGATTCGCGCCGCTTTCTACGTGCTGTCTAATGCGGGATTGCAGCGTCTCTGCCTGTACGTTGCTGACTACATGCGTTCTCACTTCGCCGTGTCGCTCAAGCAGTCCCATAACCGCAACCTTACCCGCGCCGCCAGTGCCAAGATGCTTACGCTTCGTAGCGTGCATGTTGCGCGCCAGACCACCGATAAAAGTTTCGTCAACTTCGACATCGCCGCAAAGCTTTTTGAAAGTCCCTTGTTGCATGGCCTTGCGGATTCGGTGAAGCAAAAACCAAGCAGACTTTTGAGTGATGCCAAGGCCGCGATGAATCTCATAAGAACTGATGCCATTTTTCGCGTTCACTATCAGCCAGATAGCAGACAGCCACTTATCAAGGCCGATAGGGCTATCCTCCATGACAGTTCCGATCTTGACGCTGAAATGCTTTTTGCAAGCCAAGCAAATCCAGATGCGGCGAGTCTTAACAAACGAGTAGCGCTCGGAATCGCAGCGCGGACAGGTAATACCATCAGGCCAGCGGATCGCAACCATGCAACCAAGCGCGGTATCTGGATCGCCGAAATACTTAATCGCTTGCAAAAGAGTCTTTGGAAAGGTGTCGTTCTTCATGATGAGAGAAGATTAGCACCAATCCCTATATGAGTCAAGTATATTATTGCCTTTAGCGCATAAAGTTTAGCCCTTCCTTCCAAACTCTAATTTTACACAGACAAGTCCCCGTCATCGCTGCCATGTCCGCGCGGCACGTCGAAGTCAGGTCGAAGTGTGGCTAAGCTAATTTATTGATCGGCTCAACTAAGAATTTGTTGTCCGCATTAATGGTAAGGCAGCTCGGTCGGGGCGAGAAATAGCACGGGCGCTGGGCGCGACGAAACATGACAACTTGTCACTACCCTGACAAAACGTCAGCGCGCTTGTCAGTCCTATGCCCTCGGGCGCGTCTCGCGACGCCCCGTATCTAATTCCAATAACTCTTACTGCGTCTTCGTTTAGCCTACGCCCGGGACCTTCGCATGATTGCGGCACGGGTCTTGTAACCTGAGCAGCGGCTGGTTGCGCTCCGCGCGCCGGCAATCGCCGAAGGTGGGAATTTCGACAAGCTTAAGAAAATTTAAATCCCCGAAATTTTCCACGAACGTCCAAGGAGACGAACAAATGTTGAAATCAAAAAAGAAATTGGCAGTGATCGGTGCGGCAACACTTTCCTTACTGCTTGTAGGGGCCGCCACCTTCGCTCAGAAACATTTCGTGCTGTCCAATGCGCTCCGCCCGCAAGTCAAGATGCAGCTTTTTGGATCGGTGCAGCGTGAATCCGCCCGCGTGGCCTTAGATAAAACGACGGTGGTGAATTCGGGCGAGATCCTGGATTGGACCATGACGTCAGAAAACGAAGGCAATGCGCCGGCGCTCGAATACAAAACTGTAGGTCATATTCCGCACGGCACTGAGTTAGTGCCCGGCAGCGCCAAAGCGGATGGCGCCAAGCCTGTCTTTAGCATTGACGGTGGCAAGACTTTTTCACCCCAGCCGATGATTGAAGAGAAGCAAGCCGATGGATCCTCCAAGCGCGTGCCCGCACCCGCTTCGATGTACACGGAAATTCGGTACGAGTGGGCCGATCCGCTCGTGCAGGGTGGCAAGCTGTCAGCTACGTATAAAGTCAGAGTGAAATAACGGTCTGTTCGGAATTGGCACCCGCCCCTCCCTGCCCCCACTGAAATTAATGAGGAACATTATGAAGAACCCCCCAACATTTCTACGCGCGAACATGATTGCGCGCCTGTTAATTGTACTCGCGATTGTATGCGCTTTATCCGCGCAACTCGCGGCGCAGACGCCTGGCGGCACCACGATTTCGAACCAGGCCAGTGCGACCTATTCCGACGGCACAAACAGCTACTCTACCGTTTCAAACACGGTGACGGTGACTGTTTCAAACGTTGCCGGCCTGGCAATTACGCCGGACGCTGGCACCAATCCTGTCGTCGTCGCCGGACAAACTGGCGTGCTCTATAACTTTACGGTGACCAATATCGGTAACTTCACCGATCAGGTGCGCTTTCTGGCCAGTGGCGCCAGTATGCGCGTCGTGGGTCCCGGAACCATCACACGCGCTGTCATCGACGTCGATAACAGCGGCACCATCAACGCCGGCGACACAGATATCAATGCCAACGGCGCTGACGTGCTGTCGGCGAACATCGCGCAGAACGGCACGATTCATGTCTTAGTCGAGGCCAACATCAACGCCGGCGCGACTGCCGGACAGAGCGTGCAGGTACTGCTGGGTGACGCCGCTACCGGTGGCCCGTCTTTCGATAACCAGGCCGCGAACAGTTCAGGCAATGAAGTAAGAACGGTCTCGGCCTCTTCGGTAAATGGATTGCGCGAAGCTCGTGGCGACCTTTCGGCGACGGTCGGGAACGATTCGCTGTTGCAGTTGACGCTCACGGCTCCGGCAGGCCCGGTCAATCTTGGTACAGACATCACCTACACCTGGCAGGTTTCGAACACCGGAGCGCTCAATGCCTCGGGCGTGACTCTCAACGGCTCGACGCAGGTTTACATCATTGCGCCGATTCCAGCGAGAACGGTTTTGAAGTCCGGCCAGTCATTCCCCGCCGGCACCCTCTACACCACGAGTCCGTTATCGACTGCGCCACTGTCGGCCACGTGGGGAACAACGGCGCCGGCACCGCTTTCCAACACCACGCGCATCGCCTTTCCTGTCGGCGCGACGTTGGCGGCGGGAGCTTCCAGCTCAGCCGTTAACATGATTGTAACGGTGAATACCGGCATCGATGCTTCCGTGCCGATCGACGAAATCGGAGACGTGTTCGGCAAGAACAGTCTGTCGGCTAATATTACGGACCAGTCGGGCGACGCCACCCAAAACAATGGCGACGGCAACGCCGACTTCAACGAAGGCTACGTCGCGGGATCAGGCCACGGTGTGATTCAACGAACTACGCTGACGCAGGTAGGCGCGGTCCTCGTGGGCCCGAGCGGCGCACCCGCAGCGGTGGGTCCGACTGATAATAACGACGACTACTCTAACAAGAGCGTGAACACGGGCATCGCGGGCGTAGCGCCCGGCGGTGTAACCACCGCTTCTGGTCAACTCGTGTACGTCAACACGCTTCAGAACACCGGTAACGCAAACGACACGTTCACGATCGATGCTCCAACTGTTCCGGCGGGTTTCACCGTTGAAGTTTCAACCAACGGCGGCACCAGCTACACAACGGTATCAGGTGGTGGATCAGTAACGCTGGCGATTTCGTTTGCATCTTCAGCGAATATCAATGTTCGCGTTACTTCGCCAGCGGGCAAGACTGTGCTGACCGGTTACGACACGATCGTTCGCGTAACTTCGGGCAACACTCCGGCGGCTAATAACAAGACAATCGATCGCCTTTACACCGGATTCGTGCGGTTGGACAAGGCGTCCAGCGTCAGCAACGCGACTGGAGTGGGCGCCGCCACGGATCCAGTCCCGGGCGCTGTCATCACCTACAACGTCACCTACACAAACGTCTCAAGCTCTGACGGAGATGCTAACTGCGTGAAGTTGACGGCCACGAACGTCGTCATAACTGAGGACGGTTCGGCGGGTGCGAATAACTGGGGCACGTATACCACGAACAGTGGTTCGCCCTCTGATTCGGGTAGCGGTGTCGTCGTAACTGTAAACGCGACGAAGTACACCGACACGGTCGCCTCGCTGGCGGCCGGTGCCTCGGGCACGTTTACCTTCAAGCGTTCGATTAATTAGACGGACGCACTTGGACCAGACCCTCTGTCTGTGCCTTCTAATCAGACTTCAGTCTGTGCGCAACACGGACTGAAGTCTGAACCACATTTAGCACTTACTTTTCTCACGCATTCATTACTTTCATCATGACGTCCCAAGTTGCCAAAATCACAAGCGCCGCGAAGGTCCTGGCGCTGCTCCTTGTCTTGGCGACAATGCTTGGCGCGCGCGCTTTAGAAGGCACCGACGCCGGAGTCCAGATCACCAATCGCGCCGAGGCGACTTACCTTGATGAGGCCGGCACGACCTACGCCAGCGTTTCCGAAACCATAGTCCTGACGGTGCTGCCGGTCGCGACGTTAGTCGTCACGCCCGACGAAACCGCTTCCTCCGATACCGTCGCCCCGCACGATCAGGTGACGCGACTTTTCCGCGTCTGCAATACCGGTAACAACGCCGATGCATTTTCAATCACTCGATTCGATCTGACTGCGCCAGCCACCTTGACCGCGCTGTACTTCGATAACGACGCCAGCGCCACCGTGAATAACGGTGATGTCCTCATCACTCAAAATCAAACCACCTCGCCTCAACTGCCGCCGCACGGCTGCATTGGTGTACTGGCGGTCATCGATACTAACGACGTTGCCGCACAATCGAGTTTGACGCTCGCCCTGACGGCCCGGTCAGACGCCACTAACGCGGTCAACGGCCGGGGGGAAGACCTGGGGACGATCATCAACGCTGTCGGCCTGGGTGCGCGTCTGACTGATCCAACTGATCCAAACCACGGGCCTTCGAAGCTGATCAATGGCGTGGGGCAAACAGTTGTAAGTCGCGGGGCTGAATTCACTTATCTGATCGCGTTCAAAAACAGTGGCGACACGCCCGCGCGAAATGTCCTGGTCCAGGACCATCTGCCCTCTACAATCGAATACTCGCCCGGCTCGCTGCAACTGAATGATCGAAGCATTTCGGATGCTTTAGATAATGACGAAGGCTCGGTGCAGGGCGGCGATATCAAAATTCAACTCAGCCGGGTAAATCCCGGCGAAAGCTTTCGCATTTCGTTTCGCGCGCGGTTGGCCTCTGGAGCGCAGCCGGGAAGCGGACTGGTTAACACGGCCAACTTGGCCGCTGAAAATGTGCCGCAAGTCTTGACCTCGCGGGCAACCGCCGTGGTCGATCCATTTGGAGTCGTGTTCGCGGGTCGCGGTGGAAGCGCGGCCCCGATTCCCGGGGCGCGGGTTGCGATCGTTACCGACCAAAACAACGAAACCCTGCTCGCGTTGCCGGCCGACAACGGCTTTGCTCCGAATGAAAAAAACGCAAACCCTTTCCTAAGCGACGCTCAGGGACATTTCAGTTTTGTTCTCGGCGCGAATTCGGGCACGGATACCGGCAGTACAAAGTTTATGAAGGCTTCGGCGAACGGTTATATGGACCGTTTGCTGCAGCTGAACCTGCGGGAAACGCAGCCAGGTCTTTTCTCAGTGACGGTGCATGCGCTCGACAACCAGCCGCTGGCGGCAGCCGGCGGTTTTGATCTCGTTCATACAGACGTTAGCTTCGCGGATCTCGCAGCCCTGGTGCTGAACGTACCAATGTTTGAGCCCGCCGGATTGCAAATTATAAAGTCGGCTGATCGTGCGCAAGCGGAAATCGGTGATATCGTCACGTATCGAATCGAGGTACACAATCCGACTTCGGCTTCAGTGAAAGACGTTCTTGTTAGCGATCACCTGCCGCAGTCGTTTCATTACGCCGACGGTTCTGCCCGGCTTAGTGTAGCCGGCGCACCTGAAGAGATAATTCAGCCCGAGGTCAAAGAAGGCGAGTTGCAGTTTCATATTGCCGAAATACCGCACGGCGCCACCGCGCGATTGCTGTATCGGGTCCGCATTGGAGCGAATGCGCTCGAGGGTGATCAAGCCAACACTGCCATAGCTTCAGGACGCTTCCTTTCGGGTGAGCGCACGATCAGCCCCGTTGCGCGTGCACTAGTAAAAATTTCCGCCGGCGTCTTTTCGACACGGCAAGCGATAGTTGGTCGCGTCTTCGTCGACACTAACGCTAACAATCAGTTCGATGACGGCGATCGGCCCGTGCCCGGCGTCCGCCTTTACCTGAGCAACGGCCAATCAGTAATTACTGATTCGGCAGGCATGTACAACTTCCCTTCACTGGGCGATGGTCCCCAGGCTATCTCGATTGATCCGGTCAGTGTGCCTCCGGCTTATGCTTTGACCGACAGCGGTCGCGAATCAGGAAAAGGTTGGACGCGCCTGCTGCGGACACCTATCGGTGGTGGCGGGCTGCTACGGCAAAATTTTGCGCTCAAGAAATCAGGAGCAGCAGAAGGATCAAAGTTACAAACTGCGGGGCCCTCTTCAACCTCGTCTCCCGTAGCGGAATCAGTAGCAGCGCAGGGCTCAAGCGCCCGACCTGCCGAGTCAGCTGTCAAGTCGCCAGGCACGTACGAGCTCGTTTCGACGGATACGGTCGAAACGGTGCCTCCTGCGGACGTCCGCATCATTTCCCCGGCCCCTAATTCCGTGTCGATGTCCCCGGGCGCGCAGATTGAAGCGCGCACAGCCGTGGATTGGACTGTAAGACTGGAAATTAACGGTGCGCAGATCTCAGACAAGAACATCGGGGTGCGCAGTCTGGATCACAAGAATCAGGTAGCGACCTTTACCTTTGTTGGCATCAATTTGAAGGCGGGTGCGAACAAGGTGCGTTGCACCGCCATCGGTCCTGACGGCGCCGTGGGCAAGTCTCAGGAGATCATGGTGATGGGTCGTGGCCCTGCCAAGCGCATGCAAATCGTTTATGATCGGGCAGAGCTTCAGACTGGTGGCAATGATTCGACAATCGTCCGGGTGAAAGCTTTCGATCAATGGAACAATCCCGCCATTGATGGACAGGTTGGGGTAGACACCTCATTGGGCCAATTGATGCGGTTGAATGACAAAGCCACGGGACAAACGCTTTCACCGTCGACCTCGTTAGTGAATTCTTCGGAACGACAAGACGCCAGCGGCGCCCAACTCATCGTCCAGTTCGAGAATGGCGAAGCGGCCCTGAAATTGGTGGGTTCCGGGTCCCCGGGAGAAGCTCGAATCCACGCTCAAACAGGCGAGATCGAAGCCGAAAACCGTATCCGCATAACCTCGGAAATGCGCCGGCCGATCCTGGTCGGTTTTGCCGAGATGAGCTTTGGCAACAGCATTCCTGAAGTAGCTTTGCGCAATGAACAGGGTAATCATCGCAGCAGGTTGAGCTTCTTCTACAGTGGTCGTTTCCTGGGCAACAACATGTTGACGCTCTCTTACGATTCTCAACGGCCAATCAATCGCACGGCCGGGCGTGACCGTCTGTTCCAGCTTGATCCTCTCGAGCGTGTCTATCCTTTGTTTGGAGACTCATCGACGAGATTTGAAGCCGCACCGTCCAATTCCAAGGTTTACGCGCGCATCGATCACAAGCGCTCGTTTGCCATGTTCGGTGATTTTGAAACGGACATGGACGCACCACTCGCCGGTTATGCGCGCAAGCTTACCGGAGTGAAAGTGCACGTTGAAAACTCGCGAGGTGACTTTGTTACCGTCACCGGCGCGCGACCTGATACGGCCTTTGCGCGCGACGTGTTCGCCGCCGGGTCTTTGGGAATCATTCAACTCTCGAATACTGACCTGCTTCCGGGCTCTGAAACCGTCGTGCTGGAAGTTCGTGATCGGCGTAACCCGGAGGTCATCGTCACGCGTGAGACCCTTGCGCGGTCGATCGACTACAATCTCGATACTTCAAACGGTCGGTTGTTCCTGCTTCGCTACCTGTCGACTTTCGATCGCGTTTTAAACCTTACGCAACTCGTCGTCACTTACGAACACCGCGCCGCCGGCATGAATTCTGCGGTTTATACCGCGCGCGCGCGCAAGAACTTGAAGGGCATCGGACTGAAACTGGGATTGTCGGCCGCTCTGCAACGAGAGGCCACTTCGCCTGATTTTTTCCTGGGCGGCGTTGACATCGAAAAGACCTTGCCGCGTCACGGCTCGTTGCAAGTTGCCTGGGCCACTAGTCAGGGCGAAGTCCTGGGCAGTGGCAACATCACAACGAGCGATCAGCGTCATGACGGTACAGCGTACCAACTGACCCTGGTGGAGCCTCTGCCATTCCTGGGATCGACAGTTCGCGCGCGTTACCTGAATGCCTCCGAGCACTTTTTCAATCCCTTTGGTGGGACGGTCACGCCTGGGTCACGGCGCGGGGAAGTCACCGTAGAAATGAAACCGCGGAAAGGATCGATCCTGCATTTCGGCCTCACCAGCGAACGTAATCACACGATCAACGTCGACAATAACCGGCTAACCATGGCGGCCGCACTGGATCAGACAATCCGCGAGCGAGTTAAACTGCATTTTGGTTTTGATCATCGGGCGCTGAGCGACGATCTAAACCAAACGAAGACAAATTCAAATCTGGTAACGATTGGCGCCGAAGTCCAGGCCACCGACAAGCTTCAATTCTCGGTTAAGCGGGAACAGAATCTAGATAACGCCGATCCGACGTATCCAACGCAGACGACGCTCGGGGCCACCTACCAACTCAGCGCGCTCACAAAAATATTTTTCACTCAGAGGTTGGCTGCCGCGCCGATTGTGCCGATTGCCGACTTTACTGCCAACGGTTTTGCGGGCTCCGGATCGCGCCGCGAAACCGCTCTCGGGGTTGAGACCAGGTTTGGTAAATACACTTCGATGACCGGCCGCTATCAAATGGAAAACGGCATCAACGGGTCGGACAGCTTTGCGGTCGTCGGCCTGCAAAACCGCCTGCCGCTGACCAAGCAACTGTCAGTTGAGCTGGGTTTTGAGCGCGGTTTCCATCTGCTTGGTCCGAACCAGAGCTTCAACAGTGGCACTGTCGGCCTGGGTTGGCAGCCTGGTTCAAATTTCCGCGCCTCAGCGCGTTACGAATACCGCGATCGAGGCGGCGTGGGCCAACTGTTTGCGGTGGCCGCCGCGGGCGAGTTGCGCGAAGGCGTAACTGCGCTGTCTCGCTTTCAATTCTCGCGCGGTTCAGTTCAGGGAACATCGAATCAAGCTCTCGAAGGCATGGCCGCATTGGCAGTTCGTCCAATTAATTCGGATCGCGTGGGGCTGCTTTTCAGCTATACCCATCGTTCGACAATTCAAAATTCAACGGGCCCGGCAGCAACTCGCGATCGGTTGGATTCCCTTTCAACTGATGGCTACGATCAAGTGACCAAGCGCCTCGAGCTCTACGGTCATTTCGCGTTGCGGTTCAGCGCCAACGGTCAGCCGGATCTTCCTTACGTCTCATCGTTATCGTTTCTGACTCAGGCTCGCGCCCAATATCTTTTGACGCGGAGAATCGATTGGGCTTTTGAGACGCGCTTCCTTCTCCAGCCCTCGTCGCAAACGACGCGTTCGACCTACGCGACGGAAGCAGGCTACTGGGTATTGCCGGATCTGAGGCTGGGCGGCGGCTACAACTTTACGTCCGCGAAGGAACCTTCGGGGGCAGGAGTTCTGCCTACTCGTAGCGGCTTCTACTTCACAATCACTTCAAAGCTCTCGAACCTCTTCGATTTGTTTGGCACGTCGAAAGCTGGACTTCAACCAGACGATTCGGATAAGCCTGGAGCCAAACATTGAGCGGCTCGCCTCACAAGTTGAGAAACGGTCTGGCGATGATGCAGAAGACGGCGCAGGTCCTCTTGTGTTTCGCGTTCATCCTGTTGGTGTCGCAAGGAGCTTCGGCTCAGTCGAATAACATTTATGAGATTCGCGGAACGGCGAGCTTCAGCATTTATCACATCAATGCCACCACGGGCACAGTAACGACGCTGTTCGCCGCTTATCCGGGTGGAAGTTCTGCCACCATCGCTCAGCGCCCAAGCGATGGGATGCTCTTCTATGCAATCAATGCAACGGATGGCCAGGTCTATCGATATAACCCGGCGACGCCGGGCGTTGCGCCGGTTGCGCTGACGAACACTCTGGGCGCAGCGGTTCCGGCTTCGTTTCGCATGGCGTTTTCAGCGGGTGGCACGCTGTATTACATGCCGGACAGTGGCGTGCTCTACACGATTAACCAGGTCACGGGTGTGGCCACGGCTGGCCCGGTTGTGACAGGAGTCGGCAGTGGAGGCGACATGGCTTTCGATTCCGGTGGGACCCTTTACGTAATCAACAGCTCGCGCCAGCTTTTTACCGTTCCGCTTGGTGGCGGCGTAGCGACACTGCTGGGCACGATTACTTTTCCTGGCGGAATCACACCTGCCACATTGGGCATCGCCTTTGACGCGAGCGGCGTCATGCGCGTGCAGACGCAGAGCCCGAGCAACCTGTACAACGTTTCTTTGGCCACGTTCGTAGCGAGCAATCCGATTGCGATCGGTGGCGGAACCACAGCCACCGGCGATCTGGCCACGGCCGCTGTCCCAAATCCTGACCTCTCAATTACAAAAACTAGCGGGGTGACCAGCGTCTATCAAGGCGGGCCGGTTACCTACACGATTGTAGTAACTAATAAGACAGCAGCTTACGCCGTTACCGGAACCGTGACCGACACAGTGCCGGCGACCGTGACCGGCGTGACCTGGACTTGCGCCGCTTCGGCAGGATCTGCTTGTACAGCCGCTTCCGGTTCGGGCAATGCGATCAATACAGGCGCAACGCTGCAACCAAACGGCACTGCTACCTACGTAGTGAGCGGGACAGTTGCGGCCGGTGCAACCGGAACGCTTACGAACACCGCGACCGCCGCGGTACCTACTTTTCTTACGGATGCGAACCCGGCGGATAATTCAGCTACAGACAGCGATCCCATCAACGTGCAGGCGGACCTGTCAGTTACTAAGACAGACGGTGTGACCACCATCACTGCCGGAACTCCGATCACCTACACAATCGTCGTCAAGAGTGCCGCCACCAGCACCGGCGCTTCCAACGGATCGATCGTCACGGACACGGTGCCCGCTTCGATCACGAGCGTTACATGGACGTGCGGTTCTCCGACACTGGGCGGCACCTGCGGCGCCGCCAGTGGCAGTGGCAATTCGATTAGCACTACGGCGAATCTGCCAGTCGGGGCGACGGTCACTTATACAGTTTCGGGCACACTTTCGGTCGCGGCCGCTGGGACCCTTTCGAATACCGCAACAGTAATTACTCCGGCCAGCGGCGTCTCTGATCCCACCGATCTCAGTCGCACGGGCGCGGGCAACAATAGCGCTACCGATTCAGACACGATCACTGCGGTTCCCAATGTTATTCTGACCAAAAGCGTGAGCCCAAGCGGCAACCAGATTCCGGGAACCGATCTCACGTACGCTATCATCTTCACCAACAGCGGCGGCGTGGCGGCGCAGACCCTCGGGATCAAAGATCCAATTCCAGCTGCGACTGATTTCAAAGTTGGTTCGGTGACCAACAATCTGGGCACGACGGGCCTCACACTTGTGGTCTCATATTCAAACGACGGCGGTGCCACATGGGTTTACACACCGGCGAGCGGCGGCGGCGGTGCACCTGCCGGCTATGATCGATCTGTAACGAATATTCGCTGGACTTTCACCGGCTCGTTGTCCCAGACATCACCGAACAATACGGGCAATGTCGGCTTCACGGCTCGGATTCGTTAACTGCGAAGAGTCTTGAACAGATGGGAGACCGTTAGCATGTTACTCGCATCGGGGGGCGAAGTTATAACCATGAGGCTTGAAACGATTGGTTTAAGTATCTCTCACTTCCCAATTGCGGCCTTGCCCTTAACTTACCGGCATAATTAGTAACGACCATGAGTTCGGCGGCACTTCGTTCGCCGCGGCCAGCTTGACCAAGAACAGCGCCGGGAGTCTTGCACTCAGTTTCACACCACGTCTCAAACAACGGCTAACGAACGCCAAATAAAAAGGCCGCACGGGAACGCGTTGCGGCCTTTTCAATTTTTGAGGAAGACTCTTCCTACTGAATCACAAACATATCGTCGCCGATCGGTGAGTTAATCTTCACGTCTTTAACTTTGTATTCGGCGAAATAGGCGCCGGCGGGCATTTCAAACCGCTGCGAGAAACTCACTGGAATTAACACGCCGTCAACCTCTCTGTATTTGGAAATTGAGGAGCCCAGAGTCATTCCGTTATACGGAATAATAAACTCGCTTACGCGGGCCGTTGCCGAGTCGATGTAAAAATCGGTAGCGCGGCCCTCGCTATCGGCGATGCGAAAGCCCCGTAGTTTCTTTTTGTCGGGCAGCGCCGAAACCGTGTAGCCATCGCGATCGAACTTTCCGAGGACGGACAGGCCAAATTTACTTGGCGGCGGAATTTCCACCCCCGGCATATTGCTGAAAGATCGCTGGCCGTCATAGACCTGCTTAAATGTGAAAATGGGCTGCGCATTGATATCTATGCGCAACTTGTCGCCCACCGTGACGATGGCGAAGGAACCGGGAATCGACTGCGACTGATTGGGCGCGTACAGGTTGGCGCTCCCAATCATGGTTGTGCTCTTCAGGTTTTTGAACTTGTCCCCACCCAGAGCAGCCAGCGCAGCGCGCGCCAGTTCTACCGGGGTACTTTTGTCGGTAATCGCAGGGGGCGCGGGGATCGTGGTCGTTCCTGCACCGGCGCCGCTGGATTTGGCAACAACCGGGGTTTGAGCTAGCGCCGGCGCGACCAGCAGAAGTAGTACCAGACTCACACCATATATTTTCATATTTACTGGCTCCCTTGCTTACGGAATTTCGAGCAGGATGTTACTGAATCGACCGCCTCAGTTTAAGACGAGCGGAGAAGGACCATCGTTAACAAGCGATCGATCCGAAAATCGTAACTCAGGCGCAAATACCTGAGTTACGAGTTCGATGCTTCCGCTCACAGGGCTATACGCGGTGATTCTGCGGAAAGTTCAGAAAGTAAATCTGAGATTGAGATAGATGCGTCGATTGCCGGCGCCGGTGCTGCCACCTCCGCCGCCGCCAAATCCACCGAAACCCCCGGCCAGTCCGAGCGATTGGCCGAAGTTGGGCGAAGCCAAATTGCCCACCGGATTCGAGAGATTGACCCGATTGAAAAGATTCTGGAAGTTTACGGATGCGGTCAGTGAGTATTTCTGGGCCGCGCTTGCACCACCTGGCCCGCCCATCATCATCATTTGCGGACCGCCGCCGCGCCCACCCTCAGGACCGCCGCCGCCGCGCGGAACGCCACCGCCAACGCCGCCCATCGCGGCGCCCATTTTATTAGCAACCCCGCCGGCCTCACCGCGCTTAGCGGCCTCAGGTGAGCCCTTCTGTTGTCCCTTTTGTTGCGACGAAGCGCTGCGATTTGCTTCACCGCCAAAACCAAACGTGCGGCTGATGCGCATGCTGACAGTCATCTGACCCGGCCCCTGTCCATAGTTGCGCGGAATGATAGCCTCGCCCGGAAGCGGGTTGAGATTAAAGTTTCCAAATCGCGTGCAGCGAATGTTGACGTTGGCACAATCCGCGCCCGCGGCCGCAAAACCTGGCCGCTCGTTGGCGATCCGATCGAGGTTCGTATCGCGTCCGGTAATAATATTGAAAGGTGCTCCGGACGCCGCTACGATGAATGGACTAAACACGAGTTTCCACCATGGCGAGTTGATCGTGCCGAAGAGAGTAAACCGGTTGCGCACGTCGCCCGCCCCACGTCCGAACTCGCCGCTAAAGTCATACGAGTTGACCGGAAACAATGAGCCACCTTGTCCATCCGTGTCGTTGGTCGTCCTGCTCCAGGTGTAATTGCCGGAAAGTGAAATCCGCGGGTTCAAGCGGCTGTTAAATCCAAGGCTAAAGTTCGCCTGATGATACTTGCCGCTGGATTCGTACTCATAGACATCGCCCACCGCCGGATTGGGCCGCAGGCCATTCGGCGTCGCTGCGGTAATGGTTCCCGGCAAGGGCGCATTGATGTCACGCGCACGAATCACGTGCTGGATGCGAACGTTGTAGAAAGCGGCATAACCGCTGATGTTCTTCGGCAATTGCCGCTCGACCTGAATGCCGGTCAAATACACGGCCGGCGCCTGAAGATTCGAAGCCACGCGCCAGGTTGTCTGTTGCGTTGCCGGAAACAAGGCGAGTTGTGCGGCCGTTGGCACATTCGGAAACTGATTCAGCACCGTATAGACAGGTCGCGCGGTCGGCAAATCGAGCTGTGCCTGGGTCGGGGAGTTGTTCAGCAGGAATGGCTCAGCAAGAGCATATAAAAGCTGGTTGGTCCCGTTCAACCGGTGCGCTTGCAGGGTCTGTCCTTCACTGAATCGATTATAAAAGATGCCGCCACCACCCCGAATCACAGTCTTCGGTGGTTTCGTCGAGTTAGCCGCGCCTGGTGACCAGGCAAACCCAATTCTCGGGGCAAAGTTGAATCTGCTGCTGATGTTGGTCTGGTTCTCGTAGCGAAGTCCATAACTCACCATCAAGTTTGGCCGTATGCGAAAATCATCCTGCCCGTAGAAGCCAAGATCCATCTGCGAAACCGACGCGTTGGGATTGCCGGTATTGATAGTGAATGACGACGCGCCGCCGCCAAGACGACGAACACAATCGGCTTGCGCGGTCCCGGCGCCGCAAAACGCCAACTGCTGAGCCGTCAGACCGTTGGTTTGAATCAAGAGCGTGCGGCGATAACGTTCGATGCTGCTCAATTGAATATCAGATCCGGCAATCGGATTATTATTCGCGTCCAGAGCCGGCCCGAAACCTCCCGTGAATGACCAACTGCCGGCAAAATTGTTCGGACTGATATCGTCGATTTTGATGCCGCGCAGGCGACCACCAAATTTGAGCGTGTGGGTACCCTTCTGAATCTGAGTGAAGTTATTCAACTCCCAGCGGTTGCTCTGGTTTATTGCGTGCCCGACGCCCGAGCAGGCAGTGCCGTTATTCACGCAGGCCCCGAACGCTCCGCTGACATTCAACGAAGCTACCGAACTATTTCCCAGGGATTCGTTTCGGCCATGCGCAAACTGAAAACGTGTTTCGTTGATGGTGAAGGCATTGATTACTGCCGTTTCAGTCAACTGAATATTCTGGTTCTTTGAAGTAAAGTTATACCCGCGAACCGGCAAATTGAATCCGCTAACACCCTGGTTCTGAGTCTTTTGCTCGAAAAAGTTATAGCGAGCAATCAACGTGTTGTTGGAATTGATTGCATAATCAAGCCTTGGGCCAATGTTCGTGTTCCGTCGCGGCACCAGAAAGCCCTGACCCACCTGCAAAATATTGAAGGCCGGGTCCAGAATCGTCGCACGGACCAGTTCGTTGTCGTCTGTCTCGTTGCGATTTGCTTCTAAATAGAACGAAGCCTTCTTTTTCACGATAGGCCCACTCACGCTCCCGCCAAACTGGCGAATTTGAAAGGGACTGCGTTTGTTCGAGCTAAGCGCAAACGGGTTGCGTGAGTTCAAACTCTCATCATTGAAGTTGAAATTGGCGCTGCCGCGAAACTTGTCCGTGCCGGGCCGAGTGAGAATGTCTATACGCGCCGACGGTTGATCGTTTTCCGGCGCGAACGGATTCTGATTAATGCGAATCTCGCGAATTGCTTCTTTTGGCGGCAGGTTTGCCCCTGAGAATCCATCAATAAAGATTTGACCACCGTTAGGTCCGATGGACGGGCCCGCAAGTGCTTGCAACGCCGCCGCCAGCTCGTCAGGATCGTCCGGAAGTGCATCGAGGTCTTTGCCGGTAATCACCTGCTGATTAGCGTTGTTATTGGTGTCCGTGCTGACCGGCGTATCGGCGTTGACCTTCACCTGGCTCTCAATCGCCGCAATCTTCAAACTGAGATTCACCGGATCGCGACGCGCCACGCTCACCTCAACTTCGGTATCTTCAGAGGTGGCAAAGCCCGCGGCAATAGCGCGAATCTTGTACTTGCCGGGCGCCAGATTAGTAAATGAATAGGCGCCGTCAGCATTTGTTGTCGCAGACTTTTGCGCGCCGTTTGCATCAATCAACGTGACCGTGGCACCGACAATTGTCGCGCCGAATTCGTCGCTGATGGAGCCGCGCAGGGTGGCCCGGCTCTGGGCGAAGGTGGAAATTGAAAAGGCGACGACAAACGCGACGCAGGCGATAGCGGTTAATAACTTTCTAATATTCATAGTTAAAGTCTTCTCATTAGCAAAAACCCGCGCGCGGCTCGGAGGAGATCCATTTCGCTGACGCGGTTGCTCTGAAATCAAACTGCGAGATCAGAGGAAGTTGATCACGGCCCACCGAGGCCGCCAAACATACCGCCAAAACTTCCATTCAAGTCGACGCCGCCCTGTGGGCGAGCCTGTCCACCCTGTGGTCGCGAGGCAGCCATGGCCAAAAGGGTCTCGGCCCCGGTCACGAGTTGGATCGCTGTTAACTGAGTCGGATCAGCACCCGGAAGGCTCGACATCAAAATCGTGTCGCCCACCTTTAAGTCATTAATTGAAATGGTTGGCAATCGCTCGAGCATATCGGCCATATTTGAAGCGCCGCCTGCCATGTGCATGCCGCCACCCTGCGGGGGGCCGCCCGGACCCGCGCCTTGCGGTCGCTGTCCCTGAGCTTGAGCCGCCTGGCCCGGTGCTTGTTGTGTGCCCTGGGCCGGTGCGCGGCCTTGCCCTTGTCCTGCTCCCCCTGCTTGGCCTGCGCCTTGGCCTGGGCCACCGGCAGGTCCGCCGGGGCCCGCTCCACCGCCACCAAACATCATGGCCGCGCCTTGCGGCAGACGCCGGATAATCGAGTCTGGCTTGAAGACAATCGTCAGCGGCTTCTTTGTTTGCAGGTCGTTTATCTTTATTTGATTGTTGGCAATGTCAATTGCTGTGACTGTGCCGCCGGCAATCTTGAAAGTTCCGAATACGACCTCTTCGGCGGTCAGATGAGTCCCGTCGGCGCTCTTGTCGCCAAGCGCGCGCAACTGATCGTTTACTTTGACTTCTTCCAACTTGCTCGGTTTCGCTTCGCTGTATTTTGGCACCGTGTCCGGCGGATATCTCCGCATCAAAACCTTATCGGTGATGGGAATGATGACGGCCTGGGACTGCCCTGCCAGTGACCGGCTGGAAACAGTGATCTCGCGCGTCGACGGGTTAACTGAGCTCACGATCCCGCTCACACCGCGACGACGCCATTCAGCGCGCTCCGCCTCCTGCTTCTTGGCTAAGTCCGCTTTCGACATGACGACGAGCTGCGCTGCCGGAGCTGTCGTTTGATCCGTACCCGGCCTCCAGCGCGCCCAAACGCGATCACCCGCGCCAACGTCCGAAAGCGCAATCTCTGAAGCACCGGCCAAAGATTTCGCGCCCAAGGCCATGCGTTTGTACTGCGTCTTGTCGTTGAGTATGACAGTCGAAAGCACGCCGTTTTCGGCGCGCACAATCATTTGATTGGTCGCCGTATCGATATTCTTAACTTCACCTATCACGCCGGGGATTTGAGCGCCTGGTGAAGAACCGGGGGTTTGCGCCCACAGCGCGCTTGCGGCTCCGAGCATAATCACCAGCGACAAAATTGATTTCAGTTGTCTTGACATGCTTATACCCATGTGAGTCCTCAAAATAATCATTATTTACGCCCCGCTATACCAGTTAGTTGCAAAAAGTTCGATTTAGTTTCCAGGAAGATTTGACTGCCCGCAAGAATAGATCGACATCCAGAATAATGAATTAGCGCTGCTTTCGTTGTTCACCTTCGCGCTGGGCGTCCTGCTGGGCGACCATCGCGTCGAATTTTTGCTGTTGCTCCGTCGTCAGCAGGGCCCGAATCCTGGTGCGGGCTTTCTGGCGCGGCTCTTCGAAACGCGGCTTCATCTCTGCGCGTAGCGACCGATACTCATTGCGCGTCTCGTCAAGAATCGTGCTAACAGACTTTGTTTGATCCTCGGTTAGATTCAAATCGCGTCGCATCTTTTCAAAGCGATCTTTCGCGCTGGAGCGTTCGTCACTCCCATGCGAACGATACAAGCCGGTGAGTGCAGCCCCGGTGACGGAGCCGAGGACGAATACCACGACAAGCACCAACCACACCTTCAATCTTGTGTTGCCTTGTAATGTCATTTCGCAGTTGCCCCGTAATTCCGATCTAGGACGATGTTGAATACATCGTCGCGTGACAAACCGTTCCGGCTCGTCAGCACGGTCTTCTCAACGCCGGGGTCGAGCGCGCCAATAAGCGGTTCATCGTCCGCCTGGACCGTTGCCGGAACTCCAAACTGAGTTGACCACACGGTTAGAACCGCTGCGAGGATTGCGAGCAGGGCCATTGCGGGAACGGCGCGCCAGGCTACCTGAATAAGAGATAACCACCCGCTCGACTCTTCACGTCGCCGGCGCTCTTCATCTATTGCGGCGCGCACGCGCGTAAAAAGGAACGGCGAAGAGGCCGCGGCTTCAATTTCGCTTTCGCCCGCGGCAGCTGCCGTTAGAATGAGCTTTGCAGCTCGATCCAATTCTTTAGCCTGGGGGGTGTTCCATTCGAACATCTTAGCTCCTCCTGCGGCGCCAGTTTACCGCGCTCATCATCAAAAGACGATGAATATCAAGCAAAAGTTACAAATATTCCAGGCAGTTTTTGCCTGATTCCGCTCATACGTAGCGCCGCAGAACACGGCGCAAATTAGCCCGGGCGCGATGTGCACGAACCTTAACTTTTGAAATTGACCAGTTGGTGACTTCCGCAATTTCGGCCACCGAGTACCCCTCGACATCCATCAAGGTCAGCACTAATCGATCGTCGGCACTTAAACGAGCCAGGAGCTTGACTGCCAGATCGCGGGATACGAGTTCGGTCTCCACGTCCCGGGGCGGCGACCGCAACTGTGCCGCAAATTCCTGCGCTTCGCTTTCTTCAATATCTCCAAAACCCTGTTCCGGACGACGGCGGGCGCGGCGCAGATGATCGTAGCAACAATTGATAGCAATCTGGGACAACCAGGCCTTAAACGAAGCGGCGTGAGTACCGTGATAACTGCCCAGGGCAAAGTACGCCTTGGTAAAACTATCCTGGATTATCTCTTCAATCTGCTCGCGCTGCGGAAAAAACCGACTGGCCACGCGCGCAACCTGGCGGCGGTGACGTTCGAACAATTGTTCGAATGCTCCTTCATCGCCGGCTGCGGCTGCGCCGACCAGGACATCATCTGTCGAGTGCGATGGATCCACTTTTCTGAATTGGTACGACGCCCAAACGTTTAGGCGGGGGCGCGCGCCGTCTTCTTCCAGCCAACGCGATATCGCGCCGTCAATGCCAGTCCCAAACTCGCCACCAGCAGACCCGCTTGCACCAAAGGCCAAACGTATGGAATCGACGAGAGCACAATCCAAAAGGTGACCCCCAGCAAAAGCCTCACCGACTCAGACTGTAGTTGCGGCCATAGTCTCCGCTGCAACCATCGACCGGTGCTGGCCACTATGACTACCCGGCCGAACACCGTCGCCGTCACCGCGAGCAGCAGCGCCATCAGGGAAATAGCCACACCGAAGATCGATGGTAACAGCCACAAACTGCCAAGCACTCCCAGCGTTATGACAACAGTTCCCATAAAGCCTATGAGCGCAACGCGCAAGCTCGTCAATTGCAGCCGGGTCACCGCGCGGCTGACCGTATTCGGCATGGCCCCGGTCAAGGCCAGCGCCACTCCAAACCAGATTAAGATCGCCAGCAGCCGGGTGCCGAAAAACACCGCCGAGAATTGTGGTTGCAGAACACTGAAAGGTTCACGCATGACCCGCCGCAATTGATCTTCATATCCCGCATACATAATGGTAACGCTTTTCGGATCGCGATCGGGCGCGGCTTTTCCGTGATGATAGACTCCGCCCAGCACGATCACGTCTCCGCCGATTCGTGCTCCGTCCCTTTGAATTACAGATCCGCCGATCGCAGCCACGTCGCCATTGACAACGCCTTCGACAATTACATCGCCGCCAAAAGCAATCGCACCCTCGTTAACTGTTCCGGTAATTCGAATCGATTGACCCATACCGAAAACAGTTGTCTGGTTCACTCCGTCGATGACGCGCGCCTGCGGGTCGCCGGGATGTTCCTGGTTTGCAGGCTGCGCCCTGGCCACCATAACCATCAACCCCAGCGCAGCGATCAACGCCGCCAGTATTTTCAGATGTTGCGAAGCCGCAATAGTAATTTGCGAGGTGGCCGGTGGCAGGACTTGGGTCGAAATCATTGAACGGGACGACTCCTATTCAATGATTTGCGCGCGATGATAGTTAGCTATAAGCAAATACAGGAAAGAGATCGAGAAAAGAAAGGTCAGCACGAAAAAGAAACGGGAACCGGTTTGAGCCAACAGCATCGCGCGGACGACCACTCGCGTCAAGACAGCCGCGCTGGATGCAGCTTCTGAGGTTGCTTGCCACACAAGATCCATCAGTACGCGTGCCGCGCGGAAGAACGATCGCAGCGGATCAAGCACGATGGCGCGCGTCGCCGCCCTGAGCAACCCAAACGACACTAGCGCCAGAATGGCGCACAGTTGTACCGCCCGTCGGCGCTCACGGCGATCACGCATGCCTGTGAGATCGTTTTCAGCGTGCGCCGTGACGACGCGGGCAAAATCATTCGGCAGTTGGAAACGTGAATCGTTGAAAGCGACGTCCAGCGTGCAAAGTAATTGGCGCTGGCTTCGCAACTGGGTAGCGCATCCTGCGCAGGAACTCACGTGCTGCTCAAATTTATCAAGGACCAGGCCGGACAACTCGCCATCAAGATATGCGGCGACATCCTCGAGCTGACATCTGTAATCGATAATGTCTTCCATTAGATCAAATTACGCGCGATTAATTCCGCGCTGGACCAGCAGATCACGCATGGCCTCGCGGGCGCGAAACAAACGGTTCTTGACTGTGCCCAGCGGCAATCCCGTGACCTCGGCAATTTCGTCATAACTCAAATCGTGCGAATGCCTGAGGAGGATCAACTCGCGGTACGACGCCTGCAAGAGTTGCACTACCGACTCGATTTCCGAGCGCCGTTCTTTTCGCTCGGTCTCCTGTTCGGGCGTGAGCCGGCGGCTCTGGATTCCCACTTCGTGTCGCTCGCCCTCAGGGCTCCCCGTCAAAGTCTGTTCGCGCACTGCGTGGCGCCGCAGGTGGTCGATCGCGGCGTTATGAGCAATCTTGTAAATCCAGGTTGAAAATTTGAATTCAAATCGATAGCGCGCGAGCGAGTTGTAAACTTTAATGAAAACTTCCTGGGTAAGATCCAGCGCGGCATCATAGTCGCCAACCATGCGATAGACGTATGCGGCGATCGGCCGTTGATAACGGCGGACGAGCTCCTCGAACGAGGCCTCGCGGCCGGCGATCGCGGTTTGCACCAGTTCGCCGTCGGCAAGTTTTGTCAGGTTGGCTAAAGAAATGGCCGCACTCATATGGTTGCTCGGGTTCTACGTCCGACGAAACTCGAATGTTTCAAGTTGTCTGTGCTGAACTCGTCGAGCGAAACCCCGTCGATATCTACCACGCCAATCGCGCGAGACCGGCGGCTGCGGCAATCGCATCAAAATTGAGGCTGTCGGCCGGCACCAGCAAACCCACATCGACCGCGCTGAGTGGTTTGAGTCTGACACCCAAAACCTCATGCGCAATCTCGGCAACCTGCCGCTTGTCCAGTTGCTCGCCGATGACCAACAATCGATCAACAGCCGTTTCCAACTGGGCGCCCGCCCGGTCCCGATAGAATAACAGGATCCGGTGAAGCTCATCATCGCATTCCGCCGGCTCGCAAAAAACGGATCGCAGGACCAGCGGTCGATCGCCCCGCATCAGGACCGCAGTGAAACCTTGCTCGTACGCAGTCAATAATAATCCGTCCCCGCGATTCCCATTTCGCAGCCACTGCTCTTCGCCCGCGTGCCGCGGCAGAATCAAGCCGGTATGCCACCTCAGCGCATGAAAAAGAGATTCGTATTCCGCCAGCACGTCGAGCCGGATGGCGCTGACCACGTAGCGGGTCTGCCGCTGGGCGTCCGGGGCCATCTGTTCACGCGAAACCCGCAACTCGGACACCGGCGCGCCAAAACTGCGCTCAACCTTCCATTCAAATAGCTCTTCAGTTTCGCGACGTGAGGTTGTCGCGCCTTCGATTGTTACGATTGCCGAGCGGGTCGCCGCTTCGGGCAGCGATGCTGAAAATTTGCGTTGCCGCAGGAGTCCGGCGCTGGTCACCAGGTCCCCGAGCATCCCAGCTACTTCACTTTGATTACTGATGTTTGTCTGATCGAAGCTGGGTTTGATTAACTCGGCGGGAAGGTCGATGGACGCGGCCCGTCTCACAGCCCAACCGCCGCGGGCGCGATCCAATTGCACCACTGACGCGCTGTTGCTCTCGATGCCGACAGCGGCCGGCGGAAACCGCGGCCTCACCAGTTTGTGCAAAGGATTTGATGGCATTCTTGTCAGTCGCCAGTCGGGTTTTGTCAGTTGTCAGTTGTCAGTTGCGGAATTGCTGGATACCAACTGACTGTTACAATCCACAACTGATTTTTACCACTCACTGTACGGAGTGCCTTCGGTAGAAACTTCGCTGGACGAACTGTGCACGTCAGTGACTCCAGTGCCGCCTTCGGTCGAATAGGGGTCATCGCCAGTAACAATGTTCCAATCCTTATTATCGGTAATCGGATCTTTTGGCACCTCACGCATGTAGCCGGCGGTGATCAAATCATCGAGCGACTGTGGCAGTTTTCCCTTGTCGGCGGCATATTGATCGATGAGTTCGCGCATCTTGTGCAAATCATCTCTCAGCACAGTCTCGCGCGCGTGCATGATGGTTTTGTGATATTGCGGCAGGGCTACGGCCGCCAGGATGATGATGATCGAGATTACGATCATCAATTCGAGCAGAGTAAAGCCGCGCTGGCGGCTGGCATCAGCAAAGCGGAAAGCGCGTAGCGCAAAGCGCGAAGCCGACGGTCGAAACTGGTCCTTTGCTCTTTGTCCTCCGCTCCTGACGACGTCACCAGTCACGATATTTCTCCCCATTCAAGGCGACGCCACTAGACTTTGAATGCACGTCAAAAATATTCTCTCCGCCCCACGAGGTGGCGTCTGAAGCGTCATAGCAGGAACGAAACTCCCAATCGGCTTTCCCGGTGATCGGATCGACAGGTATCTTTCGCAAATACACCTTAATCTTCGGCTGTTGCGAATCCTGGGTCGCGGCTTCGGTCGCCGTATAATTCAGATTGCCTCGCCGACCCAGGCCTCCCGCGCTAACCGGCAAGACGTTTACGCCTTTTACTAAGGTATCCAAATCCGGCGGAAATCTGTCGGGATTGTCGGCGGTGAAAATCGTCTGGTCTGTAATCGCCACGCGTATTCGCGGGTCATTGAATATGTTTGCGCGCTGCCCCTGGCCTTGTCCTTGCACCGGCGGCCGGCTGCCAGCCTGCTCTTCTTGAGCAGTGGTCAACCCCTGCTGTTGATTCGAAACAACCTGCATTTGCGCGCCCGCAACGGCTTCGCGATGAAACTGATCGATGGCTTCACGCATCTCGCGCAGAGCCGCGCGCAGTTCCTGCTCCTTTTGCCGTTTGACTGATACTTGTACCAGCGGGATAACGCCGAGGGTAAGAATGGCCAGGACGGAAACGGTAATTACTAATTCGATGAGTGAAAACCCGCTCGCCGGGGAACGCCCAAAGGATCGAGCAGCCGGCAGAAAACGCCTGGCGGTGGTCCCCCGCTCTTCGCTTTCTGCTCCGCTTATCCTGCTTTCTGGCTTCATTACTTCACCGTCAACTTAATAGGTTCGATCTGCAACAGCAGCGGCCGTCCATCGCCGGCAACCACATTCACGTTCGAAAGATCGAACGCCAGGGCGCTGTCTCCGATAGCCAACGCTTCAACGTCGATGTTAAGTAAGGCCCCGGCCGCGGTCACCGCAGAGCCTGCCGCAGGCGTCACCGAGATCAACATCATGCCTTGTTTGTCGATCGATTGGGTTAGCGTGGGCGGTGTCTTCGCGTTGGCGAAAAGATCACCCATCGAAATTGAATTGACCTTCAGCACTTTGGGATCGAAGCGCAAGGTGATCAGCGCGAGCCCTAAAGGTGCGTCGGATTTCAGTCGCAGCTGAAGCTGTTTCTTGTCGCCAACTTTCAACTCCGACTTGTCAGGAGTTACGCTGACCTCCATTACCGAACGCACCGGCTCGGGGGCTTTGGCGCCACTTAATGCGGTTTCACTTTTGGCAGCTAAGTCTGCCACTGGCATAACCGTGGCGTCCTGATTCGCGCTCAGGCTGGTTGTCGAGACACTCGTCGGCGATGACACCAGCGTTTTTAACGCTGTACTCACATCTGCGGTTTGAAGCGGCGCCGGATTCAGGTTCGCCGTGAGGGCGGCAGACTTCGGTTGTAGCATCGCCGCATCGGCTTGCATCGACGCGGGCATGCGGTTCGCTTCCATGACAGACGTTGTCGGCAGCGTTTGCGCCGCGGCGCTGGTCTGTGCGGGCGTGTTCGCCGGTACGGCCGTCTGCGTAATTTGCAGCTCAGAGACCCTGGCTTGATCGCCGCCATCTGTCTTGACTGCAGGCACATAGGCGGGCGCCGCCTCGGGCATCTGGATGACCACGTCCTTTGGCCGCTGGCGCGCGGCCGCGATCTGCTCTTCGCGTTCCGTCTCTCGCAGCATCGCTTCCAGCGAACCGGTCGTCGGCGCTTGCAGGGTGCCGCTGGGGCGCATCTCTTCATCGCGCGGGGTTACCGCCGGCGCGCGCAAAACGCGTGGCGTAACGGCGATGACAATATCGACCTGCCTATTATCGCGGGTCGGAGAAGTGAATAACCGGCCGAGGATCGGAAGGCCGCCGAGAATGGGCAATCCCTGCCGTCCATTTGATTGCTGGTCCTGCGAAACACTGGCGAGCATCATCGTCCGATTATTCTGTACGCGGGCTGTGCCCTGCAGGGTGCGCTCAGTAAACGTCGGAGTCAGGGTACTTGCCCCACTGACATCCTTGGACTCGATCTTCATCTTGACCTGAACGTCGAGGTTCGGGAAAACGATTGGCGTGAAGTTCAAAGTCAAGCCGGTCGGCTCGTAGTTGATTACCGGAAAGCCGCCCGAGGGAAAGCCGTTGGAAGCCGGAGTAGTTGCTCCCGTCTGTACGCCAAACGGATAGGCCTGCGCAGTCTGAACCGGTACTCGTTGACCGATCCGAGCGCTTGACTCTTCGTTATTGAAGGCATGAATTTGCGTTGAGGCGAGCAGCTTGGAATTATTTCGGCTTTGGAATGCTGTCAGCACCGAAGGCGGTATAACCAGCGCGGCTGCGGCGGCAGTCGGCACGCCGCCCAGAATGCTGGCTACGTTAACGCCGGTTTGGGTAGCGGCAGTGGCGGCGTTCGAAGTAAGAACTGAAAGGCCGGGCGATCCGCCCAAGTTAAAATTTCCCTGTCCCAACTGGTTCCCAAGCTGCAAAAGATTGCTGCGCGATACTTCATAGATATTGACGTCCATCACAACTTCGGCGCGGTCCTTATCGATGGTATCAAGCAGGTCGCCGATGAGTTTAACGTTTTCAGCAGTGTCGCGGACCGTCAGACTGTTCGTGTCGGGATCAGAAACAACGATGGGTTGCGGGCGACCAACTGAGGCCGGTAAGGCTTGAGAAATCAACGCCTTCACTTTGTCCGGATTTGAGTTCGCGATGAAGAACGTGCGCACTACCAATTGCTGGTACTGCGGCCGCCGAGCCTGGTCGGCAACCAGAATCGTGCGGCGATCAAGCTTCTGAAAGAAAAGGTTCTCCTGAAGGAAAAGTAAATCGAGCGCCTTGGCGGTCGTAACTTTTTGCAGGTTCAAATCCACGGGACGCGGCTGGGCAAATGACTGGCGATCGAACATGACATTCAGGTTCAGGTCTGACGCCAAAGCCTTAATCACATTCTTTATGTCGACGCCGTTGAAATTGATTGTCCGCTGGACCTCAGTTCTCGGCGCCGCGTCCTGTTCCTGTTCCCGCGTGAGCGGCGTCAGCGGAGTTCCTCCGCCCAATGAAGCGTCCGTTTTAGCATTGCCATCATTGGTGTTTGAAACGACCAGCCCCTGTTTGACCTGCTCGAGCCGGAGCATCCGCTCCATTTCTGAAACGGCCAGCTGGTTTACGGGATCGTAACCAAATGCTTGTCTAAATGCGTTGTATGCACCGACGTAATCCCGCTGTTCAGCCAACGATCGCCCTTGTTGCATAAACGTCTGCGAGGCGTTGAAGACGGCCCGACGGTAATGCAATTGAAAGTCGACGTTACTCGGATCGGCGGCCAGCGCGAGCGTGAATTCCTGCGCCGCTTTTTCCCACTGCTGAGCCTGCTCATACTTCATCCCGGTGGCGAAGTGCTCTTTGCCTTTGTTAGCAAACACGGACATGGGGAGCGCCAACATGCAACCCAGGATTGCGAGCGCCAGAATCGAGTGCCAACGTTTTTTTGATGTCATATCTGAACCTCTTGCTGATGCGCCAATTTTCGGGAAAGCGGCCGAAAAACTCGGCGCTTGCTACTTACACGCGGTGACTGAGAGCCAGTTCCGCAATGCCAAAACCTTTGCAGTTTAACAGAAAAACTCAAGAAAAGGGGACAGGATACTGAGACTTGGGCGGCTCCCCTTATCGAGGCAATCTAATTAAGGCCTGGCGTTTAGATTCACTTCCTCGACAAAAGTTACCCTATTAATTTCATGTAACGTGGAAATACCAGAAAAAACTTTTTTTAGGGCCGACTCGCGCAGGCTGGTGAGGCCTTCGGCTTCGGCCGCGCGGCGGACTTCGGAGCCGGGTCGCCGTTCGACGATCATTTCGCGAATGTTATCGCTTAGATCGAGCAGCTCGTGAATCGCGGTCCGCCCGCGGTAGCCGGTGTGGTTGCACGCGTCGCATCCGACGTTTGCATAAAAAACTCGATTTCGCTGCTCTTCGGGGCGCAGGCCCGATTCGAGCAGCTCGAGATCAGAGGGGTGAAACGCGCGACGACAGAAGGTGCAGAGGACGCGCACCAAGCGTTGCGCCAGCACGCAATTCAAAGATGAAACGAAGTTATAAGGCTCGACGCCCATGTTCAGGAACCGACCGATAACATCGATTACGTTGTTGGCGTGCACGGTCGTGAAAACCAGGTGACCTGTTAAGGCCGACTGAATGGCAATCTGCGCGGTTTCCTCATCGCGAATTTCGCCGACCATTATCTTGTCGGGATCGTGCCGCAGGATTGAGCGCAATCCGCGAGCGAAGGTGAGGCCTTTTTTTTCGTTTACGGGAATCTGCGTGATTCCGTGCAATTGATATTCGACGGGATCTTCGATGGTAATAATCTTGTCTTCTTCGTTCCGGATTTCGTTGAGCGCCGCGTAGAGCGTAGTGGTCTTACCAGAGCCCGTGGGGCCCGTGACCAGCACCATCCCGTAAGGCTCGGCAATGTAACGCCGAAACTTGCGCAGGTCTTCCGGATCGAAACCGACGACATTCAAATCCAGGTTCTTAAACTCTTCGTTGATCTGTTCCTTGTCGAGGATGCGAATGACCGCATCTTCGCCATGTACCGTCGGCATGATCGAAACACGAAAGTCGACATTCCGCCCCTTGTAACGAACGCGAAAGCGGCCGTCCTGCGGCACGCGACGTTCAGCGATATCCAGTTCAGACATGACCTTGATGCGGGAGATCAGCGTCTGATGATATGCGAGATCGATTGGATCCACTTTCTGATACAACGCGCCGTCAATGCGGTATTTCACCTGAACTTCAGTGTCGCGAGTTTCGATGTGTATGTCTGAGGCGCGCGACTCCATCGCGTTGTACACGATGGTGTCAACCAGCTTGATAATTGGCGACATCTCGCTGTCAGTCGCCAGGCGATCGAGATCGAGGACCTCTTCTCCCTGCTCAGTCTCGCGCACCAGCGAGATACGAAAACCCGACGCTGCTTCCTGCAACACGCGTTGAGTCGCATCGCCTTTACGCAGCACTACATCAATCGCTCCTGCGGTCGCCACCGCCGGAATAATTCGCGTGCGCAGTGCGCCCGACAGATCGTCGAGCCGATCGAGGTCGGTTGGATCGGCCATCGCAATGTGCAGTTTTCCGTTCTCGCGGCGCAGCGGCACGAACTGATGACGCACCATCAGGTCGACAGGCACTTCAGACAATAATGAATAATCAATGGGCGATTCGCCATCCTGCGGCAGCAGATTGACAAAGGGCAATCGATAGCGGCGCGCCAGCTCTTTGGCCTCGCGCATCTCGGGTGGTTCTGCAGCCGACGGCAAATCGTTTCCGGATTGAGTCCCGGTGCGGATCGCAGCGGCTTCTTTCGTGTCGACGGGTTCGTCCGTGAGTTGCTTCATGCGGTAGAGCCGGTTTTAACTTTTCGAATGTCAGGTCAAGTCGCGAGTAACAATTTGCGCTTTCTCAATGCATCATCGGGCCGTTAGAGATCGATTGAATGATCGGCAGGTAGATCGCGAGCAGAATCATCACGACCACTCCGCCCATCACTACCAGAATCGCAGGCTCAAGAGTTGTCGTCAACTGTTCTAATCGCACCTCTGATTCCGCTTCGTAGAACGTGGCGACCTCATCCAGCATCTCGCGCAAACTGCCCGATCGCTCGCCAATGCCAATCATGTCGATTGCCAGTTCGGGCAGCCACCCTGCGGTCTCGAGGCTTTCCGTGAAGGATCTGCCTTCTCGAATTAAAGGAAGTATGGCCGAGCTTCGATGCCGCAATTCCAGATTGGTAATGGATTCAGCCGCGATCTCCCAGGACTCGACGATCGTGATTCCGCCCGCGAGCAGGGTGGCCAACGATCGCGCTGCTTGCGACGCGGTCATTTGCACCAATAGTTTGCCGGCGAGCGGCAATCGCAACAACCCCCTATCGATCACTAAACGCCCGGCCGGGGTGCGCGACCAGATGAAGAGTCCGATCGATCCGACAATAAGCATCGGTATGACCCAGATCGCGTTTCGCATCATCCAGCCCGATATCGCCAAAACGATCACGGTAATTGTCGGCAGGTTGTTGCCGAACCCGGAAAATAAATCGGACATGCGCGGCACTACAAAGGTGGTGAGAAAGATCACCATGCCGAGGCAGGCAAAGAGGAGAAACGCGGGGTAAGCCAGC
This sequence comes from Pyrinomonadaceae bacterium, assembly GCA_046262835.1. Lineage (GTDB taxonomy): Bacteria > Acidobacteriota > Blastocatellia > Pyrinomonadales > Pyrinomonadaceae > UBA11740. The sequence goes on from JBHELZ010000003.1 coordinate 70,427, forward strand.
GCGCCGCGGATCTTTCTGCGCAGCCCCACTGAGCGGCGCATGTAATTCACGTAACGGGAGAGCACATCATCCAGCGCGCCGGATCGCTCGCCCGCCAGAATCGAAGCCGTGTAGATCCGCGGGAAGGTCGCTCCCTGGGCGGCGAAGGCTTGCGACAGTGCCGCGCCGCCTCGGATTGCTTCTTCAACTTCTTCGAGCACGACGCGCAAACGGACCGAAGCTGCTCTGCGGCGCAGCATTGTGATTGCCTGCAAAATCGGAATCCCCGCGCGCAGCAACGCCGCTAACTGCTGATTGAAGAGAAGAAAGTCGTTGGCCCTGACCCGGCCTCGCCCACCGGCGCCGCCGGCCCTGGTCAGTGATGCGACACCTTCAGCCTTCGGCGGCGTGACTGCAAAGACTTTAAACCCTTCGCGTTCCAGCCGCGCCCGCGCCTCATTGGCAGCGAGCGCTTCCACCGTGCGCGTCACGATCTCGCCCGCAGGCGTTCCTAAACGAACGATAAACTCAGCCATTTTCCAAATCGGGAGTATAACACGCGATCTCTAGCAGGTTTGGTTGGATGTCTTTCCGCGGCCCATCATTGAGATCACGCGTCAACCGCGATCAAGTTGCACAAAAACCGAAGATTCAATTGACGTTTGGAATCTTTTGAAATATCGTCCGCGCGATTCTGTGACCTCACAAGGTTGTGCACTTTCAGGCTCAGCGATGCCACTTAGCCTTAAGGAGAAGCCATGAGTTCAGTTACTGCGGCGGCCAAACCCGCGGCGACTCAGCCACACGATAGTTTGCAACTGGTCCGCGGACTCAGTCTGCTCGATGCAACGATGATCGTGATCGGATCCATGATCGGATCAGGGATTTTTATCGTCTCGGCAAAATCGATGACGATCGTGGGTTCGCCCGGCTGGCTGCTCGCGGCCTGGGCCCTCGCCGGTGTGATTACGATCACGGGCGCGCTCTGCTGTGCTGAACTCGCCGCAATGATGCCGCGAGCCGGCGGCCAGTATGTCTTTCTACGCGAGGCCTACGGCCCGGCGACAGGTTTCCTGTTCGGATGGACGCTGTTCTTCGTCGTGCAAACTGGAACGATTGCCGCAGTTGCGGTGGCTTTCGCCATCTTCATGGGCGTTCTGACACCCGCGATTTCAGAAAATGTTTACCTGATTCAGCCGATTCATCTCGGAACTTACGCGATCACGCTTTCGACGCAGCAACTCGTCGCAATAGTGCTAATCATTGTTCTGACGTTCTCGAATACACGCGGCTTGAAGACGGGGAAAGTTATCCAGAACACTTTTACGTTAACCAAGACGGCGGCGCTGATTGGTTTGATTCTTATCGGTTTATTGCTGGGACGAAACTCGGGCGGCGCCGCGTACGCATCCAGCTGGTGGAACCCCTGGGCGAACCCCGGATGGAACCCCGGCATGGCCCAACCTGGACTGCAAGCAACCAACCTCTTGTGGCTGCTGATGCTCGTGGGCTTGGCGATGGTCGGGCCGTTGTTCGCCCAGTCGGCGTGGAATAATGTCACTTTCACCGGCAGCGAGATTCGTGAACCCGGACGCAACTTACCACGGGCTTTGCTGATTGGGTGCGGCGTAGTCGTAGTGCTTTATCTGCTGGCGAATCTTGCCTATGTGGTTACGTTGCCCTTGAATGCCTTTCCCGCGCTGCGCGTGCCCCCGAACACGCTGGCGACGGAAACAATGAAAGCGGCGCTCGGGAGGCCCGGACTAATGCTGATGGCGATTGCCATCATGATCTCGACGTTCGGATGCAACAACGGGTTAATCCTGGCCGGCGCCCGAATTTACTATGCAATGGCGCGCGATGGATTGTTCTTCAGACGCGCTGCAAACCTGAGCGCGCGCCATGTGCCGGTGATTGCCTTAATCGCACAGGGCATTTGGACGTGCCTGCTTACGCTTCCGCGGACAGTTACGACCGATCCGGCTACGCACCAGTTCAAGTACGGAAATGTTTACAGTCAACTGTTGGATTATGTGGTGTCAGCGGATCTGATTTTCTATGCGCTGATGGTCGGAGCGGTGTTCGTAATGCGTCGCAAGGCGGCCAATCTCGAAAGACCGTATCGCACCTTTGGCTATCCCGTTGTGCCGGTCATTTATATCGTGCTGGCGGTCCTACTGGTGATCGATCTGGCGTATCTCACTCCCGCCACTTCTGGAATTGGATATTTATTAGTGCTGGCGGGGATTCCCGTCTACTGGATATGGAGAAGGCAGGCCAAAGCCGCATGAGCTTCGCCCCTGCCTTCGTTTGCTCGCCAAACTTTCCATCCGGTCGTGCCTCAAAGCACGCGGCGAACATTCAGACATTAGGACGTCGTTTTCGCGCGCGCATCTTGCCGTGCGTCACGGTGTCACAACTGGGACACATCCAGTGTCAGAAATTTGGAGGCCCGCCGGGCCGTCCGCCCGGTCTAGGGCCCCCGCCTGGCCCTCCCGGTCCCGGTCCACCCGGGCCCGGTCGCGGACCCCGTGCTGGTCCGTCCGGTCCGCCCGGCTGCCCTCTGCGTGGGCCGCGCGGTTGACCCATCATGTTGCGCATTGTTTGAAGCTTCATCTGTTGCTCGGGCGTCAGCTTGTTCTTAATCCGGATGGCCATTCCCATGTGCAGAGTTTTGATATCACGTTCGGCATCGAGAACCTTGTTGAGTTGCGCCAGCGCTTGTTGTTCGTTGACCTGATTTGCCTTCATCGTTTCGTGCAGAGCTTCCATCGCATCCTGCAACTGCCACTGCAAATCGTTGAAGCGTGTCGTCGTCTTTTGAATCTCGTCGCGCATGAAAGTCTTTTGCTCAGGTGTTAGATTCAGTTCGCGCGCATGCTGCATGATCATTTCCGGCGGGAACATCGCGTCGGCAAAAGGATCGTCCGGAGGTGGCGGCATCGGCTGCTGCATTTGTTGACCCGGGCCATCGCCGGCCGGGGCGGGTTGAGCGGCTACAAAAGCACAACTGGACAAAATAATCGTGATGACAAAAGCCGGCATCACGATGAATCTCTGGCTCATATTATTTCTCCTTCTCGTTTGCGCGACTCGGCAGAAACGATTTCAATTCATTAGCATTCTCGTTCAGCTGGGGCAGCGACTTGAACAATCCATCGGTCGACGAAGTCAGGAGGGCTGCTGTCGGAGATTGCCAGCTATCGATATTTTTTGGTTTGCGCGCGGCTGTGCGATTGGATGCGACAGCCGGCGCATCGCTTTGCGCTCTGGACTTTGTCGCGCGCGGCCTTACCGGCCAATGGACAATTTTTATGAGCGTGGGCGGATAGGTCGGTTCAGTCCTGACTTGCGGGGCCAAACTATTGAGCGCAGGCACATCTGCGAAGGCTGAATAAGTGGCGGGCGACTGGGGATATTGTGACCACACCGCTAGCGAGACCACAGCGCAGACGAGCAAAGCCGTCAGGGCCGCAAACGAAAGATTGAACGCGCGGCCTGGCCGGCCCGTTCGCGACTGGGCCCGATTCATCAGCGACGTGAAGCTCGGCGCTGCCTGCTCGTCGGCAAGCCGCAACTCGCTACACAGCGCTCGGATTCTCTTGTCGTCCCCAATTATTTCCATAGCCGCTTTCCATTCTCGTCAACGAATCGCGCAACTTCTTCTTGCCACGTTCATAATGTTGTCGCGCGCTGCCGATCGACACACTCATCACATCCGCTGCCTCACGCAAACTCAAGTCGTCGTAGAAGACGAGGTGCAGCACCTCGCGTTGGCGCCGGGGTAAAGTCTTAAGCGCGTTTTGAAAATGTGCCTGCGCCTCGGACCGTTCAAAATTCGCTGTCGCGTTTTCAACATCAGCAATCCGGCCGTGTGCCTGGTCCAGGTCCCCGGTCAGTCTCACGCTGCGCAGCAACCTGCGGCGATATTCGGTCGCCGCGGTTTTTCGGATCACGGCAAACAGCCAGGTCTTCAGGCTCGATTCGCCACGATAGCGCGCCTTGCCTTCCAGAATTTTCAAATAGACGGTTTGCAAAACCTCTTCAGCCTCTGCCCGGTCGCGGCGGCAGCAACTAAGCGCCCAGCCGAAGCTGGCGCTATGCAGCCTTTCCAGCTCACCTTTGAAATCCGCGATTTCCATCCGGTCAGGGTTCACGGAAGCGCTCCGTGTTCATGGTATTAGTTGCGTCAGCCAAAGAATTATATGACAGCGTAACGAGAGGTGGATCGTCTAGCGCGCCGTAGTCACAGCTTTTCGTACATTGCTCAACATTATTCGACGAATGAGACCGCTAAACGGTCTAACAATTAGCCAGTAGGCGAGAAACTTTCGGCGGCTGGCTGAGTCGCCGCAAATGATTCGCGTTTCGGTGCCGAGTATGGTTTCGCCCTCGCGTCCTTCGCTCAAGCTGAAATTCCAGACACCCCGCGCGAATCCTACGGGCACCGGGCGATTGAACTCCGATCTATCAAAGGGCGAGAGATTTCCACTGGCCCGCCAGAACCTTCCCGTGATACCCAGAACGATTTCCTCAGGCTGGTTATCAGCCAGCAAGCCAAAGCCCGAATCGATCAAAGTCTGTAAAGTGATTTCCTGATTCCGCGGCCACGAGCGTTCAAAGACGATTTGGGGAAAGGATCGCAATAACAATAGTAGTTTGATCACGATTGAGTTTCCGAGCTTCGCGGTCCAAAGCGCTTCATAAACTGTTTCACGGGACGCTTTGATAACAATGCTGTGAATCTCGCCGGCATCGGGATTGGGTGCGAATGAATCTATCAGCACGGGTGGCACAGACTTTCAGTCGGTGATCTAAATTTCGCACAGACTAAATCTGTGCCGTTACTTCGTCCATTCAGCGGCGACTTGTGACTCAACTTTAACAGGCACGGTTTGCAAATACTCTTCACCGGCGGCACACATCGTTCGCTCGACAGTTTGGGCGACCTGCTGCGCTTCGCCTTCATCAACTTCGACAACAATCTCATCATGAATGATGTTCACAATCTTTGCCGAAGTCTGGCGCAGTTCATCATTCAGCAGCCGCAGCGCGCGTTTGAGAATGTCGGCGCTGGTTCCCTGGATGGGCGCGTTCTTGCCGTTGCGTTGAGTCATTGCAACTTGTTGTCGATCGGAGGGATCGTAATTGAACTTGACCAGGCGGCCAGAGGCGGTGCGCGCTTCTTTTTCGCTGACCGCGCGATTCGCCGATTCCCGCAGATATGCATCAAGCTTTCGATACGTCGCAAAGTAACGACGCAGCACATCTTCAGCCTCGGTGACGCCAAGGCCGGTCATCAGCGAAAACCGTTGCGCGCCAATTCCATAAACAACCCCAAAGTTCAGACGCTTCGCAAAATCCCGCTGCTCTTTGCCGACTTGATCCTGCGATACGCCGAAAACCTGTGCGGCGGTAACGCGATGCAGATCCGCGCCTGAGTTGAAGGCGGCGATGAAATCTTCGTCCCCTGAGAACTCAGCAAGGATGCGCAGTTCAATCTGCGAGTAATCCGCGATCACCAATCGCCGGTTGCCCGGATGGCCCATGAAGCACCGCCGGTACTCGGTGGCATGGGGCACCTGTTGAATATTTGGATTCGTGCATGAGAAACGGCCCGTCGGAGCTCCGATTTGACGAAAGTCGGCGTGCAGCCGGCCGGTCTTTGGATTTATGAATTCGATCATGTTCTGGCCATAGCTGGTCAATGCTTTTTGCATCGTGCGGTACTCAAGCAGTTTCGCAACGATCGGATACTGCGCGGCCAGCGGCTGCAGCTTCCAATTCCGTGTCGAATCCGGCAGCGGAACGCCCAGCCGATTCATCGCCTCAGTCACTTGCTGTTGCGAATCGAGATTGATATTAGCGCGCGGTGGTCCAAACAAAGACGCTTGCGCAACGCCCTCGCCGAGCATCTCCTGCAATTCGTTCGCGAGTTCGGCGCGGCGCTCTTCGACAATTGCCAGTTGTCGCAACCACCGCTCTTTGTTCATGTAAAAGCCGGTCAGCTCGAGATCCACGACCGGCATGACACACTCGAACTCGAGTTGCGCACACTGAATCAATCCAAGCGATTTAATCCGGTCGATCAATTTTTCACGCAATGGGATCAGGACGGCGGCATCACGCGCTGCGTATTGCAACTGCGATTCCGAAAGTTCGAATTCCCAATTGCTCAATCGCTGGGTTTTGTCGACGGCTTCGTTGAGGTAACGTCCGGCGATCGCTTCCAATCCATGCCGTTCTTCGATGTCGCCGGCGGAGACCAACTGGCTGGCCAGCAACGTATCGAACAAGCCGACCATATCAACGCCGAGATTGTGTTTGATAAATTTCGCGTCGAACTTTGCGTTGTGAGCAATCTTGATGGGCCTTGGAGAGCTGAGCAGTTGTCGCAGCGGAGCGAGCGCCTCGCCGCTCTTTAAATCCGTGTCAACAAAACGATTCAGGTCGATGATGAAGACGCCGTCGGGCCCAGCAAGTTGAATGAGACGCAGGCGCGCCAAATAGGGATCAAGATCGGTGGTCTCAGTATCAAGCCCGATTGCCTGCCGGCTTGAGAGCTCTAAAACGGCGTGACGCAGTTCTTCCTCAGTTTTGACCAGTTGATACTGAGTGTTCATTCACAATTGAATTTAGCACACCAGTCAGAAGTCTGCGCGTAAGCAAGGGCGCCCACAGCAACCTGATGCCCTCCTTAACGGTCGGGCGTCTTACACTCATGTTTTGATCCGGTCAAATGATTCACGCCAGAGCTCGATACCAATTGTCATGTGATTCATTTTGAGACCTGGCCCCGGCCCTACAGGTAGTCCGATTCTTCAAATTGAACCAGTACGGAATTGTCATTCGGTTTGACGTAGGCTAACAGTTGAAAGTTCAACGTTCGCGTTGCGGTGGCGAAAACAATCTGAAGCGTAACCTTCAGACTCAGCGCGGTGTCGGACGCCGGCTGGGACTTTTTTGTGGCGTTAAGGGCGATGATGAACGTGCCGGGTGTGACGACCAATCAAACCAGCCTCGCCACCAACCAAACAATCCGCCCACCAGTAAGGCAAAGACAACTGCACCCACCAAAGCGAGTTTTAAAGCCAGACGAAGAATTCGGCGGGCGAGGAAAAACAGAACGCCGAAGACCAGGGCAACGACAAATAAACCTGACAGCGTGGTGAACATACCAGAAGGTTAGATGCTGTCTTCCGGCTCCTTATTCACGATTTTTCATAGCTTGCTTGAATTGTGGTTTTGATGTTGCCCCGCACGTTGAAGTCACCTTCGATTTCGACGCTTAGAGGATCACAGGCGGTCACAAAATCTTCGAGGATCATATTGATGACATGCTCGTGAAAAACTTTTACGTTGCGGAATGCGTTGATGTAGAGCTTCAAACTCTTAAGCTCGACACAGCGTTGATTCGGAACGTACTCAAGCCGAATCGTCGCAAAATCAGGAAAGTCAGAAAACGGACAGATGCAAGTGAACTCAGGAATCTCGAACTTGATCTTTATCTCTTTGCCCGGAAACTCGTACGCGAAGGTATCGAGCGAATAAAGATCCATTTCCGCGCGCGGAGTCGAACGAATATTAAGGCCTTGCTGGTTGGGTGCCGGTAACGTGGTGTTCATCGTCAAAATTCGCGTTCGTAATAACGGTCGGGAGCCCGTCTTCCAATCTCAAAGACTTTAATCAATGCCAATCCGGCAATGAAACCGCCGATGTGCGCAGCATAAGCCACGCCGCCTGCTTGCGACCCACTGCCGAGCATGCCCAGTCCGCTAATCAATTGAAATACGAACCAAAGACCGATGGCAATGAACGCCGGCACTTGTGTGACAAACCACGACAAAATTACCGTCACGCGATTCGTGGGAAATATCAGGATGTAGCCGCCCAGCACGCCGGAGATGGCCCCTGAGGCGCCCAAACTGGGAACCAGGAGACTAGACGGATCTGTGGCGAAGAGCGCTGTGGCCAAAACATGCGATAGTCCCGCGATAATCCCGCACACGAAGTAAAAGATGAGATACCGCAGGTGGCCCAGGCGATCTTCGATGTTGTCACCAAAGATAAAAAGGAAAAGCATGTTTCCGAAGATGTGCGCGATACCTCCGTGCATGAACATGGAAGTGATCAGCGTGAGGTAAACCGGGATCGGCGTCGGCTGCAGTCCCGGCATCACTAAGCGTTGGCCGGTGAACTGCTCGACCGCCACCGGGCGTGTCACTACATCTCTGCCGGTAATGATTTCAGCCGGGACCGTCGAGTAGGCATAGGTGAATTTCTCGTTGTTGCCGAGACCCTGAAAGAACACGAACACCAGCACGTTAACCGCAATCAGCACGTAGTTAACGAGCGGTGTGGTGGTGCGGCCCCTGTTATCGTCCGCGATTGGAAAAAGCATCGTTGTAGCGCAACCTGTTAATTAGAATAAAGCGTCCCCGCTCAGAGGCAGGGTACCGCCTGCCGTGCAAGCGTTTGATTAATTTCATTTCGTTCCCGACGAGGTTGTGAAGGTGGCGGACGCTACCCCACCTCTAAACGTCGCGCTCTGGACCGCTCTGCACGACCAATCGATTGATCATTCCGTCGCCGCTTCAGCCAGCGCTAGGTCCCCCGCGACAATTTCTCGCCGCGCCTCTTCAGGTGTGCCGAACACGCGGGCCCTTTCATCGTCGAACTCGCCTTCCCAGCGGGCTACGACCACAGTAGCGAGACAGTTTCCCAAAACGTTCACGGAAGTGCGCCCCATGTCCATTAATTCATCGACACCGAAAATTACCGCGACGCCGATTGCCCCCAGGCCGCCCGGCATAAAGCTGTTTAGCGTCGCCAACAGGATCACGAGCGCGGCGCGCGGCACCCCGGCCACCCCTTTTGAAGTAATCATCAGTGTTAACATCATGACGATCTGCCGGCCAAAGCTCATGTGCCCAATCGTCGGCTCGGCCGCTTGCGCCACAAAGACTGACGCCATCGCCAGGTACAACGTGGTGCCGTCAAGATTGAAACTGTAACCGGTGGGCATCACGAAACCGACAATCCGTCGCGGGACCCCCAGGCGTTCCATGTTCTCCATTGCTTTTGGCAAGGCGGACTCGCTGCTGGTGGTGGCAAACGCGATCGTAAACGGCTCGCGCACGGCCTTCAGAAATTGCCTGATCGGGACGCGCGCAATAATCATCACCGCGCCAAACACAAATACGACCAGCACAAACAAGGCCAGATAAAGCGAGCCAATTAACTTAACCAGATTAACCAGGACGGCCAGACCGTTCGTCGCGATCGTATGGGCCATCGCGGCCCCGACTCCGATGGGGGCGAACATCATTACGTAATTGGTGAACTTGAACATGACCTGCGACAAGGCGTCGCAGGCACGCAGAATCGGCGCCGCCCTTTCGCCCATCGCCGACACGGCCATCGCGAACAGAACTGTAAAAGCGACGATCTGAAGCACGTCGCCGCGCACCATTGAATCGATCACGCTGGCCGGAAAGATATGGACCAAAAGATCGCGAAAGCCCTGGGGTTGCGTCTTGACCAACGAAGCAATGTCGCTGCCACCGGCCAGAAGAACATTCGCACCCGGCTTTGTCAGATTCACGATTGCCAGCCCTATGAACAGCGCAACCGTGGTAACGAGCTCAAAATACAGCAGCGCTTTTGCACCCATGCGCCCGACTTTTTTCAGATCGCCGCCGCCGGCAATGCCGACGACGAGTGTGGAAAAAATCAGCGGGGCGATGATCGACTTGATGAGGTTAAGAAAAATGTCACGCAGAAAATAGACATTGTTGCCCCACCTCGGACTGATATAACCGAGCACTCCACCCAGCACCAGGCCGATAAGGATTTGCGTCGTCAGCGAAGGCCGGTACCACGGGTGAGGCAAGGACGCCGGTGCTTGAGTAAGTTTAGCCATGATTGATTAGAGGCGCCCTTTCGCCTGCCAATGCGTCTGTCAGGGAGTCAAGGCGGCAAGAGCCGGCGTCTATTGATCTAGATTGAACTCATCTTCCCCACTTCAATTTATTGCGCAGCACCTCGAAATAATTTCGATTCGGCGGCTGGACCAAGTTGAATGCTGTTTTGCTCTTACGGATGACGATGCGGTCGTGCGCTTGCAGCGAGATACCGACCTGGCCGTCAAGCGTTAAGGCGACTTCCTCTTTCTCAGTAACCAAACGCACCTCGATCATGGAATCATCGGGCACCACAATCGGGCGATTTGAAAGGGTGAACGGGCAAATAGGCGTGATCACCACCGCGTTCATTGAAGGAAAAATGATCGGCCCGCCGGCCGAAAGATTGTAGGCGGTTGAGCCCGTCGGAGTAGCCACAATCAACCCATCGGCGCGAAACAGATTGACGAACTGGTCGTTCAGGTAAGCCTCAATTTCAATAATCCGGGCGAGGGCCGACTTGTTGACGACGACGTCGTTCAAGACTCGATTCCGCGTCACTAATTCTTCCCCGCGCCACAACTCGACACTCAACATCAAACGCTGCTGAACCGTGTATTGACCCGCCAGAATCGCATCGAGCGCCGGAAACATTTCTTCGACGGGAAACTCAGCCAGATAACCAAGGCCGCCGTAGTTTACGCCGATGACTGGCACGCGGTTGTCCCCCAGCATGCGGCCGGTCGCAATCATCGTTCCGTCACCGCCGAGCACGAGCATCAAATCGACGCGTCGCCCAAGCTCGTCTTCGCTGACTATATCCACTGAGCATCCAGTTTCGTTTTCAATCCGCTCGCGCTCGATGTCCGGAAGACCGACGAATGCAATGCCGCGCTCGCTTAACCACTTCGTTAAGCTGCAGAGTGTTTCGAGAGCATCAGGCTGATGCGGTTTGACGACGACACCGATGCTTTTGATCGACGATTGGACCATGGTTGCGAGTTTTCCGGGAACGCGCGGATGATAGCCGCGGCCTGATCGGAGTGTCAACGCAGTCCGATGCGCCGCTGGCGGCATGGCAATCTTCTTATGAAAAAGCGCGAGGCTGCGCTTCGGCCGGAATCGGATTGAATTCGGCAACAGTATCCCTAACAGGCTGCTGAAAAACTCAATCCGGCGGGGCCGAGGGCATCACTTTGGAGTGCGGCGACTTGTCGCCGCTTTTGTCGTCCGCTGATTTCCTAAGGTTTTGCAGGACGCTTCAAGTCAATTTCAAAGCGGCGACAAGCCGCCGCACTCCAAAGTAGTTTTCAGCAGCCTGCTAAGCCTTGCGGAATGCGCGGGGCGCAAAGCCGCTCAGCGCCGGTACAGCGCCAAAAACTCGACATTCCCGTTCGCGCCTTGAATCGGAGACTCGATAAGTCCGCACACCCTCAGGCCGAGCGACTCAGCCGCAGCATGCACCTGGGCGATCACGTTTTGGTGTTGCGACGGATCTTTAACGATGCCGCCTTTGCCTACTTCACCTTTGCCTACCTCGAACTGCGGTTTAATCAGGGTGATGATGCGACCGTGATCGCTGAGCAAGGGAACCACCGCGGGAAGAATTTTTGTCGCCGAGATGAACGCTACATCAATTGTCACGAGAGCGAACTCGCCGTCAAAGTCGGAAGCAGACAAGTATCGCGCATTCACGCCCTCGCGTACTTCAACCCGCGGATCGTTTCGCAGCCTCCAATCGATCTGATTATGACCGACGTCGACGGCCACAACTTTGGCGGCTCCGTGCTGCAACAAACAATCGGTGAATCCGCCAGTCGACGCGCCGACGTCTAGACAGGTCAAACCGTTGACGTCAATGGCAAATTCGCGCAGCGCGGCTGCCAGCTTCACTCCGCCACGGCTGGCGTACGCGTCCGTCTCGCTTCGTCCCTTAATTCTTATTTTTGCGTTGGTGGGAAATTTTTGGGATGGTTTATCAACCAGCTGTTCATCGACCAATATTGAACCGGCCATGACCATGGCCTGGGCCCGGGTCCTGGAATCAGCCAGACGTTGATCTACGAGAATCTTGTCGATACGCTCGCGCTGCACGGGAGAAATCGTAGCGCAGGAGCTCAATTGTCAGAAGCGCGGGCGTGAGCGAGGGTATGTCGCCTGAGAGACCTCCCGCAAACAATCGCGCTTCCCACACTATCTTCGCGCACTCTGCAAGATCGCGCGGGGGGTCTCACCCATGTTAAGTTCCAACGCGCATTCCCGGCACAGCCACACCTGTACCCGGGGCGCGTCAACCCAATAAAAAGGTGAAACCTTGCTGGCTACTCTCATAGCGGCATCACTCTGCAAGCGCTGCAACGCTTGAATGAAAAACATTCCGTTATAAACTTCACCCTCGCTCGCATTGTTCCGGTGTACACATTCTCTTTCAAAAAAGAGCTGTTTCATGGAAGCTACCCTTCCCTCGCGCCGCACCGCGCGAGCGTACATAAAGACACTATGTCTTGTCGGGTACTAGTTTTTTTATTTGAGGATAAACCGGGGCTGGGCAACTAAGAGAAACGCTTCTTGAAAACCTCAGGCGCATCATGCCATGCGCTGGTAAAGAGGTCAACAATCTTTTTTAGCAAACAAAACGAGTGACAATAAATGTCATGCGGTCACGCCACCGGCAGCGCACGTGATACGCTTGCAACTTTTCGCGCAAGTTAGTCTTTCGATTTGTGAGCGAAGCCAGAGACGCAATTGCGCTCAAGTCAGGCCGAACGGTCGGGCTCTAGGCAGTAACTTTCTGATGCTTTGCGCGCCGCTCGTCCAGGACTTCAATCGACTCTTTTACTCGGGTGTAAATTCCGTCAGCATCCAGACCGTACTTCGCCAGTAAGAGCTTCGCATCGCCATGGGTGACGATGCGATCAGGTACGCCCATGCGCACGATTCGCACCTTGTCCTGCAAACCATTTTCTTCCAGCAGTTCCATGACAGCCGCGCCGAAACCACCGGCTAGATAGGCTTCTTCGACCGTCACGATCAGGCGTTTGGTGCGGGCCAGAGCGAGCAATATAGAGCTGTCCAGCGGTTTGACAAAACGCGCGTTCACAACCGTGGTTTCGATCCCGTCCTTGGTCAGATTGGCGGCTGCTGCCAGAGAAGGATGGACCATCGAACCGTAGGCGACTATCGCAACCTCGCCTCCGTCGCGGAGCAATTCGGCTTTTCCAATTTCCAGTCGCTGCGGATCGCGTTTCAGGTCCACGCCGATTCCATTTCCGCGCGGATAACGGATCGCCGCCGGCCCGACATGTTCGGTCATCGTGAAAAGCATGTCGCGCATTTCGCCTTCGTCTTTCGGCGCCATCAAGACGAGATTCGGCACGCCGCGCAAATAAGCGATGTCCAGCAAACCATGATGCGTCGGTCCATCACCGCCGGCGATGCCGCCGCGATCGAGACAGAACTTAACATTCAGATTTTGGATGCAGACGTCGTGCACGACTTGGTCGAAAGCGCGTTGGAGAAAAGTTGAATAGATGGCGCAGACCGGCTTCAATCCTTCGCACGAAAGACCGGCGGCGAAAGTCACACAGTGTTGTTCCGCGATCCCCACGTCAAAGGACCGATCGGGAAATTTCACCAGCGCGTCGCACACCCCCGTGCCATCAGGCATTGCCGCCGTCAGGGCGACAATCTTTTCATCTTTCGCCATCAATTCGCACAGGGTCTCGCCGAAAACTTTCGTGTAGGTCGGGGCGCTGGTTGACGATTTAGCAGGCTTGCCGGTTTTCAGATCGAAGGGACCAGTCGCGTGCCACTTGTAATAATCGTTCTCAGCAGCGGGATGTCCCTTGCCTTTGGTCGTCAAGGCATGAACGATTACCGGCCCGTCTTTGATCTGCTGAGCTTCCTTCAGCGCCGCGACCAGGGCACGCACGTTGTGACCGTCAACATAGCCGATGTATTTGAAGCCAAGCTCGTTGACCAGCGCGCCCGGCAAAACCGCAGCGGCGATCGCATCCTTAACGGTTTTGGCGGCATAATGAAGACGCGAGCCGACCGAGGGGATCGAAAGCAGCTTCTCTTCAACCTCGTCTTTGAACCGGTGATAGCCGTGCGCCTCGCGAATGCGATTAAGGTATCCGGTGAGCGCGCCCACCGCAGGCGCGATCGACATTTCATTGTCGTTAAGAACGACTATCAGTTTCGTCTTGAGATGGCCGGCCTGATTCACCGCTTCCATCGCCATGCCGCCGGCCAGCGACGCATCGCCGATTAAGGCGACCACGTGATGATCCTCGCCCTTGCGATCGCGGGCGATCGCCATGCCCAGGGCCGCCGAAAGCGAAGTCGAAGCATGTCCGGCCCCAAAGGCGTCAAACTCAGATTCGTCGCGCCGAAGAAAGCCGCTGATACCGCCGTATTGCTTGACGGTCGCTAATTGGTCTCGCCGACCCGTCAAAATCTTATGTGCGTATGCCTGATGGCCCACATCCCAGACCAAACGGTCACGAGGGGTCTCGAACGCGTAATGCAGCGCGACCGCCAGTTCGACCGCGCCCAGGGACGCGCCGGTATGCCCGCCCACGCGGGACATAGTTTCCAGAATGTGTTCGCGAATTTCGTCGGCAACGTCTTGAAGCTCGTCAAGGCTCAGCCGTCGCAGGTCGGCAGGCGATTCAATTTGCTGAAGCATTTTCATCGAGCGAGCATTGTAACTGTTGAATCAGCTTTTGCTAAGCCAGCACATGTGGGGGTGGAATCGCCATAATAGGACGCGCTGCATATTCGCCGAGGTTGCGCCAGACTTAGAACATTGCCCAACTCAATAATGAGTGCGGCCAATATATGAATTGGCGCGTCTATTCTTTGCTGGTCTTTGCCGCGCAAAGTAGTTTGTACATCAAATCACGGCCTTGGTCAATACTTATTTGACGCTGAGAAAGGCGGCGATCCTCGTCTGCAGTTCGTCGCGGGCCCGCCGGAAGGCGTCAAGTTGCGTTGCCTCGGACCCGAACGACACGGGATCGTCTATGCTCCAATGAATGCGCTCAGCGGTGCCGGGGAGGATGGGGCAACGCTGGTTCGCGTGATCGCAAACAGTAATCACATAGTCGAGTGGCTGGTCGAGAAACTCGTCGACTGACTTGGATCGATGCTTTGAGATGTCGATCCCGATTTCCTTCATCACGATCATCGCCTGCGGCCGGACGAAGCTTAAGGCAACGCCGGCGCTAAAAACTTCAACGCGATCGCCACCCATGTTCCGTAACAGGCCCTCGGCCATCTGGCTGCGGGCGGAATTCCCGGTGCAAAGAAAGAGTACGCGTTTCTTCTCAGTCATCAGAACTTCCTGACGGCGAGACGGGAATTAGCCAGCGGGCTAGGAATGCCGCCGCAGCCGCCCCGGTTAATTGGGCGAGCAGAAAGGGCGCCACATCGATGGGCCGAATGCCCGTAAACGTATCCGTTAGTGCCCGTGCCCAGGTGACTGCTGGATTAGCTAATGACGTCGACACGGTAAACCAATAAGCCGCAGTGATGTAAGCCGCGACCGCAAATGCAACCATACGGGGTTGCAACCTCACGCAAATTTGAATCACAACGACCAAACCAAATGTCGCGACGAACTCGCTGAAAACTTGCGCTGCTCCGGCGCGCACATTATGAGAAAAGAAGATCGGCGGCAAACCGAACATGATATTTGCCGTGGCTACTCCCGCTGTAGCCCCGGCGAATTGCCCGCAGACGTAAGCCGCGGCCTCGGGCCAGGCGATTTCGGATCGAGACGCGAAGCTGAGTGTGACCGCCGGGTTGAGATGCGCCCCTGAAATTGGCCCAAACGTGAGAATCAGTGTAACCAGCGCGGCGCCAGTCGCGATTGTATTGGCCAGCAACGCGATCGCTACGTTCCCTGCGGCCAGCCGCTGGCCCATGATTCCTGAGCCAACTACAGCCGCAAGTAACATCGCAGTGCCCAACGCCTCAGCGAACGTTCTTTGCGCGAGGTTGAATTTCACTTGCCAATGTTGACCGGCGGAGTTGCACAGCAAGTTGCGGCGATCTCGACGGGTGCGTTCGCTTGCAAACCGGCTACGACCTTATCTCCACATTCGCATGCCGCGGTCTCTGCGAGATTGTCCTCGAGCACCACAAAAACTTCCCACTCGTTGCCGTCAGGATCGCGCACCCAGGTCTTGTCCTGCACGGCGTAGCAACAGCTCGTTTGCATCTCGTCGCGTGTCAGCAAGCCGTCGTCCTGCCATCGCTGTCTGGTCGCCAGAACGTCCTCAGTTGATTGCACCTGAATACCCAGGTGCGAAAGGGCGCCGCGGCTGTTAACAACGCCTTCATTCAGGGTGAAATTCAACGGCGGGTTTTGCACGTCGAACTTGGCATAACCGGTGCGCACCTTGCTCGGCTCAATGCCGAACAACTTGCGATAGAATTCGATGCTCTGCTCAACATCTCTTACATTAATTGCCAGATGGGCTTTCAGGGCCGAAAGGATCGGCGCCGCAGTTAAGTTGTTCTTGCTTTCCATACGAAACCTCCCTTAGAATCATATACGCATATGCGAATACAATCGCATGCTAAACGAAAGTGAACATATCTGTCAAGGCGAATGTGTAAGAAGACAAAAAGACTCGATTTGATCAAGGCAAAGGCAGCCGGCGGGTCGTTCCCGAGCGGGATGTTCGTGCCAGTCTTCCAGCCACCGCGCGAAAGTAATGAGCCAGCGGAAATCAAAAAAATGCCGGCGGCTGATTGGGAACAGGTCAAGACCATCTACCTCGAAGGTATCGCCACAGGTCACGCGACTTTTGAAACGGGAGCGCCTTCGTTTGAAGAATGGGACCAGGCACATCTGGCCTTTGGCCGACTGGTCGCGCGGTGGGGCGACGCAATCGCAGGCTGGGCCGCGCTCAGTGCGGTGTCGCAACGCTGCGTCTATGGCGGCGTGGCGGAGGTGAGTGTTTATGTCTCGACGTTGCAACGGGGATTAGGGATCGGGGGGAATCTGCTGCAGGCGCTGATAACGGAATCGGAGAAGAATGGAATCTGGACTTTACAGGCCGGCATATTTCCCGAAAATCTTGGCAGCCTCGCTGTGCATCACGATGCCGGATTTCGCGAAGTCGGCCGGCGTGAGCGGATCGGAAAAATGAATGGCGTGTGGCGCGACATTATCCTGCTTGAAAGGCGAAGCACGACGGTGGGAATCAAATAAATGGCAAATAACAAATACAACGTCGAAAGTCTATTTAGCGCGCTGGCGGACCGGACGCGTCTGCGATTGATTAATCTAATCGGCGATTCAGAAGTTTGTGTCTGTTTCCTGGTGGAGATTTTGAAGATTAGTCAGCCGAAAATCTCGCGCCACCTCGCTTACCTGCGCCGCGCCCGCGTGGTCACTGCTCGTCGAGAGGGGAAGTGGATGCACTATCGTTTGAATGAACCACCGGATGAGCACGCGGCCCGTATTTTTCGTGAAGTTAGAACATCGCTCTCCGAGCATCCCGAATTTCAGCGCGATCGGGACCGACTTTTAAAGGTCTGCTGTGCAGTCCAGCCCCCCGTGCAACTTCGCGGCGCGCCCAGACCGGCTCGGGTTGCCGCTTGATGACACAACCTCCTCTTCAAAATGAGCCAGTACCCGGTACTCCTTGGCGTGCTATCCCGCGACCGCGTAAATGAGGACGAGGAGAAGTTTTAGTCGAATGAAGCGAAGGCGTGTTCATAAACTATTTTTACCGGACTCTGGTTTCTATTGGCAGCCAACTTTGGCATTAACTCATGCGTTCTTCCGCAGTTCTGTCCGAGGAGTGGGTCGACGGAATTCATGGGCTGTTTTTCGGAATGTCGATTGGCTGCAGGTTGTTTGGCATGGGCAAAAGCGCTCGCCCAAATTGTGGGCCGACCGAGACTCAGTTAACAAGGCGATTCATAGCATTGCCTTGACAATGAACGATCGCGGCTTAGAATAACTTTCGACAGCTTCGTGGAGATGTGGCCGAGTGGCTGAAGGCGGCGGTTTGCTAAACCGTTAAGGGTCAAAAGCCCTTCACAGGTTCGAATCCTGTCATCTCCGCCATTTTCAAATGGGTCAGTAGTCAGTCGTCACTGGTCAGTCGCTTTGTCGCTGTATTTTGACGCTGTTCTGCTGACTATTTTTTTGATTGACGTATCGGCTCCTGACAGATGACCATCAGAGTTCGCTTCGCTCCATCACCAACCGGCTACCTGCATATAGGCGCCGCGCGTTCGGCTCTTTTCAATTGGCTGTTCGCGCGCAAGGTCGGCGGCACGTTTTTGTTGCGCATCGAAGACACCGACCTGCAACGATCGACCGACGAATCGACCCAATCGATCATAGAAGGGCTGGCGTGGCTGGGTCTTGACTACGACGAAGACAAAGTTTTTCAATCCGACAACGCAGATAAGCACCGGGCAGCGGCCCGCCGTTTGGTCGATGAAGGAAAAGCCTATCGCGATTTCACGCCAAAAGCGCAGCGCGAAGACAAGAACGTCAAACAGGACATCGCCGAACGGGCGCGAGCTCATGCTGCGGAAGGAATCGATCATCGCAGTAATCCATTTCGTGAGCTTTCAAAAGAAGATTCCGAGCAGCGCGCTGCCGCAGGCGACCCCTTTGCGATCCGGTTGAAGGTCGCGCGCGAAGGCGCATCACGGTTCGCCGACATTGTTTATGGCGAGCAGGAGCGTGACTACTCAGAGATCGAGGATCTCGTGCTGCTGCGATCCGACGGCCATCCTCTGTACAACCTTTCGGTTGTGCTCGATGACATCGAAATGCGAATCACCCACGTCATTCGCGGCCAGGACCATCTTACGAACACGCATAAACAGATTCTGCTTTATCACGCGTTTGGCGCACCGGTGCCGCAATTCGCGCACTTGCCACTGATTCTCGCGCCCAACAAAGCGAAACTTTCCAAACGAAAACACGGCGAAGTTGTTTCGCTCACGACTTATCGCGATCGAGGATTTGTGCCTGACGCTTTTGTCAATTATCTGGCATTACTGGGATGGTCGCCGGACACGACTCAGTACGCGGCTGACGTAGTGCTTGATAAGGGACAGGCTAGACCGAACCTCGAACCGGGGACTGAGATTTTTTCACGCCAAAGATTGATCGAAGAATTTTCCCTTGATCGTATTCACAAATCACCGGCCGTTTTCAATTTTCACGAAAACGATCCGCGGCACTGGACCGATGACAAAGCGCTTTGGATGAATGCTGAGTACATCCGAACTATGCCGGTTGATATGTTGCTGCCGATGGTAAGACGCGAGTTGCGCGCTGAAAAACTCTGGCGTGAAGAATATGATGACGACGAGCGCGAGTGGTTTGCCAAAGCCGTCGATCTGATTCGCCAGCGTTTTTTCACATTGAAAGATTTTTCGTCCCAGGGTAGGGCTTACTTTTCCGAAGATTTCGATTTTGATGAAGCGGCCGTGCGCAAGAACATCCTGAAAGAGCTGCGACTTAAAGAGCTTCTGCCGCAGCTCGCCGATCGAATTGAAACGGTCGATCCCTTCACTGCCCAAAACGTCGAGGCTGCACTTCGTGCTTTCGCCGAAGAATCGGGCGTGAAAGCTGGCCTTTTTATCAATGCTTCGCGCACAATGCTGACAGGTCAGGCCGTTGGGCCTTCAATGTTTGACGTTTTTGAGATAATGGGGCGCGAGCTTTCAGCCTTGCGTTTGCGCAGCCAACGCCCGTGGCACGAGTTTTAGACGTCAGAGGCAGGGACACAAAGACATCAAAGTCCTAAAATTGGTTGTCTTCGTTTGTGTTAAGCTCTGTGGCTTCGCGCCTCTCTAGCAAAATTCCTGAGGAGATGCTCACAATGAAAAGACTCGCTATTATTTTTTCTATTGTGCTTGTAAGCGCGGGCGCGGCGTTCGCGCAGAACAGCAACACCTCGCCGTCGAGCCGGACACGAACCGTTGCGCCCAAACCTTCGCCGACACCGAAGACTATAACTAAATCGCCGGTCCCCACTCCGTCCCCTGCACCCATGACGTCTTCAAGACGAACGACTACTGGTCCAGCTACGGCTGTTCGGGCCGCGTTCGACAAAATCATCGACGGCATAAAGCGATCAGATGTCGATTTGTACATGAGTGGCTATCTGAACTCGCCGACCTTAGTGCTCTTCAACAACAACGGAACGGTGACTAAAGGATGGGACCAGTTAAAAAGGAATCGCGAGAGTTCATTCCCTCAGAGTAAGGACGTAAAACTCGATATTCGAGATTGGCACGTGACCATGCTTGGCCGGGATGGCGCAGTCGTCACCTGCGTCTGGACCCAAACCCAGACTTTCAACGGGCAACCTGATTCCGGGTCCGGACGAATGACGCTGGTTTTCAAACGCGTGGGCACAGAGTGGAAAGCCGTACATCTGCATACTTCGCCGGACAAGCCTGATCCGTCACGTCTGCCCGCGTCGGAACAAGTGAATCCGCGGCCGGCTCCGTAAGTGTGCCGCGCGCTGCGTTGAAGATTAACAGCCCGCAACCCCCTGAATCGCAAATCAAGTTAAATTCCCGGTGGCGCTGCGCCGACCGGCATCCGAAAAATGTCTACTTCGCCCAATGCCTCAGCCTCCGGCGCTCCTGTCCGGGACAATGGGCCCACCCGGGAGTTGCTAAATCGGCGGCAGCAAGTCGTTGAGCTCCTCGCGGCCGAACGCGAGCGCCATGCGACCGCACATTTTTTCAGTGTGCGCGGAGAGATCGCCAGACATATTCGGTCGCTGGAGCAACGCCTGGCATCGATCGATTCAGAATTACGAGAACGTGCGGGCGACCACACGGCTTCGCTGACGGATCGGTCACGTCTTTCACGCTTGCTGCCCGCGGCGCTCTTTGTGCTGGCGGCCATAATTATTCTCGTGCTGCCGTTTTGGATCGTTAGATATCCGCCGTTGTTGGATTATCCAAATCATCTCGCGCGAGTTTTCATTCTCGCCCACTTGCACGACCCTGCCTTTCACTTCAGTGAGTACTACGCATCGGACTGGGGCCCGTATCCATACCTGACAATGGACGCTCTAATGGTGATGCTACAGAAATTTTGCAACGTCTTTACCGCCGGGAAGATTCTGCTGAGCTTGAGCGTGGTTGCCGTTCCGTTCGCTTCATGGTTTTTCGTGCGCCAGGCGAATCCAGGAAACATTTTGCTCGCTGGGCTCTCATTAATCACGACGTGGAATCTCTTTTTTCTTTGGGGCTTTATCAACATGCAGCTGAGCATGGCCCTGGTCTTACTCGTTGTGGGACTGTGGTTACGTTATCTGCGCCGTCCCACCTGGCAGCAATTGTGCATATTTCTGCTGGTCACGATCGTACTGTATTTCACCCACCTCTTGGGATTTGGTATTGCCGGCCTGGCGGTCGCGGGCTATTGCATCCTCAAAAGGAAATCATTTCGGCAATTAATTCTCGGATGCCTTCCGTTTGCCATCGGAGCTTTGACGCACGTCGTCACCCGGATTGTTATAGCCGGCGGAGAATCACGACAGCCAAATGACCCATGGGAAATCATCTGGCGGCCCCTGAGCGAAAAGGCGGAGGAATTGGGCTCGTTCATACAAGGCTACTCGCCGCGCATGGACAAGATCACGGTAATCGCGCTGGCGGTCGCGTGCCTGGCCGCCTGGTGGCGCAATCGCGAGTTTCATTGGAACCGTACATGGGCGCTTTTCATCGCGGGCCTCTTTGCCCTGTACTGGATCTTTCCCGCGGGCTATGGCGTCGGCGCCGATGCCGATGTTCGGTTGCTGCCTTTCATTCTTTTGTTCCTTCCTGCGGTCGCAAATTTTGGAAAGCGCAGCCGCTGGCTGTTCGTCGTCGTGCTGCTCTTGTTTCTGGCGCGCAGTGCGGTGGTCACCAAAACATTTCTCGCGAAGCAACCGGAACTGGCGGGACTGGCGCGCGCGATTTCCGAGACCCCCGCGAACGCACGCGTGCTGCCCATCGTGGAAGCCAAAGGGGAAGTGGAACAGGAGCCGCCGCAACATCGGCCCTACGCGCATTTTTGGGCCTACGGAACAATCGAACGAGGCTGGTTCACGCCTTATCTGTTTGCCGAACGGGGTCTTCAGGTGCTGCGGATAACAGTTGATACCACCACGCCTGATGGCTTCTGGGATTTAGAATATGAAGAGGAACCCGAATGGCAGGACATCGCGGAGGAATATGATTACGTCTGGGCTTTCAACGTGCCGCGTTACACGCCTCAGCTCCAGCAAATCAGTGAGGTCGTTTTCAAGGATGGCGATCTGACCATGTATCGAATCAAAAAGCCTGAAGATGAAAACAATTCAGGGCCGTAGTCCGACATCGAAAAGCGGAGTGTGGGAAAGTTCTTACGCCGTTTCTGGTGTTCCGGTTACGGCCCGGCGTTTCAGCCTGCTCACAATTTCCGCAATCGCAATTCCTCCCAGCGCTGAAAGGAACGGAAAGAACTCGACCACGTACCGTGGCTCAATACTGACGGCCATTGAAAACAACCCGAGCCGGGTCGCGAAAACCAGGACCACCAGCAGCGCCCACATGCTCGGATAGAAAGATTCGCTCATCGCCAGCAAAACAAAACCGGCCACACCCAACAAAGTATAGATCGCAACGATTACCGCGAATATCGGCAGCCAGAAGTTTTGCCCCGGGGAATGATCAGGGTTATTCAGGGGCAAGGCGTCGCCGTCGAACGGATAGAAATCTGAATGCGTATTGAACCACAGTGAATGCGCTCGTTTCGCGGGCAGCAGAAGATAATAACGAAACGGATGGCGCGCGATTCGCTCGTTAGCGATTTGCGCAAAACCCGCGTCTATCGCGGGCGTCATTTGCCCGGGCTTCTCCGGCCGATCGTTGTTCGCATCAGGGCCCTGATCAGGATCGTTTGCATCTTCCGAATTGCTGTTAGCGTTTTTGACTGACGAGGGAACGGCGGGCGAACCCGCGGGACTGGACGATGGTGACGGGGCCGGCTGGGCATCGTCGTCGTTATTATTGTCGGCAGATGGCCCATTATATTGATCGAACAAATCCGACACCCGGTCATGCTCCGCCTGCGAATCGAAAGCGCTGTCAGGCAACTCATCTACATCGATTTGTTGCTTATCTAATTCCCACAGAAGGTCGTCGAGAAACTCTCTATCGGTCATCCAGGTCTTGAGCCAGCGCTCATAACCGGTGGCCACGAATTCGCCGGGCATATTCGCATTCAACGGGGCCAGCGGTTGAAACACATGAAACGCCCGCCAGTTCCTAATCGTCCAGGGCGCGAGGACCAGGACAAAAGCGACCGAAAAGATTGCGGTTGAAAGCAGAGTTCGGCGCCATCGTCCCTTGCTTCGGCGAAACAACCTGAGCAACACCAGCACGCCGATCGAGGCGCCGACGAGGCCGATATCCGGCCGAAACAAAACCCCAACCCCCAACAGAATTCCGCTGATGGACCACCAGCGCAATTCATATTCGAGTTTGTCGGACTTAAAAGCGACAGTTGCGGCCAAGCAGGCCGCGACGATAAAGAACATCGCCGGCACTTCGGTCAGAATCGTCGCCGCATAAATGGTAGTGAATGGATTGACCGCGGCCACCGCCAAGGCCGCGATCGCCGTGTTTGTCTTATGCCGCTCAACCGGGTGCCACAGAAACGCGAGCACGGCAATGAGCACGCATGTCGCGGTATCCATCAACGCCTGAACAATTCGAACCGCGCTGTTGTTCGTGTGGCCAAAGACCGAGTAAATCGCGGCGAGAAATAGCGGATACCCGGGAACGCGCACGAACGAAGGATTGAAAGGGGGCTCAGTCGCGTGAGAATAAACGTGATGCTCAAGCACGTTGCGCGCAATTTGTGCATAGCCCAAACCGTCATCAGCAGAATTGTTCGGCAACCAGTGAACGATGGCGACACGGAAGGCGACTGCCAGAGCAACGAGCGCCAATAAAATTATTCTTTGATTCCGCGTGAACATAGGAACCGGCTTAGCTGCGGCAGACCCGGACCGCGAAAAAGGGCGGACATGTCCGCCCTGTAAACTTAAAGCAAATCTTTTTGAGAATCACGGCTGCGCTTCCACAGTCGCTTTTCTTTCCAGCTTGCCCCAACCAACCACGGCCCCGCGAAACGCAGTCGAAACAGACTTGATCATCACGTAGTACATGACCTGGCGATAGCAAAACCGCTGCAGGAACAACCACCACAGCAAGCGCCATCGTTCCTTGCGCTCGAGCACGAAAGCAAAGCAGGCGGCGCTCCAATCAACCGCGAGGAACAGCGCGTAATAAAAGAGCACCTGCCGCAAATTGGTGAACGTGTAAACGGACGGTTGTTGAATGCGATCTACCAGGGCCGAGAACAACGTATAGACCAGCAACAAATCCATCACCGGCGAGATCAACGGAAAAACAATCTGAAAAATCCAAACGTTAGGCATCGCGACAAAACCTAAAGCGCCATAGCGAGGACGCAGCAGGGTGTCGCGATGTTTCCACAGACATTGAAGCGTACCGTAGGCCCAGCGGTATCTTTGCTTCGCCAACTGGCGCAAGCTCTGCGGCGCTTCGGTCCAACCGACGGCGGACTCTTCATAGCCGATCTGATATCCGAGCTTTCTAATCTGCAGAGTCAGGTCCTGATCTTCGGCGAGGGTGTCCGTGCTAAAGCCACCGCACTTTTCGATCAATTCTCTCCGCCACGCCCCGACGGCCCCGGGCACGACTGTGATGCAATTCAGGCTGGCGAAGGCGCGGCGGTCCATGTTTTGCGAGGTAATGTATTCCAGCGCCTGCCAGCGAGTCACAATGTTGATGCGATTGCCGACTTTGGCATTCCCCGCAACGGCGCCGATTTTCGGATCGACGAAGCGGCGCGCCAACGCGCGAATCGTGTCTGCGGGAAACTGCGTGTCCGCATCGAGCGCCACGATTATGTCGCCTCGGGAGTGACGCAAGCCAAGGTTAAGCGCACCGGCTTTCCCGGCGTTCGGCTCGGTAAACAGCCGCACCAAAGATTCGTTGGCGAATTGTTCGCGCACAACCTCGCTGGTGCGATCCTGCGACCCATCATCGACCACGAGAATTTCAAAGTTGTCATAATCCGAATTGAGCAGACTACGAATGGTGGCCTCGATCACGAACTCTTCGTTGTAAGCCGGGACGATGACCGAAACCAGTGGTTCAAATTGCTCACCCGCATTCTCGCGCTCGCGGCGCGACGCGCCCACTGCGCGAAGGCCAGCGCGCCGATCACAACCAGCCGCGCCAACCCGAGCACTATTCCAATAATGAATGCCCATTGCATAAGCCAGCCAACTTCCGACAAGACCAGAAACGCGAGCGTGTCGGTGCGGGTATAGATGCTTTCGCTTGCCGGCAACTGCGGCATAACTTGATCGCGCGTCCATCCGCCGAGCTCCGAGACCGGCACAAACTTGAATCCGCGATCGCGCAATTCGTGAATCAGAGTCGGCAAGGCTTCGATGGTCGCTTCGCGATTGCCTCCGGAATCATGCAACAGGACGACCTGGCCGCGAGTTTCCGGGTTTTTATCTTCGGTACGGGCGATTGTTGCCTTAACAATTTCGTCGGCCGTAATGTCCGGCTTCCAGTCGCCCGGGTCAATACGCAAGCCGACCATCACATAACCGAGGTTTCGCGCGCGGATGGCCGGCTCAACTTCTTCCGGCGTGTCGGCTTCCGCGTCTCCGAAGTACGGCGGGCGAAACAGCACAGTAGAACGGCCGGTAATCGATTCAATCAATCGCTGCGTCGCATTTAATTCAAGATCGGTGATTCGCACCGGAATCTCGCCCAGATTAGGATGCGTGAAGGTGTGATTGCCGACTTCGTGACCTTCGTTCACGATGCGCCTCAGCAGATCGGGATAAGACTGGCCATTCTTTCCGATTACAAAAAACGTAGCTGGCACATTTTCCTGTTTGAGTATGTCGAGAATTCTCGGTGTATATTTTGGATCCGGTCCATCATCAAATGTCAGCGCGACCAGGCCGGGGTGATCTCCGGTGCGCTCGATCACATAGGAAGTCGGGATCTTCTTGTTATCGTAGGTCTCCGAACTAATAAATCCATTGTTCGAATCGACAGTGAGGCCCCGTTCGCCCTGATGTGGGCTCTCGATCACGCGCAGCAATTCTCCCGAACCTTCAAAGTCCACCTCGTATCCGTACGCCATGCGGCGCAGTGAGTCGGGCGACGGACTCGGTTGGTCCGTTCCAAAGACAGACCATAGAGACGGGTCTTCCGAGCCAAGCCGCCACACCGCAAAGCCCGCCGGATGATAACCACTCGCGGCGCGCATCTGATTAAAAGCGGTGACGGCATCGAGAAACCAGACGATGTGGTGCGACTCATCTTCTTCGTCATACTCGTAATGCGGATTGCCGGTGGCCGCATCAAATTCGACTGTGGCTTCGGATTCTTTGGCGTGAATCAGGGCTTCCTGGAAGCTGACTTCGTTTGCCGCGCGGCCCTCGACCCAGTCATAACCGTAATTCCCGAGGGCAATAATCGTCTTAGCCGGATCGATTTCACCCAATCGTTTGGCGAGCAGACCTTCATACCAGCTCTGCGCAGCGATCGAGCCAAAATCTTTATTGGCATAGTGCTGATCGTAAGCCATCAACATCAGGTAGTCCGTGGCCGCGCTGAATTCTTTATATTTCCAACCCTCGCTATCAAATGGGACTGCCTGCACGACCAGCCGGCCACTCGCCTTGAATGTTTCATGCAGCTCCTGCATAAAGCGCAAAAGGTTAGGCTGCGTCTCCGGCGAAATCTCTTCAAAATCAATGCAGATACCGGCAAACTTATTCTGTTCGACGAAATTGCTGAGCGCGTTTATCAAGTTTCGCCGAGCACCCTCGTCCGCGATTGCGCGCGCCAGCAGATCCTTCTCCCATGTTTCATCATTGAGGTTTTGCAGCATGGGAACGATTGAAAGCTGCGGGCGCTTTTCGCGAATCAGGTTCAGGGCTTTTAAGGCCTGCGGGTCGCGCAGTTCATCCGCCAAGGGAGTCTCGCCCGGTTTCGCCGAAACCAGATGCGCCCATTGGGGCATTACCCAGTCCAAACTGTTCAGGTTTCGTTCCAGCGAAGAATAACTGGACTCGTCCCAATCGATATAAAAACCGACGGTCAATTGCTTTGCGCCAAAGCTGGCCGGCGCTGGCATAGGAGTGTTCGCGGGCGGGGGCGCGACGGGCAGCAGCTCTGGCCGGCGACCCGGCACAACGCGAGTCTGCGACAGTTCTTTCTGCAATTCTGCCTGTGCTTTCTTGGCTTTAACTTCGCGTGCAGTGGGCACCACCGGGCGGGCCTGCGGCTTTAGATCCGACGCGTGGGGAAGATTTTTAAGCTGGCGCAAACTAGGAGTTGGCAGGAATGGATTTGCCAGCACGCTGGCGATAAAGATGCCGGCAACTATGGTCGCCAGCACACCCAGCGCCAGATAGGTGCGTCGCACGTGCCGCCAGCGGCGGCCGCGCGGATCGTAAAAGACAGGGGAACCTGGCGGAACTTTCTGAGGCACTTAAATTTTCCGTCAACGGGAAGATTGTTTGTTGCGGATATCCTTTGATGTCTATAAACGCGCTGGGGTTGATAGTCAAGGAAGGCGCGGCGTCGTCACCGGGCCCGCCAACCGGGCCGCCCCGGGGCGAGCATTTCGAATGGACTGTTCCCCAGGCAGGGCATTTATCTTTAATGGACCCCTGACTGACGGTCGGTTGACGCCGCTCTCCGCGGCCATAGGAAAAGCCGCTCGCGATGACTCGCAGAGCGGCTTTTCCGGTGAACTGTTGGGATTGACCCGGGGCTGTGACCTTCGGAAAGAAGGTGTCACAGTGACTTCTCAGGAAGACAATCCAGACAACAGATTATCAAACTGAGTTTAGGTCTCAGCCACCTCACTGTGTTTAGAACTCATATACTTTTCGATCACCTCCTTTCCAGTGTTGAGGTAATAATAAAAAAGAACTGCCGCGCCGTCAATTGAAATTTTCTAAGTTTGTCCGAGGCCAGGCCGTCAGCGAAATCAAGTTTTGATTGGATCGACGTGTCCAGCGAAAAGCGCTTTCGCCTTTACTGCGCGTGTGCGCTAAGTTGCCCTCCCTGACGGCCGCGATTCTGATACTTCGCGAGCAAACGCCAACTTTCCCGACGCATAAACCTGCCATGGATGTTCGATGCCAAAAAAATACGCCAGCTCGCGGTAGTCGGACACCTCGTGAATCACGAAGTCAGCTCGCTTGCCTCTTTCCAGAGAGCCCAGCTCGTCGCCGCGCGCCAAAGAGTAAGCAGCATTGACGGTTGCCGCAGTAATGGCTTCTGCGGGGCTCATCTTCATCTGCGTACAGGCCAGCGAAAGAATCATCGGCATAGACGGCGTCGGCGAAGAACCGGGATTGAAATCACTAGCGAGGACCACCGCCAGACCGGCTTCGATCATTTCGCGCGCCGCCGGATAATCGTCCGAGCCCAGCGCATATACCGAGCCCGGCAGCAGCACGGGCTGCACTTTTGCTTTTTTCAGTGCCGCAATCCCCATTGCGTCGGTATGCTCGAGATGATCGGCCGTCGCTGCATTTAGTTCGGCGGCGAGTGCGGCCCCGCCGGAAAGCGAGAGTTGATCGGCGTGGACCCGCAAACCCAGTCCATGACAACGGGCCGCGGAAAGAATCTCCCTCGATTCATCGGTAGTGAACACATTCTGTTCGCAGAATACGTCGCAGTACTCAGCCAGTTGTTCCTGCGCAACCCGCGGCAGCATCTCGTTGACGACTAAACTGACGTACGTTTGCCGCCGTGATTTGTATTCGGTGGGAATGTCATGCGCCCCGAGAAACGTGGGCACATAACGCAATGGCGTTTCCTGGTTCAGTCGCTTGATCGCGCGCAGAATCTTGAGCTCATCTTCGAGGGTCAAGCCGTACCCCGATTTCGCCTCGACCGTCGTCGTTCCATTGCGCAGAAACCAATGGGCGTATCGTTTTCCGGCTTTCACCAAATCGGCCTGTGAAGCATTGCGCGTGGTTCGTACGGTCGATCTGATGCCCCCGCCCCGGGCGGCAATTTCACGATAAGTACCGCCGCTGGCGCGTTCTTCAAACTCGTTTGCGCGAATTCCGGCGAACACGGGATGAGTGTGCGCATCGACAAAGCCTGGCATGACAACGCGTCGCCCGGCGTCGATCACTTCACAATCCGCGGCGATCAAACTCTCAATTTCGCGGCGCCTGCCGGCCGCTTCAATATGGTCGCCACGCACGAGCATGGCGCCGTCTTCAATGATCGCGAGCTGCCGCAAATCACCGCCGGTGCGCGGACGATGCGCACCCGCGAGCGTCACCAGCTGCGAACAGTTAATAATTGCGACAGTCTGGGTCACGAGGCGTAAGGCGTTAGGATTCTTTGTAAAGGGCGGCGCCGGCTAGAATGCCCAATGGGTACTCGACCAGGCCCCAGGCCAGGATCATTAAAATGATTTTTGGTGGGACAGAAATCAACATCATGTTGATTGTGCCGCTGTAAACGTACAAACAAAACCAAAGCACCAGCGCGACAATAAGAGCCGTCTTCGGGCCAGGGCCCAGACGCAATCTGATCATGGCGTAAAGCAGCACGGCCACGACCCCAAAAATGAAAGTCAGACCCAACGCCAGCAAGCCAAAACCGGTACCCGGCGGCGTAAGATTCATCCGCTTCATGTCGGCTTGCATCTGGTCGTGAAGCAAAATTCCATTCAGGAAGAACTCACCTATATTAATCACTATGCCCGCGACGAAACCGCCCAGCAGCACGCGGTTTAAATTGATACTCATCTTGACTCTCCCGAAACGTTGCTTATTTAATCCCCAAAATTTTTTTCAGAGTCATCTGCCACGCATCGCGATGCCGGAACACGACTTTAGAGAGAACAGGATTCTGCGGAAGTTTCAGTCATGCCGAGATTGCGAACTTCGGGGCAGTTCCACCCCCCGATTTAGCCTGGATGCTTTTGGTTCTTCTTTTTATCCAGCGCATAAATCGTCCCTCCAATCACGTTGGCAATGACTACGACCACGATGATCTTGGCCGCGAACAGGAAGCGACTTTCAACCTCGATGATTGGGAACACGGTGAAAAACGCGCCGATTACAGACATCAGAAACCCCATTATCGCTACTGCCTTGAGCCACCACGGCGCCATAGCCCCGAAGCGTTTCATAGCGATGATCGGGATTGCGAATAGGACCATATAGATCAAGGCATAAAGAATGCTCGCCGCATTGTCCTGGAACTGAAACGCCTCAGCTTCCTTCACCCCAATCAATGGTGCCAGGCTAAAGACCAGCGTCGTCACGCCCACGAACAGAATCGAATTCACGGGCGTGCGATATTTCTTGTGCAACCTTGCAAACCAGTGGGGGAGCAGGTTGTCCCAACCGGCGACCATCGGCAGGCGCGTATTGCCGGCAAAATAAATACTCATCAGCGCAATTTGGCGCGCGGCGACGCCGAAAATGGTGAGGGAGATCAGCGTCGATACCCACCCGAAAGAACCAAAGCCCAGGCCGAGGACCTGCGGAATGGGAGCAATCAAGTCGACCTTATCCGGCGTCACGAACGCCAGCACTGAGGCAGTGCCCAGAATGAACATAAGAGCAATGATCGGCGCCGAGATGCAAACTGAACGAGTAATGTTGCGTGAAGGGGCCCGGCATTCACCGGCGAGAATGGCGATGTACTCGAAACCCGAAAGCGCGCCGACCGCCAGCTTGCTGCAAACGTTGAGGTTGCGACTATTGATTTCCGGCAGGCTGAGCGAAAACGGGTGGTAATTCGCCAAACTTCCGCGCCCCGCGGTAATAAAGGGCATTAGAATTAGCGTGGCCACGGTGAAAATCAGCATTGCGCCGCCAAAGTTCTGCACCCACTTCCCCAAAGCCAGCCCTCTGCGCGAGGCGGCTACCATAAAGGTTATGAGCAACACGCAGACAAGCGTCGTCATCCACTTGTTCTCGTGCATCCAGTCCGCTCGTGGGCCAATCGCATAGGCAATATTCTTCTTGATGATCAAGCCGATGCCCGACATTACCAGGATGCCAAAGATCCAAAAATTCCACGCGACCATGAAGGCCAGAAAGTCTCCGAATGCGACCTTGGCCCATTGATACAAACCACCTTCCAGCGGCGCCAGGCGATTTAGATAAATGACCACCGCTGCCAGCGGGAGATAGAACGTGACGATCGCGATAAGCCAGAAGGCCATCTGCGACCGGCCGAGAGTCGCGGCGAATCCGACCCACACCGTGCCAAAAACGAAGACCACCTGGGTGAGAACAAGATCGAACAGACCCAATTCTTTCTTGAGCGAAGCACTGCGCGACTGGACGTCGCGCTCGACGTTGGTGAGATTGGTTTGGTTGCTCATAGAGTCAGTACCGTGAGCGACCCGGCCGCAGCGACTGAAGCGCACCCGTCTCGGTTGCGCCTGTGAATTATGATGCAAGCGAGGACGCTTGCGCTCCAGTCCCGGTCGCTACCGCTCACGGTACCGAAGGCTACGACGCAGACGAACTATGATCGTGAACTATGCGCCAGGCAGCTTTTCGTTTCCGAAACAATAGCGAGAAGGTGCCGTGCGGTTCATCATTCGCGCGCCGCAAGCGCCAGCGGCCAAGGACGAAGGCCGCGTCCTTGCTCACCATCGTGATTTCGAGATCTGAAAAGGTGAGTGTCCCCATCTTCTCGCGTGAGTCGTAACGCTTCTTGTATTGATCCAGAACCTGCTGCCAGCCGCGCGTAATGCTATCGCCGCCTACAAACTCAGTGTTCGGCGAACGATCATATCCATCCATGTAGGCTTCGATGTCGCCACGATTCCAGCCAGCGGCTTGGGCGTCGAGCACAGCACGAATGGCCGCTTGCGATCTCGGGTCCGTGGTTGTTTGCGCTCTTGCTAAGCCTGACAGACAAACTATTATTAAAGCCGCAGATAGGAAGACAACTCTCATATTCGACTCCAATCAACTCCGCCGAATCCGAATGTTTTATAGCCATACCGACGACCAAATATTGCCGGCGAATAAGCGCGGCAATGTATCATGACGGGCCTGTTCGCACTAGCCCTTTAAAAGGATTCGGTTTTATAGACATCTCATCCCCGGCGGGGAAGGATGGGGCCGTGACTGGTATCAGAATTCGCTTGGGCGGGTTCAGAAGTATCGATAGTGGCCAGTGATCTTCCACGAGAACAACGCGTCTTCCATACGGGTGCCGCCACCAATATTGTGAACGATCAGGTAGCGCTGTGAGGGTTTGTACCAGACGTTCACAAGGATACCGACGTGATCCGTCCCGCCTCCGAGATCCCACGTCACAATGTCGCCCGGCAAAAAGTTTTCACTAACGTTATTCGTAGAGAGCGATTTTCCCTTGCGCGCGAAGAAGGCTTGCAAATTCGGCACGCGTCGATGATCGATATTCGCATCCGGCACGTTTAATCCCCACTTGGCGGGATAAGCCGAAAAGTTCGACTTCATGTCTTCATGAACTTCTTTTTGCAGATCGATCCGGGCTTTGCGAAATGCGCGCACGATCACGTCTGAGCAAACCCCCGTCTCAACCGGCACATCGCCGTTCGGATAATCTAGCTTCTGATAAGAAGGATCATAACCAGTCGTCTTGCCAACTTGTTCTATGGCCCCGTCGATAACAAGTTTGAGGCTCGCTGAACTATTTGCGGCAAGAGGGCGTGTTTCAGTCTGTTCCTCGGGGGGTTTTAACGGTGCGCGAATACGGGCGGCTTGTTGCTGACAGGAAATCGTCATCAGCCCGGCGATAGTTGAGAGAAACGCAATTGCCAGCAGACGTTTAAGAGTCATGACTCGTTTAGATGCCGGACTTGTGCCGCGAGTTCCATCCTGGTATGGGTCTGGCCTTACTGAGATTTCAAAGTTAGCCATTCACGGATATCTGCGCGCATTGCTGGCGAGATTTCATGGCCCGCGTCGTAACTGCGAAACTCAACGTCCCGCGCCCGGCTGCGGAGTTGCGTCGCGTAATTCCGGACTCGGTCCGGTGGATAGTATTCATCGCGCTCCCCCGCAAGATGAAACACGCCGGCCGCAGTTTCCTTGTAAGCATCGCTCGTTTCCCAATCGCCTGGTATTCCGCCACAGACCCCAATCACCCCGCGCAGAATAGCTGGAAGCGCAAAAGCGAATCGATAATTCAAGGCGCATGATTGCGAAAACCCCAGCAAGAAGATTTGTCGGGAATCGACAAGCCCGTCGACAGTCAGCTCTCCGATCATTTCAATTAGCGCGCGATGATGAATCGCGACCGATTCTTCCGGTCGATAACTGGATAGCCAGCCAAATCCGAATCGCAGCGGCCCGCCCTTTTTCTTCGGTTCACGCAAATGCTGATGCGGTCCCTGCAATGACGCAACCGCGAACCCTTCGGGCGCGATGGCTTTCGCTTCGCGGATCGCATGCCATTTGCTCGCGCCATAGCCGTGCAGCGCGATTAGCAGGGGGGCCGGCCGAAACGGTGGCGCAATCACGTCATAATACAAAGTAATCTGCGCGGTGAGGCTGCGCTCGATCGGTTGCCCTGGAAATTGCTCGCTCGAATCCATGGCACGGCTTATAGCATGGCGGCACAGCAAATCGAAGTGCGCCGGTTCCAAAGTTCATGCTTAAGCCGGCCGGTGAAATCACCACCTGAAGGTTAAACTCTGACTGAAGATAAAGCGAAGGTCGCTTTGCATTCGCTCTCATTGGAAGTTACGATGCTGCCATCGCGCAGTTCGGATCGATACAACAAAGCGAGGGATTATGACCATGAAATTTCCGGGCGGACTAAACATTCAGGCAATGATGAAACAGGCGCAGCAGATGCAGGAAAAGATGGCGCACGAGATGGAAGAAATGCGCGTTGAAGCTTCGGCCGGAGGGGGCGTCGTCAACGTCACCATGAAGGGTGATCACGAAATTATCTCGCTGAAAGTTGATCCTGAAATCGTAAAAGAGAACGACATTGAGATGCTGCAGGACATGATCGTTGCGGCCGTAAACGAAGGCAATCGCAAGGTCAACGAGGCCATGAAGAGCAAGTTGGGGTCGATGTTACCGCCGGGATTAGGAAACTTGTTCTAACGCCGACCGAAATTCTTATTTGTGCTTTGTCCTTAGTACTTCGAACTTCGAACTCCTGGCGATGTCTTCTTCATAACCGCGGCGCCTACAGCCATGCGACAGAGCACTAAGTACAAAGCTCGAAGCAAAAGATTCAATGTTAGATTACGCCGAACCAGTCACCAAACTAATCGACGAATTCAAACGTCTGCCGAGCATCGGTCAGAAGTCTGCGCAGCGACTCGCATTTCACATTTTGCGCGCGCCTGAGACCGACGTTGAACGGCTCATCCAGGCGCTGCGCGAAGTCAAAGAACGCATTAGTGAATGCTCAGTTTGCAATAATCTTACTGACGTCAATCCCTGCCGTTTCTGCTCGCTGCCATCGCGCGATCGATCGCTGCTCTGCGTCGTTGAGCAGCCTTACGACTTGGTCGCGGTCGAGAAAACGCGCAGCTATAAAGGTCTCTATCATGTGCTTCATGGATCGCTTTCGCCGATTCGGGGAGTCCGGCCGGCGGATCTGCGGCTGGATAATCTACTGCCCCGCTTGAAGCCTGAGAACAACGACGGCGTGGAAGTGCGCGAACTGATTCTCGCGACGAACCCAAACACCGAAGGCGAAGCCACCGCGAACTACATCAGCCGTCTCTTGAAGCCGCTCGGTCTGCGGGTGACGCGACTCGCCATGGGCATGCCGGTGGGCAGCGATCTCGAATACGTCGATGAAGTAACGATGGATAAGGCCCTCGCCAATCGGCACGAGATGTAATTGCGTTTAAGCCAGGCCCTGCAACCAGCCGGGCTCACGTTCATGATCTTCCTTCATGCGATGTAACCGCGCGGTCATGACTGCCGCGCGCCCTAAATAGCCAAGCACCTCGCGGGGATTGGCGCGGCTGACGACGGGCAGGCGCCCGATATCGTTGCGAACCATCTTTTCGATCGCTTCATAAAGAATCTCGTCCGGGTAAGTGACAATTAAGTTTCCGCTGCCGGCCTGGAGCACCGTCAAATCTGGATTTCCAAATTCCTCAATCGCCCGCAACAGGTCCCCGCGGGTGATGATTCCCGACAACAGCCCCGCCTCGTCAACTATCAGGGTGCCTTGTCGTCGAGACAGTTTTCGATCGTGCCTGGCAAGCCGATCGGAAAGCTCTGTTACTTTCATTGATCCAGAAATGATCGGCGCCTCGCGATCCATGGCCTCGCCGACACGCAAGCCCATCAAGGGGTCACGCGTGAAGTCAGCGAGCCGATCTTCCGCTCGCTTTACTCTTGAAGTCATGTTTCGCCTTTCGGTTTACAAGATGAATATTTAATTGATTGAAAAGGGGGATTAACAGGCTAACCAGTTTGTGCGTCCGGATCAAGGACTTGTACGTCGGCGGCCAGATGAACGCGGACGTTGTTCGAACGGAACGCACCGCGCACACTGCCTGCTCAAACGATGCCGCGGGAGTATTCGCTTGCTGAATGAATACTCATTCAGTATTATCTAGCCGCCATGATGCCCGTGAAAAAAGCCGCGGTTCTGGGCGCTGGAACAATGGGCGCGCAAATCGCAGCACACCTGGCCAACGCCCGGATTCCCACACTCTTGCTCGACATTGTTCCGCGCGTAGCCGGGGAAACCCGGCCGTCAGGGAAAGCGCCAGACTCTGATCGCAACGCTGTCGCGCGCGCGGGTCTCGAAGCTGCCCGCAAGGCCAAACCGGCGGCTTTCTTCACGGCCAATACTGCTTCGCTCGTCACGGTGGGGAACTTTGAAGACGATTTGCCCGGATTAAAAGACTGCGATCTGATTATTGAAGCTGTCGTCGAAAATCTCGGGATCAAGCGCAGCCTTTATGAAAAGGTTGAGCAGCATCGCCGGCCAGGTTCAGTCATCGCTTCAAACACCAGCGGTATTCCGCTGCACCAGCTCGCCGAAGGACGCTCGGAAGATTTCCGGGCGCACTTTCTGGGCATGCACTTTTTTAATCCGCCGCGCTACATGCATCTGGTCGAGCTGATTCGCACTGAATGGACCAAACCGGAAGTCTCCTGCTCAATGTTTGGGTTTCTCGATGAGCGTCTTGGCAAAGGCGTCGTCGTTGCCAAGGACCGGCCAAACTTTATCGCCAACCGCATCGGCACCTACGGCGCGCTGGTGACGATGCGCACCATGCTGGACGACGGATATTCGATCGAAGAAGTCGACAAGATCACCGGACCGGCCGCGGGCCGTCCCAAGACCGCAACTTTCCGCACCTTTGACCTGGTCGGTCTCGACGTCTTCGCTCACGTCGTAAAGAACCTGAACGAAAATCTTCCCGACGATCCCGAACGCGAAATGTTCGTGATGCCCGAGTTCGTGACCAGGATGATCGAGCGCGGATTGCTCGGCAACAAAACAAAAGCTGGTTTCTATCAACGAAAAAAAGGCGAGGGGGACAAGCAAGAGATTTGGACACTCGATACGGCAACGCTTGATTATCGCGCGGCGCAAAAAGTGAAGCTGCCGGCTCTCGACATGGCCAGGAACATTGAAGAGACGCGGGAGCGGCTGAGGGCGCTCACCTGGTCCAAGGATCGAGTGGGCGCTTTTCTGTGGAAGACCCTGTCGCGCACGCTCTGTTACACGGCGAATAGGATTCCGGAAATCGCGGACACGGTCGTGGAAGTCGATCGCGCCATGCGCTGGGGCTTCAATTGGGAATTAGGACCGTTCGAAGTATGGGACGCGATCGGCGTTGAGAAATCGGTCGCGCAATTGAAAGAGGAAGGCCAGCCGGTGCCGGCGAATGTGCAAACCATGCTCGACGCCGGCGTGAAGTCTTTCTACAAACAGAAGGATGGGCAGCAGTTCTATTACAATTTCGCTTCTGAAGAGTACCGGCCGCTCGCTGATCCGCCCGGCACAATCATTCTGAAGTCACTCAAACAGCGCGTTACGGCCGCGCTGCCGGTCACGCACGGCTCAAATGCACCCGTTGCGTCAGCAGTCGTTAAAAAGAATGCGGGCGCGTCGCTTATCGATCTGGGGGAGGGCGTAGCGTGTCTGGAATTTCATTCCAAGATGAATTCAATCGGCGGCGATACACTCGAGATGCTGCGGTTTGCCATCGCTGAAACAGAAAAGAATTTTCTTGGATTGGTGGTTGGCAATCAGGGCGTAAACTTTTCCGTCGGCGCAAACCTGATGCTGATGCTGATGGAGGCGCAGGACGAGAACTGGGAAGAGCTCGACATGATTGGCCGCTTCTTCCAGCAATCTGTTATGAGTTTGCGCTACTCGGCCAGGCCCGTCGTGGTTGCCCCGTTTCAGATGGTTTTTGGCGGCGGTTGTGAAATGGTTTTGCACGCGGACCGCGTGTGCGCGTCGGCGGAGACTTACATCGGCCTGGTCGAAGTTGGCGTCGGGATTATTCCCGCGGGATGCGGGACGAAGGAAATGCTGGTCAGAGCTATGGATTCTATTCCCCCTGACATGAAAGATGCTGATCCATTTCCCTTTGTTAAGCGAGCGTTTGAAACGATAGCGCTGGCCAGGGTGGCAACCTCGGGCGCGGAGGCCCGCGACCTTGGTTTCCTGCGTGAAGAGGATTCCCTTTCAATGAATCCTGACCGCTTAATCGCTGATGCCAAGAAAGAGGTGCTGGCGCTGGCCGCGACGGGTTACCTACAACCGCAACAGCGCACCGATATTCTCGCCCTGGGAAATCCAGCGCTGGCAACATTGAAACTGGGCGTGCATTTGATGAAACGCGCGGGTTACATTTCGGATCACGACGCATTGATTGGCGAAAAGCTGGCTCGGATTCTGACGGGCGGCGATCTTAATCACCCCACGAAAGTGTCAGAGCAGTACTTGCTCGATCTTGAACGCGAAGCTTTTCTATCGCTTATCGGCACGCGCAAGACACAGGATCGCATTGGGCATATGTTGAAGACAGGCAAGCCATTAAGAAACTGAAAAGACAGAACTCAGGACTCAGCAGTCAGAATGGAAATAACAGCCAGAGCGCCGGCGCAGAGTTTTCGCGATCTAATCGTTTGGCAGAAGGCATATCAATTCGTTCTTGGCGCTTACAAACTCAGTCAGCCTCCGCGCGAAGAATTGTACGGCCTAACATCACAATTCCGGCGGGTTGCAATTTCAATCGCTGCGAATATCGCGGAAGGTTTTAAAAAGCGTGGTCAACCAGACAAAGCGAGATTCCTGAATATTGCTCCCGATTCGCTTGAAGAATGCCGGTACTACTTGATTCTCATAGCTGATCTCGGCTACGGCGATACATCACAATTGAACGAACAACTCGAAGAGGTCAGCAAGCAACTGACCGGCTACAGTAATGCAGTTCTGAGCAAATGCTGAGTCCTGAATTCTGAGTCCTGAGTGCTTACATTATGAAGGATGCATTAATCGTATCAGCAGTTCGCACCGCGGTGGGCAAAGCGCCGAAGGGAACTTTGCGTTACACGCGGCCGGATGACATGGGGGCGGCCGTCATCAAGGAAGCCATGGCGCGCGTCCCGGCTCTGGCCGCGTCGGAGATCGACGACGTCATTATGGGTTGCGCCATGCCCGAGGCCGAACAAGGCATGAACGTGGCGCGGGCCGCCGCCAGTCGGGCGGGGCTCCCGGTTGAAACCAGTGCAATGACGATCAATCGTTTCTGTTCTTCGGGCTTGCAGACTAGCGCCATGGCCAGTGATCGTATCCGCACTGACGGCGCCGAAGTGATCGTCGCCGGCGGATTGGAATCGATGTCGATGATCCCCATGGGTGGTCACATCATTCGGCCAAATCCTTATCTGATCGAAACGTATCCTGACTTTTATTTGAGTATGGGTTTGGCAACTGAGAAGGTCGCGCGCAAATACGAAGTCACCCGGGAACAACAGGACGAGTTCGCCCTGCGGTCGCACCAACGCGCGATCGCCGCTTTGGATGCGGACAAATTCAAAGATGAAACGGTCACGTTAACCGTCACAATCGAAGAGTTGGGTGCGAAAGGCAAGAAGCAACACACCGAGATTCAATTCAAGACGGATGAAGGACCGCGCCGCGATAGTTCGGCTGAGGCTTTGGCAAAATTGAAGCCCGCTTTTCAATTGAAAGGAACTATCACGGCGGGCAATTCTTCGCAGATGTCCGACGGCGCGGCGGCAACGATCGTCATGTCCGAAGAGCGCGCGAAACAGCTCGGCGCCAAGCCAATGGCGCGGCTGATGGCTTATGCAACCGCGGGCTGCCCGCCGGAAGAGATGGGCATTGGGCCGCTGTTCGCGATTCCGAAAGCTTTGAAACTTGCCGGACTGACGCTCGATCAGATCGACATCATCGAATTGAATGAAGCCTTCGCCGCCCAGTCGCTGGCAGTGATTAAGATGCTTGAGCTGAACCCCGAGAAGGTCAACGTCAACGGCGGGGCCATCGCGCTGGGCCACCCACTCGGTTGCACCGGGGCGAAACTCACCGCATCAATCCTACGCGAGTTGGAAAGACGCAACGGCCGTTATGGCATGGTGACCATGTGCGTCGGGGGCGGAATGGGAGCCGCGGGAATATTTGAGCGATTGTGATTGAGTTTTGGAGTGGGGTGGCTTGTCACCGCTTTGGATTTTGGCTTGCGAAGGCAGAAAGCGGCGACGAGTCGCCGCACTCCATACCCTGAAAGGAATTAGCTTATGGCAGCCGTAGTCGACAAAAAAGAGATCATCAAAGGCGGAAGCTTCCTGATCGAACAGCGCACCCCGGCAGAGATTTTCACGCCGGAAGATTTCAGCGAAGAGCATCGCATGATTGCCGAGACTACGCGCCAGTTTATGGACGCGGAAGTCCTGCCGCGGATCGACGAATTGGAAAACAAAGACTGGAAACTGGCGCGCGCATTGGTGAAGCAGGCCGCCGATCTCGGTCTGGTCGGGGCCGGCGTCCCCGAAGAGTACGGCGGCCTTGGGCTGGATCAAACCAGCGGCGCTTTGATCGCCGAAAATCTGGGACGCTCAGCTTCATTTGCCACCACGCTCGGTGCGCAGAGCGGCATCGGTTTGCTCCCGATTGTTTATTTCGGCACCGAAGCAGCAAAGGAAAAATATTTGCCGAAGATTGCAGCCGGAGAATCAATCACGGCTTACGCGTTGACGGAGGCCGGCTCAGGGTCAGACGCGATGGCCGCGAAAGCGACCGCCAAACTAAGCCCTGATGGCAAGGAATATGTGCTCAACGGCGAGAAGATGTTCATCACCAACGGGGGCTTTGCCGACATTTACGTCGTGTTCGCGAAAGTCGATGGCGACAAATTCACCGCCTTTATTGTCGAGCGTCAGGAGGGCTGCCGGCCGGGCCCAGAAGAACACAAGATGGGGATTAAAGGTTCGAGCACCACACCCCTGATTCTCACCGACGCCAAAGCACCGGTTGAAAACTTACTGGGTGAAGTCGGCAAGGGTCATAAGATCGCTTTCAATATCCTCAACATCGGGCGTTTCAAACTGGGCGCCATGTGTTTGGGAGGAATGAAGGTTGCACTCACCGAATCAGTAAAGTATGCGAACGAACGGAAACAGTTTGGCAAATCGATCTCATCGTTCGGCGCAATCAAATCAAAGCTTGGCGAAATGGCCATTCGCACCTGGGTAGGCGAAGCGATGACCTATCGCACGCTTGGCATGATTGAAGAAGGCCTGGGCGCGATCGCAGACACCAGGGACATGGACGCGCGCTTGAAAG
The DNA here is from genome assembly GCA_046262835.1 of Pyrinomonadaceae bacterium. Lineage (GTDB taxonomy): Bacteria > Acidobacteriota > Blastocatellia > Pyrinomonadales > Pyrinomonadaceae > UBA11740. The sequence goes on from JBHELZ010000003.1 coordinate 111,211, forward strand.
CAATCGAGGAGTACGCGGCTGAATGTTCGATCATCAAAGTGGCCCTGTCCGAATACTGCAATTACATCACCGACGAGATGGTCCAGATCTTCGGCGGTTATGGTTACTCGGCTGACTATCCCGCGGAGCGCGCGTATCGCGACACGCGCATCAACCGCATCTTCGAAGGCACGAATGAAATCAATCGCATGCTGATTCCCGGTCGCTTGATGAAGGCGGCCCTTAGTGGGCGCCTCGCGCTCTTGCCTGCGGCCCAGGGATTAATGGATGAGATTCTTTCGCCGTCGATGCTTTCATTCGAAGCGGACGAAGCGCTGCTCGCGACTGAGATGAAGCTGGCGCAGAACGCGAAGAAGGTTGCGCTGTTGACGCTCGGCACCGCGGCGCAGAAATACATGATGGGTTTAAGTGAGCAGCAGGAAATCCTAATTGGCGTCGCTGACATCGTCATGGACGCCTTTGCAATGGAGTCGGCGATTCTGCGCGCGCAGAAGCTTGCCGCCTCACAAGGCGAGAAAGTCGCCGGACCTTCCGTCGAGATGACGCGCGTCTTTTGCAACGACGCAGTCGAGCGGATTGAAGCGCAGGCAAAGAACACTTTGGCCGCAATGTCTGAGGGCGATGAGTTGCGCACACTGCTGGCAGCGTTGCGTCGCTTCACCAGAATGACGCCAATAAATACGGTTGCCGCGCGACAGCGAATCGCGAACGCGATGATTGAAGCGAACAAGTATGTGTATTAAGACACGGGATTAATGAAACAACGGCAGGAACGAGAAGAATTTCTTGCAGAGCTTGGGCACAGCTTCGGAATCGCAAGACGTAGAACAGATTTCAAATCTAAGATCTGAGATCTGAGATCTGATGCAATGAAGATAATCCCTATCTCGCTTCCAACGCCCTTTTACATCGGCGCGGTCAACGTCTATCTCGTCAAAGAAGATCCGATCACCCTGGTCGACACCGGCCCAAAAACACGCGACGCGCTTGACGCGCTGCGCGCCGGGCTCAGGGCCAACGGCCTGACCACCGGCGATATTCGCCGCATTGTGCTGACTCACGCTCACGAAGATCACTGTGGCCTGGCCCGGTCTCTGCGAGACGAAGCGAATAATGCGGAAGTGTTTGTGCACGAGTGGGAGACCGGCCATCGCGCTGCGCGACTCGAGCACGAAGAGAACCTGCGGCTGCTGCAACGCGCCGGCGTTCCCGATGATGAGATTCAGTCGATGCGCCGGCTTTACGAAGAAGTGCGGCAATACGCCGATTCGCTTGATGATGATCACTGTCGTGAACTGGTCGACGGCGACGAACTGGAATTTGACACTGGCGCGCTGCGCGTTATTCACACTCCCGGCCACACGCCCGGATCATGTTCATTCATCCGCGAAGCGGATCGGACGGTAATTGCCGGTGATTGTGTGTTAAAGCGCATAACGCCCAATCCGGTGATCTCACCGGATCCGATCGACCCCTCGCGACGCTTTAGATCGCTGGCAGAATACATGGTAAGCCTCGCGCGCGTTCGCAGCGTTGCGCCGACGCTCGTCCTCGGTGGTCACGGCGAGCCGATACATGACTTTGAAGAGCTCTTCAATCGCTATCTGAAATTGATCCGCGAGCGCCAGGCAAAAGTTATCAGTCTGATTCCGAAAGCCGGCGCGACAGCCTGGCGGGTTTCGCTTTCCATGTTTCCCGGCGCCAATGACGTTCACCGCTTCCTCGCCGTCTCCGAAGCCGTCGCCCACCTGGATTACGCTCATTCCGAAGGGAAAATTGCTGTGGAAATCGGCGATGGACAGGAAGTCTATCGAAAAATCTCGGCCGATTGATTCACTCTGTGGGTTCGTCTTTCCTTGATTTTTGCCCGCTGCTCTGTGCGTCGGCCGGCAAAAAGGAAAGGCCGTACTGCCGGGGACATTTCATCCAGCGAATGCCTTGTTTAGAGAATCAGCTTTGAAAATTTTGGGAACCCGGCAGCCGGACGCGCGTGAAAGCTCATAAATCTTTCCGGAGGATTTGGACATGTCTCGTAAGAAAATGGCCTTAATCATAGTGTTGGTCGTTTCAGCCGGCGCTATTGCGAGCGGGATTGTGTACGCGCAGGAAGCGTCACCTCCACCAGCTGAAACTTTGCGCGCGCTGCTAAATGCAGAAGTTGAGGGACCTCAGGAACCTGGCGCGCGAAGCCTTTCGTTCTTTCTTGAAGGCGGGGCCTTCCTGGGCGTCGGCACCGAAGACATCACAAAAGAGAACATGGCACGCTATGGCATGCGTGAGGTGCGCGGCGTGGGCATTACGGAAGTCGCCAAGGATAGTCCGGCAGAGAAAGCCGGTCTGCGCAAAGACGATGTCATTGTGCGGTTCGACGGTGAATCGATTACGAGTGTGCGGAAACTTACGCGTCTGATCAACGAGTCGGCACCCGATCAGAATGTGCGCATAACGATCAGCCGCGGCGGCGCTGAACAAGAGTTAAGCGCCACGCTGGCAAAACACACGATGGATAATTTGTTCGGCGGAACTCTAAGTCCGAGGATTTTGCGCGGAAGCAACAACGACGATTTTCGCGTCCTCCCGGGGACGAATTGGCCGCCATCGATTGCCGGCGGAGATGGTCCATTCGTTCTTTCAATGGGGGCGAACCGTCGCATTGGCGTCAACACGCAGATGCTGACGAAACAACTCGCTGATTACTTCGGCGTGAAGGATGGCGGAATACTAATAACTTCTGTCAGCGACAACAGTCCGGCGGCAAAAGCTGGATTAAGAGCCGGCGACGTCATCACCGCCATCGATGGCGAAAAAGTTTCCGCGCAAGCTGATCTCATACGCGGCTTGAGCAAGAAAGAAACCGGCGACGTATCGCTGACAATCGTGCGCGATCGCAACACCCGCACCGTCACCCTCACGCCGGAAAAACAGCGGGACAGCAATCTAATGCGGCCCGGCACGATAGGATCGCGCCGTGTGATGATTCCGTCAATTTCTGTTCCGGCAGTACCGGAGATGAATATTCACATTCCGCGGATCGTGGTTCCGGCAACGCCGCCAATCGAGGTGACAGTTCCCAGGCGGCCGGCCCGGGCGCGAACCATTATTATCTGAGCCTGTTGACGCCCTGACTTTTAGTGCCGCGGAATTGCCGTCCTTTTAACTGTCGCGATGAAAAGCGACCATTTGGGCAGTCGAGCCTGGCGCTCGACTGCCTTTCTGTTTTTTGAAAGTACCTGCGTATAATCCATCTTCCAAGATAACCCCATCCGATCGCTTCCCGGTTGAAGCGCAACGGAGCCAATTTGACGAACCAGGCGAAGCTCGGCGAACCTCGTTCGCGTTTGGTCGTAAACGACCTGGCGCGACGCCATGGGCACGCGGACTTTTCTCAGGACATTCGTGAGGGTCTAGCCTCCAGCCCCAAACATCTGTTCCCAAAGTATTTATACGATGAACTCGGCTCGCGCCTGTTCGAAGCTATCTGTGAAGTTGACGAATACTACTTAACCCGGGCCGAAGACGAGATTCTCAAGACTCACTGCGCTGAAATTGTCGCCGCAATTCCTAATTGCGACACATTGATCGAACTGGGGAGCGGCAGCGCCGAGAAGACACGAACGATCATCGACGCTTTCATGCGACGATCTCAGGAATTGCTTTTCATACCCGTAGACATTTCGGCTTCAGCCCTTGCAGAGAGTTCACACGCCCTGCTCGACTCGTACCCGAGGTTGCGAATTAACGCGTACGCGGCAGATTACTTTCAGGCGCTCGATGCTTTGCCGGCTTTCGGGTCAAACCCGGTGTTGGTTCTGTTCCTGGGATCGAACATCGGCAACTTCGAACTTGCTGAAGCGCAAAGTTTTTTGAGCGCGATTCGCCGCGTCCTGAGACCCGAAGATGTATTGCTGCTCGGGGCTGACCTGAAGAAGGATCGGCAAACGCTCGAGGCTGCTTACAACGATTCGCTGGGAGTAACACGAGCTTTCATCGTCAATGAACTTGGCCGGATTAATCGAGAACTCGGCGGGAATTTCGACTTGTGGGCGTTCGGCCTGCGGTCTTTTTATAACGAATCAATCGGCCGGGTCGAGGTGTATCTGGAAAGTTTGCGCCCCCAGTCTGTCGAGATTCGTGAATTGAGTATGTCAATTCAGCTCGAAGCCGGCGAACGAATCTACGTTGAAAGTTCTTACAAATATGACTTGAACGATCTGAGGTCATTGGGAAAAGAGGCGGGATTCGACTTGAAGCGCACGTGGATGGATAAGCAGAACCGGTTTAGCAGCAACCTCTTTCAGGCCGTCGCCTAGTCTCGCGTGGTGACGGCCGTTTCAGCGGTGTTGGTTTCCGTTTTCGGTTCAGGCAGTTCCAATCGCACCAGCATTAAACGACGACGCTCGACCTTCTCAATCACAAAACGCAATCCTTCATGTTCAATCTCTTCGCCGGTTTGGAGAACGTGCCCGGCTACGCTCATCAAAAACCCGCCGATCGTTGTATAGGCTTCGGACTCAGGTAACGAAGTTTTTAAACGCCGGTTAAGATCGCGTACCGCCAGCGCGCCATCCAGAACATAATTCCGATCGTCCACCGGCGTGATCTGCTCATTTACTTCTTCATCATGCTCGTCCGAAATATCGCCGACGATTTCTTCCAGCAAGTCTTCCAGTGTAATGATTCCCTCGACGCCTCCATGCTCGTCAACTACAAAACCAAAATGCGATTTCGCTTTCTGCATTTGCCGCAACACATCTTCCAGACGCGCCGTGTCCACCACATACATCGGCGGCTGTAGCACGTACTCCACTTTGAACTCATGAGGCCGCAAGAGGTATGGAATCAGGTCCTTGCTATGAATAAAACCGATCACATTGTCCAGCGATTCACGATAAACGGGCAGTCGTGAATACCGGTGCTGCTGAAAAGCCTCGGTGATATTGGTAAGCGTGCATTCCGCCGACAGGGCGGCGATTGCCGGGCGCGGCACCATCGCTTCGCGCACCAGCGTATCTGAGAACTCGAACACGCGATGAATCAAGCGCCGCTCTTCCGCGCGCAGGTGGCCGCTCTCCCGCGAAATATCTACCAGCTGCCGTAACTCGGCTTCGCTATAAACGGCCGCATGCTGCAACGAAGCTTCAAAACCCAGGGCCCGAGCCAGAGCCTGACCGGTTCGATTGAATATGAATATGAAGGGCCGAAAGACTCTAGCGAACAACTCCAGTGGACGCGCGACGATCAGGGCGAGCACTTCTGCGCGTTCCAGCGCGAACATTTTTGGCATCAGCTCGCCCAGGACAATATGCAGGAAAGTGATGGCCGCAAACGCGATTATGATCGCCAACAAATGAGCGATGTATGCGGCTTTGCCCGGCGGGGCGATTGCCGTAGCAATCGGCTCCAACAAGCTGGCGATCGTGGGCTCGCCAATCCATCCCAATGCGAGAGAGGCGATCGTAATTCCCAATTGCGTCGCGGAAATGAAGAACGTGGGATCGTTGATCAACCGCAGGGCGGCTTGCGCGCGACCGTTGCCCGCGGCGGCGCGAGTTTCCAGACGCGTTCGCCGGACAGACACGAGCGCGAATTCAGCCCCCACGAAAAAACCGTTGGCGGCAACAAAAAACAATACGGCAAACAACTTTGCCAAAATCGTAATCACGGTCGGGGAATGCTGTGCGCCGTCAGCCAGGATGGCCAGAGAATAACTCGCAGGATCGTCCATTTCGTATCAACTAGCAGGCGTGTTTTGGCCAGTATCTTAACATGACCGCTGCAAGATTGATCGGGCACACGCCGGCTAAGCAGGCAAGCCATACTAATTTGTTGAGCTGGTTAATCTTCAATGCGCGCCGGCAGTTGCCACGCGCGCCCGACCGTTGGGTCGCTGATCATGCCGGGAACATGCTTTGGCCAGCGCATCGTCAACGCGAGGTTCGATATTGCATTCGGGTTGACGACAAACTGCTGCAAGTTCCGAAACGACCAGATAGCGGGAACGTTCAAACATTCGCTGTTCCCGAAATGAGAGCGGTTTAATCTGGCTAAGATAACTAAGATGTTTCAGCACCTCGGCAACTTCAAAGATATTCCCGGTACGCATCTTGTCCGAGAAATCCTTGAAACGGTCCTTCCAATCATTCGGCGGGGTGGCAAAGTCGCTCGACAAAGCTTTAAAGAGCGAGTCGCACTCACCGAAAGTTATGGGCCGGCGAAGGCCCACTTCATCGGCGTTGGAAACCGGAACCAGAACGAGGGAATTCGTTGCGGCGAGCCGAAGCGTATAAAAGGGCAGCGCTATGGCGCCGATCTGCTTCTGCTCAATTTGTTCGATTGTGCCGATACCGTGGTTGGGGTAAACGACTTTTTGGCCGACCTTGAAGCCCACCTTAACACCTCCGACAGTTTTACGAGCACCTGGATAGTCGCATTGTGCGCGGCTGATTAGAAAAACTTTCAAACGAGAGAATTGGTGATCGGGTTACTAACGTTGAACTGACCTGAGTCTAGCAAGAGGCCACAGTAGCGTCAAGGCTGTGGCGCCGAAGCGATTTATGTTGCAACCGTTGGGCCATGAAAAGACTATCTACAATTTGTCATTGAGCCTTGCTCATTTTTCTCATTTTCACCCAATAGAACTTACCCGAAATTAGACCTTAAAGTCTCGAATGGATTAACCAGTAATAGGAATGTCCAATGATAAATGTAAATTGTTTGCCCGTTTCTAAGAGACAGCGGGCTACCCGGCGTAACTTTCGTCCTGCTCAATCTTCGAAAGCACCCAATCGAACTCTCCTGAAGTTATCTTTCCCCCACAGAATTCGCAGATGCCGGTGGCGCTGACTTTCAGAGGAGCGCCACAATTCGGACAATTCAAATCCGCGCGCGCGGCCGCTGGTTTTGCCTTGCCGTAACGCACCAACGTCCAGTATTCACTCCACTTTCTAAGATTTCTGTTCGAGCCGGCCACCACTTGTCCGCTTTGATTCACGGTGTAGTCGTAACCCTGCGCAAAAATGCGAAGCGTAATTGCGTGATAGAAAGCATCAACCTTGATCCTGCTCGGCTGCATCGCCGTTATTTGACATTGCTCAAGCGCGTTCCTCAGTCCCTGTCGTTGATATGCCTCGATCCAATAACGATGCATCTGAAAAATATTGTCCGTCTCGAACGGCCGAGCGCGCTCCCAGTTGAGAGTCGACCACGCGGCTTGCAGCTCGTTAAAGATCATTCGCGCGCGCGCCTGAAAATCGCCCCAGGAAAAGTCAGGATTGTTCTCTTCGAACGCGGCGCGCACCGCTGGAAAATTCGGTTGCGTAATCGTCGGATAATTCGTGCCGACTTCCGGCACGTCTGAAGTCAATAACGGTCCGCGCGCCTCGCGACTGAGCGTGCTGATGCTGCGCACGTACCACTGGAATTCCCCGCTTTCGATCTTCGTGTTGCAAAACGCGCAAGCGCCGTTGGTGTCCTTTTGCAAGGGACCGCCACAACGCGGACAGTGCAACGCGCTCGCATGTTCCGGCGTTGGTGAAAGCACGTCTCGCTTTCGTTCCAAGGACCAGCGCTCGCGGACGTAATAGGTCATCTGCCGGCCATCAACGACTTCGGTATAGTTTGTCTCAAACCCCAGTGAGATCGTCACCGCGGGAGTTTCAAGTCCGTGCACGTCAATAATCTGCATAACCCCAATGATAATGCCGTCGACTGATTTGAGATTGGGGGGATTAAGCTTTATCAGCGAGCTGCGCGCGGACTCACTCAGGTAGGGGGAAAACTCATCGAGCGCTTTCGCGCCGCGACCCCGCGCCTCGTGCGCTTTGCCATACAGGGCGTAGCAAAAGTCAATGAAGATGATTTCAGAAAAATTAGGATCAAAGCGGCGCAGCTGATTGAAAGCTTTCTGAAAATTCTGCTGCTGCACCGCGGAGGAAACCGCGTCAGGCGTTGTAGCAATCGAGGAGGAGGCAATGGAAACACTCTTTTTCGACGGCTTCGCAAACCAATAGATGACCGCAGCGATTACGATTATGTCGATCGGAATTCCAATCAGCGGATGCTCGATCGTCAACCAAAGCAAAAAACGCACGATTAGATAGACGAGCGCGCCTCCGCCACCTCCGCCGCCGTGGCTGCCGCCGCCGCCGTACGACTGCCCACCGCCAACGCGGGCAAACGTTTCAGTCGCCATGAAACCGGCCAGGCAAAGCGTCACGCACACCGCGATAAGACGAGCTATCCATACGCGCTGACCGCCGAGGTATCTCAAATGTGAAATTTGAAATCTGAAACCGCTCATTTCAGTTCAATACTTGGTCCATCGGCCAACTCGTTGGGGTTCTCGCCGGTCGCCGGTACGTATTGGGCCAGCAAGAGTCCGACTGCGCGGATGGCCTCAACCAACTTTTCCGAATCGGGATTGGTCGCGACGTGCTTCAATTCAAAAACCGCATGATTCCATTTCAAAGCGGGGACCGCTTTCAGAATTCCACGATCCGCTATTACTTCCATGCGTCGCTCAAGCAGCGACAGGTAAATCAGCAACCCGTTTTCAGCCGATGTATTTGCGATGCCCGCCTCATAGAACATGGCGGCGGCCCCTGCGCGTGCGGCTTTTGCGCGAAGTCCTTTCGTGGTCAGCATTCGGCGAAGCCAATCACCGCGCGAAGACACAAAGGCAGCGGCAACAAAAAGGGCAATCACGTCGATTGGTATCCAGAAGGTGTGAAATTCAAACGGTGAGAAAAGAACAAAGAGCAGACCAATGAAAGCGATGAGCGCGCCAAAAAGATAATCGGCGTGGCGGTAAGTCCCGGACCGGCCGCGCACGGCAACGACGATTTCGGCGTTCGTCCTGGCTTCGATCTCCCGAACAGCAGCGCCGATTGCCTCACCGGCGACCTTGTCGAATTTAGCGCGTTTCATCTAATTAGAAGTCGGCAAGAATAGCACAGGCGACAGAGGCATAGAGTGTCAGAGATTAGAAGACAGTGACTGGCTCTCGGATCTGCATCCGTCTCTGTGGCAAGATGAAAGGCCAATGAAAACGGCCCGGCAATCTTACCGGGCCATCATCACGAAAATAAAGTACGTGAAACTATTTGAAACTGCTTAATCCTTCTGCTTCACTTTCATAAACATCGAACACCGTCAGCAGTTTCGTGATTACCAAAAGATCCTGGACCTTATCGGTAAGGTTCAGGAGCTTGAGCTGGCCACCACTTCGCCCTACGGTCGTGTAATTTGCGATCAATTCACCGATGCCGCTCGAGTCGATGTAACGCACGCCGGCAAGATTGAGTAGAATTTTCTTGTTTCCGGCCGCAACCAATTCACGGATTGCGCCGCGCAAAGCCGTGGCGCTGTCGCCGATGCGGACTTCGCCGTCGAGATCCAGAATCGCGACGTCGCCGGCCTGTCGCTCTTTAATGTGCAGTTGAGCCATTTGGTGAGATCCTCCGATCAATTCCCCGCAATGATGAAACGCTCAGAAGTTGAGTTCTGTTCGAACTATTTGAAATTACTTAAAGCCTCGGCTTCTTCGTCATAAGAATCAAAAACGGTGAGCAGCTTGGTGATTGTGAGAAGGTCCTGAAGCTTTTGCGTCAGACTCAAAAGTTTAAGCTGTCCACCCTCCTTATTAATCGCCGTATAACTCGAGACAAGCTCGCCAATCCCGCTCGAATCGATATAGCCGACACCTGCCAGATTCAACAGGATTTTCTTCTTGCCTTCTTCCAATAGACGGCGGATGGCGCTGCGCAAAGCGACACTGCCCTCGCCGATCGTGATGCGGCCATCCATGTCCAGGACAGTCACGTCTCCGGCTTGCCGCTCGCGAATGTTGAGTTCTGCCATAATGGAAATTTCTCCTCCAAATCCAATTAGAATTTCTTAATCATCCGCACGGCTGTGCCGCCTTCAGGTCGATGCACATATTGGACGTCATCCATAAATGTCCGCATCAGAAAGATTCCACGACCCGACGTTTTCATCAGGTTGGCCGGATCAGTGGGATTGGGAATATGCATCGGGTCAAATCCTTCGCCCTGATCTCTTACCTCGACTTCAAGTTCGTTGCCGTGACAGTTGAAGAGTACCTCAACCGACTTCGCCTCGTCCTCCTGATTGCCGTGTACCATTGCGTTCGTGACTGCTTCGCGCACGGCCATTTCGATGCCGAAGGCTGCCTCGTCCGGAGCGCCGCAATTTCGAATGAAGCCGGTTAAGGCGGCTGCAGCATCGGCGACCGCCTCAATGTGGCTGGGCAAAACGAGTCGAGTCGTTTGTTCGGTCACAAAAAGGCGCGGCCTTTCTCGCCGGCATTTGCGGTTCGGCTGATGCTAAATATTAGCGAACGAGGACGTTCGTGTAACACGCCCGCTGGGCACGTGTCAAGAAAGCGAAGGATCCGTAAACCGTCTGAGTCATGGGCGCTTTAGCAATACTTCCGTTGAATGTTTTTTATTACTCGCGGAATCCCCCCCTCGCATCGACGCTCTAACACCGCCAGCGAAACAGGGTTAACATGGCGTCGTGATTATTCGACCAGCAGGCCGAATTGATGGCCACATTAGATTGCCGGGCGACAAATCAATCTCGCATCGCGCCGCGATGATTGCCGCGATCGCGAACGGGCCGTCGCGGATCACGAATTATTCGACGAGCGCCGACTGTGCGGCCACGCTCATATGTTTGGAAAAACTTGGTGTGCGAATCGAGCCAGAGGGTGGTGAGCTGAGAATTTACGGCGCTGGCGCGCGCGGCTTCTCGCCGCCGCGCGGGCCCCTCGATTGCGGCAATAGCGGCACCACGATGCGGTTGCTTGCCGGAATCCTGGCGGCGCACGATTTTGTTTCCACCTTAACCGGGGACCAGTCATTGCGCTCACGCCCGATGCAAAGAATTATCGAACCTCTGGAGATGATGGGCGCACAGATCTCTGCCAGGGACGGGCGCGCCCCGTTGCAGATCCAAGGGAGTGCGGCGTTGAAACCGATCGACTACGAATTGTTGACGGCAAGCGCCCAGGTGAAATCATGCATTCTATTGGCCGGTTTGTATGCTGACGGAACCACCACGGTGACTGAGAACGAAGTCACCCGCGATCATACTGAGAGAATGCTTCGTTGGTTCGGTGCTGAGATCGAAGCCGGCAAAGCGGCGCGCGAGCCGGAAAATGCCCGCCGCGCATCCGTTACCGGCATGGCGTCTTTGCGCGCCCGGGAGGTTTCCATCCCCGGTGATATTTCTTCAGGGGCATATTTCATCGCCGCGGCGGCATTGCTCCCACAGTCGGAATTGCAGATTCATGACGTGGGACTCAATCCCACTCGGATTGCCTTTCTCGGTCAACTGCGTTCAATGGGATTCGAAGCAAAGGTGACGGACGAACGCAAAGCGAGCAACGAGCCGCGTGGCGACATTTGCGTTCGCGCTTCGAGTTCGCATGGCACAACGCCATTCAGGATCGATGGGGCTATTATTCCGCAGTTGATCGACGAGCTCCCTTTGCTCGCGGTCGTTGGGTCGCAAAACCAGGGGGGCATCGAGATACGTGATGCGAAGGAATTGCGCGTGAAAGAATCCGACCGCATCGCGGCAACTGTAACCGGTCTTCGATCCATGGGCTGCGAAGTCGAGGAATTCGACGATGGTTTGCGGGTGGATGGCCCAGCCAGGTTGCGCCGCGCGAAAATCGACTCGTTTGGGGACCATCGAATTGCGATGGCGTTCGCGATTGCAGCGCTGATTGCCGAGGGCGACACTGAAATCGATGGCGCCGGTTGTGTCGCGATTTCATTTCCGGAGTTCTTTGATTTGCTTGAGTCAGTCATGGAAAGGTAAATCCATATCGCTCGTTCACGCGTTTACGTTTATCCGGCTTCGCCGCAACACACTGCGGAAAGTTTGTGCTTTTCCGGAACCGCTTTTTTTGATGTGGCGGCGAGATTTTGCGTCGCCGTTGCGGGGAGGACGCCGGCGTTCCAGTGATGAACCGACGCATCGTAATTCTTGGGTTCATGGGCTGCGGCAAAACCACTGTCGGGACGGAATTGGCGCGTCAGCTTAAGTGTAAATTCATCGATCTCGATTCGTTTATTACTGAAAGCGGGGGGCGGTCGCCTGCCGAAATTATCGAGCAAGAGGGCGAAACCGCGTTCCGGCAAATCGAAAGTTTAGCGCTGACCGAAGTGCTTAGAGATCGTGAGACGCGCGTGATCGCGATGGGCGGCGGAACCTGGACCATCCCTGCGAATCGCACCTTAATTGCGCTTCACGATTGCCTGACAGTGTGGCTCGACGCCCCGTTTGAAATATGCTGGCAAAGAATAATCGACAGCGGCAAAGCGAATCGTCCACTGGCGCCCGATCACGAGACAGCGAGGGAAAGATATCAATCGCGCCGCGGCGATTATGCTTTGGCCGAGCAGCAAGTCTCGGTGAACGAGGCCGATTCCGCTGAAACGATCGCGAGTCAACTGCTCTTTTAGACAAGCGGTGCTTCACCATTCTCTCGTTTTCTATTAATCTCGCCGTGTGGACAGATTTCGCATTCGCGGCGGTAACCCAATCAAAGGACGCATCTCGATTAGCGGTGCGAAGAATTCTGCCCTGCCTTGCATGGCTGCTGCAATTCTCTCTCCTGACACGGTCATTCTGCATAACCTGCCTTACGTGCGCGATATCATTACGATGCGACGCTTGCTTGAAGATATCGGCGCCCACGTGCTGACACCTGAGTTGCGCACCCATAAAATTTCCGCAGCCAATATCGAGTTGATGACGGCGCCCTACGAGTTAGTGAAGACCATGCGGGCCTCAGTGCTGGCATTAGGCCCCTTGCTGGCGAGGTTCGGCAAAGCGCGCGTCTCCCTGCCCGGCGGTTGCGCGATTGGCGCCCGCCCAATCGATTTGCATTTGGCCGCGCTGACCAGGATGGGGGCTGAAGTGTTCCTCGAAGCAGGCGACGTAATTGCGCGTTCGCCGGAGGGCGGGTTGGTCGGCGCGGAAATTAGTTTCGATAAGATTTCAGTTACCGGCACTGAGAACCTGATGATGGCGGCGACCCTGGCTCGCGGAACTACGACGATCAATAACGCCGCGCGCGAACCGGAAGTAAGAGACCTTGCGGAATTGCTGAACAAGATGGGCGCGCGCGTGCGTGGGGCGGGCACGCCGACGATCCAGATTACGGGCGTGGAAGGTCTGGGCGGCGCCGAACACACAATAATTCCAGATCGAATCGAAACCGGAACTTTCATCGCCGCCGCCGCAATCACGAAAGGCGAACTGGAGATCAAAGACTGTAATCCGGAACACTGCAATCGCATCATCGCCAAGTTTCGCGAAGTGGGCGTGGAGATCGAAGAAGTCAATCAAAGCACCCTGCAAGTTACCTGCGGAGCGCGTGGCTTGCATGCGAGCGACCTGACGACTGAACCATATCCCGCTTTTCCAACTGACATGCAGGCGCAGTTCATGACGCTTATGACCCAGGCCAGGGGACGATCGGCAATCACCGAAACGATCTTCGAAAACCGGTTCATGCATGCTTCGGAATTGCAGCGCATGGGCGCTCGAATCCAGGTAAGTCATGATAAAGCCGTTGTTGATGGCCCTACCACATTAGTCGGAGCGCGCGTACAGGCTTCCGACCTGCGCGCGTCCGCCTCATTGGTATTGGCCGGATTAGTCGCAGCGGGAGAAACTGTGATCGATCGCGTCTATCACATCGATCGTGGTTACGAGAAGATCGAAACGAAGTTGAAAGAAGTCGGAGTTGACATCGAACGCGTGCGTGAATCGGTGACCGCGCCCCTGTCTGCCTTGGAAGAGGGTCCCTAGAGTTCGGCTCGCTCTTCTCCAATTAGAACAAGCTGCTGCTGGAACTCTGAACCGCTAAACTCTATGTTATTATTACCGATATGACCGAGACAGATTGCCTCTTTTGCAAAATCCTGGCGGGAAGTGCCGCCGCCGACGTGGTTTACCAGGACCCCCGGTGCATCGTTATTCGGGACGTGGATCCGCAGGCCCCCACGCATTTATTGGTGATTCCTCGCGAGCACATGGACTCGCTCGAGGATGCTTCGCAAAAAGATGAATCGTTGCTGGGCCATCTTCTAAGAATCTCTGCGCGCGTGGCCAACGACCATAGATTGGCGGAGACCGGTGGCTACCGGACAGTAATAAACACCGGGCGCGGTGCGGGCCAATCAGTCTTGCATTTGCATGTGCACGTGCTGGGGGGACGAGAGATGACCTGGCCACCGGGATAATTGCTACGAAGGGACGCAAGTCACGGGAATCGACGATTGCTTGGAGTTCACCATTTATGGGACTCAAGTCTAATTCAAATCCCGCCTAAAGGCGGTACTCCGCCAAGCTCAGAACAAAACGCGCGCCATTAACGACGCGCGTTTTTTCTTTTTAATGCTGCCTTGAATTATTCGCTGTATCCACGACGCCGCATCGGCACGGTCTCTGTCAAGCGCACTGGGACGGTCGTGTGGCGGCTGCGCCGAACTACTTCGACGTTAACGGTATCGCCGATTTGATGTTTATCAAGCAGGCGATATAAGTCATCATTGTTAGAGATTTTCTGGCCGTCGATCCCGACGATGATGTCCCCAAGCTCAACGTCGCCTTCCTCAGTCTGCGCGAGTCCACGCAGCCCTGCGGTGGCCGCGGCCCCGCCAGTCCGCACCGTCCAGATCAACACCCCATCCGGTACGGGTAGTTGCGCCTGTCTCCCGAGATCTTCAACATTGCGAGTTGTAATACTGAGACTCGGACGTTGCACCGCGCCGTTTCTCACCAACTGGGGAACGATGCGTTTGGCGATACTCACCGGGATAGCAAATCCCACGCCTGCTGAGGCGCCCGAAGGTGATTCGATTTGTGAGTTAATACCAATCATCCGGCCGTGTGAGTCGAGGAGTGGACCACCCGAATTGCCCGGATTAATGGACGCGTCCGTTTGGATTGCGCCTTCAATCTGTCTGCCGTTTTCGGCCCGAATAGGCCGCTGCAAACCGCTGATAACACCCGTGGTCAAAGTTCGATCGAGCCCGAAGGGATTACCAATCGCCAGAACTTTCTGGCCCACGACGAGCTTGTCCGAATCGCCGAGCGGAACCACGGTCAATGCCTCTTTCGGGGGCTGCAGCAAACGAATCACCGCCAGGTCCGTGTCTGGATCTTTTCCCACGACCTTGGCTGGATAGTTTTTTCCGCTGCCGAAACTGACGGTTAGCTTTTCGGCGTCGGCTATGACGTGATAGTTGGTAAGGATGTCGCCCTGCTCATCGATGATCGAGCCCGAGCCGGCGCCTTCTCTCGCGTCGGCGTACAAGCCGAAGAAATCGCGTACCGTGGTTGTTGATTGAATGTAGACTACGCCAGGAGCCGTGGCTTTGTAGACATCAATATTATTCTGCTCGTCGGTTGCCAGCGCGGGGTCGGCCACGGACGATGCCGGCGAGGTCCCGGCAGCCCACCCGAATGGCTGTAAATGGCCGGATAATTGCTGCACGCCAAGCACGGTGACGGCCGCGAAAAGCGCCGAAGCGAAAGCAATAACTAAAATCTGACGTGCTGTTAATTTATACATAAGATAACTCTCCTGACGTCCTTTAAGATGCAGTTCCCCCAGTTTACGGTTGTGCAAAGCGCATTTGCAAAACGCGCGGAGAGGGCTTTCGGTTCCGCTAAGTCGCCGGAAAAGTTCCAAAAAAATTCTTGCGGTTGCTAAGAGATGTTACGAAAAAAGCGTCAGTAGGGTATGTGGGACGTTCGTGATGTAAGTAACCAGCGCCAGCGGCTCGTGCCAGCCGAGGGCCGACAACCCGGTTGCCGCATGAGCAAACATGAGCGCGCAATAGATTGTCAGAACCAACTGCATACCACGCCGCGCCAGCGGCAGATGAGCACACTTATAAAGCGTGTAAGCGGCAAAGGCGCCGATGGCTAGTTTTACCAGCAGGAAAGGAGCGTCGCCGATTCTGAGCAGTTCGCCCATGAGTCCGTTGCCCTCGCCGGCGATGTTCGCGCGAACCCAGATAAGAGTTAATTGCGCGTCGATCCAATTTAACGTGAACAGCACCAGGCTTTTTGTCAGTGCGCCCATTTTCAGGAGTGGTCTCCTTTGTTCAAAAAGTTTTACAGCTCCGCCTTGGGAACTGCGAAACCCCGACTTAGTCGGGGCTCCGCCGTCCGTACGGGAGAAACGAACTTCGTTTCGTGCTACCCAAAGTAAAGTTGTAATCGCGCGCGCGTTCCGTCGCCCTGCCGCAATTTGTCAAATTGCCTGGCGCTAAAAAGGCATGAATGCGCGCGCTGCCAATAAAGGTTCGCCTCGCAGCCTAATATAGAATGTGCACCCGATCAATAACGAATCGAATGCAAAGACAGATCACACGATGTCCGTTGCTATTAAAACTGCCCTGAATCAAGCTGCCCGCACTCTTCAGGCGAATGGTATAAGCGAGCCGCGACTCGATGCCGGACTGCTGATGAGTTACGTGATTGGCCGCGATCGTGCATTTATCGTTGCTCACACTGACGCGGTGATTACGGAACAGGAGTTAAGAAGATTTGAAGAATTCGTGGGTCAGCGCGCGCGTGGCAAACCGCTCCAGTACATCACCGGCCATCAGGAGTTTTTCAAACTCGACTTCGCAGTCAATTCGAACGTCTTAATTCCGCGGCCCGAAAGCGAATTGATCGTAGAAGCAGTATTGGATCTGATTCAGCGCGATACCCCCTTGACGTTTGCCGACATCGGCACGGGGTCAGGGTGCCTGGCGATTTCAATTCTGAACGAATTTCATCAAGCGGAGGCGATCGGGATCGACAGTTCTGAGCAGGCGTTACAAGTGGCCGAGCGAAATGCCCGGCGGCACGGCGTCGCCGATCGATTGGGTCTGGTTCAATCTGATCTGTTCGCCGCTGTGCCCACAAACGATCTGTTTGATCTAATCGTTTCCAACCCGCCTTACGTTCCTGAGCAAGAGATGGACCGATTACAGCGTGAAGTGCAATGGGAACCGCGGTCCGCCCTGGTCGCGGGGCCGGACGGCCTGGCCGTCATTCTGCGTCTGATCGATGATGCGCCCCGTTACCTGCGCGCGGGCGGTAAATTGGTCTTTGAATTTGGAATTAATCAAGATCAGGAAGTACGAGAATTGGTCGATGATGAAATATGGACGGAGCTTGAAATCCGCAAAGATCTTCAGGGGATCCCACGGACGATGATATTGCAGAAGAAGCGATGAAGACGCCGCGGATTTACCCGGTTGCTGGCGAGACGACCGAAGCCCTTCGACGCGACGCGCGCCAAAGTCCGAAGCCTTCGCGTACCAGCCTGAAAATCGGACGGCGATTATTGAAGATCACTTTGAACCAGGCACGTTTGTTCAGCTGGGGAAAATAAATGCCGCGAAACATGATGCGCATCGACAGGTGCATTACGCGATCGTGAATCGGTTTATCACGTAACGATTCCAGGGCCCGCTCAGTCCTCTCCGGACTATAAGAAACAAGCCAGGCCTTGGTGAGTTCTTCCTGCGTTTGCGGAATTGTCATCTTCAAAGGCGTGTTGGCCATCTGATAAGGCGCAAACTCCAGCCAGTGTTTCGGACGCGTCAATCTTCCGTCTTTCTTCAGGCGCTCGTAGAGCGGAGTTGACGGAAACGGCGTGAGCTGTCCGAAAACGGGAAGGCCAGCGGGCCACGACTCAATTTGTTCCAGGGTGCGGTCGGCAACGCCGGCCGTATCATTGTCCAAACCAAAAATAAAGGACGTCACTGCATAAATGCCGCGCTGGGCCAGGCGATTGAGCACCGGGGCATATTCGACCGGCTTATTGAAACTTTTGTTTACATCCGCAAGGTTAACCGGATCGATCGATTCCATGCCGATAAAGACCCAATGGCATCCCGATTCGGCCATCAGATCGACCAGCTCTTCGTCGCGCAAAAGATTCGCGCTGATTTGCGCGAGCCAGGGCAACTGTGCGTTCGCGGCGATGATGTCGCGCAGCAGTTGTTTGGTGCGTTTGATGTTGATGGCAAAGTTGTCATCAATAAAGAACACCATTACCTGTCCGCGCGCTTTTCGCGCTCGTCGCTTTAGTCGCAAAAGTTCTTCCACGATACTTTCGTTGCTGCGAAACCGAATCGAGTCCCCAAAAAATCCGGTGACGGTGCAGAACTCACAGCCGTACGGACAGCCGCGTCCTGACTCGATCGGAATCAAGTGCAGGGACTGCCAGCCACTGCCATAGCGACGCAGCAACGGCCGCACGACTTTCGGCACCATGTCGAACTGCTCAAGTTCCATTTCTTCCCACGGAATGGTGGGATAAGGTTGCAGGGCCGGCTTTCGTTCCTTGCCGGCACTATCGACTGGCTCATAAATTTCTTTAAGCTGCCCGCGCACGGCGTCAGCCACAATCTGGGGCCAGGTCTCGTCCGCTTCGCCCAAAGCCACGGCGTCACAGTGTCTCGGTCCGCCATCGCGGCCCAATGCTTCATCGGGCAATTCAGTTACGTGCGGCCCACCCATGACCACAGGAATGCCTGCGGCGCGGATGCTGTCTGCCACCCGGTATGCCTTGGCAACCATCCGCGTCATTGCGCCGATGCCTACCAGGCCGATGTTTTCTTCTTTGATGTACCGGATCAGCTGCTCGTCATCTAAAGGCTTAGCGTTGCCATCAATCAGCAGCACTTCATGTTCCGGAGGAGTGAGCGATTTCAGCAAGAACATCCAAAGATGCGGCATGAAATTCCGAGTCACGCCGTTGTCTGGATTGTAAAGAAGAATCTTCATTTCTCAAGCCCCCTGAAGTAAACACACCCATTGAAACAATGCCGCTGGCAACTCATTTATATTAGCGACGGCAAACACACTTTCAAAACGCAAGCATGCGCTCTCAGCGGTGGCGCACTATACCATACATGAACCCCGCCTACATAGTAGATTCCCGGGATTTACACTTCCGACGTCAATACCCCGGTTGCAACTCTTACTCTCTGACTTATAACACACCAACGCGGCATCACCCCTCGATATAACGCTTGGCACGACAAGCGGCAGGTGCTAGAATCCGCCGCGTTATAGCAGACTGTTTTTATTTCTTGGTGTGCGGAGGCCCCTGTTGGTATCACCAAAGATCGTTCTGACCGCTTCGTCAAGCGAGGCGAGCGAATGGCGTCACAGCATTTGGCAACAGATGCTATCAGCGACCATCCCAGCGAAATACGGACACAAATGGATTAATCCTACCTCTTTAGTGAACGAGTCGTGGCCGGACGGCCGCGCCAAATATGTACCCAACGGATTGCGGATGGTCGAGACTCTGCTGTTGCGCGAATATCCCGAAGAAGATGTAGTCGTTTGCTATCTGGAAAATCTAGAAAAGTTTATCGGCCCGGAAACGAAGGTCGTCGCAATTCATGCGCATAATCCCCTGGGCATCTCCTACGCAACGGATGTCTATTCCAAAATCGCCGGCAAGAATCTGATCCCACTTAATGCGGCCGAGTTTTTGAAGATCGTAACGCATCCGGCGATCCAAAAGTATCGACCGAAAGTGGTCATCGGCGGGCCCGGCGCATGGCAGCTTGAGCGTGCCGAGCGGCTGGATGAATTCAATGTTGATTACCTGATTGACGGCGAGATCGAGCGCGTTTTCAGCGATCTGTTCAGGCGCATGATGGCCGGCGATCCAACGCTCGAACGCATTATCAAAGTGCCGAAGAACATGCAGCCGACGGTCGAAGAGATTCCGGTCGTTAAGCATCGTTCGACTTTTGGGGTGGTCGAAATTACACGCGGCTGCGGGCGAGGCTGCCAGTTTTGCGGACCGGCCACCAAAGTGGGCCGTTCATTTCCACTCGAGCACATTATGGAAAGTGTGCGCGTCAATGCTCGCGAGGGCGCCACTGAAATCATGCTGGCGACTGAGGACATGTTCCTTTATGAGCAAGCCTCGAATTTCGAAACAAACATTCCCGCGCTCGAGACGATGCTCCGCAGCGTGAAGAGTGTTCCCGGAATCGAGACGCTCCAGATGTCGCACATCACCATGGCCCCGGTGGTCAAGGACCCCTCGATCGTCGAGCGGTTGACCCCCCTGATCGTTCCCTTCTCGCACGTGCAGCATAAGGAATCAACCGATTCCGATCAGCGCATGACCGATCCAATCATCGGGCTGGAGACGGGCAGCGCGCGCCTCTTCGATATCTTCATGAAAGGCAAAGCTTATCCTTACAAGGCTGGTCAATGGCGCGACGTGGTTTTGAAAGGCATGGAGACCCTCAACAAGCACAACTGGTTTCCGTTCTGCACTTTTATCATCGGACTACCCGGCGAGACCGATGCCGACACCAAAGAATCTCTCGACCTGCTTTACGACCTGCGAGACGCCAAGGGAACGTTCGTTCCCACTTTCTTCGTGCCGCTTGAGAACACGCGCATGCAAAAGAAGGACAGCGCGAAGTTGATCGAGATGACTGATCTGCAATGGGAATTTTTCTATACCTGCTGGAAATACAACTTACACTTCTGGCATGGTGGAACCTCGGCGAACATGAAATTTTCGCTAGGTGTGCCGCTTTACTACTACGCACTGGGGCGCAAGCTGTTTGGTAACGGAATTAAATATCCGCTTTATCGATTTGCAGGCGTGCCGGACCGGTTCATGCGCAAGCATCTCTATCTGGATTTCACCGGTTACAAGCGCAGCAAAGGTATCATGAGCGCGCCGGTCGATGAACTTCTTCCCGGATTCAAAACGGTGCGCGATCACGGCTTAAACATGGTCGACGCAACACAACTTCATCACATAGGATCGAGCGTGGCCGCTGAGCCCATTCAAATCGCCGGCTGATTTCCCCATTACGATGATCCGCACTACGTTGCCGATTTGCCGCGCCGCAACTAGTTTCGCTTTCTGTCTGCTGGCACTGCTGACCGCCTCGTGCAGCGGTTCTCTCTTCAAGGTAAAACCCGTCAACGAACTGCCGGCGATGCCGGCGTTGTCAGCGAGCGCGAATGCCGGCTCGCTGTCGTTTCGTGCATCACCATTGTTGACAGACGAAGAGACACAGGAGCTCTTTGATTCGAATCTTCAATTGGCGGGACTCCTGCCCGTGCGGCTCGAGATTCTTCACAACAGCGGTGATGCGGTTGAAATCAGAAAATTGAAGTTTCGTTTGCGCGACGCCGCGAATACCGAATGGAAGTTGATCTCAGCGAAGCAGGCAATCTCGCGAATCATGAAAGCAAACAGCGTCTTTGCTTACAATCCGAATTCACGCAGAACTTTTGAAAAGGAATTTCGCGCTTATGAGTTAGATTTGAAGAGTCCGGTTACCCACCTCGAACCGAAGCGCCAGGGCCTGTTGGTTTTTTTGTCACCAAAAAAAGATCCGGTGTCGTCGCCGAAAAACCTGACCCTCACGATCGAAGGATTGGCCCAAACGGTATCTTTAAGACTGAACTGAGCAACTCAGCCGGGAAGAGTGGGTAGCAGCGGCGCAAGGTTTATAGCCTCTCGCGCCCAGAGCCTTGTTAGCTCCGCCGGAGCGAAATGTTGAATCGTTATTCATGCCGCTCACGAAAATCGAAAGTGGGTTGTACTAAGGACATTTCATGCCTGGGAGGCTGCTGAAAACTCAACCCGGCGGCGCCGAGGCCGTCATTTGGAGTGCGGCGACTTGTCGCCGCTTTTGTCTTCCGCTGATTTCCTAAGAGTCTTGCAAAACGCTCCAAGTCAGATTTCAAAGCGGCGACAAGTCGCCGCACTCCAAAGGTTTTTCAGCCTGCTGGGGCATGAGATCGCCTGTACTGCTGCGCAGTAGCCTCGTTACTTTGCGGTTTTCCTTTATGCCTTGCGCCTTTGGGTGAACGTCTGCGGGTAAGACGGGATCTCAGGAAAAGCACGGGGCCAGAGATGCGCAAAGTCCAAAACAAGTCACTACCTGCCAAGGCGTTAGTTAGACTTTTTCTCACCTCTTCGAGTAGGCTCTTCGCTTCTCCTTAAATCTAGTTCAAATCGAAAGGATTACTCATGGCTCCAGAAGCTCAAACCGGAAAACAGCCGACGCCGGCGCTATTATTCGACACCTTCAATGCGTATCAACGAACTCAGGCCATCAAGGCCGCAATCGAACTTGAAGTATTTACGGCCATCGGTGAAGGGCGGACCACCGCTAAAACGATCGCCGAACGATGCGGCGCCTCGGAACGCGGCACGCGCATTCTCTGCGACTTTCTCACCATCATCGGCTTTTTGACCAAGCAGGGCAACAATTACGAATTGACTGCGGACTCGGCAATGTTTCTCGACAAACGCTCACCTGCTTACATGGGTGGGGTAACCGGGTTCATCGTGTCGCCTGCCGTTATGGATAACTTTGATCGTTTGACGGAATCCGTGCGCAAAGGCGGCTGCGCCGGCCCTTCAACGGTTGAGCCTGAAAATCCGATTTGGGTGGACTTCGCTCGCGCAATGGCCCCGATGATGGTCATGCCTGCCCAGTTGATGGCCCAGCTCGTCGACCCGATAAAAGACAAGAAGCTGCGCGTGCTGGATATCGCGGCGGGTCACGGTCTCTATGGCCTGGCGTTCGCAAAGCAGAACCCGCAGGCTGAAGTTACGGCGCTTGACTGGCCGCGGGTCCTGGATGTGGCCAAAGAAAACGCCGAGGCGGCCGGCGTCGCCGATCGTTATGAGACGAAACCCGGGAGCGCGTTCGATGTGGATTATGGAACTGGTTACGATATTGTGCTGCTGACGAATTTCCTGCATCACTTCGACAAAGAAACCTGCGAGCAGTTGCTGCGAAAAGTTCATGCCTCGTTAACGGATGGCGGCCGCGCGGTGGCCCTCGAATTCGTCCCGAACGACGATCGCGTGACGCCGCCGCAAGCCGCGGCCTTCAGCATGCAGATGCTCGGCGGTACCCCCAGTGGCGATGCATACACGTTCGCTGAATTAGAGCGTATGTTTGAGAACGCCGGCTTCGCGCGCAGCGAGATGCATGAACTGCCGCCGACGATTGAGCGTGTGGTCATTGGGTACAAGTAGACTTAGAAATGAGCGTCCAGCGCAACAAACTTTTGCCGGCGAGTGTGCTGATCTGCGCACTCGCCCTTGCGGGCCTCGCCCAGAAGCATTCTCGATATTCAGAACTGCCGAACTTTTATCAGGTCGATGCGCAACTCTATCGTGGTGGCCAACCCGAGACGGGTGGCTTGCAAAAGCTGAAAGAGCTCGGCGTGAAAACAGTCGTCAATCTTCGAGGCGAAGACCATCTCGCGCGCGCCGAGGAAACAGAAGCGCGCTCACTAGGGTTGCGCTATTACGCTATTGCGCTTCCGGGGTTCTCAAGGCCAAGGGATGAAGAGGTTCAGCGCATATTGCAGATCATCAATGCTCGCGAAAACCAACCAGTGTTTGTTCACTGTCATCATGGCCACGATCGGACCGGCGTAATTGTAGCCTGCTACCATATTTCGCATGATGGCTGGACGGCCAGACAAGCAAAAAATGAGGCGCAGCGTTACGGGTTAAGTTGGACCGAGATCGGGATGAAGAAATACATCGATGAGTATTACGACCGCGCTCATAGAAAGAACATTTCGACTCGAAGCCCGTCAGCTACATCTAAAGACCATTGATTAGGCCGAATCCCTGGAAAAAGCTGCGAATCCGATTGTTAGAATCAGCTCCCAGTATTTTTTCAGCCCGTTGAGCCAAACCCTCCGCTGCCTCGCATCGTGTTTGTAAGCTCGTCCGCCCATTCCGAAGTCGGGGTAATGATCTTCTCAACTATCAACTGGCAAATTCTTGCCTGTGCCGGCAAGTCTACAATTTCGGCTCCCGTGTTATGGAGCAAGCACTGAATCTCGCCCCGGTAGTCGGCGTCGATAACTCCGGCGAGAACATCAATTCCTTTCTGTGTGGCCAAACCGGATCGGGGCGCGAGCCGGCCGTAGTAGCCCTCCGGGATCGCGACCGCAAGACCGGTTCTTATAAGCCGCCGTTGCTTTGGCTCCAAAGTAATTGCTTCGATCGAATGAAGATCCAGGCCGGCCGCGGAAGGACTACCCCGTGTCGGTAGCGTGGCGTTGGCGTCGAGCTTCTTGAATTTCAGGACGTTTGCGTTGTTCATATGCCAGCTTTTAAGGTCGCATTGCTAAACAGGAATGATAATCCGCGGAGGGCGTGGGGAATTGCACACCCGTGTTTGACTTCAGTGCTCAACATTGCGCCTCGGAACTAAACGTGAAGGTGCGCCTTACGGTGGTTCCTAAAGCCGGGGTGGGGTGACGCCGTGCTGCCCCTGATACTTACCGCCGCGGTCTTTGTATGAGACTTCACAGACTTCATCTGCTTCGAAAAATACAACTTGAGCGACCCCCTCGTTAGCGTAAATCTTGGCCGGCATCGGCGTCGTGTTCGAAAATTCAAGAGTTACATATCCCTCCCATTCAGGTTCAAAGGGCGTCACGTTCACAATAATTCCGCATCTCGCGTAGGTGCTCTTTCCCAGACATATAGTCATTACGTTTCGGGGGATGCGAAAGTATTCAACTGTGCGAGCGAGCGCGAAGCTATTTGGCGGAATGATCACGTAATCGGCTTTCATGTCGACAAAACTCTTGGCGTCGAACTTTTTCGGATCCACAACGGCACTGTAGACATTCGTGAAGAGCTTAAACTCGTCGGCACACCGCACGTCATAGCCGTAGCTGGAAGTACCATATGACACTACCCGCCGGCCGTCGACTTCCTTAACCTGGCCCGGCTCGAAAGGTTCAATCATGCGGTAGTCCTGGGCCATGCGCCGTATCCACTTGTCTGATTTTATGCTCATATTCGTCGCTCTTCTCCCCTAACGTGGCGCCGTAAATTTTATCTTTTTTGCTCGTTCGAATGCGCTAATTGGCGCCCGCGTATAAACACCTATTTGACTGCTGCCCAAATAGTTTCCTTTGTACTTGCTCGGTTAAGAGAAAGCCGTAAACGTACTCTTGCCGATGCACAAGCCGGTCACTTTCCGGGGCGTGCGAAAGGTCTCGACGGTCAACTCTGAGGCCGACGAATGCGGCATAAGATAATACTTCGAGGTCCGTGCTTCGCAGGGGCGGCTTCGATCAATGAATCGTCATCGAAGTGTTTAGGATCAATCTCGCGTGCGTGGACAGCGAAAAAACGCGAAGGCCGTCGTCAGTCAGACGCACATCGTAACCATAACTTCAGGCACCGACGGAGATGATGCGTTATCCTGAAACTTTGATCTGACTAACCGTCATGTGATGATGCGAACAGACTTTTGTTTGACCGCAATTGCAGTTGTAGTCCAATGCGGAAAGAAAAGTTCCGACATCTTGGCGATTCGGGGCGAATTAAAAAGGCATAACACGCCCAGCACACTGAGAACGGCGCCGCCCCCAAACGCTGTAATGCGTTTCGCGGAGAGTTCGAAGTGAACAACTTGCAGTCCGCAGAGCAGCACACCGGACAGGACAAAGATTATCCCCAGCACCAACAGGACACTGGCAACAAGTTCGCGAGAATAGATGAGTCTGACTGCCGTCGCAAGACACAGAACAAAGACGGCAAAAACCAGAACACACAACATCAGAAGAACAACTTGGACCGCCCCCAATGCCCCTTTGGCTTTTGCTGGTGTTTGCTTTTTCTTATGCTCCGCCGTTCGCTTATGTTGCGCTTCATTAACCGCGCGGAGTGAACCAAGTCCAAAAAGAAGTCCAGACAATGTTGGGATCAGTGCCCAAAGGGTTGAGAGGGTCTCCCACAGGTCCTTAATTCTCATCGATCCTTCCTTTCGATCGGCCGAGCGACTGGTCGCGTACCCATTAATATGGCGTCAGGCGCAGCCTATTCGTTTAGCTTTACCATGAACTTCGCACCGACTGCTTGTGCGATTCGCCCGTTCCGCCACGATTTGGAAGCGAAGAATATTACAGATGGTCTAGTGCGACAAGATTTATTGCGATAGGACCCTACCATTCGCTCCACCATAGATATAGGATTGCGAGATGCAGCTAATCGTTCTCGGTTCCGGGACTTCTGTCTTTCATCCGCGTCGCGCGGCGGCCGGCTTCTGGCTTAAGACCGCAGCCGGGTCGATCCTGCTCGACTGCAGCGCCGATGCGCCCCATCGTATGGCCCAGGAGAATCTGGATTGGCGCAATCTTGATGCGATTTGGATTAGCCACTTACATTTGGATCACTGTGCGGGGGTGGCGCCGTTCCTGTTTAGAATCAAATGGGCTCCCGGAATTAATGAGCGTAAAAAGCCGTTGCGGATTTTTGGCTGCGAAGGGATCCGGAAGTTATTGCAGGCGATTGACGGCGCGCATAATTACAAATTGTTCGATCAAAACTTCGCAGTCGAAATTCGAGAGCTTGCGCCGGCTGAGTCGACCCAGGCTTTTGACCTGCTCGCCGGCTTAAAAGCAGAAATTATTTCCACCCCGCATCGCCCGGAAAGTTTGGCAATTCGCCTTACCGAACGGAATGGGCCGAAGCTCGTTTACACTTCCGATACCGGATACGCGGAAAGCATCGCTCAGTTTGCGCGCAAATCCGACTTGTTAATCCTTGAGTGTTCCTTCTATCGGGACAAGCCGACACAGAAACACCTCGAGCTCGCGGAAGCGATGCGCATTGCGAAAATTGCGGAACCGAAACAACTTCTACTCACCCATCTCTATGCTGAATGGGATGAAATTGATCTAGAGAGCGAGGCGCGCAAATTGTGGGCGGGAGCAACGGTGGCCGCGCGCGACGGTTTGCGTTTGGAAGTTAGAGCGGCCTTGGGCGCGGACTGCTAATTAATCGGCGGCGATCCCACGATTTTATTACGGCCTCTGATGCATAACTTCAAGTCAGTTTGCGACAGTCTTCGCATCGCGTTCCCCTGGTGTGATTTATGCGCATTAGCGCGCGGAATCATCTAACGAACCGTCACGGTCACGTTGTTCGCCGTCAGTGAATTCCCAGTCGCCCGTTGCAGGTCGGCCATCGCTTTGTTCAGGTCCGTCTGTGCCCGCAGTTCGTTGCCGCGCGCCACTGACAAAGCTGTCTGCCTTTCCAGCACCAGAAACACTGTCGATTGCCCGGCGTCTAGTTTGCGCTTCTCGCTTTCGTATTGCTGCTCGGCGGTTGAGCGAGCCACTGCAGCGGAGCGCAGCCGGGCCTCAGCGGTACTCAGCGTTTGCAGAGCATTTCGCACTTCAACCTGGATCAACTGTTCAAGCTGTTGCCGCTGAGTGGCAATCTGTTTCCCCGCTACCAGGGCATGGCCCAGTTGGCCCTCCGCAGTGCGATTATGAATTGGCAGACTCACGGCCACGCCAACGCGGAAGTTATTGAATTGATTCGAAGCGAGGTTTGACAGCGACTGCCAGTAACCCCCAAACAGATCCGGGGGCAGCGTCACCGCCGGTGGGGCCGTTAAGGCTTGCAAGCCGGCGAGCGTGGATAACTGATTCACGCGTGTCCGCAGTTGATCGTTGCTGGCGCTCAAAGGATTAGCGGTCGACGTCACAGTGCCGGCAGTGCCGGTCAGGCCATAGCTGCCAACCAGGTCAATCTCAGGCTTCTCCAGATCGCGATAGAGCCTTTGATCGAGCAAATTGATCTCGCGTGCTAAATCTGATTGGCGCAGCTCCGGCCTGTTTTGCATGGCCGCCGCCATGGCATCGGTAAGGGAAACGTTGGGCAGCGTGAGATCGGCATGATCAGTAGGAATCAATGACGCATCCCACAACTTTGATTTCTGATCCTGAGCGATCATGTTCTTCAGATTGTTCTCGGTGCGATTTACGTCTTCGAGCGCGCTGAATTGGGTTTGCTCGAAATTCGCTACCTGCGTTTCAACCGCCACCACATCGATCGGGGCCAGTGTTCCTTCGGCGACCAGGCGGCGATTGTGCTCGAGTTGTCTGCGCGCATCGGCGAGCGAGTCGCGCTGAATCTGTAAATTGCGCAATGCGAAAACCAAATCCCAGTAGCTACGCTGCACGTTCGTGATCACTTCGATCGCGCGCTGGCGAAATTGCGCATCCGTAAGGGAAAGATTTTTCTTTGCGACCTCGATCTGGCGCCGCGGTAAATCAAATTTGAGGCCGCGCAAAAGTGGTTGTGTGTAGGTAAATGTCACCGCCGTCGGATATTGCGGGTTAAGCGTGGTGAACTGGCTGTTGCTGGTCTGACGGATCGAAGTGAAGTCCACGCGATAGTTACCACCGCCTTTGGGAGTCAGTCCTTCAACCCGGCCGTTCGCGGTGATGTCAGACGTTTCCACCCGTGCCGCGCCGCTGAGGAAACTGGTCGCCGGCGAATTGATCTTTTCGAAGTAGTTTTGCGCGGTCAATTTTGGATCGTACGCGCCGTGCACCGTGAGCAAATCAAATTCCGCAATCTTCACGTTGTCGCGGGCAATCTCGATGTCCTTGTTATTATGCAACGCCATGGCGATTGCTTCGCGCAGTGAAATCGTCTGCTGGTCGTTCGGATCGACGCCGACGCGGGCAAGTGACGGCATGCGAGCTGTCGTGTCCGCGCGATAATCCACTGCGAGGGCCGGCACTTGCAGCGATTGCTGGGCAGAAACAGCCGGAGTTGGAGAGGCAGAAGCGGACGTCTGAGCAACCACCGGTGAATTTGTGATCGCAAACAATAATGCGATCAGACCCAGAGGGAGTGTCACGCGCAAAGCTGACGATCGAAAATAGCCCGGCGATTTATGGCCCAAAAGACTTTCGCCGCGTAAACAGCGCCGAAATGCCGGGTTATTTTCACCACCACCTCCGCTTCGCGAACTTATGAGCGCAGATTTCGATTTGCTTTCAATCATAATCCTAATTCACGTTTACCATTCATTGCGTTCTCTTCGGACACGAACTCTTTTCTAATGTCTCGATGCGACTCCCAGCACTGAAGCTGCCGCCGTGGCAACCCTGCGTCGCGCGCGTCCGAAAATGCCGCTTATCAGCGCGCCACTGCGCGACCAAATGCGACTGCGGCTAAGATCGTCAAATAGAGAGTAGAAAACGGGGACGGCCAGCAATGTCAGCAGCAGGCAAAGTGATTGACCACCGACCACCAGCACGCCGATCGAGCGGTTGGTGCCCGCGCCGGGACCGCTCGCTAAGGTCAGCGGCGTCATGCCCGCGACCAGGGCGATGGTCGTCATCAGGATCGGACGCAGGCGATCGCGATTGGCTTGAATAATAGCGTCATGCCGTTCCATGCCCTGTCTACGCAAACCGTTGGTGTGATCGATTTGCAAAATCGCGTTCTTCTTCACTACGCCGAACAACAGCAACAACCCCAGGCCGGAGAAGATGTTCACCGTTTGGCCCGTCACCAGTAAGGAAACAATCCCGAACGGAATCGCCAGCGGCAGCGTCAACAGGATCGTAATGGGGTGAATGAATGATTCGAACTGCGCTGCGAGAACCATGTACATGAAGATAAAAGATAAAACGATTGCCAGCAGGAAATAGTAAGCAGCGCGGCCCAGTTCCTTTGAACGGCCGGCCAGGCCCGTCGTGTACGCGGCATCCATGCGCACGTCTTTGGCCGCCTGCGTCAGTTGCGAGATGATCGCTGCCTGCGAGCCGCCCGGCTTTACGTTAGCCAGCAGCGTCACCTGGCGCTGACGGTTCAGTCGATCAATCGACGACGGGCCCGTGCCTTCCTCGACCCTCACCAGATTGTCGAGGCTGACCCAACCAAGTTTTTGTGACGCTACCAGCATCCGTTTCAAACCCTCCGCACCGCCGCGAAACTCGCCAACGGCGCGCACCCGCACGTTGTATTGATCGGTGCCGGCATTGAATGTAGAAACTTTTTGCCCGGCGACCAGAGTGTTCAGGGACTGGGCTATATCACCGACGCGCACACCCAAATCGGCGGCCCGCGCCCGATCGATTACCACGCGAAGTTCCGGCTTTCCGGTGACCAGTGTGGAATCGGCGTCCACAATGTCGGGATTACTCTTCATTTTCGCGAGCATGTCCCCCGAGTATTTTGTGAGCTTATCCAGATCCGGTCCGCCGATAACAAATTGGATGTCGGCATTACGGAATCCTCCGCCAGAGATGGCCGCCACGGGATTGACGCTGGTGCGCAACTGATCCGGAAATTCCTTCTGATACTTAGCCAAAATCTCTGACCGCGCGCGCAACATAAGGTCGTTCTGGGAAACGCTGCGTTCTTCGACCTGAGTCAACTTGACGTAGATGTTCGCAAGATTGACCACCTGCTGTTGGCCGCTGCCGATAGTCACGAGGGTATCGGTGACCCCGGGCAGCTTGCGGAGGTCGGCCGCAATACGTTCGCTGAGCGCGGCGGTCGAAGAGAGAGTAGAACCCTCAGCCGTGCGCAGGTTCACTTCAAACTGCGATTGATCGTCGACCGGCAGAAAATTCTTGCCGACAAACATGAAGAGCGGAATAGTGCTGACAATGACGATCGCCGAAAGCACCACAATGGCCCAGCGATGGGCCATTGACCACTTGAGCATCCACGTGTAAGTGCGGTCGATGGGGCGATAAAAGCGGCCCTGCTTAGATCCGGCCTGTTCGTACTTGTCTTTGAATTCGGCCAGAGAGCCGCGATCGTCGGCGTCTGATTTCCTGCCGAAATTCTTCACCGGCCCTGATTTCTTTCTTTTGATCATGCGCGCCGCCAGCATGGGTGTCAGCGTGAACGACACAATCAAAGAAACCGCAATTGCGAACGAGGCAGTAAATCCAAACGACGACATGAAGCGTCCAACGATGCCGGCCATGAATCCTACCGGCAGGAACACCGCCAGCAGCGAGAGCGTCGTCGCGGTGACGGCCATTCCGATTTCGCGCGTGCCTTCGATCGCCGCCTGGAATGGTGGTATTCCTTTTTCTTCGATAAAGCGAAAGATGTTTTCCAGCACGACGACCGCGTCGTCAATCACAATGCCGACCATTAATGTTAAGGCGAGCATCGTGATCTGGTTCAGGGTGAAACCCATTGCGGCCATCAAACCAAAGGTGGCGATGATCGAGGTTGGAATCGCAATCGCGGCGATGAACGTCGAGCGCACGCTCCAGAGAAAAACAAAAACCACAATGGCCGCGAGGATGCTGCCTTCTACGAGATGAAGATTAATTGCGTGCAGCGCGGCCTTGATGAAAATCGTCTGATCTCCCACTAACTGGGTTTTCACATCGCGCGGCAGGGTCAGTCGAATCTCATCCAAACGTTCCTTGACCGCGTCAGCCACAGCCACTGTGTTCTGGCCCGACTGTTTTGATATAACCAGCGTCACCGCGGGTTGACCATTAAGTCTTGCTTCCGTGCGCTGCTCTTCGGCGCCATCTTCGACGTATCCGATGTCACTAAGCTTCACCGAATAAGCGCCGCGATTCGCAATGGCCAGATTGTTGAATTGGGCGGGATCGGGAATGCGCCCCATGGTGCGCACCGTCAGCTCTCGCTGTCCCTGTTCGACGCGGCCGCCGGGTAATTCTATGTTCTGCAACTTCACCGCATTCGCCACATCTGCGGCCGACACATTGAAGGCACGCATTTTGTCGGGATCGACCCAAACTTCGATCTCGCGCTGGCGGCCGCCGACGATCTCGACGTTGCCGACACCACTGATTGGCTCGATTAGCCGCTTGATCTGTTTGTCGGCAATATCAGTAACTTCGCGCAGGCTGCGTGGCGCCGACACGGCGATGCGCAAAACGGGCGTTGCGTCGGTGTCGAGTTTCTGCACGATCGGGGTTTCAGCAGTTTCCGGAAGTTCGTTGACGATCAAATCGACTTTGTTGCGTACTTCCTGCGCCGCCACGTCCGCATTCTTCTCCAACAGGAAAGTGATGAACACCTGCGACACGCCTTCGACCGAGGTCGAGCGCAACTCGTCAATACTACTGATAGTGTTGACGGCGCCTTCGACTTTGTCGGTGATCTCAGTCTCAATCTCCTGCGGAGACGCGCCCGGGTTTACGACCGTCACCGTAATCGTCGGCAGATCGATCTTGGGAAACAGATCGACTCCCAACGAGCGGAACGAGAACAAACCGACGACCGTGAGGCTCAGAATAAGCATGGTCGCGAACACCGGCCGCCGCACACAGATTTCAGCTAACTTTTGCATCTCGAAACTCCGCCCATCGTCAGTCGTTGGTTGTCAACTGCAACTTGCATTTGGGCAACTGACTGCTGACAACTGAACCCTTATTGCCTGACCGCCGCTCCGTCGCTAAGTTGATCCACACTGCTGATGGCCACAACTTCATCCGCCGTTATTCCGCTCTTCAGCTCTACAAGATCGCCTTCGGTTTGCCCGCTCTGGACGAGGCGCTGCTGGGCGAAACCGTTCTTGATCACGAACACATAGGTAGCGCCTGAGATTGTTCGCAGAGCCCTCTGCGGTACCATCACTGCGGGCGCGCTGTGCGGCAGCAGAATGCGAATCGTCGCGAATTGTCCCGGCTTAAGTTCGGCGTTCGGATTATCGACATCAGCTTCGACCGTCAACGTGCGCGACGTTGCGGTCACGCTCGGGGACACGCGCGCGACGCGGCCCGAGAAATTTCGATCGGCAAAAGCGGACACGCTTACCGAGACACTTTCGCCCTGATGTATCTGCGGTATGGCCTGCTCGGGTACGTCGATGCGCGCGCGCAGCGGATTCAGACTGACGATCGTCGCCACCTTCTGTTGTGGCGATATATATTCGCCAATGTCGGCGGGACGATCCGAGACATAGCCGGCCATCGGCGCTGACACTGTCGTATAGCTCAGATTTCTTTTCGCCAGCGAAAGTGCGGATTGCGCCGCATCAACTGCCGCCTGCGAATTCGCAATCGCCGCGTAATTCTGCTGCGCCTGGTGAATCAGCGCCTGGTATTGTTCGGCGGCTTGATCGCGCTGAGACACCTGCTGATCATAGGTTGCGCGCGAGATGTCTCCGCTTTCAACCAGCTTTTCGTAGCGTCGCAAATTCTTATTAGCGAAATCCAGCGCCGCGCGGGCAGCGCGAACTTCCGGAACGTTTTCCGGTGAAAATTTCTGACCCGGCCGCAATCCGATTTTGGCGCGATTTTGTTCCAGCGTGGCTTTTGCCTGGTCCAGCTGGGCCAGTGCCTGCTGCGCTCTGTCCTTAAAGTCTGCGTCTGCGAGTCTAATCAGCATCTGACCGCGTTTCACCGAACTGCCGATGTCAACGCCGACCGCAGCGACCTTGCCGGAAGTCTCGGGAGCAACGTCGGTCTGTTGGTTCGCGGCGAGACTCCCGGTGGCTTCAAAGTACTGCGGCAGCTGCCGCGTCACAGCCGCGGCGGTGCTTACTTCGACGACTGGAGGGGCCGGACTCGCCGTAGCTGACGCGTTGGTTTGGCCGTTGGATCGCTTGCACGCAGACAAGGCAGCACCGGCGCCGACCGCCACGCAAAGAACGAGAATGAATTTAAGAGATAATTGTGGGCGCGTCATTTCTTCGATCGCTTTCTACGTTCTAACGGGCGGTGACCGCCACCCGTGGCGGGCGTGGACGCAACGCCGTGCAACAGAATGTTTGTGAACTCGCGCGCCGCGGCTTGATTCGAGATTTTCAGCAACTGCTGTTTACGATCCCAAAGATTATTGTTGAGTGAATGATGAATAATCATCCCGATAAAAGCGCGCACGATCACCAGCGGCTCGACGTCCTTCATCGCCCCCTCGCGCTGGCGCTCACGAATGTAGCCGCGCAGCGTGCGGTAGACGTGTTTCACAAATTTCTCCCAGAACATATGGGCCAACTCGTGCTCTTCCAGGGCTGAGTGCAACAACAGACGATGAAACTCGGGATCACCATCGTGCTGGTTAAGCGCTTCAAGGGCCAGCCCTTCAAAGACCGCCACGTCATCCTTCGCAGCAACCGCTTTGGCCACCACGTGCAAGGGCTCCATCGTTTCGTGCAGGCAGGCTTTTTGATCGAGGATCGCGCTGTAAAGCTCTTCCTTGGTCGCGAAATGGCGAAACACCATGGCCTCGGAAACGCCCGCCGTGAGGGCGATTTCCCTGGTCGTCGTGCCCCGAAAGCCGCGCTGTGAAAACAGCCGCATGGCCACGCGCAGTATTTGCAGACGCCTGTTTTCGCCCGTCATGCGCGCGCCGTTGCCGCGGCTGGAAATTCTTTTTTGTGGCTGCAATTGAAACCGATCTGCTTTGAAGTAAGTGCTTACTTACCATGGCGCGCAACCCAAAGTCAAACCGGCGCGCGCAGGTAAAATAATTTTCGCAACCCGGCTTATTCGTTGTTCGTATGGAGATTTGGTCTCAAGAACGAGAGGAGCGAAAGATGTCTGAAAATCCCGAAAACGCTCAACTATCGAGAATGATTTGTGGGAGTGAAACCAAAATGTCAGAATTCTCGGAAACTGCGCACGAATATGGACGAAAGATCGCCGACGCGGCTTCACGCGCAAGCGATTACATTGAAGACAAGGCCGGCGTGGTCGGCGATAAGATCAAGAACCTGCAAGGTAAGGATTTCAATGAAATTGCTGATGAAGCGAAAGACTACGCGCGAAGAAAGCCGGGCCAGGCGATTTTGATCTCGGCCGCGGCTGGATTGTTTCTCGGGTTTCTCCTGCGAAACGGAAGACGAATTCTGTAATTCGTTGGCTAACCGCAAAGACGTCGTCGGTGCGGTTTTGAAAGAGTCGCACCCGCGCCCCGCCGCGTGAGGACACGGGGCAATATGCGCCTGCCACATCAAACTGGATCATCACTAGCTAAGAATCCTCTAATGATTCGTCTTAAAGCCCTAACTTATTCATCCGAGCCGTTTCGTATTCACCGTCTTCGGCTGGAAAGCGGAGCGACGCGGCGATCGTTCCCTTCTCTTTCGCCAGGGCCCAGACGATGCTTTCGCCAGCGGGCAGGACTTTCGGCTCAGCGCGGAAGATTGGATCAGTGAAAGCGGTCTCAGCGTCGATTATTTGCCAGCCTTTACTTCTGAACATCTCGATCAGATCGGCCAGGAACAACCCGTTCAGCAGATTGAAGTGCATCAGGATCGTGTGCTTGATCGGGCGGCCGCTGACTTTCTTTGCCAACGCGTCATAATACTGCGCGCGGTCCCACATGTGCTCGAGGTAAAAATCGCGATACGGTTTTACGTCGGCTCGCGGATCCTTCTGCAAGCGCGCGTTCAGGCGCTGGTCGATAATCCAATCAGAGTTATCGATCGTTACATGCCCGATGCGGTAGCCATGCCTCTTGAGAAAAGCGCGCACCTCATCTCGTTTCGCGGCCGTGTCGCCTTCCTTCAAAACGGGATAACGAAAGATTTTGCGGAAGCGGCTCAGGCCCATCAAAATCGACTCAGCGTGCAGGATGTCGCTTTCGTATTCGGCGGTCGTGATGTTGGAATTAAGTGAGCGGTGTGAGTAGGTGTGATTGCCGATCACGTGTCCAGCCGCGTCCCACTTTCGCAGTAACGTCATGCCCGCTTGATCGTCTCCGTTTCTGCCTATCA
Organism: Pyrinomonadaceae bacterium; assembly: GCA_046262835.1. Lineage (GTDB taxonomy): Bacteria > Acidobacteriota > Blastocatellia > Pyrinomonadales > Pyrinomonadaceae > UBA11740. The sequence goes on from JBHELZ010000003.1 coordinate 146,784, forward strand.
CAAACAGCGCAGCTCACTCGGTTCGCGTCAAGGGCGCCGAGAATAGCCTGATTGCGTTTGTCGCCGCTGAGATAGGCCGCGTTCTGCCAGGTGAAGTCGTCCATCGTAATTGCGAACTGCGTCGGTGCAGCGAGCTTCGCGAGACCGTTCGGTCTGACACCAAGCGCAAATGCCGAGGCAGCAGCAATCTGGGTAAATTCTCGTCGATTCATACGAGTCTCCCTTACTGGTAGGTCCCATTCAACCGTATGTAGATTTGGCGCTGCAACTCATAAAACGAAAGCACGCGATCGTTGGAGGTTTTGCCGACTGCGAAAGAAAGGTTTGCAGGTAAGACGAAGGAGTAGCTCCCGGTGATATTATACCGTCACCGCTTCGCGGTACTCACCCCAAACAGATCTCAGGCGATTACTAATCTCGCCGACGGTGGCGTACGCCTCGACGCATTCAAGTATCTGCGGCAAGACATTTTGGTTTCCGTGCGCCGCGTCTCGTAGCTTCACCAACGAAGATTCAGTGGTGGCCGCATCCCGGCCGTCGCGAACCGCCCGCAACCGCGCGATTTGCTCTTGCTCAATTGCCGGATCGACGCGCAGCGTTTTGACTTTCGATTCTTCGCCACTTTGAAACTGGTTCACGCCAACGATTATCGCGTCATTCGTTTCGATTGCCCGTTGATATTCATAGGCTGAGTTCTGAATTTCGCGCTGAATGTACCCTGATTCTATAGCGCTCAAGGTGCCACCCAGCGCATCAATCTTGTCGAGATAATCGACGACGCCCTGTTCGACCTGATTTGTCAACTCTTCGATCGCGTACGAGCCTGCCAGGGGATCGACGGTATCCCCGACTCCGGACTCGAAAGCGATAACCTGCTGCGTACGTAGCGCGATCCGGGCAGCATCCTCTGTCGGCAGGGCCAGCGCTTCGTCCATGGAGTTGGTGTGCAGCGATTGCGTGCCGCCGAGCACGGCCGCCAGGGCTTGAATCGTCGTGCGCACTACGTTGACTTCGGGTTGTTGCGCCGTGAGAGTCGAACCCGCAGTCTGCGCATGAAAGCGCAGCATGAGGGAACGTGGATCGCGCGCGCGAAAACGATCTCGCATGATGCGGGCCCACAGGCGGCGGGCGGCTCGAAACTTGGCAATCTCTTCCAAAAGATTGTTGTGGGCATTGAAGAAAAAGGAGAGGCGTGGCGCGAACTCATCGATTCCGAGACCAGTTTTAATCGCAGCTTCCACGTAGGCGATCGCGTCAGCCAGCGTGAAGGCCAATTCCTGAACCGCGGTCGCCCCCGCCTCGCGAATGTGATAACCGCTAATCGAGATGGTGTTCCAGTTGGGAACTTCGCGCGCGCAAAAAGCGAACGTATCGGTTATCAAACGCAGGGACGGCTGCGGCGGAAATATATACGTACCCCGCGCAATGTACTCTTTCAAAATGTCGTTTTGGATTGTCCCGCTGACTTTGTCAAAGGAAACGCCTTGCTTACGCGCTACCGCGAGATAGAGACACAAAAGGATTGCCGCCGTCGCGTTGATCGTCATCGAGGTTGAAACCTCGCCGAGCGGAATACCATCGAAAAGCCTGAGCATATCTTCAAGCGAATCAATCGCGACGCCTACTCTTCCCACTTCACCGGCGGCCAACGGATCATCTGAGTCCAAACCAATCTGTGTTGGCAGGTCGAAGGCGACAGACAATCCCGTCGTTCCCTGGGCCAGCAGGTACTTATAGCGCGCGTTGGATTCTTCGGCAGTCGCATAGCCCGCATATTGCCGCATGGTCCAGAGACGCCCGCGATACATGGTCCGCCGAATTCCGCGCGTGAAAGGAAACTCACCCGGTTCGCCCAGATTTTGATCGTAATCAAGGGGCGCGCTGTTCGAAGGATTGAAATCGACGGGCAGCTCAATTCCCGACGCAGTGTTGAAATGGGCGCGACGCTCTTCTTTGCTTTTAGTCGCCATAGGCTGACGCGAAAGTCAGTGCTTTTTGGACAGCAATCGGAGGCTAGCACATTGCGCCGTTCGGGGCGAAATCCTTATAAGTGTCTTATGCGCCCGCAGCATTCGGCGTGGCGCGAAAATAGCTGGGTCGTTAATGCTGCCGGCCTGCGGGTCATGGGGTTCCGATACGAATCAGAGCTTGAACTCGCCGCATGAGTGTCTTAGCATCCGAATGTGGAAATGGACGAAGAAACTAAACGGCTGGCAGAGGAAGTCGGGACGGCTATCAATGAATCGGTGCAGCAATCCGCCACGGTGGCTGCGGCGATCGAGCGCTTGCGCGAAGCGGGATTTGAAATGGAGTTGACGTTGAAGCTCGAGATTGGATTGCGGCCGCAAACCGGCGGCAGTGATGCGGGTGAGGAGAGCGATGGTCCAATCGACTTTACGGAAGAAGACTTACGGATACTGCGATCGATGAGAATCAAGATTGAAACGGAAGAATAGCGTTTTCTTCGCGCCGTTCGGCGCGAAATATTTATAGAAGGGATTCGAAAAATAGTTGGCCCGCGAATCGAAATGTGTTTCGATTTCGCGGGCCTGAATACTTCAGGAGACAACGGCTATAAACATACCATGCCTCGGATACGAAGAAACCCTGTTGCAGCGGGCGAAGCACCTACTCCGGGATCTCTTTACCTCCGGTCAGCTCTTTTTGCCGCATCGCGGCCGCACCCATTAACCCGCCCATTCCCATTGTTTCAACCGCGCTGCTGGGAACGATCATCAGCGCGCCTTTTTCTTTCAAACCTTCGTACAGCATGTTCATCGCGCGCAGGTGCATCGCCGTAGGATTGTTGCGATAAGACTGTGATGCTTTGTCAAAACGCGCGGCGATCTCAACCTCAGCTTCAGCCAGGATTACGCGCGCTGCTTTCTCACGCGCGGCCTGCGCTTCACGAGACATCGCGTCCTGCAAGGCCGCGGGAATGATCACGTCCCGCATCTCCACTGACTGGACCGTCACGCCCCACGGATTCGATCGCTCGTCGATCAGCTTTTGTAACTCATCTTCGATGCGTTCACGGCCGCGCAATAGATCGCTTAATGAAGTCCGGCCGATGATGTCACGCAAGGCAGTCTGTGCCGCCCAACTCACGGCCTGCGGGTAGTTCTGCACTTCGAGGGCGGCTTTTTCAGGATCGTAAACAACCCAGAAAAGCACGGCATCAACATTGACGGGAACGGTATCGCTGGTGAGAGTTTCTTCCGCAGCGAAGCCAGTCGTGATCACACGCTGATCAATCCAGGTCGAGATGCTGTCCACGAACGGAACGATCCAGAACAAGCCCGGACCGCGCAGGCCGACGAATTTACCCAGGCGAAGCACGACCGCGCGTTCCCACTGACGCGCAATCTTTGGCGATTGGGCCAGCAGAAAGCCCAGCAGGACCCCGAGTATGGCCCCCACGGGATTCAATGTTACCAGGGTGGCCAGGACGCCCAGGGCCACCGGCGCAATGAACGCGAGCGCCGCGACAAAGTTGACTCGGGGCGCAATCGGCGCCGGCAGGTTGCTGCGGTTCTGAACCAGATTTTGCATGTTAGGCATGTTTCTTATCTCCTTAATAGGTAGCGCAAATTGTTCATTTGCGAAAACGACAAACCACAAGTTGGCAACTTGTGCTACTTCTTTCGCCGGCCTTCCAAATGCTCGATTACATCGTCAATCGAGAAGCCTCGTTCATGAGATTCAGCAATTAGATGATCAGCCAGCTCGCGCAGATCACGCTGGCGGTCGCGACGGCTGGCCACTTCGTTCGGCCGCGCGCTGACAAAGGTGCCCACGCCCCGGCGCGTTTCCACGACCCCGCTACGTTCCAGCTCGGCATAAACTTTGGCAACCGTGTTCGCATTTATGCGCAAATCAACCGCCAACTGCCGCACCGTGGGCAGCTGATCGCCGATACCGAGCTTGCCGGTAGCGATTGCAAAGCGAATAGACTGATCGAGTTGATGGTAAAGCGGCGTTGGATGTTTAGCGTCAACTTGAAACATCGTTTCACCATTGTACTACGACAATGGGACAAGCAAAGTTTCGGGGATTGAAGTGGCATTAAGAACATCAAGAGAAGGGATATTTATCCGAGCCAGTAGTTTCACAGACTGGTAGCTTTGGCCTTGCGCCGCGATATACAATGCGTCGGCTCCATGAAGAACCCATTTTCCAGAGTTGCCCGATGGCTTGTTTTCACGGTTTTTCTTGCCCTTGTTCCGGTGCTTTCCGCGGCTTTGAGAATGCGAACCTTCTCAAAGCCGGTTAGCTTAGCGATCTTGACGGCACATGGCGAACTTCTCCTCGTTGCAACAGCAGTTGCGGAAGGGCGATCGGAGAATTGATTACAAGTCGTACCCGAAAAAAAAGGACACTAAAAGTCATTTGTGCGGGAATGTGTTTACTGGCAATCATTATGTCTTCAGGATGGTTTGCGGATATCGCGTCAGCTCAGGAAGCCACCGGAATAATTGACGCTAGCATTATAGCTTACGGCTCGCTAACTATGATGATTCTGGCTCTGTTAGCCGGCGGTAGTTGTGTAGTAGTTTCTGAGGTCTAACAAAATGGGCTTGAACCCAATGGTTTATATTTTTGTTTCAGCTGTATGCGCTGGAATTGCTGTCTTCACAGCGTTCTTCGCTATTCGGAGTGAGCGCGTCGATGAGGCCACAGTTTCCCCGGAAAAGAGCAATAAATCCGACGTAGTCGTCCTGGGTTACGCAAACGCCCTCGCAGATCTCAAAAAGGATCTTGCGGCGAAGATATACGAAACCTCTATGGAGCTGCATAGAACCGGACAAAGAACTCGAGAGGTAACAAGCATTCAAGATTATGTGCGCCTCAAGGGTAATGAAGAAAACGGGCAATCCGCCGAGGCTTTCCGAGAAGCGCGCTTGGGTTAAATTAGGTGCAACTAGTTGCAGTAAGAACAGCACGTGTCATTGCTCACCTGAACGCAGAAGAGCTGAATCCGTCGGGCCGTCCGCTGGCACATGATTTTATGAAAGCGTTCGTGGAACGGTACAAGTTCATCAAGTATCCTCAGACTCCTGATGAAATAGCTGATACTCAGCAAAGAGGCCTCGCATTTGAGTTGGGTAAATGGGACGAAGTAGGAATCGAAAAGCTTGTCTTGCTTGATTGGGGGATAATCACAGACACGAGAGCTTCAACAGACGCGTCTGAGAAAGTATTACAAGACATGTTGAACTGGGGCGCAGAGACCTTTGGACTATCAAATCACCCTCACCTTATCACGCGAAGGCAATACGTAAGCGAGATTATTTTCACAAGCGACATGGCGCTCTCGACGGCAAACGCGCGTCTCAATCAATTGGGAAATGGAGTTACACAATCAATCGCAAAGCACTTCAAGCAAACGTTGCCTTATGAATTAAATGCGATTGACTTCCACTTCGATACTACCCAATCAAAACACTTCTTCGCACACTTTAGGGTTGAGCGATTTGCCGGTGCGCCATTTTCAGATAAGAAGTATTACTCCGGTGCGCCATTGACCACGGACGAACACGTAAGACTCGTCAACGAACTTGAAGCTTTGCTGAAGGAATAAACTCGCTTGTCGTTTCTCAAAACGGCATGTTATCTTCTCGGTCTTTAAATCCTTCCGAAAATTTCTCCCGATGTATCGGGATCGGCATTAATCAGAGGAGTTGATTGAACAAGCTATGGCTACGCCTAACGGAAACGGCACGAACGGACATGTAGGAAAAGTCGTGCAGATTATTGGCCCGGTGGTTGACGTTGAGTTTGGAGAGAAATACCTGCCGCCGATTTATCAGGCGCTTCGGATCACTTCCGATGGTTTCGAAGTTCCCGATCCGATCGACGTGATTGCCGAAGTCCAGCAACACCTCGGGGAAGGACGGGTGCGCGCGGTGTCAATGCTGCCGACCGACGGCATGGTGCGCGGCATGAATGCCACGGATACGGGCGGTCCAATCACGGTTCCCGTGGGCGAAGGCACACTCGGCCGCGTCATGAATGTGATCGGCCAGCCGGTCGACAATCTCGGTAACATTCCCCACGAGCAGCGTTATCCGATTCATCGTCATGCCCCCTCGTTTGATGAGCAGTCAACCGAACTCCAGATGTTCGAAACGGGAATCAAGGTCATCGACCTGATTCAGCCTTTTCTGCGCGGCGGCAAGATCGGTCTGTTCGGCGGCGCGGGCGTTGGCAAGACCGTTATCGTGATGGAACTTATCAATAACATCGCCAAAGCGCGCTCCGGCTTTTCGGTTTTTGCGGGTGTCGGCGAGCGGACCCGCGAGGGCAATGATTTACTGCGCGAGATGGTCGAGTCCAAGGTGATCGACTTTGGCGAATCCTTCTATGAAAACATGGAAGCAACCGGCGCGTTCGACATGACCAAGGTCGATCTCAAAGCCGTCGAAAATTCCAAGGTCGCATTAATTTACGGACAGATGACTGAGCCTCCGGGCGCGCGTTTACGCGTAGCGCTTTCCGGCCTGACCGTCGCCGAATACTTCCGCGATCAGGGCCTCGACGTGCTGCTCTTCATTGATAACATTTTCAGATTCACCCAGGCAGGTTCAGAAGTATCGGCGCTGTTGGGCCGGATGCCCTCGGCGGTAGGTTACCAACCGAATCTCGCGACTGAGATGGGCGAGATGCAGGAGCGCATTACGTCGACCAAGACCGGATCGATAACCTCGATTCAGGCTGTTTACGTTCCGGCGGACGATTATACGGATCCAGCACCGGCCACGACGTTCGCTCACCTCGACGCGGTAACGGCATTGTCGCGACAAATCGTCGAACTGGGAATTTATCCGGCGGTCGATCCACTGGCGTCGTCGTCTCGCATCCTGGACCCGCGCATAGTTGGCGAGGATCACTACAACACCACCCAGAACGTGAAACAGATTCTGCAGCGCTACAAAGATCTCCAGGACATCATCGCGATTCTGGGTCTTGATGAATTGTCGGACGAAGACAAGCTGGTGGTTTCGCGCGCGCGCAAGATTCAGCGGTTCTTTTCACAGCCGTTCCACGTGGCTTCGCAGTTCACCGGCCGGGAAGGCAAATACGTCAAACTCGAGGATACGATTAAGGGCTTCAAAGAGATCATTGACGGTAAGCATGATGATCTACCCGAGCAGGCGTTCTATATGGTAGGCACCATCGAAGAGGCGGTCGAGGCCGGCAAACAGTATCAAGAGTAAGGGAATTGTCGAGTCATCCATTTTCATTGATTCAATGAATCAATCTGTCGATGACTCAGTTTGAAGCGTTATGGCTGATCAGATCCAACTCGACATAGTGACTCCTGAACGGCGCATGCTGTCGGAAGCGGTAAACTCTGTAACCGTGCCGGGCCGCAATGGCGAAATGCAAATCCTTCCCGGCCACGCGGCCCTGATCTCGGAACTGAAAACCGGCGTGCTGACTTACACCCAGGACGGGACCAGTTTTCAGTTGCACGTTTCGGGAGGTTTTCTCGAAGTCAACGACGACCGTGTTTCGGTGCTGGCAGAAATCGCCGAGCGTCCCGAAGGGATCGACGCGGCCCGCGCGCGGCAGGCGCGCGAACAGACCGAAAAGCAATTGAGCGCCTGGACCGGGTCGGAAGAAGATCTCGAGGCCGCCCAGGGTAAGCTGGAACGTTCGCTGGTGCGTCTCCAACTCACATCAGAGCGTCGCAGCTAGGAAATAAATTATGCCGTGCCTCGCGCAGGGCACACCTGGTGTTCGGCGGGAGCGAATCTAGACCTTTGCTGCTATCGATTAAAGTGAATTAATTGAGTTTTTGGCGAGGTCAAAAACTCGCCTTTCGAATTGCATTTCGCATCGCCCGCACCGACCGCTCCAATCCAACAAACACTGCTTGCGAGATGATGCTATGGCCGATGTTGAATTCTTCAACCTCGGAGATTTCCGCCACGGCGCCAACATTTCGCAGCGTCAAGCCGTGACCCGCTGCTACATGTAACCCGTACTGCGCCGCCAGCGCTGCGCCTTCACGCAAACGTCTCAGCTCCTGATTTGCGCGTACGGCTCCTTCGCCGTGGATTCCGCTGGCGCCCAGTGTGGCTTCCGCATAAGCGGCGGTGCAAAGCTCAACTTGCTGTGCGTTGACCTCTCGCGCTGCTTCGATTTGAAACGGATCGGGATCGATGAAGAGGCTTGCGATTATACCCATCTCGCGCAGGCGACTTACGGCGGCCCGGACGATCGCAATATTCGCGCGCACATTCAAACCGCCTTCAGTAGTTACCTCTTTTGGATTTTCGGGAACCAGAGATACTGCGTCAGGCTTAACCTCGATAGCGACTTTCATCATCTCTTCAGTCGCCGCCATCTCGACATTCAAGTAGGTCGTCACAGCCTGGCGCAGCACAAAGAGATCGGGATCCTGAATATGCCGGCGGTCGCCGCGCAAGTGAACTGTGATGCCGTCCGCGCCGGCCTGTTCACAGATCATCGCCGCAGCCACCACGCTGGGTTCGGGGGCGCGCCGCGCCTGTCGCACGGTGGCGACGTGATCGATGTTGACGTTAAGTCGCGCTGTCATCTTTACTCCTGATCAAACTACCGCATAGGCACAAAGGATTTGCTCGGACTTCCCGCTTTAGGCGCTCATCATTAGCTGGCCGCGAATGCTGCCTGCGGCGGAATGCCAAACTATAGTTCTGTTTACTTTGAGTTCTCTGTAGCGAATGTGTTCTATCCCGTGTGGTTTCTCTACGAGAACGAGCGAGCTGAAAGACCGTGCTTCGCTTCCACCATCATCGCCGTCCGGGCCACGCTGATCGCTTCGCTGTAATCGCCCGCTGCCGCGCCACCCCGAATACGGCGTACTTCATTGATCATGCGCAAGCTGTCGCGGCTGTAATTCGCCGAGGCATCGAGCGGCCCTCCGGCGCTGTGGTCCCATCGCACGGCAATCTCGCGCAGACGCAATTGGGCCAGATGCGCCAGATAAATTAATTCCACATCGAAACCGAAACGATCGATTTGCGCCGCTTCAATCAAGGGCCGGCAAACGTTCATGCGAAAAGCCTTGAACCCGCATTGCGTGTCCCAAAAAGGCAAGCCGGTCGCTACGCGCACGATCAGATTGAATACGCGGCCTCCCTGTTCGCGTCGCCATGGCTGATGCACCCCAATCAAGCGCCTATCGAGCGCCCGCGATCCGAAAGTTAGATCGCATTCATTATTGCGAATTGGATCGACAAGTTTGGGCGCTTCGGTTATCGGGGTCGAGAGGTCTGCGTCGGAAAAAAGCGCGATGTTTCCCTGCGCTGCCAGCAGTCCCAACCGCACGGCGTAGCCTTTGCCGCGGTTTTCTTCATAACGAATCACGCGGCTGGCAAGGCCTGAATTCTGCAGCGCTTGCTCAGCGACCGCAGCCGTATTATCCGTCGAGCCGTCGTCGACCACTATTAGTTCGGTTTGTTCGCGCCGCTCACTCAGGTAACTCACAATCTGCTTTAACGAACCGTCCAGGCGCGCACCTTCATTGAAAGCAGGCACGACAATCGACAGCTTAGGCGTCACTTTCACATTCTCAATCAATCCCAGTGTCCGCACAAGCCCGCCTCTGATCTCGGTGGTTATAACTCGGTACGGGACCATGGAGCGAGTATCAGGAGCGGTAGCGACTGGGTCGCCGGGACTGAAGCGCAAGCGTCCTCGCTTGCATCCTAACTCAGAGGAGCAACCGAGACGGTTGCGCTCCAGTCACTCCAGTCCCGGTCAATCCGCTCCCGGTACCGACCTCGCCGTCCAAATGGGAACGACCTCGCTCTTCAGGCACTGCCCTCCTTGTGCTATATTTTCGTGAGGCTCGTCCCCAGTAATCCTGTCGATGACCAGGAAATTCACCATCGTCGCAATTTTCGTAATCGTCGCGGCCAGCGTCGCCGGCGGCGTCCGTTCGCGTTCGACCCGCCGTCACGTGACGGTGATCAATTCCAGCCAGACAACCGAAGACAAGTACGAAGCCGATAAGATCGAAGCCGATTATCGCGAAGCGATCTCGACCGTAGAAGAACGCTATGCGGGCGAAATCGATTACGAAAAAGCTACCCAGGCAGCGATCCAGGGAATGCTATTCACGCTCGATCCGCATTCCGTCTATTTTCCCGCCTTGGAGTTTAAAAAACTGAAAGAAGACCAGTCGTCCAGCTTCTATGGTATCGGCGTGCAGATTCTACGTCATGACGATGGCGTTTACATCCAGTCGGTCGTGGACGGCACGCCGGCATCGCGCGCGGGTTTGCGCTATGGCGATCGAATTGTGGAAGTGGACGGCAAGGATGCGCGCGATTGGTCCAGCGAAGAGGTGTCGAAAAACGTGCGCGGCGATCGTCTCAAGCCGGTGCAGTTGAAGGTCCAACGCGCCGGCGAAGAAGTGGCGACAAACGTAAAGATCATTCGCGATGCCGTGCCGCTTCCTTCGATTCGAAATGCTTTTATGATCACCTCGGGCACTGGTTACATCGGGCTTGTGGGCGGATTTCAACATACCTCGGATGATGAGCTGCGCGAAGCGATAGCGACGCTCAAGAAAGAGGGCATGCGCCAGCTGGTCTTGGATCTGCGGAACAATCCCGGCGGGCTTCTGGATCAGGCAATCGACGTCGCGAGCGAGTTCCTGCCCCGCGACAACGCCATCGTGTCGGTAAAGGGCCGCAGTGAATATCACGAACCGGCGGTCTACAAATCAAATGGCAGCGACCCGGAAGAGGTACCGCTGGTTGTCCTTATCAATCGCAACACTGCTTCTGCTTCAGAGATTGTCGCCGGCGCAATCCAGGATCACGGGCGGGGTCTGGTGGTTGGCGAGACCAGCTTTGGAAAAGGATTGGTCCAGCACGTATTTCAATTGCCATACAATACCGGCTTGACGCTGACGACCGCGCGCTACTACACCCCGTATGGACGTTCGCTGCAACGCGACTATTCCAGCGGCTCGCTCTACGACTATTACGTGCGACACGAGCAGAATGATAATCAGCAGCCCACGCAACCTGGCCAGCCTTCGCCCAACGAACAAATACCGCAAGCCCGAGGCACAAATTCACCGGCCTTTCGGACTGCGGCGGGCCGCGTTTTTTACGGCGGTGGCGGGATCACGCCGGATATCGAGGCGCGGGCGCTGACCGCGACGCCCGGGCGCGGCCGGATGATTGAAGCTGCCTTCTATTTCAATCGCCAGTTGACCGCCGGCAAGATCGCGGGCCTGGAATCGTATCGGGTCGACCGGGTGGATTACTCTCGTTCGCCAAAGGGTTCCGAATACGCGATTACGGATAGGGTGCTCGATGCTTTTCGCAATTACGTCCGCAAGGAACAGCCGCGGCTGGCGCTGGCCCAGATCGATTCGGATTTGGATTTCGTTAAGCTGCGTCTTCATCAGGAACTCGTGACGGCAGCGTTCGGGGCTGACGCCGGCCAACGTGTGTTGTTGGAGAGCGATCCACAAGCGTTGCGCGCGATTAATGTGCTGCCCGACGCTAGACGTCTCGCCGAAAGCGTTCGTAACGGAACCCCTGTCAGTCTCAACTTCAAAACCATCCACTCGTTCAGGCTACCAAGTTTGCCGGCCGTGCCCGTGATGGAAGAGCCTGACGAAATTCTTATCTAGAGTTGCAGGTTCGGAGTTCCGCCTTTAGGCGGCCGGGCCAATAAATTCCGCCTGAAGGCGGGACTCCAAACAATCATCAATTTGACTTTTGCTGAGCCACAATCTAGAAGTGGCGTCGTTTCGTCATCTTGTGTCAGAAGCCGGACCCTAAGCGAGCGCAGGATTAGAATGGTCGCGCGGAAGGCAGCCTTAATTACGCGTAGGCTTCCGACACTCCAATCGAGGATCACATGAATCGCAGAAACTTTGTCCGCAATGGTTTGCTCACCAGCGTCGCTCTGGCAACCGTTCGCAGTGCCGCCGATGGTTCGAGTGAAAAGCTCGCGCCCGTTAGCACGCCCGCAGCGTTCGAACTCGACGAGTTGACCGTCGATGAGGCGCAAAGCGGCATGACGTCGGAGAAATACAGTGCCCAGTCGCTTACCAGTGATTATTTGAATCGCATTGATGAAATAGACAAGCGCGGCCCCGCCATCAATTCAGTCATCGAGCTCAATCCTGACGCGCTCCCAATCGCGGCTGAGCTTGATAAAGAGCGCAAAGCCGGACGCGTGCGCGGCCGCTTGCACGGCATTCCGGTTTTGATCAAAGACAACATTGATACTCACGACCGCATGACCACAACCGCCGGCTCGCTGGCGCTCGGCGGATCGATTCCTTTGCAGGATTCATTTGTGGCAAAAAAGCTGCGTGAGGCTGGCGCCGTGATCATCGGGAAAACCAATTTGAGCGAGTGGGCCAACTTTCGTTCAAGTCATTCCACGAGCGGCTGGAGCGGGCGCGGCGGCCAAACCAGAAATCCTTACGTACTCGATCGCAATCCGTGCGGTTCGAGTTCAGGCACCGGCGCCGCTATCGCCGCGAATCTCGCCGTCGTGGGCGTCGGAACTGAAACTGATGGCTCGGTGGTTTGTCCTTCGAATGCGAATTCGCTGGTGGGAATCAAACCTACGGTCGGGCTGATCAGTCGGGCCGGAATAGTACCGATCTCGCACAGCCAGGACACTGCTGGTCCCATGTCCCGCACGGTAAGCGATGCCGCGATTCTGCTGGGCGCGCTGACCGGCATCGACTCGCGTGACGAGGCGACGAAAGCGAGTGGCGGCAAGTTTCTGGTCGACTATACAAAGTCGCTCGACCCGAACGGATTGAAAGGTGCGCGCATTGGCGTGCATCGCAAGGGATTCGGCTTTAATGATGCAGTGGATAAGCTGATGAATGATTGCATCGATATCCTAAAACGCCGCGGCGCGACGGTAATCGATCCCGCCGACATTCCGACTGCAGGCAAGTTCGACGATTCTGAATTGGAAGTTCTGCTCTATGAGTTCAAAGCCGATCTGAATTCGTATCTAACTTCGCTGGGTGCGCGCGCGCCGGTCAAGTCGTTAAAAGAGATTATCGACTTCAACGAGCAATATCGCGATCGGGAAATGCCGTGGTTTGGACAAGACATCATGACCAAAGCCCAGGCCAAAGGACCGCTCACCGAAAAAGCCTATCGCGATGCGCTCGCGAAAAACCACAACCTGTCCCGCAAGCAGGGCATTGACTTCGTGATGGACAAGAACAAGCTCGATGCGCTGATCGCCCCAACCGGTGGCCCCGCTTGGACCACGGATTGGGTCAACGGCGATCACTTCACCGGAGGCTACTCGACGACATCCGCCGTGGCAGGCTATCCGCACGTGACCGTTCCGGCCGGGTATGTTTTCGGATTACCGGTGGGTCTTTCGTTCTTTGGCCGGGCGTGGAGCGAGTCGATGCTAATTAAGTTTGCTTATGCGTTCGAGCAGGCTACCAAGGCGCGACGCGCACCCCAGTTTTTGGCGACGGCGAAGTTGGGTTGACGATTCAACAATCCTGAAGCAGGCGAACTAATAATTACGCGGCTCCGCCGCCGCACGTTGCGAAAACTTAAGGCTTTTCACCCATCGGTCATGTCGGCGAGGCTCAGTGTCGCGGAATAAATGAATCCCGCTTACGGTAAACAGTTTTGCCGCGACGTGCTGCCGCGTAGTTGCCTTCAAGGCACCCAACGCCGCACGGCCGACTTGTCTTCCACTTTGTCCAGCAACTCGACGGCGGTGCATTTCAACGTGGGGTGAACCAGGTTCGGCGCAACTTCCACCAAAGGTTCAAGCACAAATCGCCGCTCGTGCAAACGCGGATGCGGCAAGATCAAAAACTCTGTATTGCTCTCGACGTCCCCGTACAGCAACAGGTCCAGATCAATAGTGCGGGGGCCGTCTTTTGCGTGCCGGGTGCGGCCCAGAAGAAATTCGATCCGAAGCAGGCGAGCCATTACTTGTTGAGGCTCGGGTAAAGGATTACCGACTTCAGCAACCATATTGAGAAACGATGGCTGCTTAATTTCGCTGACCGGCTCAGTTTCATAGATTGAAGAGACGCGGCACACACACATCGCCGCCTCCATCATGCCGCGCACGGCCAGCAGAAGGTTTCCAGCCCGATCGCCCAGATTCGATCCCAGCGCGACGTATGCTTTGGCGTGATTACGATGGAACATGGAGTAGCATTAGGAGTTCGAAGTTGGAGTCGGCGTTAGCCGGAACATTCATTAATCGAATGCGCTGCATGGCGGCGGAACTCCAAATCACACTGCCAGCCGCGCTATGCTACACTGACATTGCATCTCCGTGAAGTACCGACTTAATTTCCAGCGACGCGGTTTTCGATCGCGTCCGGGCGGGTAGCCGGCCCCGCCATTACAGAAAACGCTGGCCCAAATGGCTCGCAAACGTTTTCGCAGTACGCAACGCAACGAACCGGTCACTGACCGCTCCTTCCAGGAATACCTCTACCAAACGGCCGCGCCGCTGACGACCCGCACCGAGTTGATGCGCCTGGTGCGGGGAGGCGAAGACACGTATCTGGAACTCAAGGTAAAGCTTTCAAATCCCGAACGCATTGGCCAGGGCATCGTCGCGCTGGCAAATACGGGGGGCGGGACCATCGTTTTTGGCGTCAATGATCAAATGCGCGTTGAAGGCGTGGATCATCCCGAGCAGGTGCAGGATGAGTTAGTCCGGATCTGCCGCGAAGAGATTATTCCACCACTAATCCCCTTCATCGATCGCATCGCTTTTGACAATGGCCGGCGAATCGTGGCGCTCGACGTGCAAGGTAGACGCCGTCCTTACCGCACGCGGGATGGCCGGTTCTTTATTCGCGTTGGCGAGGACAAACGAGAGACTTCGCCGGAAGAGCTCTCAACTCTGCTGGATGATGCCCGGCCGCTGCTTTATGAAGACATACCGGTTACTCGGGCAACGATTCGCGATATTGACGAAGCTCACCTCTGGACCTTCATGCGCGCTTTTGAAGGAGCTGCGTTCGAGGAATCGACAGTTAAGGATTATCCCACGTCTGAAATCCTCGAGCGCTATTTGTTATTAGGCGTTAAGAGCCAGGATGAAGTTGCGCCGACCGTCGCGGGAATGCTTCTTTTTGGCGAGGACGCGTCGGTCACGAAGCTGCTGCCACGAACGTCGATTATCGCCACTCGCTTTGGCGGAGATAACGCAAAAGCCCCGATTATTGAGCGCGTCGAGTTGCCGGGTAATCTTGCCACCCTGTATGAAGGTGCTTTGCGATTCGTTAAGCGTTACTGCGACTTGTGGGACACACGCCGAAGCCGCTCCACCAGCGATGATCCCGAATCTCCCATCGCCGCGCGCGCGAATTATCATCGTGCGGTTATCACTGAAGCGATTACGAACGCGCTGATTCATCGTGATCTCGTAGTGCGCGACGTGACTACGCGCCTGCACATTTTTGACCGCGCTATCGAATTGGTAAATCCCCGGCGTAGTGCGGGGTTTGCGCCGCAAGCCTTAAAAAGTATTCGCTTTGGCGTGCCGCAAAGATTGAACCCGCGAACAGTTGCCATCTTTTCCAGTCCTGGATATGGCTTACGTCACGCCGGCGGGGGCTTACCTATGTTGCTGCGCGAGGCGCGCACTTTCTCAAACCGGCTGCCTGAAATCGTTTCTTTCAATGATGAGTTTCGTTTACGGATTCATGGGATTTGATCTCACTCTCATTCACACCGTGGCTTAAGCCCGGTAAATTAAACTTGAATTCAGACTGCTGGGAGCGCGGACGTCCTCGTCCGCAATGAGCGCGAAGCGCGAAAAGACGACAACCGGCGGACGAGGACGTCCGCGTTCCCAGCTTCAAGTGTGAAAGTCATTGCTCGCTATCCGGGCGACAAAGACCCTCTGCTTTCCGGGTGGCTGCTCCGCGGCGATCGCATCAAAGGCAAAGCGGCGCTGGTCGAAGTGGAGTTAGGCAAAGGCCGGATCATTCTCTTTGGCTTTCGCCCTCAGTATCGCGGCCAATCGCTGGCGACCTATCCGCTTTTCTTCAACGCGATATTACTCAAGTAATCGCTGGGAGCGCGGACGTCCCCGTCCGCTTCTAGTCCGCTTCTCGCGGTGCAATTTTCTTTACGTTGACAAGCCTTCGCGCTTCGCGCTCAATGCGGATGGGGACTGGCGGCCAATCGCTGGCGACCTATCCGCTTTTCTTCAACGCGATATTACTCAAGTAATTGCCGGGAGTGCGGACGTCCCCTCCTCTTCTAGTCCACTGCTCGTGGTGCAATTTTCTTTACGTTGACAAGCCTTCCCGCTTCGCGCTCAATGCGGACGGGGACGTCCGCGCTCCCAGCATTGAGGACTCATGCCTGCCATCAAATCCATGCTGCAAAGAGAACTTAAAGAAGCTGGTTGGCACAGTCGCGGTTATCTGGCTCGCTTCGACGGCGGCGAGGTCGCTCAAACGATAACCTTTCGCCTTGCCGATTCATTACCGCGAATGGTGCTTGAACGGTGGAAAAGAGAGTTGGCGCACAGTCATTCAACAGCGTGGACTCAATACTCCGCAAGCGTGTTGAGCATTATCTCGATCAGGGTACGGCAGTTGCGCCTTAAGGGCAGAGGCTGTAGCAACGACCGTCCAGAACTCATTTTTTCACTTCGATCGTGACAGATATCAGCTTTCAGCCTGGGTCGTGATGCCGAATCATGTCCACTTGCTGCTTACGCCATCCGAGTCGTGGTCAATGTCCAGAATCATTAAAGACATGAAGTCTTTCACGTCGCGTGAGGCGAACAAGCTGCTTGCAGGCAGCGGCCGGTTTTGGATGCAAGATTATTTCGATCGTTATGTTCGCAACCGAAAACATTTCGCGAGTGCTATCCTGTATATAGAGAATAATCCTGTCAAAGCAAGGCTCTGCGCTAAACCTGAGGACTGGCATTTCGGCAGTGCCTGGTTCCACGCGCGAACCTAATCGCTGGGAGCCGCGGACGTCGCCGTCCGCAATGAGCGCGAAGCGCGAAAAGACGACGACCGGCGGACGGGGACGTCCGCGCTCCCAGCAACGAGCTAAACTATTGTCAGCGAGCGACTCACTCCCTCGCGCCCAAAGAATCTCTCGGCGCGAGAAACATCGAACGAAATTTGCGACTTCAATTCATCGATAGAATCGAACTTCTTTTCAGCTCGCAGCCGGCGCAGAAATCGGACGCGCACCGTCCGCTCATAAAGATCGCCGGCCCAGTGTAAGACGTGAGTTTCGATCGATGATTGAACTGCATCGCCGAAGGTCGGCCGCAGCCCAATGTTTGTCACGCTCTCTCGCCACTGCCGATCGATCAAGATTGCCGTGACATAAACCCCGCGCGGCGGAATTACGCCGTTGTGAGGATCGATATTCGCCGTCGGGAATCCGATTCCTCGACCGCGGGCGTCCCCGCGAACCACTCGACCCTGGATCCCATATGGCCGCCCGAGCATCCGTCGCGCGCGGTTCATTCGCCCCTGCAAAATCAGTTCGCGAATGCGACTGGAACTGACGCGTTCACCGCGAATCTGCACTTCCGGAATTTCGTCGGCCCGAAAGCCGAGGTCGGTGCTGACTTTTTTCAGTAAGTCGATATGACCTTCCCGATTATGTCCAAAGGCGAAACCCCGGCCCAGGTAAACCTCTTTCGCCTGCAAGCGGCTGACGACGATGTCGCGCAAAAAATCCGCCGCGCGAATCTGTGAGAAGGCTTCGTCGAAATGAATAACAATTGTTTGTTCGATACCCAGCAGTCCGAGCGCTTCAATCTTCTGGTCGAATGTTTGCAGCAGTGGCGGCGCAGACTCAGGATGCAATACCGCGCGTGGATGCGGCTCGAAAGTAATCACCGTCGGCACCGCGCCAATGGCCCGCGCTCGCTCGACGACCGTTTTCATAATGAGTTGATGACCGATGTGCAGGCCGTCAAAAACTCCGAGCGTGATGACCGTCGGACGGGAGATGCCCGCGTTATCCGTTCCGTGAAAAAGACGCATACGAATATTCGTTCATTTGCTCACTGGTCCATCGATTGGGAACTCGATACGTCATCAAGCGATAAAGCAACGGAACAATAACGAGAAAATGAACCGATAGGTTAATGCTCGCTACTCATCACTCACCACCAGTTGGTCGTAGGCCCACTCGACATTGTCGGGCAAGAGCTTTGCGTCGCGCGCGTGCTTTATTTCATGCGTAATGTGCGTGAAATAAGCGCGCTGTGGCTTTAACTCTTCAACGTATTCAAGCGCGCGGTCCAGCCACAGGTGCGTTTCGTGCGGGCGAATGCGCAAGCAGTCCAGCACGAGCACCTTTAAGTTGCGCAGTCCTTCGATCGTTGCCGATGGAATCTCGCTGAGGTCGGTTGCGTAGGCAAAGTCGTTGAAGCGATATGCAATCACCGGCAGGCGGCCATGAATCACTTCCAGCGGCGTGATTTCCAGGTCGCGGCCGATGCAAAACGGGGCACCGTTTACCACTGTGTGCGGCACAATCTGTGGCAATCCCCCACCGAAATGCGTCGGCTGAAACACGTACTGAAAGATTCGGCGAATGTCTTTCCACGCGCGTTCGTTTGCGTACAGGCCGAGGGCGCCATGACGAAAATTGAGTGGTCTGATGTCATCCAGGCCGAAAATGTGATCGGCATGACAATGGGTGATAAGCACCGCATCAAGATGCTTCAGCCCTATTCTTAAGGCCTGCTGCCGGAAATCGCTCGACGTATCTACGATTAAAGTCTGTCCGCCGTGCTCGATAAGAACAGAAACACGCAGACGCTTGTCGCGTTCATCATCAGAGGTGCAGGTCTCGCAGTCGCAGGCGATCGAGGGGACCCCCGTTGAGGTGCCGGTGCCTAGGAAGGTCAGTTTCATTAGTTAGCTTAGAATGACTCGGGCGCGCGGGTTTCGCTTGCTAAATGGATCTGAGCGGCGTACTGCAAGCGAGAAGGCTTGCGATCCAGTCATTTTCCGCCGGTGATATCACTGGCGCTGAATTTTGCGGGCGGAGGCGTAGGCGCGCTGGTGAACGAGACGTATTGCATTCGCAAATCCGCCAACAAACTCTCCAGCGTCTGCGCTTCCTGCAAATCCACATTGCCGCGCGTTTTTTGCTCCAGCATTCCAAGCACGTCGATCCAATGCTTTGCGGTTTTCAGATCGACCCCGCTCTCGCCGGTAACCGGATGCGGCATCATTCCTAAACTTGCCGCCGCGTTCGATGCGAGCGACATGATCAAGCTGAGAAAGCTCGCCGGATCGTCCAGGGGGTCGCCCTCATGCGCGGCTGACTGCTGCGGTTCCGGCCGAGGGGAGGCAGGTGCTCGCTGCGGCGCGTTTTGGGGTGCTGAAGGCGGCGACGACATTGCCTTCGCCGCGGCGTTCTCGACGGCCGCGGCTTGCGCGGCGCGGTCGGCTTCTTCTTTTTCCTGCGGCGACAGTTCGCGGGGAGATCCGTCAGGATTAAACGGGCGGCGATCGACTACTTTGAATGTGGGTTGCTCTTCACTCATGGCTTTGAAACACTGAGCGCCTACGGTTTCAAAACCGTCCTGCGCTGCTGACAAATTGAATCAGGACGACTTCGATGTTAGCACCGCGTTTCGCTTGATCGCAAAAGCAGTTGATGGTCCAGCAGGCGCGCCGACGGCCAGTGTCATATTTGTGGCTATCTCGACTCTGGCATAGTTAGAGAGCCCGCGGGTGTCGCTCTCTGAACTGACCTGTCGAGTCAACTTGAAACTTCAAACTTGAAACCTGAAACTAATTCGCATGTCGAAAACATTTTCCGATCTCGTTGAACTAATGGATCGTTTGCGTTCGCCGGGCGGTTGTCCCTGGGATCGCGAACAAACCTACGCCACACTGGCGCCCATGCTTCTGGAAGAAGCTTATGAAGCGTTTGACGCGTTGGAAGAGGCTCGACTCGGACGACCGGACGATTTGCGCGAAGAGCTGGGCGATCTTCTTTTTCACATTACCTTCTTCGCGCGGGTCGCAACTGAGCGAGGCGAGTTCACGATTGACGATGTTATTGATCAAGTGCACGAGAAAATGGTGCGGCGTCATCCCCATGTCTTTGGCGACACCATCGCCGGCGACTCTGCTGAAGTGCTGCGCAACTGGGAAGCAATCAAAGCTCAAGAGAAACGCGCAGCCGGGAAAATTTCGGACCAGACGCATGCTTCAATATTGAACGGGGTCTCGACCCGGGCGCCCGCGTTAATGGAGGCGCATCAGATCTCGACCAAAGTTGCGCGCGTGGGGTTTGACTGGAAAAACGTTGAAGAGATTTTCGACAAGCTGCAGGAAGAACTGGATGAATTGCGCGGGGCCATAAACAGACACGCTGAAACAAATGACGAAGCTGACCATGCGCACGTGCGTGAAGAGGTAGGTGACCTGCTCTTTGTAATTACAAATATCGCCCGGCGGCTGAATGTCGAGCCCGAAGCCGCGTTAAAGTTAAGCAACCGCAAGTTTCGCAAGCGATTCGGCTTTATTGAGCAAAGCCTGCATGAAAACGATCGAACGTTTGGAGACACAACGATTGATGAATTGGAAGAGCTTTGGCAGGAGGCTAAGAAAGCAGAGAGAGCTGAGGCGTAGCGACCGGGACTGGACGCAAGCGTCCTCGCTTCCATCCTAATTCAGAGGCAACGGAGACGGTTGGGATCCAGTCTCTGCAACCGGGTCGCTGCCGCGCCCGGTCCAAATGCTCTATTCAAAGCTTTACAATTACGGATTCGTTTAAGTCGCGCCCCGGCATCTCTCTTTTAAGATTGTCTTCAGCCTTGATCGCCTGTTCTGTCGACATGATGCCCGACACTCGCATTCTGAATTCGTCCGCGTTAGTAGCGTTATGAATCGATTCTTCCAGGGTGATCCGTCCCGATTGCAGTAACGCAAACAGCGACTGATCGAAAGTCTGCATGCCGTATTGCGAGGCCCCGTTAGCAATCGCTTCGCGAATCATATAAGTCTTTTCTTCGTTGATGATATAGTCCCGAATCAATCCGGTGGAAACCAGCACTTCAACCGCCGGCACTCGCCCGGAGCCCTTTGCTGCGCGCACCAGCCGCATCGAGATTACTGCCTTCAAAATTCCGGCGAGCTGAATGCGAACCGATTTTTGTTGATGTGAAGGAAACGCTGAAACTACGCGCGTGACGGTTTCCGTGGCGTCGAGCGTGTGCAGGGTCGAAAGTACCAGGTGGCCGGTTTCTGCGGCCGTCAGGGCAGTTCCAATCGTTTCCAGGTCCCGCATCTCGCCCACCAGAATGACATCGGGGTCCTGGCGCAACGCGCCACGCAGGGCTTCTGCAAATGATCGAGTGTCAACGTCAACCTCGCGCTGCGAAACGAAAGCCTTCTTGTCGTGGTGCAGAAACTCAATCGGGTCTTCGATGGTCACGATATGTCCCGACCGTGTCGAGTTGATCCGATCGATCATTGCGGCCAGAGTAGTTGATTTCCCGGAACCGGTCGCGCCCGTGACCAAAATCAGCCCTCTTCGTTCTTTACAAATCCGTTCGATCACCGGCGGCAAGCCGAGCGCGGCCGCGTTTTTTGTCTGCTCAGGAATTACGCGTAGCACAATGCTTACGGATCCGCGCTGCTGAAAAATATTCGCGCGAAATCTGCCGAGCCCGCTAACGCTGTAAGCGATATCAACTTCAGAACATTCTTTGAGTTTTTGTTTCTGCCGGTTCGACATGATCGAAAACGCCATGTCGAGCGTATCGTCCGGCGACAGCCTGGGCGCGTCAGCGATGGGATAGAGTTCGCCGCCAATGCGCATCACCGGGAAGGAACCCACTTTCAAATGCAGGTCCGAAGCAAAGTGGGCCGTCGCCGTAATCAGCAGGTCATCGATTTTAACGGGCATGTTGACGCAGAAGTTCCTTCAGTTCGGGAAAGAGTCTGGAGAGGTAAAGGGCAGAACCGGGAGGTCAAAAGCTGCCAGTCAAAGGACTGAACCAAAATCATCTTAGCGATTTGGGTGAAGACGAGTCAACGATTTTGCAAAACACATTTTCAGTGGCGCCAGCGTATGAGTATGCAAGACCCGTTAAGCGTTGCGCCTTGAACAAATTACTTGATTTGTCCAAACCCCCGCCAACTATTCTTATTGTGCCAATTGATTTCCGTGTCAGAAACGCCTATTTCGCGCCACCAGTCGGCAAATTCGTCTCCGGAAATGTAAAAAGCCGTTGGGGCGACCAAATGATCGAATACGATCGTGTGTTGTTCGCGCCAACTAAACCCGGCAATCGCTTTCAGGTAATCATTATAGAAGAGATGACGCGCGACCGGAGCGCCGCGGGGGAAACGATTGAGTGGCCCATAGATCATCTTGGTGGCGGTGAACATTATGGCTGCGGGCAACTTGGACACTTGTAACAGCCAACGAGGGTTGATGCGTGACGTCAGCCGCTCCCGCACTGGATCAACCCAGCGCGTAATCCATTCGTTATTCTCAGCGCCGTAGACCCAGGCCGACATGTAGCCGCCGGGTTTCACTTTTGACGTGATCGATATAAAGCCGGCGCGCGGGTCCGGCAAGTGATGCAGCACGCCGATCGAAAACGCATAATCGAAGACTCGCGCGAAGGGCAAGTTGTAGATGTCTGCCTGTACGATGTGCGCGTTGGGCAATTCACGCGTAGCGTCAAAAGCCGTTTCCACTGCATCGCTAAGATCGACGCCGATTACATCTCGCGCGCCAAATTGGGCCGCGAGTTGTGTATGCCTTCCCTTCCCGCAACCCCCTTCAAGCACCACTCGGTCTTTGAAGAATTCTCGAGTGACCGGAGCGATCCAGGCGAGGAACTGGTTCTCGTAACCTTCTTCGAACTGATTGAAATGCTGCCACTGCCAACCGAATTTCTCGGCAGTCGTGGCTTTGTCCTGCTCCACTTCATTGATCGCGGCAAAGCGCGGCACCCCACGCACAATTGGCCAGAATCGGCCGCACGAATCGCAGGCGAGTTGGCCCTCTATGATTTCATCGGCTTCATGCTTGTCCGCGGATGCCAGCTCGATCGCGCCGCAGCACGACGGGCATGAGAAATATTGGACGAGTCTTTGCTTCAAAGGTTATCTGAGAGACTGCGGCCTAAATATCGCACAAGCGCGCGGGTCATGCATCCCGTCGCCACGGATCCGTCCGCAGGTGATGGTGCCGACTTTGTCTTGCACCAATCTATTCCATGATATATTGCCGCGCTCTAACGAACTCATTGAATCATGATCGAGCAAGAATCAAGGCGCGACAATCCCGTACAGTGGGCCAAGGTCATCGATCACACTCGCTGTATTGGCTGCCATGCCTGCACAACTGCCTGCAAGTCTGAAAACGTTGTCCCCATAGGCGTGACGCGCACCTATGTAAAGCACGTCGATGTCGGGGTCTTCCCACAGGTTCGTCGCGCGCATCAGGTCACCCGCTGCAATCAATGCGCCCACGCGCCCTGCGTCGTAGCGTGCCCTACCGCCGCAATGTTCAAGCGCGCGGACGGCATTGTCGATTTCGATAAATCGATTTGCATCGGGTGTAAAGCCTGCATGGCTGCCTGCCCTTACGATGCCATCTTCATCAATCCCGAGGATCATTCGGCGGAGAAATGTAATTTCTGCGCGCATCGCCTCGACGTGGGTTTGGAACCCGCGTGCGTGGTCGTTTGTCCGACACAGGCAATTCTGATTGGCGACATGAACGATCAGACTTCCTATGTGGCCCAGATCGTCAACCGCGAAGCAGTGAATGTCCGGCGTCCGGAGAAAGAAACTCTGCCGAAACTTTTTTATAAAGGCGCGCACCAGGCGACGCTTGATCCCCTGGCTGCACGCCGGCCCGAAGCCGGACTTTTCATGTGGAGCGAGCAACAGCAATCAAGCGAGCATGTCGTTTCCGGCAACTCAACTTTCAACAACTCGTCAGCCGCGGCGCTCTTGAGTTATGACGTGGCGCATTCTATTCCGTGGGACTGGCGCGTGAGTTTGTACACCTGGACCAAGGGAATTGCGAGCGGAGTCTATTTAGTCGCTGCGCTGCTTGTAATGTTCGGTTTTTTGAGTCCGCAGAGCCCGTTGTGGATATGGGTTACACCAGTGCTATCGGGAGCGTTTCTGGGTTTCACCGGACTCTTGCTTATCTGGGATTTGGAACACCCGGACCGCTTCTACATGATCTTTACCCGGCCTCAATGGCGAAGCTGGTTAGTCAAAGGCGCGTTCATTATCGCTGGATACTCGCTGGTGCTGGCGCTGCATTTCATCGCAAGTCTGCTTTCTGCTAACTCGATCCAAAGCTGGCTGATGATTCCCGGCATCCCGCTATCAATCATGACCGCGGTCTATACAGCTTATCTTTTTGCGCAAGCGAAAGCGCGCGACCTTTGGCAGAATGCACTACTTCCGCCCCACCTCCTGTTGCAGGCGCTCTTGCTTGGAACCACTGTGATACTGCCAATCGCAGCCTGGCAGCAGGGCACGCGAATCGTGCCGGCATTTATTGATGCCGTTCCGTGGGCATTCACGGCATCGCTTTGGACCCTTGCGATTGCCAGCCTATTGCACGTTTTGATGATCTGGTCCGAGCTTACGTTGACCCACGCAACCGCGCACGCGCGCGTGGCCGTTTGGGAAATGGTGCACGGACGCTACCGCCACGGCCTTTGGACGGGGTTGGCGCTGTCAATTCTGGGCGGACTCATTCCGGGCCTGGCGATTTTCGGGGTCGTGACCCCGATGCTTGGCGTTGCCGGCGCGCCTCTGGCGTTAATCGGCATGATGCTCTACGAACACGCTTACGTGCAGGCCGGACAATCGGTGCCGCTGGCTTAGGTTTTGGTGGGCGCCAACTCGTCGGAGCTTTTCCATCACTCGTCTATTGAGACATGAAAGCGGCGAGAAGTCGCCGCATCCAAATTCAATGATCGACCGCACGGCATGGATTAAGCGGCAATTTTCCTTTGAGCTACCGCTCGGCCTTTACCCGAATGTGGTTGAACGGGTACGGGGCACTCCGGCCCGCCTCAAAGATCTCACGCGCGATTTGCCGCGAGAACTATCGACGCGTCGCGATGGAGACAAATGGTCTATCCAGGAACATGCCGGTCATCTGCTTGATCTCGAGTCGCTGGGAATGCGTCGTCTCGATGATTTCGAAGATGAAAGCCAAACCCTGGTGGCCGCCGACATGACAAATCGGAAGACCGATGAGGCAAATTACAACGCGACCACGATCGAGAATATTCTCAAATCGTTTCGCCAGGAACGGATCGAATTTGTGCGGCGACTCGATGCTTACGACGCAGAGTTCCTCAACCGCACGGCGTTGCATCCGCGATTGAACGTCAAGATTCGGGTCATCGATCTCGTCTTTTTTGTCGCCGAACACGACGATCATCATCTGGCCCGGATATCCGAGTTGAAGCGGTTGTTTTCGGGCTAAGCCCGCTCAACTTTTTCTATCCCGCAGGTTGAGATAGAATCCGCGGCCTGGAACCCGAATCTTTTTGAAATCCCGGCACCGACATTACAAATCAAAGGGAGAACAATTATGAATAATAAGCAACGTTTAGTAGTTCTCAGTCTGTTCGGATTTATCGCCTTGAGCCTTTGTGTCTCGGGCCGCTCGCCAAAGGTAACAGCACAAAACAGCTCGCACGATCCAACCTGGTGGAGCAAGTACGAGTTCATTCGCGACAACGGAGGCGACGCCATTCCGCTCAGCACGTCGTCAACAACCGTAAGCGGAAACGTCGATGTGTCAAACGAATGCGGGCCACAAAGCGAGACGTTCATCGCGATCAATCAAAACAAGCCAAAAGTCCTGGCGGGAGGCTCGAATGAAATTTTCCGCCTGCCGATGCGCGGCTACTATTCGACCAACGCCGGCGCCAGTTGGGGCGGTGTTGATTTGCCTCTGCCGCCCGCTATAGGCGCCAACGGAATTGATTTTGGATCGGATCCCACCCTGGCATTCGATACGCAAGGCAATGTCTTTTATGGCTACATCGTGGTCTTCTTTGGCGGCGGAAACGGAATCAATGGCACAGAGATGGCCGTGGCCAAATCCACTGACGGTGGCAAGACTTATCCCGCGGTCACATATTTTGCGTTTGAAGGCGGCGAGAACCACTTCAACGATAAGCCGATGATTACGACTGATACCAATTCAGGCAGCGCGTTGCGCGACAACGTGTACATCGCCTGGGACGCTGCGTCGGGTGGATCGATTGGCGGTGGTGTTCGGGTGGCAACCTCTTCTGATCACGGCGCCAGCTTCTCAGTAACCCGCGCCGATGATCCCTCGGGTCCGGGCCGCGCAATTGGCGCTTCGCCCTCCGTAGGACCAAACGGCGAGCTCTATGTGGCCTGGAATGACTATTCTGCGAACGCGATCGTTTTCAATCGCTCGTTCGACGCGGGTAGCAGTTGGGAAGTTCCCACAACGATCTCAGGCAAGACCCTGCCCTTTGACATCGCGATTCCGGCCGAATCATTTCGCGGCGCCCTGGTTTACCCCTCGCTCGGCGTCGATGTGTCTAGCGGTCCGTACCGGGGTCGAATCTATTGCTCATGGATGGACCTGACGCCGGCAAACGTTACGGACATTTTCATCTCTCACTCAGACGACAACGGACGGACGTGGTCTTCACCGGTGCACGTTCCGGACCAGTTTGGCTTTCCAGTCGATCGGTTTAATCATTGGATGTCCATCGATCCCACCAACGGTGATGTTAACGTCGCCTTCTATGACACGCGCAACGATACTACCCGCGCCCGCTATCAGACAGATTACTATTTGGCGCGGTCAACCAATGGCGGCGTCAGTTTTCCCGCAGCGGACGTTCGCGTCAGCACGGTCAGCTCGAACGAACATGACTGCAACGGAGTTTTTCCGTGTCAGGGAATCAACTACGGCAACCAGCAGGGCGACTACGAAGGCCTGGTTTCATTCGGTGGAGTGTCGTATCCCATCTGGACAGACAGTCGCAAACAACTGACCTCGTCAAGCGGCTGCCGCCGGCCTTACCTGATGGAAGAAGTTTTCTCGGCAGCGGTGAAGTAGTCCTCGATTTCCAATGAGCGACCCTCGTTACCCCGGCCCATCGCGTATCCATCTCTCAGCGTTCCCACCCAGGGAACGCTGGGATGATTGGACTGAGCTGGATTCGCAGGCCTGGCCGCGACGCAAGGAGCGCCATTACTCGTTAGTTCCGACGACTTGTTTCAACTGCGAATCAGCCTGCGGCCTGCTCGCTTACATCGACAAAGACACAAATCAAATTCAGAAGTTTGAAGGCAATCCCGAGAATCCGGGAAGCCGCGGCCGCAATTGTGCGAAGGGCCCGGCCACGCTCAATCAGATTACCGACCCGGATCGCATCCTTTATCCACTGAAACGAAGTGGCCGGCGTGGCGCGGGCGAGTGGCAGCGTGTCAGTTGGGACCAAGTACTTGACGATCTCGCTTCACGTATCCGCAAGGCGATTGTCGAAAATCGCAAAGACGAAATCATGTACCACGTCGGCCGTCCCGGGGAAGATGGATTCACGGAACGGATTCTCGCTGCCTGGGGCGTCGACGGTCATAACTCGCACACGAACATCTGCTCATCAGGGGCCCGGGAAGGCTATCAACTTTGGATGGGTTTGGATCGGCCCAGCCCGGATCATGCGAACGCGAAAGTCATTCTGCTGATTAGCGCGCACCTTGAATCCGGTCATTACTTTAATCCGCATGCGCAGCGGGTGATCGACGGCAAAGCGAGCGGTGCGAAACTTATTGTCTTTGATACCCGGCTTTCAAACACGGCTACGCACGCTGACATTTTTATCGCGCCACACCCGGGATCAGAGGCGGCCATCCTTTTATCAATCGCGAATTATTTGATTCAGAACAATCTCTACAATCGCGATTTTGTGCGCCGCTGGTGGAACTGGGGAGAGTATCTGCAACATAGGTCAGAAGCCAGAGGTCGGGGATCAGATAATGAGGTCAGTACCGGGAGCGGTAGCGACCGGGTCAGCTTCGAAGAATTTGAACGCGTACTCAAACAACTCTACGACCAATACACGTTCGAATTCGCCGCGAAAGAATCGGGCGTTGATGCCAAGTCAATCGAAGAAATCGCGAAGGTCGTCGCAACTGCGGGCACCCGACTGAGCAGTCACAACTGGCGCAGTGTAACCTCGGGGGTTAGTCACGGCTGGTCGGTGGCGCGGGCTCTGTTCATGCTTAACGCTCTACTTGGCGCGGTTGCGACTGAGGGCGGAGTTTTCCCAAACGCATGGAATAAATTTGTGCCGAAGCCGATCCACACACCACCCCATCCGAAAATGTGGAACGAGAAAACCTGGCCCCTCGAGTTCCCTTTGTCCATGCACGAGATGTCTTTTCTTTTGCCGCACCTGTTAAAGGAGGGCCGCGGCCGTCTCGATACTTACTTTACTCGTGTTTACAACCCGGTATGGACCAATCCGGACGGCTTTTCGTGGATTGAAGCCCTCACAGATGAAAACCTGATTGGCTGCCACGTTGCCTTGACTCCGGTTTGGAGCGAAACGGCATACTTTGCTGATTACGTTCTGCCGATGGGACTGGGCCCGGAACGGCACGATATTCATTCCTATGAAACGCACGACGCGCAGTGGCTCGGCTTTCGCCAGCCGGTGATGCGCGCGGCGCGCCAACGAAACGGAGATGATGTCACTGACACGCGAGAAGTAAATCCCGGGGAGGTTTGGGAAGAAAACGAATTCTGGATGGAGCTGACGTGGCGCATCGATCGGGACGGAAGCCTGGGCATTCGTCAATTCGTTGAATCAAAACAAAAACCCGGCGAGCGTTTGGGCGTCGATGAGTACTATGGTTGGATGTTTGAAAATTCAGTTCCCGGCCTTCCAGAGAAGGCCGCGAAAGAAAACCTGACACCGCTTGAATTCATGCGACGTTACGGCGCTTTTGAAATAAACAAAAAGATCGGCGCAATCTATGAAGAAGATGTGCCAGCCGCAGAGCTCGATGATATCAGCGAAGACAATAGGGGACGCGTTTTCACGCGCGCTCAAAAGCCGGCTTCTCCGAATGTCGTTCCGGTTCCAAGTCCTGATGGAGATGACGCCGGGCGGCGTTTTGCCGGCGTGCGGGTTGACGGCGAGATCAAACGTGGTTTTCCCACCCCGAGCGGCAAACTGGAGTTCTTTTCAAAGACCCTCGTTGATTGGGGCTGGCCGGAATTTGCCGTGCCGACTTACATCTCGAGTCATGTCCATCCGGAAAATCTTGAACCTGATCAAACCATCCTGATCTCCACTTTCCGTCTCCCGATCCAGATTCATACTCGCAGCGCGAACGCAAAATGGTTGAATGAAATCGCGCACACAAACCCGCTCTGGCTGCACACCAGTCATGCGATGAAACTAGGCGTGCGTACAGGCGATTTGGTGCGAGTGGAAACTGAGATTGGGTATTTCATCGTCCGCGCCTGGGTGACAGAAGGCATCAAGCCCGGCATTGTCGCCTGCAGCCATCACATGGGGCGATGGAAGGTCCATGAAAATGGCCAGCGTCAATTGATGGCCACCGTCCGACTTTCTCATGAGGGCGACAAGTGGGCCTTGAAACGCGAGCGTGGCGCGGGCGCTTACAAATCAACAGACAAAGACACCCTGAGAATCTGGTGGAATGATGTCGGCGTGCATCAGAATCTAACCTTCCCGGTGCACCCGGATCCGATTTCGGGAATGCATTGCTGGCACCAGGCGGTTCGCGTGCGCAAGGCTGACGCCGATGATCACTACGGCGACATTCATGTTGATACGGCGAAGTCCCACGAGGTTTACAAAAAATGGTTGGCACAGACCCGGCCGGCCGACAAGTTTTCCCCGAACGGTGAACGGCGGCCTTACTGGATGCTCCGGCCATTGAAGCCCGCGCGGGAGTTCTATAAATTGCCGGCCGAATAGTTTGCCCAACCGGCGATATAATCGCGTACCGCCATGCCTGTCAGTTGTGAATCGGCGAGCCGCCTTCTGTTTTATGTCTCAGGGCTCATTGTAATTGTGTGCCTGGCAGGAGATAGCATTTACGCTGAGCGCAACCATTTCGCGCGGCGCGCGGACTTGATAATTGCGGCATCACAATCCGCAAAATTTTCCCCTGAAGGTGAAGAATTCTCGGTTAGGTTTCCACAGGAACCAGTCGTCACAATCGGAAAACGCTTTTTTGGAGATCGCCCGGCCAATCATAAATTTCATTTTTACACCGTTTTTACCGGCAGCGAGCTTCTCAAGGTCGAATCTTACGAAGGTGACAAACCAGCCGATCTCGCGCGCATCGCGATGTCCTTTCGTCGCGGTGCTCGAAACACATCAAATGTTGAATTGAATGGATTCAAAGGCCGAGAGTTTACTCAAGAAATTGAAGGACTTTCGTTCAAGGGCAGATATTTCGTCACCAAAAAACACTTGTACGTGGTTCAAGCCTGCAGACGCGGTGATTACAGCGCCGCGATGGATGATTTCTTAAATTCGTTTAGTCTCGCGCCGGAGCGGTCCCCGATCACCGGCATCACCTAACATGTTTCCCGCGATTGAGTCGGGCGAGATCGTAGATAGCCGCTCTACCCCGACCAAAGCTGTCATACTCTTTAAGCTGCCGGCTGGCTATACCGAAGAAGCGAGGGCGGCTATGATTAGAGGCACTGTCCTATTACGGGCAGTGCTGAGATCCTCCGGCGTCGTTAGCGACATAGAGGTACAATCCGGATTGGCCGGCGGGCTAACTGAACAATCAATCGAAGCCACCAGAGCCATTGTTTTCATCCCGGCCATGAAAGACGGCGCGCCGGTGTCTACTCGACTGATCGTCGAATACAATTTCAGTATTTATTAAGATGTTCTTCAAACAATTCTATCTCGGTTGTCTCGCGCATGCTTCCTATATGATTGGGTCAGATGGCGAAGCAGCGGTGGTAGATCCGCAACGCGATGTGGATCAGTATATTGAAGAAGCGCGAGCGCGTGGATTAACAATAAAGTACATCATCGAAACACATCTGCATGCGGATTTCATCAGCGGCCATCATGAGCTGACGGACCGTACCGGCGCCGAAATCGTCTTTGGCGAAAAGGCAGGCGCTGAATTTCCTCATCGCGCGGTCAAAGACGGGGATGAGCTGAGCCTTGGTCAGGCGAAATTGCGCATTTTGGAAACCCCCGGCCACACGCCCGAAAGCATCTGCGTTCTGATCATTGATCGCGAAATTTCGGATGAACCGCAAAAAGTATTGACCGGCGACACGCTATTTATCGGCGATGTAGGCCGGCCGGACCTGGCCGGTGGCAAGGGTTACACGCCGCAGGAAATGGCCGCGATGATGTATGACAGCCTGCACCACAAGCTGCTGAAATTGAGCGACAGCGTGGAAGTCTATCCGGCGCACGGCGCAGGCTCGATGTGCGGCAAAAACCTTTCAACCGAAACTTCGTCAACACTGGGTCAACAACGCAAATTCAACTACGCTTTACAGCCGATGACTAAAGCCCAGTTCGTCGAGATCCTGACAAGCGACTTGCCTGAAGCTCCTGCTTACTTCGCGAAAGATGCCGAGATAAATCGGGCGGGCGCAGCTTCGATGGATGAACTGCCCCAACTTAAATCGCTGACGCCTGAAGAAGTCTCGAAGTGGGGACATGACGGCGCAATCATCCTCGATGTGCGATCGCCTGCTGAGTTTGGCGCGGGACATGTTCCAGATTCGCTGAACATTGGGCTCGGCGGGCAATTCGCGTCGTGGGCCGGCTCGTTGATTCCACTTTACTCAGCGATTATCGTAGTTGCTGAGTCTGAAGAAAAAGTGGAAGAAGCCCAACTACGGCTGGCACGCGTCGGTCTGGAAAATGTGAAGGGTTTTCTTGCGGGCGGCGTCTATGCCTGGGACCAGGCAGGTTTCGAAGTCGCAGCAGTTCCCCAAATTTCCGTCGCGGAATTGAACGATTTGATCAAGACGCAAACAGATATTCAAGTGATCGATGTGCGACGACCGCCCGAATTTCAAAGCGGACACGCACCGGGAGCGATTACCGCTCCACTCGGGAAGTTGCGCGAAGTTCTTTCGGGTCTGCGGTTGGATTTGTCCAAACCCACTGCGGTCATCTGCGCCGGTGGTTATCGTTCGAGCGCGGGTACGAGTATCTTGCAGCAACAAGGCTTTGCCAGCCCGCTGAATGTCACCGGCGGCACGACCGCGTGGATTAACGCCGGGTATGAAGTTGAGGCAGGCCCGGAAGTAGCAACTCAATAGAGCGTATCTATCACTGAGCACACCGAGAAGGTTTTTGGAGTCAGGTTTCTTTTTTTCTGTGGTTAACCCCTTTCGCCCGGACAGGAAAACCCATGACCACTCAATTCCGTCGTCGTAATTTTCTCTCATTGGCCGGAAAAAGCCTCGGCCTTGCCGCCGTTTCTTCATCGACAATTGCCGGCCTGTTACGCGAAATTCACGCGGCCGCGAAATCTGTGGCGCATCTCACGCCGCAGCAGGCGGCGATGGATGAAGATTACTGGGCGACGATCCAGAATGCTTTCACTGTCACCCGCGGCATTATCAATCTCAACAACGGCGGCGTGTCTCCCAGCCCCCGAATTGTCACTGAAGCTCTGGTGCGATACATCTGGCAACAGGAAGACGCGACCGCGTATACGATGTGGCAAATCCTCGAGCCGCAGTCAGAAACAATTCGTACCGGCCTGGCGGAATTGTTCGGATGTGACCGGGAAGAAATTGCCATTACTCGGAACGCATCGGAATCACTCGAAACACTGTTGCTCGGGATGGATCTGAAATCAGGCGATGAAGTGCTTACCACGACGCAGGATTATGGACGGATGCTGACGACGATACGCCAGCGCGAACAACGCGAAGGGATTAAGCTCAACCTGATTAAGATTCCGATTCCGCCCCGCAACATCGAGGAAATTACTTCAGCCTTCGAACACGCAATCACACCGCGCACGCGCCTGCTTCAAATCGCTCATCAAATCAACATCACAGGACAAATCACGCCGGTGAAAGCGGTGTGTCAGATGGCCCGGCGGCACGGAGTGGAGACGATCGTCGACGGCGCGCATTCGTTCGCCCAATTCTATTTCAAACAATCCGACCTGGATTGTGATTACTTCGGCACCTCGCTTCACAAATGGCTGTACAGTCCGAAAGGCACCGGAATGCTTTTCATTAAGCGCGATCGGATTGCGAAAGTGTGGCCCCTTTTTGCCGCGGAAGAAAAACAACAGGGTGACATCAGAAAGTTCGAAGAGATCGGCACTCACTCGGCCGCGCCCAAGCTGGCGATTGGTGAATCACTCTTGTTTCATAACGGCATCGGCGGCAAACGCAAGGAAGCGCGACTGCGTTATCTCTCGCGCTACTGGATGGACAAACTAAAGGGTGTGCCCGGGGTTCGCTTCAACACTTCCTTTGATCCGAACCAAATGTGCGCGATTGCCAACGTGCAGATCGAAGGACAGGACCAGGGAAAGATCGGCAGTTATCTTTTCAGCAAGCACCACATCTTTACCACGCCGATTGTCCACGAAGAATTCACCGGTTTGCGAATCACGCCGAACCTTTACACGACCCTGTCGGAATTGGATCGCTTCTGTCAGGTTTTGGCGGATGTGGCTCGCAAGGGGTTGCCCGCCTGACTCTGCCGGTTGGAATCGTCAATGCCGATCCGCTGGACGCACATCACGATCAACTGCAGCAACATTGACGCCTCCGTCGACTTCTATACTTCATTCTGCGGTCTCACAATTGTGCGCGATCGCAGGGTTGAGGGGCGTCATAACGTCTGGGTTGGGCCAGCAACAAACCCAGGCCGAGACCCGACATTTGTTCTGGTGATCGTGCAGGAAGAGGTCAAAGCGCGCCTCGATCACCTGGGATTTCAATGCGACTCGCGCGCAGAAGTCGACCGCCTGGCCGAAATGGCCCGGCAAAAAAGCATCCTGGTACAACCGCCTCTCGATGTAGGCGGCGTGGTTGGTTATTTCGCCACCGTGCGCGATCCCGACGGGCACCTGGTCGAGTTCACTTTCGGCCAGCCGCTCGAGGGTTTAAGCTGAGTGCGGATGAGCGGTAACTCCTCTACACATCGCGCCGGTTACGTCGCTCTTATCGGCCGGCCCAACGCGGGCAAATCCACTCTACTGAATCGACTGGTCGGGGAAAAGATCGCCGCCGTCTCAAACAAACCGCAAACCACGCGCTTCAAAATTCTCGGGATTGTGACGCGGCCCGAGGGGCAGATCGTTTTGGTAGACACACCCGGCGTGCACAAACCGGGTTACGAACTGAACCGTCGCATGATGGCATCAGTCCACGACGCCTTGCTCGGCGTTGACCTCGTCTGCCTGATTCGCGATGCGTCCGCTGCGACCGGAAACGGCGATCGCTTCGTACTGGATTTGGTCAAACAATCCGCACCGCCGTCGCTCCTGCTGCTTAATAAAATCGATCGCTTGAAGGACAAAACGCAGCTATTGCCTTTGATCGAGTGGTACAAATCAGAGCACGAGTGGGAGTCGATTATTCCAATTTCAGCTTTAAAAGGCGATCAGATCGAACAGTTGCTGCAGGAGATGCTTGAACATTTGCCGCAGAGCGAAGCGTTGTTCGGTGAAGATGAGCTAACCGATCAGTCGATGCGCGCGCTGGCAGCCGAAATTGTGCGCGAAAAGATTCTCGAAACCACAGGCGAAGAGATCCCCTACGTAACCGCCGTCGTTACGGAACGATGGGAAGAAGTACGCGATGATTTTACGCGCATCCATTGCGCGATTTTTGTCGAGCGCGAATCACAAAAGAAAATCATAATTGGTCACGGCGCGCAGCGGCTGAAGCAAATCGGCATGCGCGCGCGCAAGGAGATTGAAAAGCTCCTGGGCCACCGGTCTCACCTGCAACTGTTCGTAAAGGTCGAAGCGGACTGGCGTGAGCGCGAGCATCTGCTTAATGACATGGGAATCAAGTGATGGTCGCGCAAACGAAGAGTTGGACGGCGCTGGACGTGTTGACCCCCGGCCCCTCGGGTGAAGCCATCGAATACGGCTTGATGGAGGCGGGCGCGCTGGGCACCCAAACCACCAGCGCCGGCAAAAATTGTTTGAACGTCCGCGGGTATTTCGCAACTGCGCCGGATATCGATTCGGTCCGGGCAGCCTTGATCCAAGCGTTGACAATTCATGAGCAGTTCACGTCTTCAACGCTGACTCTGAAAGTAACCGAGATCGAGGACTGCGACTGGCTGGCGGAGTGGAAGAAAAGCTGGCGCCCGGTCCAGGTTGGCCGATTCATCATTGCGCCGCCATGGATCGAGTCCGCATCGCTGGCTTCAGCAAATCAATCAATTGAACCTCCTTTCATTATTCGCATCAATCCGGGCATGGCTTTCGGCACTGGCACGCATGAAACGACACGACTCTGCCTGAAAGCGATTGAAAAATATTTTGCCGGAGGAAGCTTTCTGGATGTCGGCACCGGGACCGGCATTTTGGCAATTGCTGCCGCCAAGATGTTTCAGAAGGCCGATTGCGAGGGAGGGCCGCCCAGGATAACCGCGTGCGACACTGATGCTGAGGCAATCACCATCGCCAAAGACAACGCAAAATTCAATGAGGTAGCCGATCGAATAAATTTCCATGTTGGCACGATAACCAACGAGACATCGTCGGCTGACCTGGTGTGCGCAAATCTGACCGCGCCCGTGATCGTCGCGCTGTTGCCGTCGCTCCTCGGCGCGACCTGTGAACGGCTCGTTCTTTCCGGAATTCTCGATTCGCAGATCGAAATGGTTAAGTCGCGCTTGCTTGAGCTGGCTGTCCTGGATTTCGAGTTTGATCAAGATGGGGAGTGGGTTGCGCTGACAATCTGAATGGGCAAAAACAGTATCAGCCGCCGGACGGTTAGGGCGCGCATGGTTTGACAGTTCCCTCCACGACCGTCGAGCATCTGACAAAACTCGTTATGACTCGTCGCAGATTCTATGCACCTCCGCAGGCATTTTCGTTCGACGCTAAGTCGGTAGCGTTGAGCGCAGAAGAAACACGACACGCGCGCGACGTGCTGCGCCTGAAAAGTGGCGACGAGGTTTATGTCTTTGACGGCACCGGTCGTGAGGTTCGCGGCAACATCGAAAATCTTGCGCGAGACTCAAGTGAAGTATCGGTGACCGGCGAAGTCGAACCGGCGCGAGGGGAATCACCCCTTAAACTCACGCTCGCGGTTGCCCTCCTGAAGGGTGAAAAGTTTGACCTCGTCGTGCAGAAGATGGCGGAGCTGGGTGTTGCTCGCGTCATCCCCCTGGCAACTCAACGCGGGGACGTGCGCCGCCGCAACGATGATGATGCCGGCCACAAGGTCACGCGGTGGCGACGAATCGCGTTGGAAGCGACAAAGCAGTGTGGCCGCGCCCGTTTGATGGAGATTGAAGCCCCGCTCCCCTTCGATAATTTAATTATGCGGCGGAAAGGCGATGAACTGCGTTTGATGTTTTCAGAGCGAGGCGGAACATCGCTAGCGGTTGCGGCCGGACAAGCGGAAGAGCCATGTGACATCACAGCTGTAGTCGGTTCTGAAGGTGGTTGGACAGAAGACGAGATTGATCAGGCGCGCGAAGCGGATTGGAGGATCGTGACGCTCCGCGGCCGCATTCTCCGCGCTGAGACGGCCGCGATCGTCGTTGCTGCTCTGCTTCAAAACCGCTTTGGCGATCTCATCTAAACGTTGAGTCAATACGGCGGCGATCTATTGCGCGACGATCGCGATGCGGCTACCGTTTCCATTCACGGCAATGCGCGTGATTCGTTTGATTCCCGCTTTTGAAAAATCCGCTACTTGCGTCCACTTGTCCCCGACCAACGGAATAACCGCAAATAACTTCGAATCCTTTGCCATCAACAATTTGCCGTCAGGCAGCCAGGCATAGTCTTCGGCGCCCGGAAGAGTTGCGATTAATGATGCAACCGTGTGCGTGCGCAAATCAAACGCCTTGATCTGCCAGTTTGCGTCGTCAATTTTGTGAACGAAACTAAACTTGCTTTGATTGGGAACCTTGCGCAGGATGCGACCCGGATTGTCGGTAACGAATTGTGATTTCTGAGTGCGCATATCCAGGACTTCGAGAAAGTTCGGCTTGCCTGTAGCCCCCAGAATAAAGAGTGCAAGGGTGTAATCATCGATCCAGAGGTGATATCCGACTGGCTTAATATTTTCCAGAATCAATGACGGTGGTCCGCCCTCGAGTGGAAACTTCCACAGGCGCTGCGTCCCATCACTTTCGACGCGCACGACGGACATATTCTTTCGATCGGGCATTAAGGTCGGCGAATATTCACTTTCTGAGGTGTTGGTCACCTGTGTAGTTGTGCCTGCGCGACTGTCGTAGCGATATATGTCCGCCTGCTTATTTCTGATTGAGGTATAGAGAATGCTGTGACCATCCGGCATGAAGAAGGGCTGATTGTTGTAACCGACAAAGTCTGTAATCTTCTTAGGCTCGCCAAATTTCAACTCATCGGTTCTTTGCTTACGGTCGAATTTCGTTTTCACCTCCACGATAAAGATATCGCTTGAGGGTGGCGTTGCGGCGGGACTCGGAGATGGGGTCTGGGTCTGGGCCCGCGCCGTCGCCGACAAAACGAGAGTCACGACGCACCCAAACATCAATCGATTCATTTGTGGTCGCATGCAAGGAGATTACCTCAGCAAATGGGGATTAGAAAGGAATAAATCGAAGGCCGAATTGTTCGATGCGAATTCCTTTACGATCAATTCCGCCGCGCGGACGATCGAAAATAGCCACCGGATTCATCGGTGGGATCGAAGTAGAATTAAACATTGAGTCCTCGAAGCGGCCGGATGAAATAAGAACGTAACCGTCGTCAGGCCGACTCGCCTGATCATCCCAAGCTTTAGCTGACATGCATTTACGAGAGACTATCGTTTTACTCAAGAAAACTGTAGGCGATTTCCGCCCTACCGGCTGTGGCAATCCTCAACGCCTTGCACCTGCCCCTCTCTATGTGTGATTATTGGTTTGCATGAATGCCATTATTAACAAAACCAAATATCTGAGGAGTCGATAAAGAGTGAAAGCGGAGTTATCGCAGTTAATCGCTTTGCAAAACGCAGATACGAATATAAGAACGCTACAAGCCGAAATAGAAAGCATTCCACAAAGGCGCGTTGAGATCGGAAAAGAGTTCGATCAGCGCGCCTTTGAAATTCGCGCGCTGGAAGAGCGCCGCGACACGGCTTTTCAAGAACGAGCGCGGGTGGAAAAAGAAATCTTTGAGCAGAAGCAACGCGCCGAGCGTGCCGATCGAAATCTGATGGCCGCGAAGAAACCGGATGAATATACCGCCGCCATCCGCGAAGCCGACGCCGCCCGCAAGCAGATCTCGGCGTTTGAAACGCAGGTACTCGAGCAGATGGAAATATATGAAACTGCCGAGAAAGAATTGGCCGAACGCGCTCCGGAAGTTGAAAAGCTGCGTCATGAAATGGAAGCGAGTTTTGAAGCGTTCGACGAGCAGGCGAAGGCGCAGCAACAGCAACTGGAAGCTGCCCGAGCGGAACACGAGCGGCTGTTGAGAGAATTGCCGAAGGCAACCAGCGCGCTTTACAAGCGCATTAGTGCTCGCATTCGCGACGGTGTCGCCCTCGCGGAAGCCCGCAACGGCGCCTGCATGGCCTGCTACATGTCGCTGCGGCCGCAGATCATGTCTGAGGTGCGCCGCGGCGAAGAGATCATCACCTGCGACAACTGTAATCGAATTCTTTACTACGCGCCGGATAAGAAGGCTGTTCAGCCAATGGGGGCGTAGTTTGGCGTTCTGCGTTTAGGGTAAACTGCCTGAAGGCCGAACTCAAACACTCAAGCGCCCTAACATCGCCTCCGTCAGGATATAACCGATTCAGCCTAAAAGATTTTGAGCTCCGAACGAGCGCCATGTTCGCATTCAAACCTTGCGCTCCTGCGGAGCTCGCTTAAGTTGTTAATCGTTTAATCCGGCCTACGAAACCGGAGCGAAAGTCAGATTGCTTCGCGCCATCGTTACTTCCTCTTCAGAGTCACTCGCACCGGATCGCCTAACTGATCGAAGGGGATTTCCAGCTCCTGGCTTTGATAGCCCTTCGCTTTGATCTTCAACTTCAGGTTACCCACATGAATAGGCAACAGTCCGGCGATGCCGTGAGCGTCAGTATTATTCCAACTCTCACAAAAGAAACCGTCCGTGCGGGTTGATTCTAGTTTGACGTACGCATCTTTGATAGGATTGCCGTTCTCATCGCGGACGCGAACGTCGGCTCGGCCGATTCCGTTAATGGCTTTTGGCGCAATGCCGGTACTGGGCGGGTCGTTGCGACTCGGCTCTTGCGCCAGAGCGAGAGAAAAAGCTAAGAGAATAATGAGAGAGATCGAGAAAATTTTCGTCATCAGGTTTTGCTCCTAGAATAGGTTGCGCGAAAAGGTCAGGCTCGGGAAGGAGAGGTGCCAACCAAACGGGCACGACCATTATATCTATCGCGCCCGCTCTTTGGGAAGACCATAGATTCAGCTGTTTTCAAGGCGATTTCAGCAGGTTTGCTAAGGCAAGCAATTCTTGTGGGGCAATTAAGTTATTCGCCCCGGGTGAAAGGAAGGAACAGTCATGCTTATTCCAATATTGTTGTTGTTGCTGATTGCCGGTATTTGCGGCGCGATAGGTCAGGCCATCACCGGTTATTCGCACGGGGGATGTCTGGTGTCAATCGCGCTCGGATTTATCGGCGCGCTGCTGGGCTCGTGGCTCGCTGGGAAGCTTGGGCTACCGGAACTTATGGCCCTGCCCGTGGCCGGGATGCGGTTCCCGATCATCTGGTCGATCGTCGGCGCCGCATTGTTTGTTGCCGTAATAAATTTGATTAGCCGGCCGCGCGTTTGAACAACGGGAGCGCCAGTGTCCCCGTTGCCGTCCTCAATGAATTACAGGACTTTGTATGCGGGAAGGGCGATTTCTTCAAGAAGCAAGCAAGGCC
The DNA here is from genome assembly GCA_046262835.1 of Pyrinomonadaceae bacterium. Lineage (GTDB taxonomy): Bacteria > Acidobacteriota > Blastocatellia > Pyrinomonadales > Pyrinomonadaceae > UBA11740. The sequence goes on from JBHELZ010000003.1 coordinate 186,899, forward strand.
GCTTGCGCTTCAGTCTGATCCGGGCGCTTACGCTTCAGTCTAATCCGCTCAGTTTAACTCGGGGCTCTGTCTCACTTCCCGATGATTATCAAACCACCAGGCCCAGGGAATCATAAGCCAGGTCAACAGCGCGACAATAGCCAGTTTGTTTACGGTCGGCGGTGGCGGACCGAACGACGCTCCTATATAAGCCAGCAGCAGAAACAGAACGAAAGCCAGGAAGACATACAGACCGATTCTGTCCCGTGAACGCGTTTGTTTTTGATAAGTCCAAATCGCAATCGCAAACAGCGTTAATTCTATCGTGATGGTCAGCCAACGATGGTTCCATAGACCGAGCCCGACCAAACGACTCTTCGCGTCAAGCGGCAAGTCAGCTTTGTGAACGATGAAATCCATCACCCAATGACTGGCCACGCCAATCCAAATAACAATGCTTCCCGCGATGTAACGGGTAAATCCGAAATAGACCGATGCGTACAGCGTCGCCCATCCAAGCACGGCTACCAGTCCATGTGAGATCGGGTATGAATCGAATTGCAGCCTGAGAAAGGGATTGTTGTTGGGCGCGATTGACACATGTTCCCATCCCAGCAAAATAAAAATGGGCCACAGGAGGTCAAGCAATATCGGCGCGGCGATTAACACCCCCATTGAAGCGCGGGGCGCGAAATTTTTCGATGCGAGTCCTACCGCATAATGTCCAATGAACATTTGTGGCGTTCACTGTACCACGCAAATCAGTCGTGGTTTGAAAAAAGTTGCGCATGTCGTTAAAGTAATCGCACCAGAGAAATTAAAATTTTTAGTTTTTAGTGATTAGCGTTTAGAGGCGGCATCTGCACTGCGGGCCCCGCCCCGGCGCGACGATAGACGGACGACTCCGTCTGATTAACGATTCGGTATTGTCAGGCGGCGATGCCACAGATTTTTCGGCACAGCACAAACTATCTCGCGCGCACGACAATCTTCGGCGCAATTTTTATTCTGTTCGCCGCCCTATGGGTTACGGCGGAAATCGCGCGTTCTGGCTGGAACACGGGCGCTTACATCGAGCGCCAGCAACCAATTCAATTCAGTCATAAGCATCACGTTGGCGATGATGGAATCGACTGCCGGTATTGTCATACGACTGTCGAAATCTCGGCATCGGCCGGTATGCCGGCCACCGCGGTGTGCATGAACTGCCATAAGCAGATCTGGGCCGACAGCCCCTATCTCGAGCCCGTGCGCGCCAGCTTCAAGACCGGCAAGCCGCTTGAGTGGATACGGGTGCACGACCTCCCAGACTTTGCCTATTTCAATCATTCAATTCACATCAACAAAGGCGTGGGCTGTTCGACTTGTCACGGGCGCATCGATCAGATGCCGGTGGTTTCACAGACACAGTCGCTTCAGATGGAATGGTGTCTGGAATGTCACCGCGCGCCGGAGAATTATGTGCGACCGAAAGAAAAAGTTTTCGACATGGAATGGCGAGCACGAAATGGTTCAAAAGCAGAGATCGCTGAAGGCATGAATTTGAAAACGAAGTACCACATCCAGGCCGCAAATGTTTTAACCAGCTGTTCGACTTGTCATCGGTGAGGATGTAAGCCCCTCTCGCAGTAAAGAGGGAACAGAAACCAGATGGATAACGACCGCCACATAAATTTCAAGCTGTTGCGCGACCGGATACTTGGTCTTTCTCGCCAGGGCGGGCAAGATGCCCGCGCCCCGAAGCAGTACTGGCGCAGCCTTGAAGAACTCGTTGACTCACCTATCTTCGAAGAGTTCGTGCAACGTGAATTTCCTCACGCCGCCGAAGAATGGAACGATCCGCTTGAGCGGAGGAGTTTTCTAAAATTGATGGGCGCGTCACTGGCTCTCGCAGGCTTGAGCGGTTGCGTCATTCAACCGCCCGAGAAGGTAATCCCTTACGTCAAACAACCGGAAGAAGAAGTTCCGGGCAAGAGTCTCTTCTTCGCGACGGCCTATTCACTCAGCGGCGTCGCGACGCCGCTGCTCGTGCGCAGCAACGAAGGCCGGCCTACGAAAGTCGAAGGCAACCCCGATCATCCGAGTAATCCCGGCGCCACCTCAACCGACATTTTTTCCCAGGCATCGATCCTGACGCTTTACGATCCGGATCGTTCGCAGACACCACTCTATCGCGGCGACACGCACCCGTGGACCTCGTTCGTCGCCGAGATACGGGGTGCAATTGAAAAAGAAAACGACGGATTAAAAGCGACGAAAGGCGCGGGCCTTCGTTTTCTGACTGAGACGATCACGTCGCCGTCGCTCGCCGCCCAAATCAAACAAATTCTAACTGATTTCCCGGAAGCGAAGTGGCATCAATACGAACCCGTCAATTGCGACAACGGCCGCGCGGGCGCGGTGATGGCGTTTGGCCAACCGGTGATTACGACTTACGACTTCAGCAAAGCCGATCGAATTTTATCGTTTGGTTCGGACTTTCTCGCGGCGTTTCCGGGAACTCTTCGTTACGCGCGCGATTATGCGAAGCGGCGCGTTGCTGACCGCGACAAAGGGGAGAGTGGCTCGGGCGTCTCGCCCGTAAATCAGGCGCAGAATGCGCTTGCCACGATGAACCGCCTGTACGTGATTGAAACGACCCCAACCATAACTGGAGCAAACGCCGACCATCGGTTCTCGGTTAAGCCGAGCGAAGTCCGGGGAATTGCGACAGCGCTCGCCAGCCAACTCGGAGCGAACGGCGGTGGAACCACTGCGAACAATTATCCTTGGCTGGCTTCGATTGCGCGCGATCTGCAACAGCATAAGGGATCGAGCATCGTTATTCCGGGCCGCTTTGCTTCTCCCCAAGTCCATGCGCTCGTCCACGCGATGAACGATGCGCTGGGCAATGCCGGCAAGACTGTTTTTTACACGGATGCGCTTGAAGCTAATTCAGTCGACCAGATGCAATCGCTGCGCGAACTGGTTGGCGACATCGATGCGGGCAAAGTCGATACGCTGATCATCATCGGCGGCAATCCGGCCTATAACACGCCAGTCGATCTCAGACTGGATTTCAACCGGCTTGAGAAAGTTAAGCTACGGGCGCACCTCAATCTCTTCAACAACGAAACGTCCGAGATTTGTCACTGGCATATTCCTATGGCGCATTACCTCGAATCATGGGGCGATGCGCGCGCGTCCGACGGTACGTCCACGATCGTGCAGCCTTTGATCGCGCCGCTTTACGAAGGCCGGACCCCGTATGAAGTGCTCGCGCTGTTCAGTGACAACTACGATCAGAAACCGTATGACATCGTGCGGAATTATTGGAGCGGCCAGGCAGCGCTTAGGGCCGAGGCCGTAGGGGGTAGTAAATCAGGAGCAGGCAGCAGTCAGAAGTCGGGGGCTGAAAAAACAGAAAACAGTGCGCAAAAGCCCGGGACTGCTAACAATACTTCAGCGTCGCAAGAACTTTCGCCAGTGCTCATCCCTTTAGCTGACTTTGAATCGTGGTGGCGGAAATGTTTGCACGACGGGTTCATCCCGAACACTGCGCTGCCGGCGAAGACAGTTTCGCTGAAAGCCGATTTGGCT